>JAFRCW010000040.1 GCA_017404145.1 Ruminococcus sp. | reverse complement strand
GAGTGCAGGGTGCAAGGTGCAGAGTGCAGGGTGCAGAGTGCAGGGTGCAGAGTGCAGGGTGCAGGGTGATTACAGTAGGGGAGGGTCTACTCCCGAGCTAAGAGCTAAGAGTGAAGAGTTGTGGGAGGACTCCGCCCTCACCTGATTTGTAGGACGTTGCATTAAACCGTAGGGCAAGGCGCCCTCGACTTGCCGAAAGTTTGCTGTAATATCTATATCGGTTACAGGAGATGCCTGTAAAATCCTGCTCCTGTATGAAACGTCTGACGTAGTCAAAACGCTAATGCGACCGGCAAGTCAAGAGCGCCTCGCCCTACGGCTGATGTTGGCTTGCAGCCGAAAGCAGCATCTGATATCAATGTTTCGGGATGGTCAAGACCCTCCCCTACATTTATTCGACAAAAAAGAGGAACGAACATCGCTGTCCGTTCCTCAGGTTTATTGCATATACACTTGTAAGCTTAATATCACGCCTCGTTCGCCTCCGCTGATCCTCGTATAACTCCCACTCGCCTAACCGCTCTGCGGACTCTATGAGTCCTTCGGGCAGTCCCGGCTCGTCAGTCGTTATCCGAGGGCTCCGGCGCTCAGCGCACACAATCAATTGGTAATGGTCATCTCGGTCTCTTTGTCGAAGAGGTGGAGCTTCTCGAGCTCAAACGCGATCTCGATAGTATCGCCGGGCTTCGCGGTGGAGGTGGGCTCTACGCGCGCGGTGATCGGGATACCGCCGATGTTGACATACAGATAAATCTCAGCGCCCATCAGCTCGGTAACGTCAACGTTCGCCTTGATGATGCCGTTGCCGCCGGCGGCTTTGTACTTATCTAAGAACTCTTCTTCATCGTGAACGTGCTCGGGACGGATACCGAAGTAAACTTCCTTGCCTGCATAGGGCTCTAAGCAGCCGTTCTTGTTCTTGGACTCGGGAAGAACAACGGTGTACTCATCAAACTTGAGAGCGAACTTGCCGTTCTCTTTCACGAGGATCGCTTCTCTGACGTTCATCTGGGGAGAACCGATGAACTCAGCAACGAACTTGTTGCAGGGGAGGTCATACAGATGCTGAGGAGTATCAACCTGCTGAATGAAGCCGTCCTTCATAACAACGATACGGGTACCCATCGTCATAGCCTCTGTCTGGTCATGGGTTACATAGATGAAAGTGGTGCCCAGTCTCTGATAGAGCTTGTTGATCTCGGTTCTCATATTCGCTCTCAGCTTCGCGTCCAGGTTGGACAGCGGCTCGTCAAGCAGGAATACCTTAGGATCACGAACGATCGCACGGCCCAGCGCAACACGCTGTCTCTGACCGCCGGAGAGAGCCTTCGGCTTTCTGTCGAGGTACTCTTCGATACCGAGGATACGGGCAGCCTCGCCGACTCTTCTCTTGATCTCTTCCTTAGGCATCTTTCTGAGCTTCAGACCGAACGCCATATTATCATAAACTGTCATATGAGGATACAGAGCGTAGTTCTGGAAAACCATCGCGATATCTCTGTCCTTGGGCGCTACGTCGTTGCACAGCTTGTCGCCGATGTAGAGCTCGCCCTTAGAGATATCCTCCAGACCTGCGATCATTCTCAGGGTAGTGGACTTACCGCAGCCGGAAGGACCTACGAGAATGATAAATTCCTTATCTTCAATCTCGAGGTTGAAGTCGGTTACGGCAACAACGTTACCGTCGTAAATTTTATAAATGTGTTGCAGTGATACATTAGCCATTAGAAAACCTCCATATAATCCATTTACGTCCAATCTGTCACACTTTTGGTGATTGTACAGATATAATATAGCACAATTTTCCTTGCATTACCACTTATTTTTTCACTAAATATTCAGACGGAAATTTAGACAATATCCCGATAACACAAAAAATGGATATGCATTTTTAGGCGTTTTGCCAAGTTAAAGTGAAAAAATATATAAAAAACGCGGGTTTTCTTGTCACTCTTGAAAGATGAGCGCCAGCTCAGGCTCTGTCAGCTCTCTGATTTCTCCCTTTTTGAGGGAGTCGTCAAGCGTCAAAGCGCCGATCCGGTACCGCTCCAATGCGATCACCGTACAGCCCAGCGCCGCGAACATCCGCTTCACCTGATGATACTTTCCCTCTTTGAGCCGCAGCGTCACTGTATTTGATGCGATAGAGAGAATATCCGCCGGCGCGCATAATGTTCCGTCCGAAAGGACAATGCCTTCTGCAAACGCCGCCTTGATATTTTCGTCCGGTTCTTTGTCGAGAACAGCGGCATAATACTTATATACGTGCTTCTTTGGCGAGAGCATCCGATGGGCAAAACCGCCGTCGTCGGTGATGATCAGCAGTCCTGTGGTGTCCTTGTCAAGCCTTCCCGCGGGGAACAGTCCCGGACGCTTCATCTCCTCGGGCAGAAGATCGAGAACGGTTTTCTCTTCTCTATCCTCTGTCGCGGAGACGACGCCTTGGGGCTTGTTAAGCATATAATAAACGTGTTCACGGTAACGGATCTCTCTGCCGCCGAGGATGACGGTGTCCGTTTCGGTGTCGATCTTGATATCAGACGACTTTGCCGCCGCGCCGTTGACACTGACCGATTTGTTTTTGATCAGCGTTTTTATCTCGGAGCGGGAATACGCCGTCTGGGAGGATATGAACTTGTCAAGACGGATT
The DNA here is from genome assembly GCA_017404145.1 of Ruminococcus sp. GTDB lineage: Bacteria > Bacillota > Clostridia > Oscillospirales > Acutalibacteraceae > Ruminococcoides. The sequence goes on along the minus strand of JAFRCW010000040.1, from coordinate 144,572 downwards.
TTCATATATGTCCTTTCTGGGGATTCTTCGCTTCGCTCTGAATGACAATTCCTCATTCCTCATTCCTCATTCCTAATTTCAAAAAGTCTCTTCGCGTTCTCTGTCGTGATATCGATCAGCTCCTGCGGATCCATCCCGCGGATCTCTGCGATGCGTTCGGCGGTATATGCGATGTTCTTCGAGTCGTTGCGCTTGCCGCGGAAGGGCACCGGCGCAAGATAGGGCGCGTCAGTCTCCAGCAGCAATCTGTCGATCGGTACCGCGGCGGCAACCTCTACCGGTACGCGCGCGTTCTTGAAGGTCACGGTGCCGCCGAGAGAAATCGACAGCCCAAGCTTTATCACCTCTTTGAGCATTTCGACCGATCCGGAATAGCAGTGCAAGAGTCCCTTGGGGCGATACTTTCTCAGATAGTCCATCACGTCGCCGTGCGCCTCTCGGTCGTGGATCACAACGGGAACATCCAGCTCCTTGGAGAGCTTTAACTGTTCCTCAAACACACGGTGCTGGGCTCCTCTGTCGATCTCCCAGTGGTAGTCGAGCCCGATCTCTCCGATCGCGACCGCTTTCTCATCCTTCATCAGCTCGATGATCTGAGAAAGACAGTCTGCGGACAGTCCTTCGAGGTTTTCGGGATGGATCCCGACGCAGGTATAGAAATTCTCATATTTTTTTGAATATTCCAAGAGAGTCTTTGCCGAGGGAATATCCACTGCGGCAGAGAGGATATAGGACACGCCGTTCTCCTTCATTGAGAACAGCAGCTCATCGCGGTCATCGTCAAACCACTTGTCGTCATAATGCGCGTGCGCGTCAAAAATGTTATGGTATTTCATCGTACTACTCTTTTTACTGATTGTCATTCAGAGGAGCATCTGCTCCGAGGTATCCCCTTCGTTTTAATGCCGGTTTCTGATAGACTTCAAAATTAATATAATTTCGGCGGGAGCAAGCCCCCGCCCTACACTCAGGCGCGGATGTTCCCGCCGTGATCATTCCATTATGAATTATGCATTATGCATTATGAATTGAACTAAACCAGCTGTCCGCCGGGGAGGATTTCGTCGTCGATGGTGACGACCTTCAGCTTACCGTCACTCTCCGCGGAGAGGATCATCCCCTGACTCTCGATCCCCATCATCTTGCGGGGCGCGAGGTTCGCGATATAGGCGATATTCTTGCCGACCAGCGTTTCGGGCTCATAGAACTCGGCGATACCGGAAAGAATGGTTCGCTCGCCGAAACCGTCGTCGAGGGTGAATTTTAAGAGTTTCTTAGACTTCTTGACCTTCTCGCACGCCTTGACCTTCGCCACACGGATCTCCACCTTTTCGAAATCCTCAAAAGCGATCTCATCCTTATGAGGCTCGGGAACAAAGGAGGGCTCACTCTTCTCCTCGCTGTTTTTGAAGATCTTATTGAGCTCGTCGATCTCCTTGTCGATGTCGATACGAGGGAAGATCGCGTCGCCTCTGTGAACGGTGGTATCAAGCGGCAGGACGTCAAACCTGTCAGCGTTCTCATAGGTTGCAAAATCACCTGCGCCGATCTGCTCAAATACCATCGGCATGGTCGTGGGCATAAAGGCGGAAAGCAGAGTGGAAGCGATTCGGATAGCTTCGAGCAGGTTGTACAGTACCGTCGCCAAACGCGCCTTCTTCGTCTCGTCCTTGCCTAAGATCCACGGGGTGGTCTCGTCAATGTATTTGTTCGCGCGGGATATGAGCTTAAAGATCTCTTCCAGCGCTAAGTTGAGCTGAGTATTCTCCACATAGGCATCAACCTTTTCTTTCAGCGAAACAGCAATCGCTTTCAGATCGTCGTCAAACTCGCCTGCTTCTCTGTCGGTCGGCAGCGTGCCGCCGAAATACTTGTCGATCATCGCGACGGTGCGGGAGACAAGATTGCCCAGTCCGTTGGCAAGATCAGAGTTGATGCGGTTGATCATGATCTCGTTAGAGAACGAGGAGTCCGCACCGAGCGCCATCTCTCTCATAATATGATAGCGGATCGCGTCTACGCCGTAACGCTCGCCGAGGATGAACGGGTCGACAACGTTGCCTAATGATTTCGACATTTTCTGTCCGTTGAAGGTGATCCAGCCGTGAACGGCAAGATGCTTGGGAAGGGGCTCTTCGAGACCCATCAGCATCGCGGGCCAGATGATCGCGTGAAAGCGCATGATATCCTTTGCGACCATATGGACGTCGGCGGGCCAGAACTTATCATAATCGGCATAAGCGCCGTTATTATATCCCAAAGCGGTGATATAGTTGGAGAGCGCGTCGATCCAGACGTAGACCACATGACCGGGATCAAAGGTCACCGGGATACCCCATGTGAAGCTCGTGCGCGATACGCAGAGATCCTCCAGACCGTAGGTCTTGACGCCGTTCTCGTCAACGGAGGGCTGCAGGAAGTTGTTGACCAGCTCTACTGCGCGGGTCTTGGGTCTGAGGAAGTCGGTCTCGGTAAGGAGCTTCTCGATCCTCTCGGCAAAGGGAGCCATTTTGAAGAAATACGCCTCTTCCTTCGCCTCGATCACCTCTCTGCCGCAGTCGGGGCACTTGCCGTCGACCAGCTGAGACTCTGTCCAGAAGCTCTCGCAGGGAGTGCAATACTTGCCCTTGTACTCACCCTTATAGATATAACCTCTGTCATAGAGGGTCTTGAAAATCTTCTGTACCGCCTCGACATGGTAGTCGTCGGTGGTACGGATATAGCGATCATAGTTGATGTTCATGAAGCTCCACAGCTTCTTGAAGATCAAAACGATGTCGTCCACATACTGTTTGGGAGTGACGCCTATCTCCTTCGCCTTTTCCTCGATCTTCTGACCGTGCTCGTCGGTACCGGTGAGGAACATCACATCATAACCTTGCATACGCTTATAGCGCGCGATGGAGTCGCACGCTACGGTGGTATAGGTATGCCCGATATGGGGATTGCCCGAGGGATAATAAATGGGAGTCGTAATATAAAATGTTTTCTTGCACATATTTTCACCTTCCGTGAATGTTTTTCGCAATTATAAGTAGTATAGCACAGAAAAACCGCGTATGCAAGGCTTTTCGGGAGTAAAGAGAAATGCTGTATTTTGGTACGTCAGACTGCCGTGGAGGAATTCTTTTTCAGCATCACGCTTTATATTCAAATAATTCCGTTACATATTGTAACATGTTGCCATACTATAATCCTTTCACTGTAGCTACATAAGCTTCCAATCATCAACAATGCATTTTTTATTGTACACGTTTGAAACCACAGTGCCGTCACTTCTCAACCCATAGGTATGTACTCCGTCTACTGCGATAGCGACGATATCTGTCCAATCTTCGACTTCGCACTGACCGTGACTATTTGATCCGGCTGCGACAACCGTACCATCTTTTTTCAGTCCAAAAGTTTGACTTCCGCTTGTTGCTATCATAATAATATCTTTCCAGTCATCAACATCGCACTGTCCATGATTATTTGATCCGGTAGCAACGACCGTTCCGTTTTTCTTCAATCCTACAGTTAGGTAATCTTCTGCGGCTAGCGAAATAATATCTGTCCAGTCATCAACATCACATCGACCTAAATAATTATAACCAGTCGCCACCATTGTACCGTCTTTTTTCAGTCCTATTGTATGGTCATCCAGTGCAACTGCTGCAATAATGTCTGTCCATTTTTCAACATTGCATTCACCTTTAAAATTGGTTCCGGTTGCGACAACCCTGCCGTCACTTTTTATCCCCACAGTATGACCGTGTTCTGCAGATATCGCTACGATATCTGTCCAATCCCCAACATCGCACTGACCGTAGTCATTAGAACCGGTCGCAACTACCGTACCGTCGTTTTTTATTCCAAATGTTTGATTTGGACCTGTAGCAATCGAGGATATATCATCCCATTTATCAACATCACACTGACCATCCTCGTTAGAACCGATCGCCACTACGGTACCATCTTCTTTTAATCCGACAGTATGAAAGTATCCCGTTTCAATCGCAGTAATGTTTTTCCAATTTTCAACATCGCACTCACCATAATCATTTTTCCCGGCTGCTACAACGGTTCCATCCTTTTTTAGTCCTAGCGCAATATCACTGCTGGTCCACACAGCAGAGATATCTGTCCAGTTTTCTGCACCTTGGCAATAATCCTCTCCTCCGGCAGCTACAACGGTACCGTCTTTTTTCATACCAAAGACACAATCCCCGCCGGCGACAACAGAAACGATATCCGTCCAGTCTTGGACCTCACATCGACCGCGGTCATTAGAACCCACGGCAACGACCGTACCGTCTTTTTTCAAACCTATGGTAAAGCAACCTCCATCATCTATTGCAACAATATCCATCCAATCCTCAACGTTGCACTGACCTTCTTTATTCCTGCCGGTCGCAATAACCGTTCCGTCCTTATTTAACCCTATTGTATGAGAAGAATCAGCAGCTATCGCAACAATATCTTTCCAACTTTCAACGTTACACTCGCCTTCATCATTTTCCCCGACTGCGACGACTGCACCGCCTTTTCTCAGTCCGACAGTATTATAACCAGTTGTTGTTATCTCAACGATATCTGTCCAATCAGTAATTTCACACTGTCCGTATTTATTATATCCTGCTGCAACAGCCGTACCGTCTTTTTTCAATCCGACAGTAGTCCAACCATCTGCGTCTATCGCGACAATATCCGTCCACTTGTCAACGTCACACTGCCCTTCAGCATTATTGCCGATCGCCACCACGGTTCCGTCTTTTTTCAGTCCAACGACATAATCCCATCCTATCGCAACTGAAATAATATCAGACCATTCTGCAACATTACATTCACCGTCCTCGTTATCCCCGGTAGCGACTACCGTACCATCTTTTTTTAATCCAACAGTGTGATCACCCTCCGCAAATATTGCAGTAATATTCGTCCAGTTTTCAACATTGCACTGACCGTAATCATTATCTCCGACAGCGACAACCGTACCGTTCTTTCTTAACCCGACAGTATGGTCATATCCTGACGCGATTCTTATTACTGAGCCACCACTGTTGCTGTATGGTACAATAATAATAAGAACAACAGATATAACAATCAAAGCTGCAACAGACGCTATCAGTATTCGGTTCCTTCTACACGCAAAGAGTTTTTTTATTATTAAACTCTTTGATGCTTTTATGTTTGTATTATTATCATCTGTCTTTTCATCATTCCGATTCTTTTCGTCTTTAACCGTAATTTCTTTCTGGATGCTTTCATCTTGCTCTTTTTCAGAAATATTATTAAATTCACCTACCGATACTGCAAAAAATGCCGATTTAAATTCCTTAACGTTTTGATACCGATCACTCGCGTTTACTGACAGCGCTTTGTAAAGCGCGTCCTCTGCTTCAACCGGCAAACTGCAGCCCAGGGCTCTGGGCATCGTTATACTATCCTCTTCCATCCTATCGATAGAATCAGGCGGCACTCTTCCCGTCAGCGTGCGATAAATCGTTGCCGCCAGAGAATAGACATCGGTATACGGTCCCTGTCTGCCGTGACGGGTATACTGCTCCTTTGGAGCGTAACCGTGCTTCAAAACGACGTCCAAACTTCTTGAACGATCACCCATGCTGTATCTCGCGGCGCCGAAGTCGATCAGTTTGACGTCTCCGTCATTCGCGATAAAGATGTTATCCGGACTGATGTCGCGGTGAATGAATCCCTTTTCATGCACCTTGGACAGCGCGTCCATCACCGGAAAGAAATATTTCTTTGCCTCTTCATAAGTGATCCTGCCACCATGCTCTTTGAGGAAGTCCATCAAACTGATACCCTCGAGGTATTCCATTGCGAAATATGCAGTATTATTCTCTTCAAAATAGTTAAACACCTGCACAACATTCGGGTCGCCGATGAACTGCGCGAGGGTATGTGCTTCATCAAGGAAGCACTCCTTGCCATATTCAAAAGCCTCTTCGCGATCGCCGGTGAAGGGAACCACTTTCAGCCCGTCACTGCGTCCCGCGAGGGAATCGGGATAGAATTCTTTGATTGCGACAAGATACTTGTCCTTGTAGTCCTGCGCGATGTAAGTAATGCCGAAGCCGCCTTGCCCGAGGACTTTTCCGATTAGATATTTTCCACCGACAACGGTGCCGCTGGGTAAAGCAAAGGGGTATTTCCCTTTATCTCCTGTTGGGTCGTATCCGCAGTGAGGACATACTCCCTGCGAAGACTTTTCTTCAAAGCAATTGGGGCAAAAGTCTTTTTCCATACGGTCTCGTCTCCTTCGAATATTTATCAAATAAAATGAATTTTTATCGGTTTGTTTTCCTTATTATAAAAGGTTTTCTGACAGTATTCAACAAGTTTTTGCAAAAAAGCAACAGAGTTTTTTACACGTTATCAAAAAAATACAATTCGACAGGATTATCCCTTGACAAAGCCCGGGATAAGTGCTAATATATATTCACTTCAAAAAAGTATATATCGCGGGATGGAGCAGTTGGTAGCTCGTCGGGCTCATAACCCGGAGGTCGTGAGGTTCAAGTCCCACTCCCGCAACCAAGTCTGAGGCGGTACCCAATAGGGTGCCGTTTCTTTTTGATGCGCTCACGGCCTGCGGGTTATGCTATCGCGAGATACTTTAGTTCGTCGTGGCTCATACACGGAGTCGTGAGGAGGTCTCCCCACCGGGGAGGTGTCATCCGCAGGATGACAGAGGGATATTCCCCTGCTAGGGAAAATGTCCGCAACGCGGACAAAAGGGTCTGCTGTCTCCGCTAGGAGAGCCGTCTCCGGCTGAGGAACAAGTCCCACTCCCGCAACCAAGTCAGAGGCGGTACCCAATAGGGTGCCGTTTCTTTTTTATTCAACGTACTTATGTTATGCTATCGCGAGAAAAAAGAACCGATAACTGATGCGATCGTGCCAGTTATCGGTTCTTGATTTATGTCTGTTTATTAGCTTTCACAGGGATAATCAGTCTTCTTTTCTGATATGCTCGCTGATATTGATCGGGAAGCCGGACGGGGATACCATCATCGTGGCTTTAGAGGAGCCTGTATCGGTGACCTTATCGCCTTGAGCGTTCTTGAAGCCTTTCGCTTCGAGCAGCTGATACGCCTCGTCGAAGTCGCGGATATTCATACGGATCGACGTGATATCCTGCGGTACGGGAGCTTCGCTGATAGAGACACGGAACTCCTTGCCGTCCTCGCCCGTATACTTCATAGTGACGCTGGTGACATGGCCGTTGATACCGGTCTTGGTATGGCGGCGCTCAAAGCCGAGAGCCTCAAAGAGAGCGATGGTTTCCTCGGCGTTTTTTGTTACGATACTGGGATGAAAAGATGTGATTTTCATAATGGTGTCTCCTTAAAAATATTTAAACCGATCGACTTTCCGAATACAAAAATCGATCACATGGCTTTTCTTATGTGCAGGGTATGGTATACGCTTTTACGCCATCTTATAGAGGAATACCTCGTGGATCTCCTTGTCGTAGCCGTCATAGAAGCCGGAAGGCATTCCCAGAATAATCCTTGCGCCGCGGTTATACAGAACGAGCATCTGACCGTTATCCTTGTCAAAGGTCAGACCTTCGATCTCGCCCTGCTTGGTAACGTCGTCCAAGATCTTTTCTTCTGTTACCGTGCATTCGGTCGCGTCATCCGCGATCACCGTCTTATAAATATGGTCGGGCTCGTCAAAGTCTGCGTCGCCGTCGTCTGCGGTGAGGTAGTACGCCCCGTCATAATAGGCGATACCCTGTACCCACTGGGGAACGGGATGCACATGAACTTTGCCGAGATATGCGCCGTCATCGAGCTTGTACTTATAGAGATAGTTGCCGGACTGGCCGCCTTCCCAAGAGCACATCCATACGGTGCCGTTGTCGGGATTCACCGCGATGCCGGAGCACTCTGTCTGACCGCTTTCTTCAGAGAAGGGGAAAGCGCGTTTGAATTGCAGCGTGTCGGCGTCATACACAGCGATCTGAATATTCTTTGCGACGCCGTCAAGGAACAGCTCTACACCGCAGTAGATTTCATTATTGTAGATGTCGATATCGCCGATATGGTTGACTTCAAGCTCATAGCCCTGAGAAAACGGATCGTCATTTTCGAGGACAACGTTCCAGTCCTTGTCATACTTGATGAGGTTGGTCGATCCGCTGACATAGTAACAGCCGTTCTCATAAGCGACGCCCTGTCTGCCGTTGACCTCGACAGAGGTCTCAACTGTATACGACGGTGTTCCTGCGTCGTTTGTCTGAGCGGCTGTCTCGTCCGTTTTTACCTCTGTTGCTTCTTTATTACCTGCACAGCCCGCAAGAGCCGCAACACAGAACATAAGAGCGATCAATATGATCAGTGCTTTTTTCATAATTATAATCTCCTTTATATATACAACCGTTTCCGGTTCTTTGTTTACCGGGGTTTTTTCGGTTATTTCTTGATGTGCTGGGTAAGCTGGATGGAAAAGCCGGAGGGAGAGATCATCAGGCATGAGCGAGCGGATTTGGAATCAATCGTTTGATCTTCACCGCGGGCGTTTTTGAAGCCGTGAGCTTTGAGCAGCTCGTATGCCTCATCAAAGTCGCTGACGTTCATCCGCATGGTAGTCATATCCCGGGGCATTGATTCCACCCGAGCTACGTCCAAGTAGAAACCGTTTGCGTCTTTCATACGAACGCTGGAAATGTCCCTGTCATCAATGTTGTCTACCTGATGACGGCGTTCAAAGCCGAGTTCCTCAAACAGCTCGATGATTTCATCCGCGTTTTTGGAAAGGATCATGGGGTTAAAAGTTGTGATTTTCATCTTTTTTCTCCTTGCAGTAGTTTTTTCTGGTATCAACAGTAAAAAAGCAAAAAACTGTATTGCTTTTTGTCCGACTTTCGTATGATACGATCACTCCTTATCCGCGTTCAGATAAGGAGTGATCTTTTTAAAGTCATCTACCGGATTAATAAAGGATTTTCTCTTCCGTTAGATCCCGCGATACGCGGTAAAATAAGGATCTCAAATCGATCAGTTGAACTGAGAATTGTAGATCTCGCAGTAGAGTCCGCCGAGTTCCATCAGGGAATCGTGATTACCGGTCTCTACGATGTTGCCGTCCTTCATAACAAAGATCAGATCGGCGTTCTTGATGGTAGAAAGTCTGTGTGCAATAACAAAGCTTGTTCTGCCGCTTGTCAAAGAATCCATCGCCTTCTGGATCAGGATCTCCGTTCTGGTATCGACGTTACTGGTCGCTTCGTCAAGGATCAGCATGGGAGCATTTTCGGTCATGGCTCTTGCGATGGTGACGAGCTGTTTCTGACCGGCGGAGAGAGCACTCTCCTTCTGGATCACGGTATCCAGTCCCTGAGGCAGGGTAGATACATAGTGGCTTAGGTTGGTCTCTTCCAGAATCTCTTGGAGTCTGTTCTCGTCAACATTCTTGAGGTTGTAGACGATATTCTCTCTGAGCGTACCGTTGATGACCCAGGTCTCCTGCAGGATCATACCGAAGATTTCTCTGAGCTCATGGCGCGACATTTTCTTGATGGACACGCCGTCAACCAAGATATCGCCGCTGGTGATCTCATAGAAACGCATCAGCAGATTGACGAGTGTGGTCTTGCCGGCGCCGGTAGGACCGATGATCGCTACCTTCATACCGGGCTTGATCTTACCGGAGAAGTTAGTGATGGTGAGCTTCTTGGGATCGTAGCCGAAGCATACATCCTTGAATTCGACCTCGCCGCGGATATGGTCGTGATCGAGAAGCGCTTTCTTTTCTCCTTCATCGGGAAGCTCTTCCTGCTCGAGGAAGTTGAATACTCTGTTGCAGGCAGCGGTACCGAGCTGGATTGTGGAGCTTGCCTGACCGATCTGCGCCAGAGGCTCCTGGAACAGTGATACGTAAATGATAAAGCCGGTGATAACACCGATATCGGAGATAGAGCCGTTGGCAAAGAGCAGACCGGCGACAATCAGAACTGCCGCATAGGTCAGATAAGATACAAACTGCATGGCAGGCTCAATCAGAGTACCGATCGCCTGTGATCTGTACATGATCTTGCCGAACAGATCGTTTTTCTCTCTGAACTCCTCAATCTTTTTATCTTCGGCGTTGAACGCCTTGATAACGAGCTGACCGGAGTAGTTTTCTTCAACAGCAGCGTTGACTTCGCCGAGGAGCTTCTGGTTCTTATCGAACAGCGGAAGCGCGAACTTGAAGGTAAGACCGACGATGATCAGCATAATGGGAAGCGAGCATACGACGACGAGCGCCATCTGCCAGCAGGCGATAAACATCGCAACAAATACGCCGATCAACATGATACCGGACTGCACCAGCAAACTCACGGAGTTCTGCAAAGAAGTACTGAGAATATCGACGTCGTTGGCGATAACGGAAAGGATATCACCGGTTTGGGTCGTGTCGAAGTAATCCAGAGGCATGATGTTGATCTTGTGAGAGATCTGCCTTCTTAAATCCTTAGAGAATTTCTGGATGATGGTATTAAGAATAAATCCGGAAATAAATCCCGAAAGGAACGCGATCGCTATGTATGCGACAAGGGTCAGCGCATAGCGGAGCACGTTATCCATATTGATAACAAAATTACCGGCTACCGCCTCTTTGCCGACCGGCGAGATCTCGTTGGTCAGGTTGCGGATCATTCCGGGAGTCAGGATCGTGAAGATAACGGATGCGACCAGCAGGATGATCGAGAAAATAAAGGGAGCATAATACGGTTTGAATGCTTTAACAAGACTACCAAGCTTATTCTTTTCTTTAGCAGGAGCATTTACTTTTGTACTCATAATCCTAACTCCTCCTTACTAAGCTGTGATAATGCAATCTCCTGATATACAGGACAGTTTCTGACAAGGTCATAGTGCTTGCCGATACCGACCATCTTACCGTTATCCAGTACGACGATCTGATCTGCGTCCATAATGGTACCGACGCGCTGTGCGATGATGACTCTTGTGGTATCGGGGAGCTGCTCTGCGATACGTCCTCTGACTGTTTTGTCAGTCTTATAGTCGAGCGCCGAGAAAGAGTCGTCAAAAATCAGGATCTCGGGCTTGGCAGCAACCGCTCTTGCAATACAGAGTCTCTGCTTCTGACCGCCGGAGAAGTTTGATCCGCCCTGAGCGACAGGAGAATCATACTCGTTTCTCTTCTTCATAACGAAGCCGTCTGCGTCGGCGATCTGAGCCGCCCATCTGACGTCTTCGAGCGTCATATCGGAATTCTTGAACGCGATATTCTCTCTGATATTGCCCTTGAAGAGGAAGCCTCTCTGGGGCGCATAGCCGATGCGGTCTCTCAGATCCTTCTGGAGAACATCCTTGACATTGACGCCGTCGATGAGTACTTCGCCTCTTGTACAGTCAGCCATACGGGGGATCATATTGATGATGGTAGTTTTACCGCTGCCGGTTGCACCGATGAATGCGATGGTCTCGCCCTGCTTGACCTTGAAGTTGATATCGGATACAGCCTCTTTATCCGAGCCGGGATAGGCAAAGCCGACATTTTTGAACTCGATCGTACCTGCTTCTTTGAAAGCAACGGGATTTTCGGGGTCCAAAACAGAGACTTCGTGAGTGATGACCTCGTTGACACGCTTCGCGCTGACAGATGCTCTCGGCCAGATAACGATCAGCGTAACCATCAGAACAAACGACATAATAATCTGGCTTGCGAGCATAACGAACGCGTTGGTCGCGCTGAAGGACTGCGAAGCGGCTTCCATATCCATGCCGTTTAAGACATAAGCGCTTGCCCACAAGATAGACAGAGACAGTCCGGACATAACCATCATAACAAACGGCGTAAAGAATGACATCACTCTGCCGGCAAAGATCTGCACCTTGGTGAAAGAAGTGTTGACCTTTTCAAATTTGTTTTCCTGATAGGATTCGGCGTTAAACGCTCTGACGACTCGAACGCCGGTCAGGTTCTCTCTGGAAGCAACGTTAAGAGCGTCGGTCAGTTTCTGGACGATCTTGAACTTCGGCGTCAGCATCATCAGCAGAATGACAACCGCAACGACAAGGAGAACCAGCCATATAGCAGTGACCAACGTCAAAGAACTGCTGGCGTATTGCATCAGAAGAATGACAGACCACACCATGACGACAGGCGCTAAAAAAGCGGTCTTTAAGAATGTGAGCCACGCAAGATGGACATTCTGCATGTCGTTGGTGGTTCGGGTGATCAGAGACTCGGTAGAGAAAGAAGCAAAGTCCGAGATAGCGAACTTGTTGACTCTCTCATACATTTTCTGTCTGATACCGGTCACACAGCTGCTGGCGTTCGCGCTGGCTACAAATCGGATGATGACTTCGATCGCCGCCATCAGAATAGCGCATATGACCATATACAGACCATACCACCAGATTTCGGCTACACCGTTTTCTCTGCTGTTCTGAACCGCGCCGGTAAGCAAACTGATGTAGCTGACGATTTGCATCATGAAGAAAACTTCACCCAGCGTCAACAAAAAAATAGCGATGACTGAGATCCAGTTTTTAGCCTTCATGTTTTTGAAGAGTAATTTGAACATGACATCCCCTCTTTTAAAATATTATTTGCTTATATTAACGGTATCGCTACCGATTAATACCGAATTTACTTATTGAATGTCGGTATCGTTACTTTTACCGACGTCCCTCCGCCTTCACGCGGCGTGATCGTCAATTCACCCTTGCACATCATTTCAAGCCTCTGACGGATATTGTTCAAAGCGATGTGTGGTTCGTCATCATTAACAAGGTCAAAGCCGGTACCGTCGTCCGATACAATGATCTCGCTGCCTGTGTCTGTCTTTCGGGTGACGACAGAGATGTGAATCGGGTCGCTGCTCGATGTCATGCCGTGCTTGACGGCGTTCTCCACGATCGGCTGCAGTGTCAGCGGCGGTACGCGGAACACGGTATGCGGCGTATCAAAGCTGACAAAAAGACTGTCCTCGAACTGCGCCTGCTCTACGGCGAGGTAGGCGCGGGTATGCTCTAACTCCGCCGTAAAGGGAATCGTATTCTCGCTTGCGATCGCAGCAAAGTTCTTACGCAGGTAGGTGGTAAAGTCCAGCGTAACCTGCTTCGCCTTCTGAGGATCCCGATCACAAAGGTAGTATATACCCATCATTGTGTTGCAGATGAAGTGAGGCCGCATCTGCAGGACCATGATGCCGGCGCGCTGATGAGCGATCTCCTGCTGCTGGCGCGTGTATTGTTCCACGTTATCCGAGAGGATCAGTACAAACATGATCAGCGCGAAGAGCGCCATGCCGAATACAACGAAAAGCTCAACATGGATAAACATATGGACAACTATCGCGACAGTCATAGGCAGCAGATAGACAAGAAACGCGATAAAATACTTTTTCGAGAGCTTTTTTCGCCTTCTGATCACACCGACTGAATTCAGGATCATAATCAGGACAAGCGGAATGATCCACAGCGCCCAAAGAGGACCGCGGATAAAATGATTGTCCGGTGTAACGTAGTAGAATGCGTCTGTGAACTGGATGATGATCAATATAATGAAGTACACGCCCAACAGCGCCAACACGATCTTGAACAGCAAGCTGGTTTTGAGGCTTTCACCGCAGCAATGCAGCAGAAAAACCGTCGGCATAAACATCAGCGTCGAGACAAACAGATCTTCAAACAGATAGACGATTCTTGCCGCCGACGCCATAGTGGGCATGTCCCAAAAGATCAAAGCCAAAAAGCAAGTGACTACACAAAAAAGCAGCAGCGTGAACAATGTAATAAAATATCGCTTGCTCCATCGGTCGAGAGCAGGCATAAAAGACGATAACGCGATCCCGAGCGCCATCATCACCAGCAGAGCGCCCGATAACGAGAATTCGACGATATAATAAGCCCCGTCGGTCATACGCCGTCTCCTCCCGTCCAGAACGGAAACCTCAGATTCTTGAGCTGTTCTCTGATGCCTTCGGCGGTGATCGGCTTGAGCATAAAACCGCTCGCTCCCGTACTCCACGCGTCAAGGGCATAATCGCTGTAAGCTGTCAGATATACAACGTTGGTACGGGGATTGATCTCGAGCAGCTTGCGGCACAGCTCCAATCCGGTAGAATCTCTCAGTTCAATATCAAGAAAGGCGAGAGCGATGCGGTTCGTTTTGGCGTATTCAACGGCTTCGGATGCATCGGTAAAGCCTGTGACGGTCGCGTTGGGCATAACCTCTTCCAACATCGGGAGGCCGCCTGTGAGAATCAGCTTTCTGTCATCCACCATAATGACGTTAGGACACTCGTCGCTCTGCGCGGCAGCAGAGAGCAGCATATTAATGTCTGTACCTAAAACTTCTGAGAGGCGGGATATCATCACAGCGTCCGGCAAGCGACTGCCGTTTTCCCACCGGGCAACCGTGGAACGGGTAACGTACACCTTATCTGCCAACACCTGTTGTGAAAGCCCTTGTTCACTTCTCAGCTTTCTTAATGTATCCGAAAAAAACTGTCTCATGATCCACATTACTCCGTGTTAATGATACATTTTATCCTATTATATACAAAAACCTTATATAAAAACAATATTTTTTATGAAATTAGACGTTCCATTCTGGAACACTCCGTTGGATAAGACAAAATAAAGTAGTAAAATGAAAAACAGATGTTTGTAAGATTATACCGCAATAAAAGTAAAAAAGGAGATTTTTATGGAAGCAATACAATCTTTTGACTTATCTGTTTTGAACGCGATACAGAATTCGCTCCGATGCGGATTCTTAGATTTTCTTTCGGTATTTATCAGTTATCTGACAACGTCGGGGATCATATGGATCGTTACGGGCATTATCCTGTTGTTCTTTAAAAAAACACGCGCGGTCGGGATCATTATACTGGTCGCGCTGGCAATCGGCTTTTTGACCGGTGACGTCCTGCTCAAGCACCTTGTCAACCGTCCCAGACCCTTTACCGTTAATACGGGTATTGAACTGCTGATCAAACAGCCGTCCGGGGCGAGCTTTCCGTCAACTCACAGCACGCTTGCGGCTGCGGTGACGACCGTACTGCTTTCCAAGAAAAGAGCCCTCGGTTTCATCGCCTTGGCATTGACGGTATGTATCGCGTTCTCGCGTCTGTATCTCTATGTGCATTATCCGACAGACGTTCTGTGCGGACTCCTGCTCGGTGTGCTGTGCGGTATTGCGGCGCTGCTGATCGCAAAAGCCGTAAAACTGGAGAACAGGCTTTCGCGTGATAAAAAATAAGACGAAATAATCATATGGTTTGGTTATCATTAGTTGTTACGGCGATATTGATGTGGTCCGCAACCGGCTTGCTTTACAAAGCCGGCGTACATGACGGGAAAGAGGATTACATCTGCTTAAAGTTTTCTGTTTGTGTCGGTATCGTATTCTTTGTGATAGCTGTCGTCTATCTGATCATTCGGGAAGAACCGTTTTCCATTTTTGAAAGCGCCGTCAGATACTGGCCGATGACAGCTTTCGGTATCGTCTATGCCATCGTCAACACGATTTCTTATAAAGGTTTTGTCTACAACGAGGCGACGGTGGAGTCGCCTGTAGAGGGGATCAGCGGCGGCGCGTCTACGCTCCTGCTCATCCTCGCCTATCTCGCTTTCGGAAGAGCAGACTCGATCGCTGAGCTCCTGACGCCGCTGAGGACCGCGGGAATACTCGTGATACTGGTATGCGTTATCCTGCTGTCGGTTGTCCGCAACAGAGATAATCGGAAAAACCTGCAGGATCAAAAGAAAAAATGGATGCTCCGCGGTTTGGGAACCTTGATATTTCCTGTCATCTTCGCCGTAAACGACGGTCTGGAGACGATCGTAACAGGCGTTTGCCTTGACACTACCTATGGTTTTGCGATGCCTGAGGGCGACAGTATCATCATCGTCGGAACGGAATACGCGGCGTTTGCTTTGGGGTTTTGGATCTATATCAACATCAGGGAAAAGAAGATATACAATCCGTTCACCAAGAAGAGCGCGCCCCGATTCATCGGTGCGATCGCTGATAATGTCGGAATCGTTTTATACAGCTACGCAATGGCGATGAATTCGGTGTCTACCGATCCGCTGCTTGCGGTTTATCCGGTCTTTGTCATGATCGGAGGACGCATCTTTATGAAAGAAAAGGTCAGCAAGGCACAGTATGTTTTCCTGCTCGGGATCGTCGCGGGAAGTGTTCTGGTCGTCGTGGATACGATATCCTGATCGATACATCCTGCCGGAGGATGCATTTTTGAACGAGAAAATACATCGCGCCGTTTTTATGAGAACTCTTCCGCAAAAATCAGCCTGAGTCATTCTTCACAGAATGCTCAGGCTTTTTCTGTCATCCTCGGAAACGGTTGAAAAACACTATACATCCTTTGCGATACGGTTTACCGCACAAATCGCCTTGTCGATTTCTTCCTCCGTGTTAAAATACGAGAAGCTGAATCTGACGGCGCCCTGCTCTTTGGTGCCGAGAGCGCTGTGAAGTCTCGGCGCACAGTGGGCTCCGGCGCGGACGGCGATACCGTATTCATCAAATAATATATCGGCAGCCTCACCCGAATCCAGATCGCCGATATTCAGCGTGACGATCTGAGCGTGTTCTCTGCTGAAATCTCCGTAAACCGTGACACGGTCAATCGCTTTTACGCCGTGATAAAACCGCTGCGTCAAAGCGGTTTCTTTTTTTTCGATACAGTCTGTTCCGATCTCGTTGATAAAGTCTACGGCGGCGGACAGTCCCGCAATCCCGTGACCGTTGAGAGTACCCGCTTCAAGCCGTGCAGGCAGTCTGTCGGGCTGGGTAGGGCTGTATGTTTGTACACCCGTACCGCCGACGATAAACGGGCGGATCTCAACGCCCTCTTTGATACACATACCGCCGGTCCCTTGAGGACCCATCAGCCCTTTGTGACCGGTAAAGCACAGAACATCGATCCCGAGATCCTGCATATCGATGTGTTTTGTTCCCGCCGTCTGCGCCGCGTCGACGATCAGCAGGATATTGTTTTTGCGGGCGATCTCGCCGATACGGCGCAGATCCGTCATATTTCCTGTCAGGTTGGACGCGTGGGTACAGACGATCGCTTTGGTGTTCTTTTTGATCAACCTCTCAAAGTCGCTGTAATCCAAATTACCGTCCTTATCAGCCGGAACAAAATCAACCTCCACGCCCTGTTCGTTCTGCAGACGGTATAAAGGACGCAAAACCGAATTATGCTCCCAGTCGGTCGAGATCACATGATCGCCCTTAGAGAGGACGCCGTATATCGCTGTATTCAGCGCCTGGGTCGCGTTGGTTGTAAAAACCACATGATCCGGTCTTTGGCAGTGAAAAAGATCGGCGAGCTTCACTCTTGTTTCATACACCGTATCGGCGGCGCGGATACTGTAGCCGTGCGCGCCGCGCGCCGTGTTGCCGAGCGTTCCCAAAGCTTGGAGGATCGCCTGACCGACCGTGGGAGGCTTAATTAATGTGGTAGCCGCGTTGTCAAGATAAATCATAAACCAATTTCCTCACTGTTGATAAAAGGAGAATTTCTCATCGATCAGCTTGTCGGCATACGCGTTAAGCTCTGCCGTGTATGCGTCATACGCCAGAAGCATTTTTTGAGCCTCGTCCGTCAGCGTCGCGCCGCCGCCGTTTTTGCCGCCGATCGTTGAATGAAGCAGCTTGAATCCCAGATGCTCCTCACAGCTTTTCAGAACAGTCCATGCTTTGGAATACGCCATTCCCATCGAACCTGCCGCGGAACGCAGAGAACGGTATTCTTCTACGCGGTGCAGCAGCGCGGCAATTCCCGGTCCGAAGCATTTGTCATCGGTAAACAACCGAACCGAAATCTTTGGGGACAGCTTTTGATTCATCACTTGACGCTCCTTTTTTGTTTCTGATAACATTATATCCCATCTGAATCCTATCGTCAATCATCTTGCAAAACACTTCTATCTTTGTTATAATAAAAGCGTTATATTATGAAAAGAATATCCAAATGATCCGGAGGACTTTCCTCGATATGAAAGAAAAACGTAATTGTGTTGTCGTCACCTTCTACACCACCGCAGAGGCAATGGCGACAAAAAAGCTGTGCAAAGAACAGAATATCCCGGGAAAGCTGATCTCCGCGCCGCGGTCTCTTTCCGCAGACTGCGGGATCGCATGGTGTTCGGATACAGAACTCGGCAAAACGCTGCAAAGCGCTTTGACCGAAGCACAAATCGAATTTGCGGGATTTCATGAGATCATAATTTGATAAGGGATAAGATAATGAAAATTTCTGAGCTTCTTCAGATAAAACCCGGCTTGACCGCGCTGATCGGCGGCGGCGGAAAGACCTCCTTGATGTACAGACTCGCATACGAGCTTTCAGAATGCGGCGCCGTGATCGTTGGTACGTCAACAAAAATTTTCGAGCCCAAAGACTTGCCTGTGTTGACTGACGGATCGAAAGAAGAGATCTCCGCCGCGCTCCAAAGCCATCGCGTGCTGTGCGTCGGGACGAAAATCGAAAACGGCAAGCTCTCTGCGCCTTCTGTCCGCTTTGATGAACTCAAAAAACTCGCCGACTATGTCATCGTAGAGGCGGACGGCGCTCACGGATTGCCCCTCAAAGCTCACACCGCGTATGAGCCGGTGATTCCGAAAGGAACGGACAAGACCGTGCTGGTAATCGGCGCGGATGCGTTCGGACAGCCGATCTGTGAAACTTGTCACAGACCCGAGCTGTTTGCTCAGATCGCAGGTGTTGATATCCAATCCGTTGTGACGCCCGAAACAGTAAAACGAGTGATAGAAAAAGAACGGTTGGAAGACTGTTTATACATCAATAAAGTGGAAGACGAGCAAACAAAAGCATATGCGCAAGAGCTTGCAAATTTGCTTGATCTGCCTGTTGCGGCAGGAAGTCTGAGAAGGGAGGAATATCTATGTTTGTGTTGATTCGGGGCGCGGGGGATCTCGCGAGCGGTGTTGCTCTGCGGCTGTGGCACAGCGGTTTTGACGTTGTGATGACCGATATCGAACATCCGACCTGTATCAGACGCACGGTATCCTTTGCCGAAGCAGTGATCAACGGCAGGACAGATGTGGAGGACGTCAGCGCTCAGAAAGCCGAGAACATCACCCATATGAAAGAACTGCTCAAAAGAAATATCCTGCCGGTTTTTGTAGATCCCGAATGCCGCTGTTTCTCTGAGCTGAAACCCGATATTCTGGTGGATGCGATCCTCGCGAAGCGCAACCTCGGCACGAAGATCACCGACGCTCCGATCGTGATCGGCGTGGGACCGGGCTTTGAAGCCGGCGTCGACTGCCACGCTGTAGTAGAGACCATGAGAGGTCACACCTTAGGTCGTGTGATTTATGACGGCAGCGCGCTGTCAAATACGAACATCCCGGGACGAATCGGCGGTTTTGCCGGAGAACGCGTCCTCAGAGCGCCTGCCGACGGAGTTTTCAGAGGAACACATCAAATAGGCGATGAGGTCGCTGCCGGCGATATCGTCGGATATGTCGGCGACAAACCGATGATATGCACCATTGGCGGCGTACTGCGCGGGCTGCTGGCAGACGGCACAAAAACCCATGAGGGGATGAAAGCCGGCGACGTCGACCCGAGAGGAAAAAGAGAATACTGCGATACGGTATCCGACAAAGCGCTCTCCGTCGCGGGAGGCGTTCTGGAGGCGATACTCCATTTATATACGGTAAAAGGTGATTTCTGATGAGTGATCAAATCAAACTCACGAAGCTCGCGAACTGCGCAGGCTGTGGCGCAAAAGTCGGCGCGGGCGTACTGGCAAAATTGCTGGACGGTCTAAAGGTGCGATCCGACCCGAATCTTCTGGTAGGGTTCGACAAAAGCGACGACGCAAGCGTCTACAAAGTGACTGACGACCTCGCGCTGGTGCAGACGGTGGATTTCTTCCCGCCGATCGCCGACGATCCCTATACCTTCGGCGCGATCGCCGCGACCAACGCGCTGTCGGACGTTTACGCGATGGGCGGCGAGCCGAAGCTGGCGCTGAATATCATGGCGGTGCCAAAGGATCTTCCGAAGGAAGCGGTGCATCAGATCCTGCGCGGCGGCTATGAGAAGGCGTATGAAGCGGGAGCGATCATCACGGGCGGACACAGTATTCTCGACGACGAGCCGAAATACGGTCTTGCCGTCACGGGCTTCGTCCATCCCGACAGGGTGCTGACCAACAGCGGCGCCAAAGAGGGCGATGTGCTGTTTCTGACAAAACCTCTCGGCATCGGAATCTTAACGACAGCGGCAAAAGCCGATCTGGTGTCTCAGGAGACAATGGCATACGCCGTCGGACTGATGACAACACTGAACAAATCCGCGCGGGACGCGATGGTCAAATACCGCGTGCACGCCTGTACGGACGTTACAGGCTTTGCACTGCTGGGGCACGCCTGTGAGATGGCGCAGGGCAGCGATGCGGAGATCCACATCGACACGGACGCGATTGATCTGATCCCCGAGGCGCTGGAATTCGCGCGGATCGGGATTCTGCCCGAGGGGATGTACCGCAACCGGAATTTTGCCGAGGCGTATGTCGATCCCGGCGAGGTAGAGCTCGCGAAACAGGATATGCTCTATGACCCCCAGACGTCGGGCGGCTTGCTGATCGCCGTTCATCCCGACGACGCGGACAGCTTATATGAGGAGCTGAAAGGGACTGTTCCCTCCGCTCAAAAGATCGGAACCGTCAAAAAATACAGCGGCGGTAAGCGCATCTATCTGCATTAAGCTGATACCGATAAAACAGTATTGACAAATATACCGTTATACTTTAAAATATATAACGGTAATATGAGACGGTGTTTCAGACCGTCTTTCACGGAAACAAGATTGGAAAGGAAGAAAATTATGACGAAAAAAATCAACCTGTGGGTGATCATTACCGGCGTTGCGGTCGGTATTGCCGCGCTGGCGCTGACGGCGTTCGGCAACCCCGCCAACATGGGTTTTTGTATCGCGTGCTTTCTGCGCGATATCGCAGGAGCGACCAAACTGCACTCAGCGTCTGTTGTCCAGTATGTCCGCCCCGAGATCATCGGTCTGATACTGGGTTCAACCATTATGGCGGTCGCCACCGGGGAGTTCAAGGCAAAAGCAGGTTCTTCTCCCGCGACCCGTTTCATTATCGGCGCTTTTGTGATGATCGGCGCGCTGGTGTTCCTCGGATGTCCGCTGAGAATGGTCATTCGTATGGGCGGCGGCGATCTGAACGCGTTTGTCGGTCTTGCGGGTTTTGCGATCGGTATTCTGATCGGCATTTTCTTCATCAAAAAAGGCTTTACACTCAAGCGCAACCATCCGGTTACCCTGACGGAGGGAATGGCGATGCCCGGTCTGATGATCGGCTTGCTGGTACTGCTTCTCGCGGTCCCTACCATTTTTATGTTCTCCGAAGAGGGTCCGGGCTCCAAGCACGCGCCGCTGATTCTGTCGCTTGTGATCGCGATCGCTGTCGGCGCGCTCGCGCAGAAGTCGCGTCTTTGTATGGTCGGCGGTATGCGCGACGCGATTATGTTCCGGGATTTTAACCTGATCATCGGTTTCGGCGCGATCTTTGTCACCGTATTTCTCGGCAATCTTATCCTCGGCAACTTCAAAGGCTTTTCAACCTATCTCCAGCCGATCGCGCACGCAAGTCAGCTGTGGAATCTCTTGGGTATGGTTCTTGTCGGCTGGGGCAGCGTGCTCTTAGGCGGATGCCCTTTAAGACAGCTGATCTTAGCCGGTGAAGGCAACGGCGACTCGGCAGTTACCGTGCTCGGTATGGTTGTCGGCGCGGCGTTCGCGCACAACTTCGGTCTTGCCGGATCGGCGGCAAAGCTTGCCGATGACGGCAGCTACTCCGCAGGCGGAATCGCCTTAGCGGGCAAGATCGCGGTGGGTATCGGCTTTGCCGTATTGCTCCTGATATCTATTGTCAACGTTTTGAAAAAGAAAAAGAAGGAGGGCGCAGAAGTATGATCGACGCCAGAGGATTGAGCTGTCCCATGCCGGTGGTCATGGTACAGAATGAAGTCAAAAAATCATCTCCCGATGAGCTGAAGGTTCAGGTGGACAGTATGGTCTGCGTGGAGAATATCACACGCTTCGCCAATTCCAAGAAATATGAAGTTGAAGTGACAAAAAAAGACGGAGAATTTGAGCTTACTCTTAAAAAGCAGAAATAAGAAAGAAATACGAAAGTCCGCCGGTCAGCGCAGGTTGATCGGCGGACTTTTTTGATTGTTATTCATCGGAAAGAATAACGAGATATTTCTGATTTCCAATTGATTATTTTGTTATCGTATGATACAATAATTATGAGTAAGTATATCACTTGTAAGTACGCAGAAAGGGTATCGCTTTATGGCAACATTTTCGGTCAACGGAAAAACCGTTACGGTGGAAAAGAACCAAAAGTTGATAAGATATCTGCGCGATGAACTGCATCTGACAAGCGTTAAAGACGGTTGCAGCGAGGGCGCGTGCGGCACCTGCCATGTTCTGGTTGACGGAAAACTGACGAAGGCGTGTATCCCTCAGACAGATAAGATGGAGGGCAAGTCTGTCATCACCGTAGAAGGACTCTCTGAATTTGAGAAGGAAGCGTATACCTACGCTTTCGGAAAAGCCGGAGCGGTTCAGTGCGGCTTTTGTATCCCCGGCATGGTCATGGCGGCAAAATCGCTGATTGACGTCAATCCCGACCCCACAAGAGAAGAAGCCGCCTACGCCATCAGAAACAACATCTGCCGCTGTACCGGCTATGTGAAGATCATCGACGGTATTCTTCTTGCCGCCGAGGTGATCAGAGAGAAGAAGATCCCGTCGGATGACAGCGATTATTCCGTGGGTTCCCGCTCACTGCGTATTGACGTCGCGGAGAAGGTACAGGGTTACGGTAAATATCCCGACGATATCTATGTGGACGGTATGTGCTACGGCAGCGCCGTGCGCAGTCGGTATCCGCGCGCCCGTGTGCTGTCGATCGATACACAAGAGGCGGAAAGCCTGCCCGGCGTTGTGTGTGTGCTCACCGCAAAGGATATCCCGGGCAAGAACTATGTCGGTCACATCAAGAAGGATCAGCCTACCCTGATCCCCGTCGGGGAGATCACCCATTATCTGGGCGACTCAGTCGCCTTGGTGTGCGCGAAAGACAGAGAAACGCTGGAACAGGCAAAAAAGCTCGTCAAGGTCGAGTATGAAGTCTTAGAAGCCGTTCATAATCCCGAAGAAGCGGCGAGAAAGAACGCGCCTCTGGTTTTTGAGACCGACGAGAACAATATACAGGCATATAAGCACGTGTCCCGCGGCGACGCCGACGGCGCGATCAAAAATTCCAAATATGTTTTGACGCATCATTTTGAAACGCCGTGGACGGAGCACGCGTTCTTAGAGCCGGAATGCTGCGTCGCGATCCCGCTTGAGAACGGCGGCGTCAAGCTGCTGACCTCCGATCAGAGCGCTCACACCACCCTGCACGAATGCGCCCAGATGCTCGGCGTGGACTATGACCATTGTTTAGTGGAGAACCAGCTTGTCGGCGGCGGCTTCGGCGGAAAAGAAGATATGTCCGTCCAGCACCACGCCGCTTTGATCGCGTATGTCGCGAGAGTTCCCGTCAAGGTCAAGCTCACCAGAAGCGAGTCGATCCTGATCCATCCGAAGCGTCATCCGTTTAAGATGGATTTCACCATGGGCTGTGATGAGAACGGGATCATACAGGGCGTCAAGGCGAGCGTTATCTCCGACACCGGCGCGTTCGCATCCTTGGGCGGTCCTGTTTTAGAGCGCGCTTGTACCCATGCGGCAGGACCTTATGCTTATGAGAATTTTGAGATAGAAGGTCGCGCCTATTATACCAACAATCCCCCTGCCGGAGCTTTTCGAGGCTTCGGCGTGACCCAGACCTGTTTTGCCACAGAATCGCTCTTGAACGAGATGGCGGAGCTTGTCGGTATCTCCCCATGGGAGATCCGATACCGCAACGCGATCCGTCCCGGGGGTGTTTTGCCGAACGGTCAGATCGTAGGAGCGGAAACCGGCTTGGTAGAAACATTAGAGGCGATCAAGCCTTATTATGACGAAGCCGTCAAGAACGGCGATCCGGTCGGTCTTGCCTGCGCGATGAAAAACGCGGGCGTCGGCGTAGGTCTGCCCGACTGGGGCAGAGTGAAGCTGATTGTCGAAAATGACGCGAAGGTGCATATCTATTCGGGCGCTTCGTGTATCGGACAAGGACTCGGTACCGTGCTGACCCAGATGGTCGTCACTAACGCTGGGCTCTCCCCCGACGATATCGTATATGAGAGAAGTAACACATGGATCGCTCCCGACTCGGGCGATACCTCCGGCTCGCGCCAGACGCTGATCACCGGCGAGGCATGCAGAAGAGCCTGCGAAAAGCTGGTTGAAGCGCTCAAAGGAAAAACACTTTCTGATCTGATCGGTCAAGAATTTTACGGAGAGTATCTTGCCAAGACCGACCCGCTCGGCGCGGATGTACCGAACCCCGTCTCCCATGTAGCGTATGGCTACGCGACCCAGATGTGTATTTTGGATAAAGAATCGGGAAAGATCAAGAAGCTGATCGCCGCTCACGACGTCGGCAAGGCGGTCAATCCCTTGTCCTGCGAAGGACAGATCGAGGGCGGCATGGTGATGTCGATGGGCTTTGCGCTGACGGAACAGTATCCGATCGACGACAACTGCAAGCCGACCGCAAAATACGGTACCCTCGGATTATTCAAGGCGAATCAGATCCCGCCCCAGATCAAAGCGATCGTGGTAGAAAAGCCCGGACTCGATCTTGCGAACGGCGCGATCGGTATCGGAGAGATCACCTCGATCCCCACCGCGCCCGCGATCGCAGAAGCATATTATCAGCTGGACGGACAGCGGCGTTTTTCGCTCCCGCTTCAGAACACGCCCTATGCAAGGAAAAAATAAAAGCTCCCAAAATAAGGGAGCTTGCCGAGAAATCTTATGATTCCTCATTCCTCATTCCTAATTCCTCATTGATATTGTCTATATCCTCCGGCGTATCGATATCCGCAAGTTCTTCTGCGGAGACTTCAAACAGGAGCAGTCGATCCTCGTGGTGTTCGATCACAGCTCTGCCGCCTTTGTCGCCTGACAAAGCGCACAGTTCGTCAAAGAACGCTTTCGGGAAGATACAGGGATTGCCTCTTTTCCCGTTGCTGCTCATAGCGACGATGCTGTCGGGATGCTCACAAAACACATCCAGCATTCCACAGACGCTTTCACGCTTCAGCCAAGGCTGGTCTGCGACCTGATAGAGGATCCCCCCGCACTGATCTTTCAGCGCCTCGGTCCCGAGCCTGACGCTGTGGCTGAGACCCCATTCGGGATGAGAGTTGACGATAGAGAAAAAGCCGAAGCTCTCGGCGAGCCTTCGGACGTCCTCATACTGTGTGACGACAACAACGCCGCGCAGCTTTTCTGCGGGAACAGAAGCAAAGGCGCGCACTATCATGGTTTTTCCGTTGATTTCGGTGAATAGTTTATTTCTGCCGAAACGGGTCGAATTGCCTGCGGCAAGGATCACACAGCCAATCGGGATTTGATCAGAATTTTTCACATCATCACATCCTTGTTATCCATTATTTTACAGAATCATCAACCCTGTGTCAAGACGGGGTTGATCCCAGAACAATCCATATTATCCTGCTCTAAGGAGGGGTAATGATGAATAAAGTCGGAAAAAGCGAAGCAAGAGTAGACGGCTACGACAAGGCCTCAGGCAGAACGAAGTACTACGAAGACCGTATGCCTGCGGATGCACTCTTTGTGCGCATCAAGCACGCCGAGAAAGCGCACGCGATCGTCAAGTCGATCGATACGCAAAAGGCGCTTCAGATCCCCGGCGTCGTCAAGGTGCTGACCTGCTTTGACGTACCGGACATCCCTTTTCCTACCGCGGGACATCCGTGGTCGATGGATCCGGGACATCAGGACGTAGCGGACAGAAAACTGCTTAACACCCATGTCCGCTACTGGGGCGACGATATCGCCGTAGTGATCGCGGATAACGAAGTCTCCGCGATGCAGGGCGTGCGTGCGCTTACGGTCGAATATGAAGAACTGCCCTTTGTCCTTGACGTCCAAAAGGCGATGGAGGACGGCGCGCCGCAGCTGCACGGAGAGTATCCTCATAATATATTAAAACATACCCAAACCCGAATCGGCGACTACCAAAGCGCCATCCAAGAAGAAGGGCTGATCAAGGTGGAGGGCTGGTATGAGACCCCTACCGTTCAGCACTGTCATATCGAAAACCACGGCTGTTTCGCCTATGAGGAAAACGGCCGTATCACCGTAGTGTCATCCACCCAGATCCCGCATATCGTCCGCCGCATCGTCGGTCAGGCGCTCGGCAGACCGTGGGGAGATATCCGCATTATCAAGCCGTATATCGGCGGCGGATTCGGCAATAAGCAGGACGCGCTGTATGAGCCGCTGTGCGCGTGGTGCTCCACTCAGGTGGGCGGACGCTGTGTGAGGATCGACTGTTCCAGAGAAGAGACCTTCGTCTCCAACCGCGTGCGCCACGCGATTCGTTTTCATATTGTCTCGTGGCTGAGAAAAGACGGTGTGATCGCCGCAAGAAAGGTGGAGCTCTTCTCCAATCAGGGCGCCTACGCCTCCCACGGACATTCGATCGTCGCGAAAGCGATGGGATCCTTCCATCAGCATTATCCCTGTCCTCATATGGAGTGCGACAGCTATACGGTCTTCACCAACAAACCCGCCGCGGGCGCGATGCGCGGCTACGGTATGCCGCAGGCGTCCTTTGCGGACGAATCTAATATTGACGACTGCGCCCATGCCGTAGGAATGGACCCGATGGCATTCAGACGTCTGAACATCATGCCCGACGGCTACAGGGATGATTTCACGGGCAACGTCAATTATTTCGACTCCTTCAGAACGTGTATGAAAAAGGGCGCCGAGATCATTGATTATGAGCGCAAGATGAAAGAATACGCGAATGAGAGCGGACCCATCCGCCGCGGTATCGGACTGGCGACGTTCTGGTACAACACTGCGGTATACCCCATCTCGCTCGAGACCTCGTCCAACCGGATGCTCCTCAATCTTGACGGCACGGTCACGATGCAGTGCGGCGAGACGGAAATCGGTCAGGGCGCCGACACGGTATACGCCCAGATGACCGCTGAGGCTTTGGGACTGAAGAGCTATAAGGACGTTCACGTCGTATCCTGTCAGGATACCGATATCACGCCCACGGGTCTCGGCGCATACGCGTCCCGCCAGACATATGTCGCCGGCTTCTCAATCCAACAGACCGCAGGACTTTTAAAAGAAAAGATCCTGAAATACGCCGCCGAAACTATCGATCGGGCAGAATCCGAGATGGATATCAAGGACGGCAACATCATCAGAAAAGACGACGGTCAGACGCTGATGAGTCTGAAGGAACTTGCGATGACCGCCCAGTACAACCCTGTCCACAGCGAGCATCTCACCGCCGAATCCACCTTTACCATCCGCAACAACGCCTATTCCTTCGGCTGTACCTTTGCGGAAGTTGAGGTCGATATCGAAATGTGTAAAACAAAAGTGGTCAGGATCGTCAACGTACACGACTGCGGCAGTCTGATCAACCCCGCTCTCGCCGAAGCGCAGGTACACGGCGGTATGTCCATGGCGATCGGTTACGGACTGAGCGAACAGCTGATCTTTGACGAAAAAACCGGCAGACCGCTGAACAACAATCTGCTGGACTATAAGCTCTCGACGTTTATGGATCATCCGAACCTCGAGGCGTACTTCATCGAGAATCCCGAGCCGACCTCTCCGTTCGGCACCAAGGCTTTAGGAGAGCCGCCGGCATGCTCGGGAGCTCCTGCGATCCGCAACGCAATCTTCAACGCGACAGGCGTCGCCATCAACCGAAATCCGATCAATCCGCATGTGCTGTTCGCAGAATTCAGCAAAGCCGGACTGATCAACGACCCGTGGAAGGAGGAGTAACGATCTATGTATGATATGAAAGCGCTGTATGAAGCCGAAAGCGTACAGCATGCTATACAGCTTCGCTTGGATCATCCCGAGGCACAAATCATCGCGGGCGGATCGGATGTGCTGGTACAGATGCGCGAGGGCAGACGCGCCGGAAAAGAGCTGATCTCTATCTATATGATCGATGAGATGCGCGGCGTCAGCATCGACGAGGATGAGAACATCCGCATCGGGTCACTTACGAGCTTTTCACATATTACCCGCGACCCGATCATCCGGCAATATATCAACGTCTTAGGCGAGGCGGTCGATCAGGTCGGATCTCCTCAGATCCGTAACATCGGCACCATCGGCGGCAACACCTGTAACGGCGTCACCTCGGCGGATTCTGCTTCGACCCTGCACGCGTGGGAGGCGATCGTGGAGCTGACCGGCAAAAACGGCGTCAGACGCATCCCGATCAAGGACTTCTATATCAAAGCGGGCGTGGTCGATATCCGAGCGGATGAAGGCGAGATCCAGACCGCGATCCTGATCCCCAAAGAAAGCTACGAGAATACTTGCGGACATTATATTAAGTACGGTCTGCGCAACGCGATGGAGATCGCGTCTCTGGGCTGCTCTGTCAATGTCCGTCTCAGCGAGGACAAAAAGACGATAAAGCGGTGCCGGATCGCTTACGGCGTAGCCGGACCCGTTCCGATGCGCGCCCCGAGCGCGGAGGCAGTCGCGAACGGCAGCGAAATTTCCAAAGACCTTTTGGATAAGTTTTCGTTGGCTGTCTTAAATGATATCAACCCGCGCAACTCGTGGAGAGCAAGCCGCGACTTTAGACTGCATATCGCGGTAGAAATGGCTAAACGCTGCCTCTTTGAATCGATCAAAAAAGCCGGAGGTGAACTCGAATGAGTCAATATAAAGTGATTCACTGCAACATCAACGGCAAGGACGTTGAGAGGTCGGTCGACGTTCGCGCGTCTTTGACCGATATGCTAAGAAACGAGTATCATCTGACCTCCGTCAAAAAAGGCTGTGAGGTCGGCGAATGCGGCGCGTGCAACGTGCTGATCGACGGCGAGGCGTTCAACTCCTGCATCTATCTTGCGGTATGGGCAGAGGGAAAGCATATCCTGACGCTGGAGGGCTTAGCGGGTCCCAACGGAGAGCTCTCGGATATCCAGCAGGCGTTCATCGATGAGACGGCGATCCAGTGCGGCTTCTGCACCCCGGGCTTTATTATGACGGCAGAAGAGATCTTAGAAGCAAATAAGCTTTATTCCGACGACGAGTTGAGAAAACTCCTCTCTGGTCATCTGTGCCGCTGTACGGGCTATGAAAATATTTTCCGGGCGGTCAAAAAGACCATGTACCGCCGGCTGGGCAAAGAAATCGATTTTTGATTTTGCTATCATATTTTTTAACTGCTTGACAAAAAATA
This sequence comes from Ruminococcus sp., assembly GCA_017404145.1. Lineage (GTDB taxonomy): Bacteria > Bacillota > Clostridia > Oscillospirales > Acutalibacteraceae > Ruminococcoides. Next base: position 115,122 of record JAFRCW010000040.1, on the reverse strand, counting down.
CCATCAGGGTTTTTCATCCTGATGGTATTTCTATTGCAGTGTGATTCCTATGAATACATTCTCGGGAGCCCGACCGCCGCAGAGCGGAAGGATCATCCCGAACGGCTTTGTGATCTTGCCTTTCAACAGCGGATCATCCGCCGCGGTCATCAGGCGAAAACGCTTGACACCCTGATCCGCGAGCAAGGCTTTCAGCGCTTCTATATCGCTGTAGAGCGCATAATACACTTCGGCAAAATCGCCGTCGGGCTGAAAGATCGCGAAGGCGTCTGCGCTCTGCGCGGTCTTTGCGCCGTAACAGCCGTAATAATCGGCGGCAAAGCGGATAAAGCCGTCATCCCAGAAAAGCGAATTCTTGTCGGCGTATTCCGTCTGTAATGTATGCAGATCGGGAAAACCGACGCGCTGCTTTCTCTCGGTATCGGTATCAAGCTCCGCGCTTTTGACCGCACAGGAGGGCTGATAGGCGTATTTCGCATAAAACCCGTACAGTGAATCGCTCGCGGGAAACAGCAGTGAAAAACAGTCGCCGCGGCGTTTCGCGTCATCCAAGGCGTACGCGATCAGCGCCGACATGCTCCCGCGTCCGCGGTATTCCGGCAGGGTCGCCGCGCCGCAAAGGTAATGGGCTTTTTCGCCGTTCAATATACAGTCGATCAGATACAGCGCAGAAACGAGTCCGCCGTCCTCCTCACAGACATAAGCATGAAAAGATCCTTTGTTCCTTTCAAAAAACAATTCTGCCGCTTCTTCTTTCTCCTCAAAGCAGGAGAGCCATATCTTTTTCAACTGAGGAAGGTCGCGGTCGGTATGAGTTCGGTAAACAGTCATTTCGGTTTTGCCTCAAATCTGTCATAGATGATAGCAGGATAATACGAAAGCTTCGACTTGCGAAGTCCTTCGATCCCGAGGTCCTCTTCCCTGTTGATATATTTGTAGGCGGTCAGCGTCTTGGCAAACTCGTTGTTGATCACCGCGTAGCTGCCGCTGTATTCACGCAGGGCTTTTTCAAAGTTAATATCAAAACACAGACTCGATATCTCACTGCCGAGCGTCATAGCGACCGGCTTGCCGTCGGCGTAGAGCACCGCGCCGCGCATCTGAAGCTGTTGATAGTGCTCCAGTGCATCGCAGAACACGGCGTACTCGCCGTATTTTTCGGGATCAAGATCGTTTTCCTTACACCACAGCTCCATCACGCGCAGGGCGTCGGACAGATTTCCGTCGTTCAGCGGAGCAGCGTATGCATCCGGGTATTCACGGAAAAAGTGCGAAATGTGATTGCGCTTTGCGTGAAAACGCTTGCCCTCAAGTCCTGCAAGATCTTCGGAAAGATAGATGTAGTCCTGCGTATCATAAGACCTCTCAAAAACATACTGTGAGGGGAACATCTCCTCCAGCTTTTCTTTTTCACTTTTCGACAGATAGCCGAACATCGGCTCCTGTCCCCTGTCCCGGGCGTCGCCAAGCGCCGCTTCCACCGCGCCCTTCACATTTTTTCCCGAGGGAAGGCAGTAGCCCCAGATGGTTTTGTCATCGCGGAAATACGCCTTGATCAGCGTATCGTCATAAAGCGCAACGCGCAATAGATACTCTTTACTCCACAAATAGCCGCTGACGAAGTTATACTCGCATCCGAGCGCGCTTTTGTAGTCGTAATATTGCTTGTAGAGCGGTATTTTATCAATTTCTATCGGTTGAAAATTCAGCATAAAGGTATGATCCCCTTTTCCTATCGTTCGGGATTTCCGTGTACAGCTTGAAAGTCATTCATACAATATGCAAAGTATAGCAAATCCATAAATGCTTCGCAAGGGTTAATACAAGATTGTCACCAAAACACCGAAGCAGCTGTATACAAAACGCATAGATGGGCGTGCACGCGTTTATGGTTGGCTTAGCCTGACAGCAAGAGGAAAGAGAAAAACCATACCATCGACATTGTATCAACGGTATGGTCTTGATAGAAAGACCCGGACGGGAGTTGAACCCGCAACCTCCTGACAGGCGATCAGGCGTTCTGCCTAATTGAACTACCGAGTCGTATGATGACTCCTGCGAGAGTTGAACTCACATCTTCGGATTGAGAATCCGACGTCGTAACCGTTTGACTAAGGAGCCATATGGTAGGCAGGGCTGGACTTGAACCGGCAAGACCCAAACGGGCGACGGAGTTACAGTCCGCGGCGCTTCCAATTACGCTTCTACCTACCCATAGTAGTAGCCCCTGCGGGAGTTGAACCCACGATCCCAGATTGAAAATCTGATGTCTTAACCGCTTGACCAAGGGGCCATATTTGGTGCTGCGAGAGAGATTTGAACTCTCAGAACTACGGTTCTTAGCCGTATATGTATGCCATTCCATCATCGCAGCATTCATTTGGAGGGAAGTGCAAGAATCGAACTTGCGCTGATAGTGCCACAAACTACCGTGCTTCCACTACACCAACGACCCATTTTATTTTTTTATAATATTTCGGGGTCCACCAAACAAATCCCGTCCGATTCCGCTTGTATATCGTTTTTTGATTGATATGGCGGCTCGGACGTTGTCTTTATTTGTTGGATAAAAACTACCTCGCTTGTTGCCAAGGTCAGATTCGAAAAGTGACTTCTGCGCTCTCCCTAAAAATGATTCGCCGAATCATTTTTACCTGCGGCTCTTCGCACGCTTGAGCCTTGGCACGGTCGCCTTCAAATCCCGTCCGATTCCGCTTGTATATCGTTTTTTGATTGATATGGCGGCTCGGACGGGACTTGAACCCGCAACCTCCTGATAGACAGTCAGGTATTCTGCTCTTTTGAATTACCGAGCCGTGTTGATGGTACCGGGTACAGGATTCGAACCTGTCCTTATAGCTCTTTCTGTCTATCGTGCTTCCACTACACTAACCCCGTGTTTTTCCGGAACTACCGATCCTTCGGCAGTTCCGGCACTTTATGTAATGACTAAAATATTGTTGATCGTGGTATTGAATACCGCCGCCAAGATGACTAAGTTGTCAATCGTGGGCAAGGCGGCGCCGCGCTGCCACTTGTAGATCGCCTGCGGCGTTGCAAAACCAAAGATCTGCTGCAAGGCGGTCACTGTCAAGCCGGCTTGTTTTCGCAAGCGCGTGATATTCTGACCGGTTGCAGCCATATTGATCACAGGTAAGCGGGTCATTCCTTTCACCTCCGAAATTCAAATTGTCTGTTGCCGCTTATAAATGAACACAAAAATACCGCTTGTCTCATATGAGAGGCAAGCGGTTGTCATTTACAATACGCAGAATTTTCGGTCAATCAGACACGTCCAACCATTTTGTTTTACCGATCTCATATGAGCATAAGGAACCAGAACCCTCGCGATAATCGCGGAGCATACCCAGATGCAGATATTCGATTACGGTGTTAACAAAACGAATGTTGAACATTTGAATTTCCTTTCCGAAAGGTATGTGCCTCTCTGTTTTCTTGCCTACAATATAACACAGGAAAAATCAGTTGTCAATATACCGGGAGTATAATTTTTACCTATCCGAACGCCCGGCTGTCAACGATCTCCTCAAAGGTCGCGGCGGCTTTTTCTAAGGCGGCAAGCTCCTGCGGATCATTTTCGCTGAGCTCGATCCTGTCGCAGGGGAACAGCGCATCATTATCCCGATTCTTATTATACCACTCCAGCGCTTTGTAGTTTGCCGGAGCAGCGGTCTCGATCAGAGACGGCTCATACAGGAGCGTGAGGATCATCTGCTTGATGTAGTCTTTCAGCGAATCCTCCGGACGCCACGGCTCTAAGGGACAGTAGGTGCCTTTCGAATACCAGTTGGGATGAAACACCGGAGGGATACTGAGCATCTTGATGTTCGGAGCGACAGCGGGATAAGAATCCCACAGCGTTACCCTGATTGTACACCGACGCACAGCGCCGACGGTATATCTGCCGTCTTTCGCACAAAGCGCATAGGTCCTGAGCCTGACGGTCAGAAGATATTCCTCCGCGCAGGGAAGCTCTCCTTTTGTCGCGACCCATGAGAGATACGGTCGATCCTGAATCTTCATCATTTCATCATAATCCTGTGCCAAGCGTTCTTCTCTTTTGGTCGGCATAACGTTCACTCCTTTTGTGTTTTCCCGCTACAATATAACACGCCGCTGCTTAGTTGTCAACAAACCGACAGCGCGGCTAAATTTGTCGTATTGCCATATTGTATTACGGCAGAAATGGTGTTATGATAGAAGCGTCAATCAAAATGAAGAGAGGTACCGATATGTTTAACGCGGAAAAAGTCAAAAACGAATGTGTCCAGTGGATACGCGATTTCTTTGAAGAAAACGGAAAGGGCTACAGCGCCGTGGTCGGGATCTCCGGCGGCAAGGACAGCTCCATCGTTGCCGCCTTGTGCGCAGAAGCGCTGGGAAAAGACCGCGTCATCGGCGTATTGATGCCTAACGGCGAGCAGGCGGATATCGACAAAGCGCTGCTTTTGGTGGATACTCTCGGTATCAAGCATTATATCGTCAACATCAAGGACGCATATGACGGTCTTGTCAAGAATCTGCCCTTTGAGATGAGCGAGCAGAGCAGACAGAACCTGCCGCCGCGCATCCGTATGGCGACCCTCTATGCGGTATCGCAAAGTCATAACGGCAGAGTCGCCAACACCTGCAACCTCTCGGAAGACTGGGTCGGTTATTCCACCCGCTACGGCGACAGTGTCGGAGATTTCAGCCCCTGCTCCTATCTGACGGTAGATGAGGTCAAGCAGATCGGAAGACTCCTCGGACTTCCCGCAGAGCTGGTCGACAAAGTCCCTTCCGACGGACTGTGCGGCAAAACCGACGAGGATAACCTCGGCTTTACCTATGCGGAACTCGACCGCTATATCCGTACCGGCGAGATCGATAATCCCGTCAGTAAGGAACTCATCGACTCCAAACATCAAAAAAATCTGTTCAAATTACAGCTGATGCCTGCTTTCAAGCCGGAGCTGTAAGACCTGAAAGGACGATCAAAATCGGATCGTTTGACAGCTCGCGACGTTAGCGACAAACTCCTTTTGCATCCTTTCATTTTGAACAGCTGATAAATGATCGGATAAAGAAAGGAGGCGGCAGAATGGACCGCCGAAATGTATTAAAACGCGCGCTGCTGCTCGCGATCCCGATAATGATCCAGAACGGTATCACCAACGCCGTCGGCTTGGTGGATCATATTATGGTCGGCAGCTTAGGCACCGAAGCGATGACCGCGGTATCTATCGTCGGTCAGCTTCTGTTTGTCTTTACGCTGGCTCTGTTCGGAGGAATGTCCGGACCCGGCATCTATACCGCCCAGTTCTACGGGCAGGGCAACACCGAGGGCGTGCGCGCCTCTACGCGTATGAAAGCGATCATCGCGATCGTTTGTACCGCAGCGGGAATCGCCATCTTGCTGCTCGGCGAGAACCGGCTCATCCATCTCTATCTGCACGGCGAAAGCGCAGAGATTGACGCTGCGCTGACGCTGAGCCACGCGAAGGACTATCTGCACATTATGCTGCTGGGGCTGCCCGCGCTGGCGGTCACCCAGATCTATTCGAGCTCTCTGCGCGAAACGGGCGATTCCGTCAAGCCGATGGCGGCGGGGATCGTCTCCGTCACCGCCGATATCCTGTTCAACTGGCTGTTGATCTACGGCAGTCTGGGTTTTCCGAGACTGGGCGTCAGAGGCGCGGCGATCGCAACGGTCATCGCGCGGTATCTGGAGATGGGCGTGCTGGTGATCTGGGCATATGCGCGCAGAAAACGCCATCCGTTCATCGAAGGACTGTGGCGCACACTGAAGATCCCGGCGGAAATCTCTCGCAAGATAATCACCAAAACCATCCCGATCTTCATCAACGAATTCCTCTGGGCGGCAGGGATCGCCGTGCTGACCCAGTGCTATTCCACCCGCGGGCTGGAGGTCGTCGCGGGCATCAATATCTCCAACGTGCTGTGTAATCTGCTCAACGTCGTATTTGTCGCCTTAGGCTATTCGGTCGGTATTCTGGTCGGACAGTCGCTCGGCGCGGAAGAATACGACAGAGCTAAGAAAGAGTCCTTCACCCTCACATGGTTCACAGCGCTGCTGTGCGTCGGACTGACCGCTATCCTGATCGCGCTGTCGGGCGTGTTCCCGCAGCTGTATGATACCACTGATGCAGTACGTCAGCTCGCGACCGAGTTCATCATCATCACGGCGCTGTTCTTCCCGGTGCAGGGGATCCTCAACTCGCTCTACTTCACCCTGCGCTCGGGCGGCAAAACGCTGGTGACCTTTGCTTTTGACAGTGTGTTCTCATGGGTCGTGACGGTTCCGCTTGCTGTGATCCTCTGTATGCTGACCGATTTGCCGATCCTCGCTGTTTACGCGATCGTGCAGGCGGTGGACGTCATCAAAATCATCATCGGCGCAATCATGATCCGCAAGGGGATCTGGATCACCAACCTTACACAGGAATTCGCCGAAAACGGGAGTAAGGAAGTGAGCGATTGAAAAACAGAATCCTGAAAGTTCTCTGTGTATTCCTTCCTTTTCTCTTGTTCTCCTTTTTGTTCACGGTTTCCGCCTTTGCAAAAGACGCATCTTTATCTCTGGACGTCAGCGGAATGCTGAAAGCGGGCAAGACCTTTGACGTTACCCTTTCCTGTGGTGTTCCCGTGTGCGCCGTTCAACTGGATATCTCCTATGACACGAAGATGATCGATTACGCAAGCGTCAAAGCCGACAGCTCAGACGGAACGGTCAGATACCGAAAAACCGACAAGGGCGTATCCCTGATCTACGCTTCTGCCACAGCAAAAAGCGGCGCTCTCTTTATATGCAAATTCAAGGCGCTGCAAAACGGCGAAAGCGCCGTCCTCTTCTCTCCCGTATCCGCTGCGGCGTCCGGCGAAGAACACATCGACATTGATAAATCGGTCACGCTGAAGCTCTCTGTCGGAAACAACGCTTCTTATCAGACGGCTGCCTCGCCGAAGGCGTCGTCCTCATTGAGCGAATCGGGCGCACGCTCCCTCTCCGACAGCAAAAGCACCCCGGACGAAAGCGTGTCAAAGGAGCTCTTGGATTTTCACGATCCGTACTATCCCGTTATTCAAAAAATCCTGATCACGGCAGGCTTTGTTCTTCTTTCGGCGGCGATGCTCTTCCTCGGGATCCTGATCGGAAAACGCTGCCGCAGAAAACCCGACGTTGAAAATACCGATGTAACCGAAAATAATGATAACGACAAAACAGAATCTCCCGATAACAACGAAAAAAGCTGAGCATGATGCTCAGCTTTTCTTTACGCTTTATATCAATAGTTTTCCGCGTGGATCTCAAAAAAGCTCTGCGGATGGTTGCAGGTCGGGCAGACCTGAGGCGCATTGGTACCGACAACGATGTGACCGCAGTTGCGGCACTCCCACACCTTGACCTCGCTCTTCTCGAACACCTTGGCGGTCTCGATGTTGTGGAGCAGGGCGCGGTAGCGCTCCTCGTGGTGCTTCTCGATCTCGGCGACCAGACGGAATCTTGCGGCAAGCTCCGGAAAGCCTTCTTCCTCGGCGGTCTTGGCAAAGCCCTCATACATATCTGTCCATTCGTAGTTCTCTCCGTCCGCAGCGGCAGCAAGGTTTTCGGCGGTGGAGCCGATTCCCTCGAGCTCCTTGAACCAGAGCTTGGCGTGTTCCTTCTCGTTATCAGCGGTCTTGAGGAACAGCGCGGCGATCTGCTCAAAGCCTTCCTTCTTAGCCTTGGACGCGAAGTAGGTGTATTTGTTTCTCGCCTGCGACTCGCCCGCGAAGGCGGCAAGCAGGTTTTTCTCGGTCTGTGTTCCTGCATATTTGTTAGCCATAATATCTCTCCTTTATACCAGTATAACCGTTTACTGTGTGTTTATGCCTTCCAGAGGCTGTGAAGATTGCAGTAGGCGTAGACAGCCTTGACCTCTTCTCCCTCGCACAAAGCGAAACAAGCCTTGGGTTCGTCTGAGGGAGTGAGCGTCTTACGCTGGTTACCTTTGTTTGTCTGAAGCGCGATCCACTCGATGTAGTGCGCGTCCGTCATCGGATGAGCGACAGAGCCGACAGCAACGCTGACGATACCGTCCTTCACCTCATAGGCGGGAACATGCTTCTCAACAGCGGCGTCGGTAACGCCCGCCTCGATCAGCGTCATCTTCTGACCGCAGCACATGACCGGAACGCCGGATTCCTTTACCATTGCGATGATGTTGCCGCAATGCTCGCAGATGTAAAATTTCATAGTAAAGCCCCTTTCTGTGTTAGTTGTAATTATGGTTTATCTGCCTTGAATTTTGCTGTGACGTCTTCAAAGGCAGCTTTATTGATGAATGTGATAAATTCGTCAAGCTCGGACTTTTTGACGCGAACCGGACACGCTCTGCCGGTGCAGTCATCTTCGTCCCGATAGCGGTCATTCAGCTTCTGAAAATCCGCTTCGCTCGCTGTCAGGCGCTTGAAATACAGGAGTTGACCGAAGGAGCTCTTCTCCTCTTTTGTACTTGTCATCAGGAAAAAACGGACGTCCGTCGGCGCTACGCCGTCTCTGATCGGATAGAAGTATCGTTCGAGCAGGTCACGCAAGTCAGACCGGTAGCTTCCTTTGCAATCGATATAATTGAACTCGATCTCCTTTTTGGAGGCAAACACTTCTGTGATATCCTTGTCAAAAGAACGGAAAGCAAGCGCATTGGGGGAGGAATTACGGTACTCTACAAAAGAGAACTTCAACCCTTCATAATCCATTATCTCGGACTCTGACTTGACGCTCCATTCGGGCAGCTCGTCAAGGTTCGGGATAAAGGTGTCCGCGTCGCCCGAAAAGCGCATCTTGGTGATCAGCGCGGTATCGCAGTAGGGCAGCAGCTGGCGGTACATCATCCCGCCGCCGATCACATAGACGTCGTCCGAGCAGAAGTTCTCGAGCAGCGAGAGCAGCTGATCCATCGTGTTGCAGACCACCACGCCCGGGATCTGCAGCTCGGGGATATCGGCAAGCACAATGTTGAGCCTGCCGGGGAGGGGCTTGCTGCCGGGGAAGGACAGCAGGGTGTTGTAGCCCATGACAAGGATCGCTCTTTTGGTGGTTTCGCGGAAAAATTTCATATCGTCGGGGATCGACTTTAAAAGGTCGCCCTTTTTGCCGATGCCCCAGTTTTCATCAACTGCTACGATCAGTTTCATTATGTTTTGTCCTTTCAATGCAGAGGAGGGTCATGCCCGTTCCGCCTATGAAAACAATACGCCGGTATCAATGTACCGGGAGGATCAAGACCCTCCCCTACGTTATATCGCTACGGGTATCTTCTCGTTGAACTCGTGGAATTGGTAGTCGATCAGCTTGAAGTCGTCGACGGTGAAGTCGTAGAAGTCTTTCTTCTCGGGATTGACCCAGAGCTTCGGCGCTTCATAGGGTTCTAATTCAATAATACGTTTGACCGCGTCGATATGGCGGTCATAGATATGCGCGTCGGCAATCACGTGAACCAGCTCGCCGACCTCGAAGCCGGATACCTGCGCGAACATATGCAGGAGGATCGCGTACTGGCAGACGTTCCAGTTGTTCGCTACCAGCATATCCTGCGAGCGCTGGTTGAGGATCATATTGAGCTTATTTCCTGTCACATTCAGCGTCACGCTATAGGCGCAGGGATACAGTCCCATCTCAAAGAGATCGTGGTGGTTGAAGATATTCGACATAATGCGGCGGGAAGTCGGATTGTTCTTCAGATCATAAAGCATACGGTCCACCTGGTCGAACTCGCCCTCGGCGTATTTGTGCTTGACGCCGAGCTGATAGCCGTACGCCTTGCCGATGGAGCCGTTCTCGTCCGCCCAACTGTCCCAGATGTGGCTTTTCAGCTCGTGGATGTCGTTCGACTTCTTCTGCCATATCCAAAGAAGCTCGTCAATAGAGCTCTTGAAATAGACCTTCCTCAGCGTCATAATGGGGAATTCTTTACTAAGATCATAGCGGTTGACCACGCCGAATTTCTTGATGGTATGGGCGGGCGCGCCGTCCTCCCAGTGGGGTCTTACGTCAAAATTCTCGTCGGAAAAACCGTTTTCGATAATATCCCTGCAGTTCTCGATAAATACCATATCCGCATAGCTCATTGTGTCACATCCCTATATTTTGTGTGTTATGTTCATTATACGTGTTCGCGATTTGGAAGTCAATATCGTTAAAGAATTATGATTATGGATTATTGTTGAATGACCGTTGGGTGGGTCTATCCATTACTGTAGGGGAACGGTCTTGACCGTCCCTGACATTGAAATAAGATGACCTTTTCGGCTGCGTGCAACCATCTGCCGTAGGGCAAGGCGCCCTCGACTTGCCGAAACGATGGTATTAACGACACATCGGTTATAGACGCTGTGGGTAAAAACCTGCTCCTGTATGAAACATTTGATATCATCAAAAACGTTACTGCGACCGGCAAGTCGAGGGCGCCTTGCCCTACGGTATCACATCATCGCTTCTGCGTTGCACAACGGTCAAGACCCTTCCCTACGGTGATAAAGCAACGTCGCGGTGGGTTGTAGGGCGGGGGCTTGCTCCCGCCGAGAGCCATTTGCCAAATCAATGTCATTTGCGAAGCATATGTGACGTTTGCTTTGCTTCGCATTAAAACATTGTGATATTAGCAACGTTTCGGCTCGAGCTTGTCCCCCACCCTACGGTATAATTTCAACGCCGGTGCGAAGCGAAACGGTCAAGACCGTTCCAAACGGTTTATACACAACAAAAATCCCCTCACAAGGAGGGGATTTGTCCATTTGAATCAATTATCAGAAATTTACTCAATTCGCAACAAATATTGCTGTAATGGTAACATCGCCGTCGGGTGTAAAGGTGTACACCGCTTCTGTCGACTTTTCTTCTCCGTCAATTTCCCAACGAAGGAAATCATATCCGGACTCCGCTGCCGCGGTAACGGTGACGGAATCGCCGTCATTCACTGTTCCGCCGCCGGATACCGTGCCCATTGTGTCGTCATTTGACGCAACCGTAACGGTATAGGAGTCTGCCGCTGATATCTCCTTGAACTTCGCGGTCGCGGTGATGTTGCCAGAGGGCTTGATCACACAGCTCGCGTCGGTAAGCTTGCTGTCGCCCACGAGGGAGTAGTCGCCCTCGATCACCCACTCGTCAAACTCATAGCCGGACTCGGGAGTCGCGTTGAGGGTGACGGTGTGGTCGTTCTCCTTGACGATCTTGTCGTCAGTCGCATCGTTGGAAGCAGTACCCTTATCCTCATCCTCAGACTCGGTTGTGATCGTCCAATAGATGGAGGGAGCAGAATCGGGATAGCAATAGTCATCCGACTTATATACAGTGTGAGAATAGCCGTCATATCCTGCATCAGTCGCGTAGGACTCCCAAGTAAAGGAATCATTATCGCCGCTCCAAGAGGAGTTGACTACTACAAGATTATTGCCGTAGTTTGCAAGACAATAGTCGATTGTTTCCTCACCGGTATATGCTGTATATCCAAAGTATCCGTGACCGATCAGGTCAGCGTCACAATTCGCATAGCAATTGTTGATGATATAATCATTATCCACGCCGCTGAAGCCGATACCGAGGATACCGCCGTTGAAGGAGTCATCCTCTTCCGGATCAAAGCTGCCGGTAAAGTAGCAGTTCTCAACGCCGACAGCGCCGCCGTTGCCGAATCCGACAATACCGCCGGCGGATGCATACGAACCGCCGAATTGTGCCGATACATAGCAATTGCTGATATTAACATCTGCGCCGTTGCCGTAATGGATACCGACAATACCGCCGATATTGTTGCAATCCTCCAGATCAAATACCGCGCCTTCAACTGTGCAATCGGAAATACTTCCCATCGCGTCTCCGCGACCGATAATGCCGCCAATATACTTTGCTTTACGGTTAACTGTCAGTTGATCAACATGAACATCGGAAATGCTGCAATTCTCACAGTATCCGGCTAACGCGCCCATAGACTGACCGGAATCGGCTTCGGTATATAAGCCAAGATGAGCGGAGAGGTTCACATCCTCCAGCGTAACGTTCGAGATACTGACAGAAGAACCTGCGCCCTTGACCATACCGAACAGACCGGATGTATTATCCTTATCGGCATCCTGAGATATATACTCAGGGATATTCAAACCGCTGATGGTATATCCGGCGCCGTCAAAGTTTCCACTGAACGGAGCTTCAAAGGATCCGATCGGTACCCACGGTCTCTTTTCTTTTCCGTTTCCGTCGAGGCGATCCTCGTCGGTATACAGAGAGATATCGTCGCCGAGAGTGATGTTCTTGCCCGCAAAGCTGTCCTGATCGATCCCGTCCGCGGTACCGTTTACGATAGCGGCAAGACCGGCGAGCTCCTCTGCGGTTTCAATAGTAAAGGATGTATCGGAGGTGTTATACCAACTTGTGTCAGCAAAATCCTCCCAAGTAGCTTTACGGTAACGGACGTCAAATGTAGCTAATCTTCCGGAGAATCTGTAGATGTTCTCATACTTGATCGCACCGTCGTCCTCATCATAAGTATAGCCGGAATTCACGCTGATCGGAATGAAATCTTTGCCAACATTAAACTCAATCGACATCGAATTTGTGCTGTCTGTAATAGCTCCCAACAATCTTCCTGTATTGTTTGAATAAGAGAACCCATAAACAGAGAAACTATCGTAATACTTATACTGAAAATAGGCGTTTCCTGCAAACGGCGAACTATAATTGACTTCATATGAGGGAGCACTGCCCGGATATACAACAGCAATATAGTCTGCTTTCTCTATATTTGTGCCTCTTGCAGTTTTCGGAATGGTAATCTTGATGTTGCCGTCAAGAACCGGGATAACAGTATCTTCCCCGGCTACTCTTTCATAAACAATCATCTTATTACCGCTGGAGGCATTTTCAAACCCTTTTGCCTGCAAACCATAGGTTACAAACGTGCCGGAATTAAGAGGGCCTGATAAACTGTTAAATTTTGAAAAACCGAGACCAATGCTTGTCGAAACGAGCAAAGTAGCAACCAATACACAAGAAATCACAAGGCGCCACTTGCTGAATCTTGCTTTCTTCTCAGGAGGTAAATTAATCAATTTCATGGTTCTTCCCTCCTTAATCAATCTGAGTCGCTTTGGCGTATACGTCAAAGCTCAAACCATACGCGTTGGTCTGAAAATTGGGTGATATCTCGCCATTATTTTTTGCAATTACGTGAATCACATAACTCAAGTTATAAGCGTCAGAAGAATCGCCGGGTTCCAAATAACCCAAATTGCTGAATGTATAGGTCATCCCATTATCGCTTACTGTACCGACAATGTCATCACCAAGCTTCACGTCCCTTATTACTTTGGAAAAAGCATCACTGCCATATGTATCGAGTAACGCGGTTGAAGAAGCCTTAAACTTGATCACAACACCATAAGAAACTGCAACCTCAGATTCGTTATTTACTTTAAACGAAAAAGTCGATGCACCGGAATCTGCAATACTCAACGCCTCTTCCTGAGTCACATTCACATTCAACGCCGCGACGTTTGCAGAGCCGGTCGCCTCTCCTTCTGTATTATATCGGGCGAACATTCCCGAGCACAGATGCGCGGAGAACAGAACCAAGCATAGGAGTACGCACGCGGTGCGCGCGACTATGCCAAGCAAATGATTCCTTTTCATGTTCCAGCTCCTTTCAAATGGTTGCCGCGGAATATTCCGCGAAATTAGATATTTCCTTATTTCAACACAGAGTGTATTAATCGTTTTCTATTTCGCTGATCAGGGCGTCGATATCGGAGAAGTCGTCAGGGGTTGATGGTGTCTCGTTTTGAGGCACGATGGGGACATCGTTTTCCGCGTTTTCAGCCGTTGTTTCATTCTGCGGGACGATGGGGGCATCATTCCCTACAGTGTCCGTTGCTTCCTTTTGCGGCACGATGGGAGCATCGTTCCCTACAGCGGGCTGTTCGATAGGTTGGGGTTGCGCCGTACTCTGCTGCAAAGCCTGCAGGCGGCGGATCTCCTCGACGATCTCGTCGAGCTGCTCGGAATCCTTCTCCTTCTCCTTGCGGCGGGAGCGATATAAAAGAAATATCGCGAGTCCCAGTACGATCAGGGTACCGGGGAGGGTCTTGAGCCACTTGAAGATCAAGCCAATAAAAGGAACTCTGAAAATCATGATTCCCTTGATATCGGAGAGCCTGATCGGATCGTCGTCGGCGTTGTTCGCGTCGCCGCGGGTGACAAATTCCTCGCCGTCCTTCTTGACAACTCTATGAATAATCAGCGTATTGCCGTTTTGATATACTACCACATCACCCTCGGAATAATCCTCCTGCGCTTTGACAATCACGAGGTCATTCACCTGAAGGGCAGGCTCCATTGAGCCGGAGAGAACAACCGAAGCGCCGTAGCCGAACGGCATAGGCAGCTGGTTGCCGCCGATGCGGTTGGCGTTGAAGGAGAAGACCGCCAAGCCGACTGTCAGACCCGCAACAAGAATCAGAATGATTCTGAAGATCGCGGCGCCGACTCTGAACTTTTTCTTTTCAGTCTTCTGCTTCATGGCAAATCAGCTTTCTTTTTTTCTCAAACGAATGTAAACAACTACCAGCGCTACCAATCCGATAAACGCGAGACCGGAGATAATGAGCCATAAAAGCATATGGGTCGTATCACCCGTCTTAGGGGTAGTAGAGGGTGTAGTAGCGGGAGCAGATGTAGCGGGCTCAGAGGCAGGCGCTGCCGTCGCGGGCTGTGTCGCCTTCGGCTTAAAGATCGCATGAGCGTGGATATCGGAACCGGGCTTGATCTTCAAAGTAGCGTCGGTCAGCTTGCCGCCGTCTAAAATATCATATACATCCCCGTCGTCAAACTCCCAGCCGACAAACTCATATCCGTCGGCGGGGGTCGCAACTAATGTAGCTGTATCGTCACTGTCCTGAGGAACTCTCTCGGGATCTCTTGTCGCGGTACCTTCGCCGTCTTTCACATCGGCGTAGATGTACCAGTAATCCTCCGCGTCAGTCGAATCGGGAACGAAGACCGCCTTCGCGTGGATATCGGAATAAGGCAGAAGCTCCAGATCGGGATCGGTCAGAGAGCCGCTGATGATATCATAGGAATCACCGTCTTCGATCTCCCAGTGATCAAACTTCCATCCTTCAGCGGGCTCCGCGTGGAGCGTAAAGGTGTCGTCGGATGTCTGCTCAACCTTGTCGGGCGTTGCGTCCGCGGTGCCTTCGCCCTCGGTGGAGGTATAAACATACCAGTAATCGACAGCGGGCTCGGTCGGCTCTGTCGGAGGTTCTGTAACCTCTGTCGGAGGCTCGGTGACCTCTGTCGGAGGCTCGGTGACCTCTGTCGGAGGCTCTGTGACCTCTGTCGGAGGCTCTGTGACCTCTGTCGGAGGTTCGGTAACTTCTGTCGGAGGCTCGGTAACTTCTGTCGAAGGCTCGGTCGGCTCCAGATCGATCCACGCGACCGTCTTGATGCGGACGGTGATGAAAAGATCCTTCTCAAACGCCGCTAAATTGCCGAGCATCGTATCATAGGCGTCAGCGGAAGAAAGATCCGTGTCGCCGTTGCCGTATTCAAAGGGCCATTCCCAGCCGATGTGATAATCGGTCTTGGCGCCGGGAGCGAGACCGCCGAGGTCTCCCTTACCGGTAAGGTTCAGAATATGTTCCCAGTTCGCTTTTTCAGTCGCAGAAACGTTGCCGCCGTAGAAATTCGCGGTCAGCGGGATGGTGGGATCGTTCTCGTCTCCTGCCCAGGATTCGAGATAGACAAGATATTTGAGCGACTGGTCGCCGTTGTTCATCAAAGAAAAGTCATAGATATCGCCGGTGCCGGGAGCAAAGACCTTATCCTCGTTCTCTGACTTGACGGTAACTTCACCCGTTTCGTTATAGGAAAGGTGGAAAATTTCTACGTCGGTATCGGTGGTCCAAACCGATGAAGAAGTCCAGTTGATCACTTCGTTATCGTTATACTCTACGCCGTTCTCGTCGGTAGCGAGATAGCCGAAATCGTAGTCGTTATAAACGTCGCCGTCCTCAAAAAACTCTGTCTCGGGATCCGCAACGCGGTCGGGCTCAATAAAGCCGCTCTGAGCAGCGTCCAATACCACAAGCTTAGACATATCGCCGCCTTCAGTCAGAGAAATTTGATAATAATTACCTCCGGTTGTGTAATTTGCGACACGGCTGAACAGTACGGTCAGCGAACAAACCTCGATGATGAGAAGCACCACGAGCAGAATGCCGATCGTACGCGTTGTTCTTTTCTTTCTCAGAGAAGCGTAATCTTTCATTTGAGCCTCCATAAATCAATAAGTCTGCAAAATTTCCTAACCAGTGAATTATTTTTGCGAAAATCAAAAGCTTGGTCCTCGCAAAAGTCATTCACGTCGGCGGCGCGGCCACGACACGCCGCCGATAAATGAATGGGATTTAAGTTTTAAATTTCAGCACTGAGCTTATCACAAGCTAATCCTGAAATATCAGATGTAATTTACTATAGCAGTAAATTAGTCGATCTGGGTCGCGGAAGCGGTGCATCCGAAGGACTCGATGGTGGTAACACCGGTATCGTCAACAACACCAGCGATCGCGTTTCCGAGATAGGTGTCCATCTTGTCGATCTCTTCAGCGGTGAAGCCGTCGCGCGCGCCTTCGAAGGGCCATTCCCAAGTCAGTCTAAAGGTAGCGTTGCAGTTTACGCCGGGAGCAAAGTCAGCAGTGAGGTTATCATTGCCGCCGATTGCATCAAGAGCGTCGAGGATGTCCTGAGCAGTACCGGTGAAGGGGCCTACCTGTCTGCCGTCACGCTCAACGGTGAGGGTCAGCTTAACAGGATAATAGTCCTCAGCAACAGTGAAATCATCACCGTTCTCGTCGGTGTAGGTACCGGCGGGCAGGCAGATCTCAGTGAAGTCATCAGCGGTCATGTAGAGCGCGAAACGGGTAGCAACCTCAGGCTTACCTTCGATGGAAGCCTCAATGCAGTTTGTCCATTCGCCATTTACGAGCTTGGAGCCGGTGCCGGGAGCTACAACAACTTCGTTAGCCTTAACGGAAAGGCCGGCAGAAGCGTTGGGACCGCCAACGGGATTGTAGGTGGTGTCGTCAGCCTTGTACTCTTTGGCAGCGAGGTCGCCGTCAACGGTTACAACGATGCCCCATTTTGCTACACGAGCAGTGCCTTCGGCTTCGCCGGTGGTCACATACTTAGCAAAAGTGCCGGAAATGGCGCAGGTGGAGAGAAGAGTAACGATCAGAAGAACGGAAGCAATTCTCATAATTTTGTTTTTCTTCATAGTGGAAAAACTCCTTTCATAAATTTGCCTATACCAGTAGGCGTTGTGATTCTTCCCTTTATTCCGAGGGAAATATTTACCGGGCATCTCTGCCCATTCGCGGAGAATGCCGCGGCATTTTATATTCACCCTCAGCGTGGCTTCCGAGGGAAGAATAATCTTTTTTAGTGCACAGTGCAGAGTGCAGAGCGCAGAGTGAAAACTTATTTGTCTTCGTTCTCAATCTCATTGATCAAGGCGTCGATATCGGAAAGATCTCTGGGAACCGACGCGGGTTTGGGAGCCGGAGTTGCCTGCGGAACGGGAGCCTGTGCGGGCTGAGCCGCGGGAGCGGGAGATTCTGCCGGAGCCTGAACCGGCTGTGCAGCGGGAGCTGTCTGAGGTACGGCAGCCTGCGGCTGAACAGCAGCCGCCTGAGGAGCCTGTTCCTGCTGCGCCTGCAGCGCGCGGAGCTCTTCCAGCTCTTTGAGCAGATCGTCGGTGTCCTTCTTCTTGGTCTTGTCGTATCTCTTCTTCATAATCAAATCATACGCCACCAAAAGAACGATCGGAACCGCAACGCATACGATCAGACCGGGAGTGGTCTGCAGCCACATCGCAACAGAACCGGCAAACGGAATCCGCGTGATGTACTTACCGACCAGATTCTCGGCGGGAGCCGGCGTCGGATCGGCAGAATCGTTGTTATCACCTTTTGTCTTAAAGGAAATAACACCGTTTTCGTTAACCACCTCGATGCATCTATGCGTCAAAACAGCGGTACCGGTGGAATCGGGATCAAAGAAAGAAATGATATCTCCGTCTTCCACTTCATCAGGCTGAGCGGATTTGACGATTACCAGATCGCCTTTCATGATCGTATCTTCCATAGAAGGAGAAAGAACGATCAGCGGAGAATAGCCGCCGAATGACGGGACCTTCTCGGGATTGACATATCCCTGAATAATCATCGTAACATTTATGATCAAAATGGGAACCAAAATCACGCACAGCACAATTCCCAATACGGTAAACACCTTGTACCCTGCGGAGTTTTTTTCTTTGACTTTTGTTTTTTCACTCATGATACGATGAATCCCTTTCTGGCAAAATACCCAAATTATACATCCGGGCGCTTCAGTAAATGAACAGAAAACACTTTTGGGGACAATCCACCTATTTTCTATTCTCTATTATTATAATATAGCCCCTAAAGAAAGTCAACCGTTTTCGCATAAAAAGATGAATTTTTTGTAAACAGTTTTAGTGATTATGAACAAAGCAACGCTCAAAAAAATGGTAGCAAATACCAAAAACACATAAAAATGCAAACTTTTTCGGATGTTTGAAAAAAGGACCGATTATGCGTTATACTGCGTTTTGTCGTCAATCGTTTATCTTTTGAGCGGCGGTTTTTATCATTTCATTCATCTTTTTCTCAAATCGTGCCGAAATATCAAAATATAACATACCACCCGCGGCTGTATAGCGCCGCGGGTGGCTTCTTATCTGGATGTTTTTCTTATTCGATGGGATCTTCAACGAGATCTCCGTTGTTCTCCAGCTCTTCCTCCATCGCTTTTCTGATCGCTCTGGGCGTCTCGTAAGCTTCTGTAGGAGTGATATTAGAATAGAGAATTACATCTTTAAGCGTGAGCCGCGTCAGCTCAAACGCAGGCTCTGTATAATGTTTCTTCATATATCTTCCTCCTGTTATGCCCAGTACGCGTCCGCATAGACGTTGTACCAGTATAAAGCGTACATCAGATTCCTGAGCTGCGCTTCATTCTCTTTGTTCCGATTAATCACTTTTACAGCGTAGTCGAGAGCAGCATAGGAAAGGCTCGCTTCACCTTTGGTATTTGCCAGAACATACTGGTTATCAAGGTCTACCGCCGCGATACCGCCGACTTCGAAATAAAACTCGTTACCGTCGTGAGTCTTGGCGGTGACAGCCTGACCGTCGAAGGTGAAGCTGTCCTTATACTGATTATACAGCGTCTGGTTTGTAATGGTGAAGTAGTGCTTGATCTTGGTGTTGTCGTTGAGCACCAGCGTGCTGCCCGCATACTTCAGACCGTACGAGGCAAAAACGTCTTCATCAACCGTCAAAGCCTGCTGACGTCCCAGCTTGTCAAGGATCGCGGCGGAATCTACCGCGCCGAATGTCGGATGCTCCAGAATATAGTCGGAGGTATATGCCGGGTTATCGGTGCTGTGGTTCCACTGCAGCTGCGCCTGATTGCCAAGGTTCAGCGTAGTCTGGACCAGAGGATCGATCAGATGACTCTTGATGGTATTTTCGTCTGTCACCTGCTCGACATAGATGCAGGTCCAGTACCAATCCTGATTACCGTTTCCATCGGGTCTG
Organism: Ruminococcus sp.; assembly: GCA_017404145.1. GTDB lineage: Bacteria > Bacillota > Clostridia > Oscillospirales > Acutalibacteraceae > Ruminococcoides. Next base: position 95,442 of record JAFRCW010000040.1, on the reverse strand, counting down.
AGATAGATATTATAAACGCCTGTCTCGGTGATCGTGTAGTTTGGCTGATTGTCGGGATACCAGTTGGTCAGTGAACCGCCCTGATACTTCGCCGCCTTGATCTCATCGCCTTTGGCAAGAGGGATACCGGTGAGCATATATTCGTTGTCATCCGGATTCTCAATGTTCAGCTCAAAGAGATACTCGGGTCTGATCGTATCGACCGTCCAGCAGGAATCTCCGCTGAAGGTACCGGTAAGATAATAGGAATCTTCTTCGTCGACAAGCGCTGTCGGGTTAGCGATAAAATTGGGATCGAGCTTTCTGCCGTATGCCGCGGGGATTACTTCATCCGTAGATTTGAGCGTGCCGTTATAATAGAGCTTTGCGGTCAGGGTATCGGTGATCTCCGCGATCTTCACGGGATAGAGCACCTTGTAGGAGCTGCCCGACTCGATGAAAGTACCTTCAACGTCGTTTATCGTGATCGTATAATCGGCGATATCGGTTTCTTCCGGAATCTCATATCTGAGAACAGTACAGATGTTTCCGTCGAGGGATAAGGTGAAATCGTCAAAATAGACAAAGCCCTTGGTGATCCATTTTCCGGTTTCCGCGTCATAGGTGTAGGTGTCGTCGGAGCCGCCGCGGATGGTGGTACCGTCCTCGTTGCGCAGGACGTTTGCCTTGATCTCCGTATCAGCGGAACAGGTTACTTCGCTGCCGAAAGTTGCCAGCACCAGCGCGCTGACCGTCTTCTCACTATTGTTTACGATCGTCGCGGTTCCTTCGGTGGAAATGATCTGAGCGCCGGAGCCGGTGGTGACCAGCGTACCGTTCGCCTCAATATTGACAGTGCCGTTAACGTCGAGCACCGCGCTGTCCATAGAGCCTTCTCCGCCCTTCTGCTCTCTCGGGCTCTTACCGCCGTTGATACCGTTATCGGCAAGCGTCGCGGAATAAACCAGCGGACGCAGGTTGCTGGACGGGTAGACGTGCTTTCCGCCGATCCAGTCCGCGGCGTCGACCAGGTAGACGTCGTTGCGGATATCAAAGGTCGCCCCTTCGTCAATATTAATGTAAGAGTCGGGAAGAAGTAAGATCGCCTGATCGGTAGCAAGCGTTCCGCTCTTGACGTTGACGCCGATATTGTTGATCGGCATCTGCCGGAGGGTAGTATCGATCGACTTGCCCGCGATGGTAACCTGAACGGGAGAGATCGTAGCGTCGCCGTAAATATCGCATTTTACCTTATCCTCGGTCTCGTCATAGTACTTTACAATATAGCCGTCGGTCAGTTTGAACAGAGAACCTTCTTCGGGACCGATAAAAATCATAGACGCGAAGTTGTTCATAGAAAGCGCGTAAAGAGCGCCGTATATCTCCTCTTTCGCGCCGGCGTCGATCTGCATCCGGCACTCGACGTTCTGGATATAATACTGGGACAGCGGGAAAAACACATTGCTCGCCTGCATCAGATTCAGCGTATGAGTACCGCCGGGGAAGTCGCAGATCTGAAAGTCCTCATAGACCGTCGCGCCGGAATACAGATGGATCTTGGCGTCATCTGTTTTAGCTTCACCGGCTTTGGATGTGACAAAGCCCCACGCGTAGAGGTTGGTGCCCGATGCAAAATTCATCAAAGCGCCGTTTGAAACGATCACCTGACCGTAGGTATTCGTCACAGAGCAGCTCTTTCCGGCGTTCGCGGAGAAGAGCTTGCCGCCGACGCTTAAAGCTGAGCCGGACTCAAAATTCAACACAGCGCCCGACGCTAAGGTGAGCTTTCTGTAAGCGGAAGGCGCGTCAATCTCGTTGACGATCTGAGGCTGAGTGGTGTATACCGTGTTGCTGCTGTCGTTGGGAACGAGCAGCGTCGTCCCGCTCGGAATGGTATAGCTGCCAGCCGGAACGGTACAATCCTGCAGCGGAATCACCACGCCGCCCTGCGCAGCGGCATCGCCCAAGTCGGTAAAGAGCTTGCCGCCGACAGAGAACACGGGATCGATCCCGGGTCTCGCGAAAACCGGGGAAACAGTCACGTCTTTGGTAGGATAATACATCCATGTATCGTCGACCGTTATCTTGTTATGGTTGGCGTCTACAAAGCCGAAGAATTCGTAACCGTCAGCGGGGAACGGCTGAATCTGGGCGCCCTGCGCCAGCGTCGTTGACAGCGCAATCGTCTCGCCGTCAGCAACATAGCCGTCAGAGGTCCTGACTCTGCCCCCGGCAGAGCCGTTCACGGTAACGGAGATGGAGGTGTTAGGGTCGACATACTGGAAGTTGGACATCTCGATCCATGTCGTGGCGCCTTCCTCCGCACCGGAGGTGATGTCAACGCGCACAAACTCTGTAGTCGAACCGAGGATATAGGTGCCCGATTCTGTCACGGAAGTTCCGTCAAAGGTGATAGAGCCGCCGTTCGAACCGATATGGATCGTATAATCGAAGGACAGCGCCAGATTGGATGACATCTTTTTATTCTGGATCTTGAAAAAGTCAGTTTGGTTGATATATCCGTTGTTATAGTCCGTATTAATGGAACATGTAAGCGTCTGAAGAAAATTAGAGGTCGTACCGGGCTTTGACGGAGTGGTCGCGTAGGACAGAAGTCTCGTGTTTGCGTCCTTTACCCACCAAAAGCCTATAAATGTAGATCTCTTGATCGCGTAATTTTTGGAATCCAGTTCCGGTTCCTCCGCGAATACCGTCATCGGAACAAATGCAGCCAAGAGGCATATCACCAATGTGACTGATAAGATTCTTCCTAACCATTTTTTTATCATACAATTCCCTCCTAAGGAAAGTATTCCGGATATCCCGCTCCGATAACAAATAGCATATTGTGTCTTTCTGTCTGTCATCCTATAAGGACAGCAATATGTTGTGTTTGTAACAGAGGCTATATCTACCTATTCTATTTTAAAATAACATATGAAAAATAAAAATGCAATACGATAAAAGAATTATACAAAAAATAACAATTTTATTTGGAAAAGCAAGGGTTTCTTTGCATTTTCTTTGCAAATCCTGTCATATCTGGTATAATAGACACAGAAAATTTGACGGAGAATATGATGTCACAATCACTGAAAGCAATCACCAAACCGCTGATACAGTGGTTTGAAGAGAACAAAAGACCCCTGCCGTGGCGGGAGGGGCGAGATCCTTATCGCGTCTGGATCTCGGAGATTATGCTCCAGCAGACTAGAATTGAAGCGGTCAAGAGCTACTATGCCCGCTTTATCACAGCGCTCCCCGACGTCAAAAGCCTGAGCGAGATCAACGACGACGCGCTGTTAAAGCTCTGGGAGGGGCTCGGCTACTACAGCCGCGCGAGGAATCTCAAAAAAGCGGCGATCACTATCATGACCGAATACGGCGGCGTCTTTCCCAAATCCTTCGATCAGCTCAGAAAACTCAGCGGGATCGGCGACTACACCGCGGCGGCGATCGCGTCGATCTGTTTTGATGAAAAAGTCCCCGCGGTAGACGGAAATGTCCTGCGCGTGATCGCCCGCATCAGGAAAAACAGAGAAAACGTCCTTCTCCCCGAAACCAAAAAAAGGGTATTTTCCGAATTGCTGGAGATCATGCCCGATCAAGCGGGAGCGTTCAACGAAGCGCTGATGGAGCTGGGAGAGACCGTCTGTCTGCCGAACGGTGCGCCATCCTGCGAGAACTGTCCTATCCGTGAATACTGCGCCGCATATCGGGAACATCTCACCGAAGAACTTCCCGTACGGATCAAAAAAGTGAAGCGAAAAAAAGAGAACAAGTCCGTGTTCTTCATCCGCTCTCGTGATAACCGCGTCGCCATAGAGAAGCGTCCCGATAAAGGCTTGCTCCCGGGGATGTACCAGCTGCCGAACATTGAGGGGTTTCACAGTGAAAAATCACTTCATAAAAAAATGAAGGAATGGGATCTCGATGCGGACAACATTACTTTTATCAAAGACGCAAAGCACATTTTCACTCATATCGACTGGTATATGAAAGGATACCGTGTCAGCACAACCTCCGAAAACAACCGCTTCATATGGGTCACCGAAGAAGAACTTCGCAGCGACTACCCCCTGCCGACCGCTTTTTTAAAACTGCTGAAATAACCAAAAACACTCTGTTGAAACGAATTCAACAGAGTGTTTCTTTCTATATATTAGGATCATTACACCGGTTCATAGAACGTGTCCGGATGAGAGGGGTCGAACTGCTCGTTCGCCCACATCAGGGTGACGAGGTTCTCGGTGTCGCTGAGGTTGATGATGTTATGCGTCCAGCCGGGAATCATATGAACGGCTTCTATTTTTTCACCGCTGACCTCAAAGCTGACCTTCTCGTTCGTGTAGATATTGCGCTCTTCGATCAGAGCTTTGCCCGATACGACGATGAAAAACTCCCACTTAGAGTTGTGCCAGTGCTGACCCTTGGTGATCCCGGGCTTAGAGATATTGACGGAAAACTGACCGTGATCGGAAGTCTTTAACAATTCCGTAAACGAACCGCGGTCGTCGCAGTTCATCTTAAGCGGGAATTTGAAATCCGAAGCCGGCAAATAACTCAGATATAAACTGTAGAGCTTCTTCGCAAAGCTGCCGTCGGGTATCGGCGGCACAATCAGCGTGGAATGCTGTGCCTTGAACTGTTCGAGCAAATCGACGATCTCCCCGAGCGTTACCTTATAGGTCAGAGGAACATAGCAGTAGCGTCCGTCGGCTTTTTCTATGGGAGAAAGTCCGTCATACTCACAGCGCTTTTCCTTGCCCTCGAGCAAATCAAACATCGCCTCTACAAGGTCGTCTATGTAGAGCAATTCTACAGTTGCGTTACGATCGTTTACAGTGAAAGGCAAATCGTTCGCCACCGCGTTGCAAAAAGTCGAAACCGCGCTGTTATAATTGGGACGGCTGTGACCCATCAGGTTCGGGAAACGGTACACCGCGACCTTGACGCCGTTTTCTTCACCGTATTGAAAAAACAGCTCTTCTCCCGCTAATTTGCTTTTGCCGTAATCCGACTCACCGTAACGGCCGATCAGCGTCGCCTGAATCGACGAAGACAGCATCACGGGAGCTTTATTGCCGTATTGTTTCAGCATGTCGAGCAGTTTTGAGCCGAAGCCGAAATTACCCTGCATAAACTCGGCGTTATCCTTCGGACGGTTCACGCCGGCAAGATTGAATACAAAATCCGCCTTCCGACAGTATTCGTCAAGCTCTGCCTCAGTAGAGTCAATATCATATTCATAGATCTCATCGATCTTCAGCGCGGGACGGGTACGGTTCTTTCCGTCGCGAAGATTCTTCAGATTCGCAACAAGCGCCTGTCCGACCATACCCTTTGCGCCGGTGACAAAAATATTCATATTATCTCTCCGAAAAAGATTTTTTATCCCTGAACAATAATCTGTTTTTCAGTTTCAGCAGCGGAGCAATCGCTTTTGTCACAGCAAACGATATCCCAAAACAAATCAGCAAGCCCCACAGTAACACCAATATCGGATTCTTAGGAAAATACAGGATCGGTTGGGTATATTCCTTACAGGAGTTAAAAAAGATACTGTGGAAAAACCACATCCCAAGCGAGTACTTGCCGATCACCGACAGCGGCAGCAATATCTTTTTCCACGGGATAGCGTAGTAAAGATTCAGCAAACCGTATACGAAAAACGGAACCAGCAGAAAATCCCAAGAGAAGCTGACGGTAAAAATCGAGATGTTAAAGCAAACCGAAGGGATGAAGTATCTTCCCATAAACGCAACACCCATCAGGATCACATATATCGCGATACGAATACCTTTGACTTTGATATGCCGCTTGAATAAAAAGTCGAACCATTTTTCAAACAATTCATACTGAGCGACAATATACCCGACCGCAACACACGGGAACCATTGCAGGATATCAAAAAGCATCTTTACCAGATTCTCACTCAGAAAACCCACACGATCCGTTAATACTGCAGTCACGCAGACAGGCAGCGCCAAACCCAACGCGGCGGCAATCAAAATATGCTTTTTGGCGCCCAGATGGTACAGCGGAAGCAGTAAAATGGCAATGATATAAAAATATACATACCAGCAAAACTTCATCGTCGGGCGGTATATGGCAAACGCTTCTAAAAGAAAGTTCTTCACGGAAGCATCCCAGCAGCCAAGAGCCACAGCGGGTATCAGAAGAAGCAGGAAGAAACAAAAATAGGTGAGCCAAACATCTGTCCCTTTCTTCAGGGAATATTTCAAATTCTTTTTCTTAGTAAAAACATAAAAATAGCCTGTTAAAAAAGCGAAGATCGGCACACAGATCTTAAAGGGTTCCGAAAAGATACGAGAGAAATCTTCCAGATACGGATAGGATATTCCGTCAATATAATACCCGGGAATCGTAAAGAAATGATGAATGAACATAAAAACAAGAGCAACGCCCTTGATGATATCGGTCGCGTCTCTTTCGATATAATTATTTGTCGTTATCATTTCCGCATTCTTATTTTGTACCATTGTCAGCTTTTTCTCCACACCATTTTGTTGACTACGCCGGTGTAAGACTGGATGATCTTGATGACTTTATCGCTGACGTTCTCATCGGTATAATCGGGAACGGGGATACCGACGCCGCCGTTTTTGTTCATCTCCACTGCGGTATCCACCGCCTGCAGGAGGCTCTTTTCATCAATACCGGCGAGGATGAAACACGCCTTGTCCAGCGCCTCGGGACGCTCGGTAGACGTTCTGATACACACCGCCGGAAACGGCTTGCCGATACTTGTGAAAAAGCTGCTCTCCTCGGGCAGGGTACCGCTGTCAGACACCACCGCGAAGGCGTTCATCTGCAGGCAGTTGTAGTCGTGGAATCCCAACGGCTCGTGCCGGATCACGCGGCTGTCGAGGACAAATCCGCTCTCTTCCAAACGCTTCTTCGAGCGCGGATGACAGGAGTACAGGATCGGCATATCGTATTTTTGAGCCATTTTATTGATGGCGGTGAACAGGCTGAGAAAGTTCTTTTCGGTGTCTATATTCTCCTCACGGTGAGCGGAGAGCAGGATATACTTACCTTTTTCCAGCCCGAGTCTTTCGTGAATACCGGAGCTTTCGATCTGGGTGAGATTATTGCGCAGTACCTCCGCCATCGGAGAGCCGGTCACATAGGTGCGCTCCTTCGGAAGCCCGCAGTCGGCGAGATACCGGCGCGCGTGCTCGCTGTAAGCCAAGTTGACGTCGGAGATAATGTCCACGATGCGGCGGTTGGTCTCTTCGGGGAGACACTCGTCCTTGCAGCGGTTGCCCGCCTCCATATGGAAGATCGGGATATGCAGGCGCTTCGCACCGATGACGGAGAGGCAGGAGTTGGTATCGCCGAGCACCAGTACGGCGTCGGGCTGAAGCTCAGACATCAGCTGATAGGACTTCGCGATGATATTACCCATCGTTTCGCCGAGGTCTTTTCCGACTGCGTCAAGATAGACGTCGGGATCCTCCAATGCCAAGTCTTTGAAAAAGATGCCGTTAAGCGTATAGTCGTAGTTCTGTCCCGTATGGACGAGAAGCGTATCAAAATATGTTCTCGCCTTTGTGATCACCGCCGAAAGCCGGATGATCTCCGGACGGGTGCCAACAATGATCATCAGTTTCAGTTTGCCGTTATCCTTCCATTTTACAGTTGAAAAATCACTCATGGTTTACCTCAAAGCTTCTTTCACATAATCGGTCGTCAGGATCTTCTCAACGGTGGCGTCCACATCCAGCAGCCGGGTATTGTGGCTGGTGTAGGAATCCTCCGCTTCGGTTTCGACCTGTCCCTTGACGACGAATTGATCATAGTTAAGATCGCGGTTGTCCGCCGCTACGCGGAAGTAGTCGCCCATATCTTCAGAGCGCAGACGCTCCTCGCGGGTCATCAGAGTCTCATACAGCTTCTCCCCGTGGCGGGTACCGATGATCTGAGTGCCGGTATCGCCGAAGAGCTTCTGCACCGCCTGCGCCAGCACGCCGATGGTGGACGCGTCAGCCTTCTAGATAAAGAGATCGCCGGGATTCGCGTGTTCAAAAGCGAACTTCACGAGATCGACCGCCTCGTCGAGATTCATCAAAAATCGGGTCATATCGGGATTGGTGATCGTGATCGGACTGCCCGACTTGATCTGGTCGATGAACAGCGGGATCACCGATCCGCGGCTGCACATCACGTTGCCGTAACGCGTACAGCAGATCACGGCGCCGCCGCGCTCCGCCGCTACGCGGGCGTTGGCGGAAACGACATGCTCCATCATCGCCTTGGAAATCCCCATCGCGTTGATCGGATAAGCCGCCTTATCGGTAGAGAGACAGACCACGCGCTTGACGCCGCAGTCGATCGCAGCGTGCAGTACATTATCGGTGCCCTCCACATTGGTGCGGACCGCTTCCATCGGGAAGAACTCGCAGGACGGCACCTGTTTCAGCGCCGCCGCGTGGAAGATATAGTCCACGCCCCACATCGCGTCCTTGACGGATCGCGCGTTGCGGACGTCGCCGATAAAGAACTTCACCTTGTCGGCGTACGCGGGAAAGCGAGCCTGCAGATCATGACGCATATCGTCCTGTTTCTTTTCATCACGCGAGAAGATACGGATCTCACCGATATCGCCGGTCAAAAAATGCTTGAGGACGGTATTGCCGAACGAACCCGTCCCGCCGGTAATCATCAAAGTTGCTCCTGAAAACGACGACATATTTCTCACCTTTTCATCAAATAGATTATCATTGTCATTATATTACTTTGTCAAGGCTGTGTCAAACTATTTTCGGCATCAACACAATGACATACAGAAAAAGCCTCTCGGTATCCTCCGAAAGGCTCATTTTGATTTGTCTGTTTTGTTCTTCCGTTTTGTCCATAAAACGGATAAAGGATATGCCAGACTCCCCAGCGCCGCGCCGAGCGTGTTGCAGATCACATCGTCCGTCTCGCATAAGCCGATAGAAAAGATCAGCTGGATCAATTCCACCGTCACCGACAGCAATAATCCCCACGATACCGTCAGCAGAATACGCCTTTTGATCCCGCCCTCTATGAGATAAGGAAGAAAAAGACCTAAAGGGAAAAACAAGAATACGTTCATCAGCATCGAGCGGTACATATGGGGCTGCGTCCGCGCTCTGACAAATGAGGAAAACGGGATCAGATCCAGACCGGGCTCCGATTCTCCTCTCGAAAAAACGGTAATGTAAATAATCAGTACGATACTGATCGCAACAGCGATCACACATATCCACGTCGTTTTCTCTTTGAAAAGCACGCTCAAAACCGACCATACCGCAAGCAGAATCGGCATGGCGATGATCACTGCCAGGATATTGGAAACATAGACGTCATGAAAAACTTCATTCAGCACAGGTACACCGATCCGTTCTTTTTATAGTTGTTCTCATTCTAGCACGCCTTGTGATGTTTGTCACCTGTTTTTTGACGTAAAATGAAGATAATTTTTTTACCTTTACAGAAAACGAACAGTTTCCTATAAAGTAAAAAACAGAAGGCTCAGATGAACCTTCTGCTTCTCTGCCGATACGATAAGATATCAGTCGGTATCGAGCTTGAGCACCGCCATAAACGCCTCCTGCGGAACCTCTACGGTACCGAGCTGACGCATACGCTTCTTGCCTTCCTTCTGCTTCTCAAGCAGCTTTTTCTTTCTGGTGATGTCGCCGCCGTAGCACTTGGCAAGAACGTCCTTGCGCATCGCTTTGACGGTCTCTCGGGCGATGATCTTGCCGCCGATACAGGCTTGGATCGGTACTTCGAAGAGCTGACGCGGGATGTTCTCCTTGAGCTTCTCCGCCATCTTGCGCGCTCTGGGATATGCTTTGTCCGAATGGATAATAAAGGACAGCGCGTCCACCACCTCGCCGTTAAGCATAATATCGAGCTTGACGAGCTTGGAGGGACGGTACTCCTTAAACTCATAGTCGAAGGACGCGTAGCCTCTGGTGCGGGATTTGAGCGTGTCGAAGAAGTCGTAGATGATCTCCGCGAGCGGCAGCTCATAGTGGATATCCACACGATCTGCGTCGATATAGTCCATCCCGATGAAGGAGCCTCTGCGATCCTGACACAGCTCCATGATGTTGCCGACATAGTCCGCGGGAGAATAGATATGCGCGTCGGTGACGGGCTCTTCCGCTTCGGCGATACTGCCGGGATCGGGGAAGTTCGTCGGGTTCGAGATCATCTGCACTTCACCGGAGGTCAGGGTGATCCGGTAGTTAACAGAGGGCGCGGTGGTGATCAGATCGAGATTATATTCTCTTTCCAAGCGCTCCTGAATGATCTCCATATGCAAAAGTCCGAGGAAACCGCAGCGATAGCCGAAGCCTAACGCTACCGAGGTCTCCGGCTCAAAGGAAAGCGAAGCGTCGTTGAGCTTTAATTTCTCCAGAGCGTCTCTGAGGTCGCCGTATCGCGCGCCGTCGACGGGATAGATGCCGCAGAACACCATACTCTGTACCGCACGGTAGCCCGGAAGCGGCATTTTAGCGGGATCCTTCGTCAGGGTAACGGTGTCGCCCACCTGCGCGTCGGAAAGACTCTTGATCGACGCGGTGATATAACCGACCTCGCCGGCATATAAGCCCTCTTTCGGCTCTAAGGAAGTCGCGCGCATATAGCCGCACTCCACCACATTGAAGGTAGAACCCGTCGCCATCAGCTTGAACTCGTCGCCGACATGGATCTGACCTTCTTTCAGTCTGACATAAATGATAACGCCCTTGTAGGAGTCATAAATCGAGTCAAAAATCATCGCCCTGAGGGGAGCATTGATATCGCCCTCGGGGGCGGGAATATCGGAAACGACTTTTTCGAGCACCGCGCGGATGTTGATACCCGCCTTGGCGGAAACCTGCGGCGCGTCCTCGGCGGGGATACCGATGATGTCCTCGATCTCAGTGATTACCCTCTGCGGCTCCGCGGAGGGCAGATCGATCTTGTTGATGACCGGCACAACCTCAAGTCCCGCGTCGATCGCGAGATAGGTATTCGCCAAGGTCTGCGCTTCGATCCCCTGCGACGCGTCTACGACGAGGATCGCTCCCTCGCAGGCGGCGAGAGAACGGCTGACTTCATAGTTAAAGTCCACGTGCCCCGGGGTGTCGATCAGGTTGAAGAGATAGGTCTCGCCGTCGTCGGCTTTGTATTCCAAGGTAACGGCGTGGCTTTTGATCGTGATGCCGCGCTCGCGCTCAAGCTCCATATCATCGAGAAGCTGATCCTCCATATCGCGCTTAGCGACAGAATCAGTCAGCTCCAGGATACGGTCGGCAAGGGTACTCTTGCCGTGGTCGATATGCGCGACAATGCTGAAATTGCGTATTTTATCCTGAGAAAAAGGCATAGTTCTCACCTGAACATTAGATTTCAGTTTATTGTATCATAGTTCAAAAAAGAACGCAATAAAATTTTATACAGTATTTCGATAAGCGTTTCTTTCTCCTTTGGGAATAGTTGTTGCCGCCGTCAGCTTTTTATGGTATAATTATTACATAGAATGACGCTTCGGTTTCTCTGACGAAGGAGATAATATAAACCATCACAAACCAAGAGCTTTGAACAACCGCAAGGATAATGAACTATGACCTTTGATTCTGTTGTTACCGCAATAGACAATTACATATGGGGCTGGCCGCTGATCATACTGATCCTCGCGACGGGGGTGTATCTGACATTCCGCACGGGGCTTGTTCAGGTGTTCCATCTGCCCAAGGCGCTGAAATTTATGGTGAAGAACGAGGAAGGCGGCAAGGGAGAGATCTCCTCCTTCGGCGCGTTATGCACCGCGCTCTCCGCCACCATCGGCACCGGCAATATTGTCGGCGTCGCCACCGCGATCTCCGCCGGAGGTCCGGGCGCGCTGTTGTGGATGCTGATCGCCGCGTTCTTCGGGATGGCGACCAAATACGCCGAGGGACTGCTCGCGATCAAATACCGTGTCGACAAGGGCGGCGGTCACTTCTTGGGCGGTCCGTTCTATTATATCGAAAACGGTATGGGCAAGAAGTTCAAATGGCTCGCAAAGCTCTTCGCCTTCTTCGGCGTCGGCGCGGGACTCTTGGGCATCGGCACTATCACCCAGATCCACGGGATCACCTCTGCGGCGCAGAACGTTTTTGATCCCGAAAAATCGCATATTCTGTTCTCTGTCGGAGAAAATCACTATACCTATACATTGGTGATTGTCGGCGCGATCGTAACTCTCTGCGCGGCGCTGGTCATCATCGGCGGGATCAAGCGGATCGCCAAAGTCAGTGAGATCGTCGTTCCTTTTATGGCGATCACCTACATCGTGTTTGTGGTGATCATCTTAGCCTGCAACGTCACACAGATCCCCGCGGCGTTCGCGCTGATCTTCCGCTCAGCGTTTGACGTCAGAGCTGTCGGCGGCGCGATTCTCGGACTGACGCTTAAAACAGCGATGCAGAAGGGTATCGGCAGAGGCATCTTTTCCAACGAAGCGGGCTTGGGCTCCGCCCCGATCGCCGCCGCAGCCGCTCAGACGAATGAACCCGCCAGACAGGGCTTGGTCACGATGACCGGCACCTTTATCGACACCATCGTGATCTGCACGATGACCGGGCTTTCCATCGTCATCACCGGCGCGTGGAATCCTCAGGTGACCGGCGCAAAGCTCGAGGGCGTAGAGATCACCTCCTATGCGTGGAAGGCGGGGCTGCCGTTCAATGAGGGATTTTCCTCCGCAGTGCTGATGATCTGTCTGATCTTCTTCGCCTTCACCACCATTCTCGGTTGGAACTACTATTTTGAAAAATGCCTGGAATATCTTTCCGGCGGCAGCAAGACGCTGACAGCGGTTTTCAGGTGGGTATACATCGCCGCAGTGCTGATCGGTCCGTATCTCACCGTATCGGCGGTATGGGGGATCGCCGACATCTTCAACGCGCTGATGGCGCTGCCTAATCTTGTCGCGCTGATTGCCCTTTCGGGAATCGTCTCCAAAGAGACTTCCTCTTATGTGAAAAGACTCAAAACGCATCAAACAAAATAGACAAAATCATCCAAAAAGGAACCGTTCGCATTGACGGTTCCTTTTTCTTTGAATATGAAAGAATATATAATATGGGAGTGACTGTCTTTTTGTGTGCTGCGACATAGTATGTAGTAGGAAAGGAACGATGAAAATGAATCCTTGTGAACTGACCGCATCAATCACTGCCGCCGCAAACGCCGTCGCATGCAAGCTCAGCGACGATGAACTGGCTCTTTTAGCCGCGGTACTGGTACAATTAGGCGACACGCTGGCAACTATCGCGACACAGCGCGCGATATGCGAAAACATAAAATCATAATCCCTGATTATCTTTTCATTATGATTCAGATAAATACCGATTTGATCTGATAACAAATAATTCCATCACAATATCTGTATGATATCTGTCCGACTGCAAACACTAGCTTTGCAAGAAATTGTAAATCAAAGGAGTTCAGATATGAAAGCAACAGGAATTGTCAGAAGAATTGACGATCTGGGAAGGGTCGTCATCCCCAAGGAGATCAGAAGAACCCTGCGTATCCGCGAGGGTGACCCGTTGGAGATTTATACGGCGACGGACGGCGAAGTGATCTTCAAGAAGTATTCTCCCGTCGGAGAGCTGAGCGTATTCGCCGCGCAGTACGCGGATGTGCTGGCGCGCGTCAGCGCGATGCCGACCTTAGTCTGCGACCGCGATCATGTGATCGCCGCTGCGGGAGTGAGCAAGCGCGAGTATCTCGAGCGCAGGGTGACCTCGACGCTGGAGAACTATATGGAGAACCGACGCTCCTACAGCGCGCACGCAAGCTCCGTAGACGAGGTACAGCCGGTAGAGGGTCTTAACCACGCCGCCGCGATCATCTATCCCATCATCGCCGCGGGCGACGTCACCGGCGCGGTGGTGATGCTCAAAGGCGACCGCGTACAGACTCCGACCGAAACCGAGCTCAAGCTCGCCCAGTCTGCCGCCGCGTTCCTCGGAAAACAGATGGAAGAATAAAAAAAGCGACTGTGCCTCTTGCGGAAAAGGTTTTCGTAAGAGGCGTTTTTCTGTCAAAAATAATGAAAACATCCCGCTTTCGGGGATTTTGTTCGAATACGGAAAAATAAATAGTTTGTAAATAATTGTCCGCGGAGGTTGCAGTCTCGGACAATCTGATATATAATACTTTTGCAAATACATTTTTACGGAGTTATTTATGATGAAGAAACTATATATATTGATCGCGCTTCTGCTGTGCGCGGCATTTGTATTTACCGCCTGCGGACAGAAGAAAGAGGCGCCTGCCGCCGCGCCGACAGAGACCGAGGCGTCCGTTTATGCTACTACCGCTTCGGGCAAGCGAATCGTAGAGAAGCAGGGTCCCGTGGAAGCGTCGTGGTTTGACGACGCGGTCATCGTCGGCGACAGCATCACCTTAAAGCTCTCCTACTACTGTGAGGAGCATCCCGAGGCGCTTTCCAAGGCGCAGTTCTTCTGCGCGGGCAGCCTCTCCTACAACAACGCCCTGTGGGATATCGACGACGAGAACGCGGTACATCCCGTCTATGACGGCGAGACTACCCTCACCGAAGAATGCGCCAAGAAATCCGGCGCGTCAAAAGTGTTCATTATGCTCGGTATGAACGACGTCGGCGTCTACGGCGCAGAGGGCGCGCTTCAAGCCGCCAAGGAGCTGACCGATAATATCCTCGCGCTCACCCCCGATGTCTCCATCTATATCGAATCCACCACCCCTATCGCCGAGGGCTGTGAGATCGGCGATCTCAACAACGAGACGATCCGTGAGTTCGACAAGCTGCTGAAAGGCTTTTGTGAAGAAAACGGCTATATGTACCTTGACCTGTACTCATTATTCCAAGACGAAAAGGGCTATCTCAAAAACGAATACTGCTCCGACTCGGAGGGTATGGGCATCCACTTCACCGACACCGCCTGCAATATGTGGGCTGACTATCTGAAAGAAAACGTATAATACCGCAAAAAAGGCAAAAAGAAACCGATCCTGATGGGTCGGTTTTTTTGTCGTCATTAATTGTAGGGGACCACTGATAAAATTGTAGGGCAAGGCGCCCTCGACTTGCCGAAACGTTGATATAATATTCCTATCGGTTACAGGAGATGCCGGTAAAATCCCACTCCTTTTTGAGAACATCCGATATGATCAAAACGCTGCTGCGACCGGCAAGTCGAGGGCGCCTTGCCCTACGATTCTATATAACACGGCTGCAACACAAAAAGATAACGCCGCAGGGGATGCGGCGTTTCTTCTTGGGGATAAATCCAAATAAAATGAGGGTTACAATGTCGGGTTCGAATAACCCGATCGAGGAGGGTAGAACAATACTCTTCAAGTTGCGGTTCTTGTTGAGTACGTCTTTATTATAACGCAAACAAAACGATATTTGTTAACTGACTATTAACGGACGTTAAACAATTTGAAAAGACGGTATTTTCCGTTATTCATAATTGCGGATCAGAGTGACGACCTTGCCGAGCAGGATCGCCTCGTCGACGATGATCGGCTCAAACGCGTCGTTCTCGGGCTGGAGGCGGATGTGGCCGTCCTCCTTATAAAAACGCTTAACGGTCGCGCTCATTTCACCCGACGCCTCGTCCGGCACCATCGCGACAACGATCTCGCCGTTGGACGCGGAAGGGGTACGGTTGACGACGATGATGTCGCCGTCAAAGATACCGGCGTTTATCATACTCTCGCCCATCACGCGCAGGGCAAACAGCTCTCTGCCCTTCTTCAAATCCTCGGGAACGGGGATATACTCCTCGATCTCTTCCACCGCGAGGATCGGCTGACCCGCGGTCACGCGGCCTAAGAGCGGCACCTTGGCGGTCGGACGGTCATTCTTGACGCGGATACAGCGGTTGAGGCCTTCTTCTCTCTCGATCAGCCCGCGCTCCTCGAGCGCCTTGAGGTGATAGGCAACGGTAGAAGTGGAGCTCAGCCCCGTGGCGGCGCACAGCTCTCTGATAGACGGCACCCTGCCGCGGTTGGTACAGTCAACGATAAAATCATAAATTTTCTTCTGGCTTTTTGACATCGGTCTCATAGCGGATTCCTCCCGAAAAATGTAGTGATAACGGCGGTTTTTCACCTGTCGACTATGGTTTGAATCTATTATAACACATCTTTTTCAAAAACGCAAATGTTTGTTCGAAGTTTTTGAAAATTTTTTCTCGTTTTTTTTACCAAAAAGAGTTGTCCAAATTTGGCTATATTATCCACTAGATAAAAGCCTCTGTTTCCAGTACAATATAAAGTGAATAAATATATTTGATAAAATATATTAGAATTCGGAAACAAGGAGGCACCCCCTATGAAAAAGGCTCTTTCCCTTTCCCTCGCGCTTTTGATGATCCTCTCGGCGGTATTCGCCGGCGGGATCTCGGCGTCCGCCGCGGACGGCTTTGCCGCAGGCGACGTCATCTATCTGCAAATCTCCAATCCGTCCACTTGGGCGCAGAACAGCACCCTGTACGTCAACTTCACCGAATACTCCCGCGCGGACAACAATAATCAGTCGATTGTGATCGCCGACGCGGATAAGACCAAATACGACCCCAAAACCGGCGTCGAGACCGTAGAGAACAACACGCTCTACAAATATACCGTCACCGACGCCGACGCGGGCAAGACCGTGATGCGCTTCTGGCGCGGCAACGCGGAAAAGCTCTGGAACAGCTCCGTCGCCGTCACCTATGAGAACTACAGAAAAGGCACAAACGTCGCGGTCGTCACCGACTGGGAAAACTCCGGCTTTCTCTCCATAAAATACGATCTTGACCTCAAGGCGACGCTCTCCCTCAGCAAGGATAAGGTTGAAGCGGGCGAAGCCGTCGATATCACCCTGACGCTCGATACTCCGGCGCAGGGCGCGAACATCGCTTATTCGATTCAAAACGGCACCACCGAACTGAGCAAAACCGCCACCGCCTCTTTCACACCCGCAGCAGACGGCTCTTATACCTTCTTCGGTGTGGTTACCGCTACCGATAACAACGGCAAAGTCCTCGGCGCCGCTTCCGATATCAAGACCCTGACCGTAGGCTCCTTCGCGTTCAGCTCGGCAAAGCAGGACAGCCTCTACGCGTTCGCGGGTACAGGCGATCTCAACACGGAGTCGTGGATCGAAGCCGACGGTCCCTCCTCCTCGGGCTATACCTTCTTCCTCCCGTCCTCCGTTAAGGAAGGCGACGAGATCACGCTCTATAACACCTTCTCCGCAGCAGTCACTATTGAGAACCTCGTTATTCCCTCGATGGGTACCGCCAAGTTCAAGCCGCAGGCGGGACGAAACTATACCGCCTCTGTCGGCTCCTCAACCGCTAACCTGACTTTCAAGTTCTCTACCGCAGAAGCGGCGCTCTTTATCAACAATCCCGCGTCCTTTGACGGCAAGGATCTGATGACCTATCTGACCGACTCCAAGGAAAACTCCGCTGCGGCGACCGGCGCGTTTTCCGATCACAACGGCGCGGTCACTGTCAGCGACATCAAAAAGATCAAGGGCAGAGGCAACACCTCGTGGAACGCCGACAAGAAGGGCTTTAACGTCACCTTCCAATCCGCAGTATCGGTCGCGGGTATGCCCAAGACCAAGAAGTTCTCCCTTGTCTCCAACTTCCAAGACGCGGCGCTGGCGAGAAACCGCATCCTCTTTGATATGGCGGATCAGGTGGACGTCCCCTACGCCTCCGACTCCCGCTTTATCGACTTCTATGTCAACGGCGTCTACTGGGGCTCCTACCAGATGTGCCAGAAGATCGAAGCGGGCAAGAACGCTTTGATCAGTGACGTAGATCCCGATGATTATGTCGATCCCGATACAGGAAAAACCAAGGAAAATTATTCCTTCGTCATCGAGATCGACCCCTCTCCCTCCGAGGACGATATCTCTTTCACGACCAATTCCGACGCAAGACTGACTCTCAAAGCTCCCGAACCGGCGTCAGACGATCCCAACCTGCCGTATGTGCGCGGCTATGTCAAGAACAAATACAACACAATGTGGTCTAAGCTGACTTCTAATGCCGAAGACCTCGACGACTATATCGACATCAATTCTCTGGCAAAGGTCTATCTCATCAATGAGCTGGGCAAAAACTGGGACTCCGGCGCAGGCTCGTTCTTCTTTGTCTATAAGCCCGATCAAAACGGCAGCTACAAATTCTTCGCCTCTCCGGTATGGGACTATGACAACTCTCTGGGCAACGCCAACGGCGTAGCGAGTGACCTCAGAAGAATGGGCGTCAACGACTATACCCTGCCCTCGGGATGGTTCTCTACCCTCAAGGGCGGCTACTCGGGTCCGAATTTCCTCGCCACGGCAGCGAAGCAGTCCGTTGTAATGAACGAAGTCTATCGCGTATGGTTCGAGGACTTCCTCCCCGCGATCGAAAAGCTCAACGGTACCGATGACGAAAGCCCCTACCTCTACTCCTCTGACGTCTACAGCGATTATCTCAGAGGCTCCGCGGATATGAACTACGACATCTGGGAGCTGGTCACCAATACCAGCTGGATCGCCGACCACTCCTCTCTAAAGAAAATCACCGCGACCTATACCTATAATCAGTATCATCAGGTAACGGGCGTCAGCGTTGCCGCCGACAAAAACGCCACCAACTATGACCAGTACACCTTTGACGGTCAGTATGACTATATGATCGACTGGCTCAACTCCAGAGCGGCGTGGATCTCCTCGCAGTATATCTCGAATTATACACCGTCCGAACCTCCTACAGAGCCCGCTACCGAAGCGCCCACCGATGCGCCTACCGAAGCGCCTACCGAGCCTCCCGTTGATGTTGACCTCAACGGAGCGATCGCGGCGTGGGTCTTTGATTCCGACGGCAAGACAGAAGGCGACAAGCTCACCGAATACGGCAACGCCGACGACGGCTATCAGGCGACGACCGGCAGCGGTACGCTCACGCTTTCGGTAGACGGCGAAAAAGCAAGGGCATTAGAATGGAGCGCGCCCGAATACGGCGTCACCGGTACGGCGACGGTACCGATCATGGCGGCAGGCTCCAAGAACCTGTGGGGCTCTCCGTATCTGCTCTTCACCGTTCCCGCAAAGGACTATGAGGAATTCAGCTTTACGGCTTATCTCGCGGGCTCTAACCGCTGTCCCGCCTCGTGGCAGCTCTCCTATTCGACAGACGGCGAGAGCTTTACCGCTTTAGACGGCGCGGTCGCGACCGTCACTGCGGCAAACAGAAAGGTGCTCACCGCGTACTTTGACAATGTCGCGCTGCCCAAAAACCTCAAGGCGGATACACTCTATCTGAAGCTCACCCCGACGTCTACCACGACCGTCTCCGGCGGCGACGTCTCCGAGAAGCCCTCCGGCGGCGAGCTGGCGCTCAACTACATTGTCGTCAAAGGCAAAAAATCGGGAGAGCAGGAATATAAGAAAGGCGACGTCGACCTCGACGGCGTTGTCTCCGTGATCGACGCGACCGCGATCCAGAAGAATCTCGCTTCTCTCCTGACTCTGAACGAGCTGCAGATGAAACTCGCCGATACCGACGGAGACGGCTATGTCACCGTACTCGACGCGACCCGCATCCAGAAGTGGCTCGCAAGCCTGATCCCCATTCTCTGATCCTAAATTTATTGCTCGGCAGACGCGGTAAACCCGCGTCTGCTTTTCTTTTGAAAGTTTTTAAATAATTTTTGAAAAAAGCGGGAATTTTTTTGATTTTTCGTTACTATATAGGTGAAAGGGAAAATCAAAAGGAAAACTTAACGAAAGATAAGGAACAAAATTGTGGATGATAAAAAGATCATAGAGCTGTATTTCTCCCGTGATGAGCGCGCCGTGGAAGAAACACAGTCAAAGTACGGAGGCTACTGCTATCAGATAGCCTATCATATCCTGAACTCTGTCGAAGACAGCGAAGAAGCCGTCAACGATACCTATGTCGAAGCCTGGGAGTCGATCCCGCCCCACAGGCCTGAGATTCTTTCTGCTTTTTTAGGCAAGATCACAAGGAGGCTGAGCATGAACAGGCTTAGATATCACAAAGCGAAAAAGCGATATCCCGAAGCGACCGCGCTCGCGCTGGATGAGCTGAACGAATGTATTCCCGACAGAAGCTCGGTCAGCGAGGATATAGAAGCAAAGGAACTGGGCGAACTGATCGAGAGGTTCGTAGAAACGCTCAGAGCCACCGACCGGAGGATCTTCGTCTGCCGCTACTTCTATCTCGATACCGTAGACGACATCGTCAAGGAGTTCAAGTTCTCCCGCAGCAGGGTCTACCGCTCTCTGGAAAAGACCCGCGAACAGCTTCGCCTGTTTTTGATCAAGGAGGGATTCTTCCATGACGAATAAAAAACGAGGGCTTCTCCTGCTCGAAGCGATCGGCGAGATTCCCGAGAAGTATATCGCCGACGCGAAAAACACCCGTATTTATACGATCCGCAGGCTGGCTGTCGCCGCGGCGGTACTGATACTGATTGCCTCCGCCGTACTGGCTCCGATCCTCAACCATACAGCGTCGAGTCCCGCAGAGACCGTCACGGTAGAATCCGATTTTGTACTGGAGCTGTCGCTGGACCGAGAGGGCCGCATCCTTTTATGTAAGGCGGATTCCACCAGAGGCAGACAGGTCATGCAGAACATAGACTTCACCGGTCTGCCGCTGCAGGATGCGATCGGCAAAATCGCCTCCCTGTTGACAGAAAAAGGCTCGCTGACTCCGCAGCAGAATACCGTGATGATATCCTGCACGGGAGACTCTTTGACGGAGACGGTCAACACGCTCAGCGCCGCGCTGAACAAAACCGGTATCACACCCGCGCTGCTTGCCACACAGCTCAAAGAGAAAGAATATCTCTCCCTTTCCGAAAAACATCATATCAGCCGCGCCAAGGCAAAGCTGATCTCCGAGATCGCGTCGCAGACTGACTGCGAGATGAAATATCTGCTCCGGCTTACACTGGGCGAACTGAACCTGATCGCACAGGCGCATTCTCTGGTGTTCTCCGACATCCTCTGTGAGGGCGAGACGGACAAGAGCGCCCTGATCACACAGGAGAACGCCGCGGATATTGCTATCCGTGAATACCGCGTTGATCTGTCGGATATCCTGAGCCTCTTCTACTCTCTCGACGCGTCGCAGGACGGGCTGTACTATACGATCAAAATCAAAACAAACGCCTTCACCTATCTGTGTCTGATCGACGCATACTCGGGCGGTGTGATCAAAGAAATCAAAAGCGGCTCCGCCTCTGACGATGATCGGGAGGACAAGGTATCTACTCCGCTGCCGATCCCCTCGTCAAACGGCTCGTCCTCCTACAGCGCTCCGGCAGAACCGGAAGACAGCGGCTCTGAACAAAACGAACCGGCGCCTGACAGCTCACAGAACTCTCCCGCCGAAACACAGGGCGAATCAAATACAAACGCTCCCTCCACACAAGCAAAGACGCCGGCTATGCTCAAAAAAACCGCAACATCCTCCGACAGCACGGACGGAGAAAAGCTCTATGCAGAGAAGCTGGGCAGCGTGGATATCCTCAGCTGGACCTCATCCTCACATGAACAGCTGGCGGTCGTTTATTCCAAGGAGCAGATGGAGGAGCTGATCTCCGACTACAGCTCTCTGAAATACGCGCCGGACGAGCTGCGCTTTTGGGGCGGCGATCTGCTCTCGGACGAATTCTATCAGAACTACTGCGCCGCGGTGCTGATCGTCTATCCGCAGTATGATTATTCTGACCGGACGACCTACAACAGTCTGAGCTTTACGAGCGCTTACCTCTCCGGCAGTTCGTTAGCGCTGAACTTTAACGATACGCACCAGAGTCATTTCTATCCCTATGCCGAGTTCATCCGTCTCAACCGCTCCGACACGGAAAACATTTCAAAAATTGAATGACAGTTTGTTTACTGCCGCCTTTTGTACTATAATGAAATTATTCAATCCGGGAGGAATCCAAATGAAAAAAATATCAGCCGTAATACTGACATTTGCTCTGCTTTTAACGATGCTTATCCTGCCTGCAAATGCACAGAACAACTCTTTTATCTATGTCGACCTTGCTTCTCTGGGGTGGAAAAACGCCTCGCTCCTTTTCATAGACGTAACGGACTATGAACTCGAAAAGGTGATGGGACCGGCGCTGATGTATACTTATATTCAGCCAAACGCAGGTGAATCGATTCTGCAGATCGATATGAGCGGGGTCTTTTCTTCCATGACAGAAGGATCGCCCTGCCGGATCGTGATGAAAAACTCCGACAACAAAACCGCTGCCTATCCGCTGATGATAGATCCCTCCTGCGCAGGAGATACCATCAAGGCAACCGGGAGCACCGTCCGCCGGTTTTCTTCCGGTACCGAATATATGGTATACTGGGAACATCAAGACCCAAAAATAAACGGTCCCGCCATAGAAATCACCAATAACGGAACCGTCTACGGCGAGTGCTTTCCCTATCCCGCGTACGATATGCTGGTTTCTTATATCAATAAAAACATCAACAGCTTCAACGGCTACAGCGATGAGGATATTCAACTGAAAATCTTTGCAACCGCCGAATCCCTCGGACTTTCCCGTATCGATGCCGTCAAAGCGATCAAAGAATCCGATCTGTCAATCAATATCCCCGATCTGCCTGTTTTTGACGACACGCCTCAGGGACGTTTCAAGAATTTTCTCTTCTACGAACTGGAAGACGCAAGAAAGTCGGGCAAGTCCGATCAGGAGATCCTTGACGAAAAGGCGGAGGAACTGGGGCTGCTGCCCTATCAGATCTACACCTGTCTGGAAGATCTGGGAATAAGAGATCAGGTCAACTGGGACTTCAAGCTGTGGTACGGCTCCCAGCCGACGTTCAAGGGGCAGTTTTTTTCTTTCGGTCTGACCGGATGGCTGCCCGCCATACCCGGAGAGATCGCCGGCTCTGTCACTTATAACAGCAAAGGTCTCAGTCTTGCCGAAGGGCTGAAGGAATATCCGGTCTCGGGCATCGATTTCGCTCCCGCTTCCGAGGAATACGGCAGTCTGTACGATGTGAGCTACACCTTCTCCGAGGGCAGGGTAGATTTTTCCTATACGCTCAAGGATCAAGCGGCGGCAAAAGCGTTCTTCGGTATCGGTCACGGCGCGACCGACGACGAGGTCGACCAGACCCGACTGCGTATGACGCTCATTAAAGGAGCCGTGGAGGTGATCGCCGACGAAGGCAGATACGATCTTGTCAGCTGTGAGATCGAAATAAAAGACACAAACGGCAACTGGCTCTATAAGGATCATCAGTCCACCGTATCGGGTTATGGGATACAAAGCTTTATGCCGATGGGTTTTGTTCCCTCCCCCGAGGACTATATCGACTATCAGCCCGAATACCTTTTGGGCGACGCGGACTCTGACGGGGTTATCACCGTAATGGACGCTACCTCCATACAAAAGTATAAGGCTTCTCTGATAGAAGAAGAAAAGATCGACCTCAAAGCCGCCGATGCGGATCACGACGGCGTCGTCACCGTGCTCGATGCGACAAGAATCCAGAAATACAAGGCGAAATTGATGAATATGGACGGCTCCGTTCCCTATCGGGAGAACTGATGCTGTTTTCACAGAAAGGGCGAAGCGATACTGTTTCGCCCCTCTTTTTGGAGAATCTTTCAAAAATATTTCAAAAATGAAAAAAACTCTTGCAAAATTGTCATTTTTAATGTAGAATATAATAGATTAAGAATCTCTTAGAAATATTTATTTACCGGAGGTCTCTGATGAAGAAACTACTTTCGATTTTGATTTGCATCGTTATGGTTGTTTGTGCTTGCTGTATCGTCTCCTTTACCGCATCCGCCGAAGATACCCTTACCGTGATGGATGACTTCGGTCACACCGTCAGCGTTAAGGTCGGTCAGGATGTTCTCTACACTATATATGTCAACGCCGGCGCCGATAAGCTCGTCAACACGCAGGGCACTCTTCGTTATACTCCCGAGGCGCTCGATGTTGACCTGTTCGGTGAATATGAAGTTGATAATAAAGGAAACGTTGAATTATATTATGAAGATTATATGCTCCCGACGGTTTCAAATAAGGGCGCCTCAGTCGTTGTCAACCCCGAGATCGACGGTTTTGTATATTTTAACTTCTCAAAAGCAAAGGGTATTGCCGCGCTTGATAAAGACAACAGTGTTCTTCTGAAAGCCCGCTTTAAAGCGCTCGCTCCCGGCGAGGCAACGATCTCGACAGAAATCGAATATATGGTCAACACTGCGGACGTAAAAATCTTTGACAACGGCATTCCCAACGACTCTGTCAATCCCCGCGTCAGCACTTCTCTGGAAGCCGCGCAGTACATCATCGGCGATGTCGACGACGACTGGAACGTCACCATCAAGGACGCTACCCTGATCCAGAAGATCTGCTCCGGCTCCTCAGATCCCTACACCCTCTCCCACGCCGACGCCGATCTTGACGGAAAGCTGACCCTGAAAGACGCGCTGGGCGTCAGAAAGTTTTTGGCGGGCAACACACCGAGCGTAGTCGGTATCCCGAACTTTAACGTCGGCGCTTCGGTGTTCGCGTCTGAACAGGCATAAGAGATCCCAACAATACGAAAAGCCTCCTTCCGGAGGCTTTTTTTCAGCCAAAATCTATGAAACGAATCGCTTTTCTTCTGATCGCCGCAATCCTGCTCCCCTCTCTGCTGTGCGGCTGTGAAAAACCGAAAACAGAATATTACGGAACGCTCACCGCTGTCCGTCACGCTGTCACAGAACCCGACGAACAGGCGGCGATGAGTGAGAAAGAATACGAAAACTACGAAAAGCTTGTCAACAGTATGCTCAAAAGAGAGCCCTCGATCCGACTCTCCTGTGATGAGAACACCGCGGCGTTCTATCAGGAACTGCTCAGAGAAAACCCCTACGGCTTCCTGCTGAGCGATCTCTCCTATGCGGACGGCTCCTTCTCCCTCTCCTACGCCTACAGCGAAGCACAGCAGGAAGAGATCGTCGCTTTGATGGACGACACGATCCTTACGCTTTTAAACAAAGACAGCGAAGAGACGGATACCCGTCTCGACAAGATCCTCAAGCTCTACTACGCGGTAACAGAGTATCTGGACTATGACCACGCCGCGACCGAGCTGACCGAGCTGACAGACTCTCACCTGCGCTATCCCGGCGACTCTGTCTATCTCGCGCTGAAGCAAAAGGAGACAAAGTGCTACGGATTCTCCTATCTTTTCACCTTTCTGATGCTGCAGTATGATCTTGACTGCTTCTCGGTATTCGGTACGATCCACTCCAGAGGCGACAGCCATATGTGGAACCTCTTCGAATATGACGGAGAATACTTCTACTGTGATCCCGCGTGGGACAGAAGCGAGGGCAGCTACTCCAAGCTCGCTCACTTCGGAAAGACGGCAGCCGAGCGTGAGGCGGAAACGCTGGAGGCAGTACCTTTTGCCGACTATCACGAAAAGGGGTATGAAGCCCCCGTGTGTCAGGACGAACGGTTCTCGATCTTTCGGGGGATCGTCCGGTTCTCTGCCAACGGGGAACACCGCTTTTATATGCAGGACTTTGACGAAAACGAATACATCTTTAATACCGAAACCTTTTCGTTTCAATAAGAAAAGACCGGCTCCTTACTCACAGTTGTAAAGAGCCGGTTTTTGTTATATCGCTCGCGAATGCGAATCTCGCTGAGGCTGATTTTGATCAGCCTCTTGCTGTTTCCATCTCGATGATATGGGGAAACTCGCCGCCTCCGACGTCAACATACTCCATCACAACGGCGCAAAGGTTACCCTCGCCGTTGACATACAGCGGAGAGACCTCGATGTTGGCGCGGCTGAGCGTTTTCTCACGGTTTGCGTCGGTCGCGAAGCTGCCGTAGCTGTTGTTGAAATCCTCCTGCGTCAGTTGGAGCAGGGTATCCATCGTCGCGTCATAGTCCAGCCCGAGCTTGGAGAGGATCCCTTTGTTGTCCAGCTGTGCGCCGGCGGTATCGAGAACATAGACGCGCCAAAATGAGGAACCGCCCTCATACTTCTGCCACACCGCAGCGCTGACGATATCGCCGAACAGATAGGCTTCATAGTCAAGCTCATAGCAGCCCTGAGAATAGCCGTTTTTCATATTCGACTGAGCCTCTTCAAAATTCGGGGCATAGGTGTCTGAAATCGCGGTATTCACACTCTGCGCGTCAGAGGAAGAGAACAAAAACTTCGGGATCCGATAGGTGAAGTCGTAGCTGTTGCCGACAGAATCGGTATAGTTAAAGCGTTCTTCTCGCGCGGTGCCGACACAGTCCGAAAGCGTCAGGGATGTCTGCGCTTCTGTCTCAGGGGTGAGATCGATCGTCTGCTTGCCGGTATTGCCGGAGGATTGGCTGACGCCGCCCACGGGATTGCTGTGCTTGGCGCTTGATTCTGTTTTGGTCTGCTTGGAGCAGGCGCACAGCAGCGTTGCCGCCGCCAGTACCAACGCGAGAATCACGAAAATCTTTTTCATCAAAAAACTCCTTTCGGAATGGGTTGATATCATTATACCCTTTTGCCGTATGTTTTGCAACCTCAAAAGCGTAACAATATATGTACTCCCGAAAAAGGCAGCGGCTATTACACCGCTGCCTGTTATCACTGGATTCTGTTTAAAATGAAGTAGAAGTCGGAGCCTTTGCCCGGCTCGCTCTCTACGCCGAACTGAGCGTCGTGCGCTTTGAGGATGTTCTTGACGATGGAAAGTCCGAGGCCCGTGCCGATCTTCGCGGTCTTATGCTCCTTGTCGACGCGGTAGTAGCGATCCCAGATATAGGGGATCTGCTCCGCGGGGATTCCCTCGCCGTGGTCGATGACGTCTATCCTTACCTGATCGCCCGAAGTCGTCTGGATCACCTTGACGGTCTTGTCCTCTCCGACATAGTTGATCGCGTTGTTGATCAGGTTGTAAACTACCTGCGTGATCCTCAGCTCGTCGCCTTCGACAAAAACCTCTTCCCCGTGGTCAAAGGTGATGCTGTAGCCCTCGTTCTCGATCAGCTTGGTATAGCGTGAGAAAATGCTCTCGATGCACCTCGTCAGGGAGAATGGCGCTTTTTTGATATCGGCGGTACCCGATTCGAGCCGCGAGATATCGAGCAGATCGGTGACAAGAGCGTTGAGGCGGTTCGCCTCGTCAATGATGATCTGGATATTCTCCGGCGTCATCTCTCCGGGGATATCCCGCATCACTTCGCTGTAACCGGTGATCATCGTCAGCGGGGTACGCAGATCGTGGGAGATATTGCTGATGAGCTCCTTACGCAGGGTATCGACCTTTTTCAGCTCGGATGCGGAGTAGGTCAGGGTATCGTTGAGCTCCTTGATCTCCTTGTAGCGTCCTCCTTTGAACTGAACGTCGTAGTTTTGCTTTGCGAGCGCTTTCGCCTTTTCATTGGTGTCGGAAATGGGCTTTGCGATGCTCCTCGCGGTGAACAGCGCGATGATCACGCTGATGACAACCAGCACCGCGGTCATAATGATCAGCTGGAACCGCAGGGTCTCCACTACGCTGGTGACAGGGGTGATCTCGCTCTCGACAATAATCAGGCGTTCGCTCTCACCCGCAGTGTTGATGACCGCGTAGGCGAGCCGTGAGACAGACTCGCGCTCTAAGGAGGGTTCATCCTTTTTCTCTATATTATTTTGTATGATATTGTTCTGATCACTGTTGTTCTGAGTGTTGTTGTTCTGAGTGTTGTTGTTCCGATCATCAAAGACGGTCTCGCCCTCGGGAAAAGCCATCTGTTTCGGTTCAAAATGTCTTTTGATCCCCGTGAAAGTGATTTCGGAATACTCCCCGCCTGCGTCGACGGCTTTTCGGTAAATCTCTAAAGCGTATTCGTCAGTCACCAATGAATCGGGAATCCGAATTCTATCGCTTCTGTATACCGCGGTCAGACAATCCTCATCCGTCTGATAGACGGAAACACACATCGCGTTTTGCTCCTCGATATCCAAGATCAGATCGTCAACGCTGTCCTCGTCGATATTGTCGGATACCGAGTGAGCACAGGAACGCACCTGAGAGGTCTTGATCGCCTTATAGAAGGAATCGAGAAACACCGTCTGCACGATCCACAGCGTCACGATCAGTACCGCCGAAAACAGCAGGAAAGACGCGGTGAGCGTCACCTTTAAAGAGAGCTTTTTACCGTTTTTCTTCCCTTTCTTTTTCTCAGTCTGTTCCATACTCAAACCTCAAAGCGATAGCCTACGCCGCGCAAAGTCACGATCAGACCCGCATACGGTCCGAGGGATTTTCTCAGCAGCTTGATATGGGTGTCGAGCGTCCGGTCGTCGCCGAAAAAGTCATAGCCCCACACCTTGGAGATCAGCTGTTCACGGGTGAGCGCCAGTCCTTTGTTATGCACCATATAGAACAGCAGCTCATATTCCCTCGGGGTCATATTCGCCCGCTCGCCGTCTACGGTGACGACGCGCGCGGAAAAGTCCACCACCAGTCCCTGATAGACGAACTGATTCTTATTCTCCTCATTCTGTGAGCTGCCGGCGCGGCGCAGCACGGCGCCGACGCGCATCATCAGCTCCTTGGGAGAGAAGGGCTTGACGACATAGTCGTCCACGCCGACCTCAAAGCCCGAGAGCCGGTCATACTCCTCGCCCTTTGCCGACAGCATAATGATCGGGGTGGAGGAGAACTTGCGGATCGCCGCGGCGGCTTCAAAGCCGTCCATCTTGGGCATCATAATATCAAGGATGATCAGGTCATAGGTGTTGTTTTTGCATTTGAGGACCGCCTGTTCGCCGTCCTCAGCTTCATCCGCCTTATGACCCTCATACTCGGCGTATTTTTTGATCAGCTCCCTGATCCTGAATTCGTCGTCTACGATCAATAATTTTGCCATGGGGTTCCCTCCGATCCGGTTTGATAAAACCAGTATATACGCGTTATGTGACAGTTTTATGATTGTTCGGTTACAGTATAACATAAATGACGTTACCGATACAAGAAAAAGTTAAATTAGGAGTCAGGACTGAGGAACCGTAAAGAATGAGGAGTTAGGAATGAGGAACCGTAAAGAATGAGGAGTTAGGAATGAGGAATTAGGAATGATTGTTCCCTGTTGCCGGTTGTTAGTTCAACAGTAGGGGAGGGTCTTGACCCTCCCGCCTTGCAGAAATGTTATTGTAATATCAGCATTCGGGAAGGTCAAGACCTTCCCCTACAATCAGGTGCGGACAGCGTCCGCCCATCATTCCTAATTCCTGATTTCTGATTCCTAATTGAAAAGACGCCCGCATCAGCGAGCGTCTTTAAACGTTTCAGTGATTATGCTTCTACGTAGGGGGTGGTACCGTCGAGGTTCATGATCTTCGCCTTGAACTTCTGGATACGAGTAGCGTCCATAACGGAAACAACGCCGTCGCCGTCAACGTCAGCTACTTCTAAAGAAACATCGATATCGTCCGCAGTAAGGATGGAAGCCTTGAACTTCTGGATCTTGGTAGCGTCGAGAACGGAAACAACGCCGTCGCCGTCAACGTCGCCTAAGATCTTCGCGGGACCGGGCTCGGTGGGCGCATCGGTAGCAGGCTCGGTGGGCGCATCGGTAGCAGGCTCGGTGGGCTCCTGATAACCTACATGGTTGCCGGCCTCGTCAAAGTGGTCGGGGTTGCAGCAGTCGCCGTCAGCGGTAGCAGCATAGCAGCCGTCGCCAAGGTAGAAGTACCATCTGCCGCCGCAGGTCTGCTTCAGAGAATACTCGTTGATGTCAACCTTATCGGGGTTGATGATGAAAATCATGTTCGCGAAAGCGCCGGGAACATCTTCTTGACCTAAACCATCCGGGAAGTCATCATCGTCACCGGGATCAAGATATTCGATCTTGAGGTTATCGGTCTGAGCTGCCTTAAAATAAATATCATCGGGATCGTCGGGATCAGTGGGGTTGTTGCCGCCGTCAACACCGTTGTTCCAGATAATGGTAAGAACCGCGCCGGGAACGTCAGCATACCATACGTTCGGAACGCCTTCGAGCTTTTCAGCCTTGTAACCTGCCCAGGCCTTGGGGGTGGGATAGCTGCCGGTTGCCCAGTAATACATGCCGCAGTATTCCGCTGTAATATTGCCGTCATCGTCTTTGATACGGTTAATGCCATCATGGATCCATGAGGGAGCCTTTTTGCCGTCCGCGCCGACAGGACCGTTGGTGCCGTCAGGCATCTGGAAGTAGTATCTGAAGACCTCTACCTTTTCGCCGGTTGACGCTTCATAAGCCGCAACCGCTTCGCTCACGCTCTGGTTGGGAACCATATCGCCGTCATCATTTACAACATCTTCCCAGACAGAATAAGCGTTGGCAGATACTACCGCGGCAGACGCGAGAAGCAATACCGCAAGTAAAATGCTGATAAACTTTTTCATAGAAAATCCTCCTAATTTAATTAGTATCATCATTATAGCACAATCATATCTGATAATACAAGTCCTTTTCGTTCACAATTTCGTTAATTTTCTTTAAAGAATATTACTTTTTTGAAACCCGCCGTTAAAAACCTGTAATTTGTCGATTTGAGGGGCAAGCTCAAAAATGCTCTTGTATCTTCTTCTGTTTTGATGTATGATACAAGCGGAGTGAATATTTATGTCCGATATCATCACAAAGCTGTGTGAACAGCGCGATCTTCCCGATACAACGCTCAGACAGCTGATCAACACAAACAAATATGACGAAGAACTCTTCCAAGCGGCGGATAAGGTCAGGCGGGAACGCTACGGCGACGCGGTGTATCTCAGAGGACTGATCGAATTTACCAACTTCTGTAAAAACGACTGCCTCTACTGCGGCTTAAGAGCCGAAAACCGAAACGTCAGCCGCTACCGCCTGACGAAGGACGAGATCCTCTCCTGCTGTGAAGAGGGCTATCTTCTGGGATACCGTACCTTTGTCCTGCAGGGCGGCGAGGATCCGTACTTTACCGACGAGAGGATGGTCGATATCATCTCCGCCATCCGCGGGCGTTTTTCCGACTGCGCGATCACGCTTTCTCTCGGAGAAAGAAGCAGAGAGAGCTATGAGCGATTCTATGAAGCGGGCGCAAACCGCTATCTGCTCCGCCACGAGACCGCGGACGAGGAGCATTATCAAAAGCTCCATCCCGACAATATGCTGCTTGAAAACCGCAAGCGTTGTCTTTTTGATCTTAAGGAGATCGGCTATCAGGTTGGCTCGGGCTTTATGGTGGGCTCGCCGTATCAGACGACGGACAGTCTTATTGCCGATTTGCGGTTCTTACAGGAGCTGTCTCCCGATATGATCGGGATCGGACCGTTCATCCCTCATCACGATACGCCGTTCAAAAACTGCGAAGGCGGTACCGTAGAACTCACCCTGCGGATGATCGCGATTTTGAGGCTGCTGTTCCCCTATGCGCTGATCCCCTCTACCACCGCGCTGGGTACCATAGACCCGCAGGGACGCGAAAAGGGACTTAAGGCGGGCGCGAACGTCGTGATGCCCAACCTCTCTCCCGTTGCCGTCAGAAAAAAATATGAGATCTACGACGACAAAATCTGCACGGGAGAGGAATCCGCCCGGTGCCGCGGCTGTCTGGAACGCCGGATAGAGCTGGCAGGCTACCGCGCGGTGACCGACCGAGGAGACGTTAAAAGAATTCATAATTCATAATGCATAATTCATAATGATTGTATTACAGAAAGGTTTACGGAAACGAAAGCCTTTCCTTCTTGATGAAAACGGTAAACCTATGAACGAATTTTCACGGACTCAGCTGCTGCTCGGCGCTGAGGGAATCAAAAAACTGAAAAACGCCCGCGTCGCGGTATTCGGCGTCGGCGGGGTAGGCGGATATGCCGCTGAGGCGCTCGCGCGTTCGGGACTCGGCGCGATCGACCTGATCGATCACGATACCGTGAGCCTCTCGAACATCAACCGCCAGATCATCGCCCTGCACAGTACGCTGGGAAAGGATAAATGCGATGTGATGAGGGAGCGGATCCTTGATATCAACCCCTCCTGCTCGGTGACGGTATATAACGCCTTCTATACCAAGGAGAACGCCGACCGTTTCGATCTTTCCCTCTATGACTATATCATCGACGCGATCGATACCGTCGCGGCAAAGCTTACTCTGGTCGAAAGAGCAGACCAAGCGGGCGTTCCGATCATCTCTTCGATGGGCGCGGGCAACAAGCTCGATCCCACCCGCTTTGAGGTTGCGGATATCTATTCTACCTCTGTCTGTCCCCTCGCCAGAGTGATGCGCAGAGAGCTGAAAAAGCGCGGAATTGATAAACTGAAAGTGGTTTATTCGAAGGAAGAAGCGCTTTCCCCCTCCTATGATGAAGAAAACGCTTATGAGGATAAGGGAAGCGTCGCGGGCAGACCCGCCCCCGGCTCGGTCGCCTTCGTTCCCCCAGTCGCGGGACTGATCCTTGCGGGAGAAGTCATCAAGGATCTTGTCTCTTCATAAAAACACAAATCGGGAGAGCTGATACTCTCCCGAAGTTTTTTGGAAATATTACAAATTTGTTTGTTGCTTTTATAGATCATTTATTCTAAAATGTCATTAGACTACAGGGTAGTCGAGGCGGTTAGCACTCCTTTTATAAGGGGGTGTAGCTATGGAATATGCTCTTTTGATTCTTGTTCTTGTTATTGCAACAGGCTACATAATCTCGATAAAGAAGTAACCGCCCAACTGCCATTGGACGGTTACAAAATCAATAACCAAAAAATCGGCTAACCGCTATAAACGGTTCCCTATAGTCTTATTATATAAGATAATTTTGATTCTGTCAATATGAAACCGTTTAATGGTTTCTTTTTTATGCCAGCTTTAAGTCGCCGTCCTTGACCCAGCCGATCTTTCTTAAGATCAGGTTGAAAAGCGGAGTGATGACCGCGGGGAGGACGATGCACACCAGCACCAGTCCGATCCAGTCAAGTGCGGAGGGGGAAATCGCCGAAGCGCCGTTGGTCAGCGCCGCCTCAGACGGGCTGAGCCATCCGGTGATCACGCCGATGGGTCCGCAGAAGCCGCAGGTACCCATACCGGAGTTGATCGGCGCGCCGTTCATCTGGAGCTTGAAGACGCAGGTCGCGACCGGTCCGGTGATCGCCGAAGTCAGGATCGGCGCGATCCATACCCTCGGATTCTTCACAATATTGGGCATCTGGAGCATCGAGGTGCCGATCCCCTGAGAGACCAGACCGCCCCACTTGTTCTCTCTGAAGGACATCACTGCAAAACCGACCATCTGGGCGCAGCAGCCGGCTACCGCCGCGCCGCCCGCAAGTCCGGTGAGCGATAATGCCGCGCAGATCGCCGCCGAAGAGATCGGAAGCGTCAGCGCGATACCGACCAGAACGGAAACCGTAATGCCCATCAGGAAGGGCTGCAGCTCGGTCGCGTACATAATCAGACTGCCGAACGCGGACGCCGCCTTGCCGATCGGAGGCGCGATCAGCATCGAAAGACCGACGCCGACAAAGATCGTCACGGCAGGAGTCACTAAAATATCTACCTTGGTTTCCTTAGATACCGCCTTACCGAACTCTGCAGCGATGATCGCGATGATCAGCACCGCCAAGGGACCGCCCGCGCCGCCCTCGGTATTTGCCGCCCAGCCGACGGCAACGAGAGAGAACAGCACCATGGGAGAAGCCTTCAGCGCGTAGCCGATCGCGACCGCCATCGCGGGACCCGCGATCGCCATCGCATAGCTGCCGATCGTAGATAAAAACTCTACATGCGTCTGGTCGCCGATCGTCTTGATGATCGTGCCGATCAGAAGAGAACAGAACAAGCCCTGCGCCATCGCGCCGAGCGCGTCGATTCCGTAACGCTTCCAGCTGATTTCTATATCCTTTTTCTTCAAGAATGCTTGAAACTTATTCAAAAGAAACACTCCTTTTGTTCATATACCAAACAATAGTATATGCAAACAAAAGGAGTTTGTCAAATTACGTTGTGTTGAGGCTGTCATTCTGAGGGGCTTTAGCCCCGTGAGAATCCCCTTGTCGTTACGACCGGTTGCAAAAGGAAGGGGATTGCCACGGCTCCTGACGGAGCCTCGCAATGACAATGGTTTTACGCTTCTTGGACATTTGCGGTTGCTACGATCGGCACGCCGGTGGAGGCGGCATTCTCGATCAGGATGTCGCCGATTTTGATCGGAGCCTTTACCGTGACGCGGTTGATGTCTTTCATCACATCCGCGATCTTATCCTTGGGGATATCCTCGCGTGTCTTGCAGGAGACGCGCTCTTTTACGCCTCCCTCTACCCTGACGGTAGAGGTAACGATGCGGGTGGGGTCGGTGACTTCCTTTCTCGCGTAGATCTCACCGCGCTTGCAGGTGTGACCGGTAACGGAGAGGATCTTGCCGCCGTCAAGCTCGACCGTGACAAGACAGCCCATCGGACAGCCGATACAGGTAAGTTCTCGTTTTTCCATAGCCTTACTCCTTCTCTATTTTCACGGTGACAGTCTGCAAATCATCAAACGCGGACAGCTCGCTCTTTTTCAAAATGATCTGCTCCATTTCACCGGGAGCGATCACACGCTTTTTCTTATGCTGTATGCGCTTGTCGTTGAGATACACGCTGACATAAGCGTCCTTGTAGACGTCGCCGACGCGGAATCTCACGACCAGGGTCTCGTCCATTCTGCCGAGATTCAGCGTTGACGGAACGGTATAACGAACGCCTGACTCGGCTTTGATGACGATCTCCTGTTCGGTACTCTCGCCGATCTCGCCTCTGACGAAATCCGCGGCGGTTTCTCCCGCCTTCTTCGCTTCTTCAGAGACATAGTCGACAAGATCGTGAACGTGCAGGACGTTGCCGCAGGCAAACACGCCCTTGATATTCGTCTCTAAACTCTCGTTGACGACGGGACCGCCCGTCACGCGGGATAGTTCTACGCCCGCGGATGCGGACAGCTCGTTCTCCGGGATCAGACCGCAGGAGAGCAGCAAAGCATCGCAGGGATAACGTACTTCGGTCCCTTTGATCGGCTTGCGGTTCTCGTCAACTTCAGCGATCGTTACTGCTTGAATATGCTCCTTGCCCTCGATATCCACCACCGTGTGGGAGAGCAGCAGAGGAATACCGAAATCATCCAGACATTGGACGATGTTTCGTTTCAGTCCGCCGGAATAGGGCATCAGCTCGGCGACACAGCGCACCTTTGCGCCCTCTAAGGTCATTCGCCTCGCCATGATCAGACCGATATCGCCCGAGCCTAAGATCACGACCTCTTTACCGATCATATAGCCCTCGATGTTGACCAGCCGCTGGGCGGTACCCGCGGAGAAGATACCCGCGGGACGGTAGCCGGGGATGTTCAGCGCACCTCTGGGACGCTCGCGGCAGCCCATCGCTAAGATGACCGCTTTCGCTTCGATCTCAAACATCCCGTCCTCGCGGTTCATCGCGGTCACCACGCGTTCGGGAGAGATGTCCATCACCATCGTGTTGAGCTTGAATTCAATATTCCGCTCATACACCATATCAATATAGCGACCGGCGTACTCGGGACCGGTCAGTTCTTCCTTAAAGGTGTGCAGTCCGAAACCGTTGTGGATGCACTGGTTGAGGATACCGCCGAGCTCACTGTCTCTTTCGATGATCAGGATACTGCGGCAGCCTTTATCATATGCCGCGACAGCCGCAGAAAGCCCTGCGGGACCTCCGCCGACGATCACAATATCATACTGCATCATTTGCTGTCACCGTCCTTTGTTCTGCCTCTGACGATATAAGAATCTCTGCCGCTCTTGGTGATCTCCTCTAAAGAACAGCCGAGCTCTCTTCTGAGGATCTCCATCACCTTCGGGGAACAGAAGCCTGCCTGACATCTGCCCATCCCCGCGCGTACTCTGCGTTTGACGCCGTCCAAGGAGCGCGCGCCGGGAGTTCTGCGGATCGCGTCGATGATTTCGCCCTCGCTGACGGATTCACAGCGGCAGACGATCACACCGTAGGCGGGGTCTTTTTTGATCAGTTCATTTCTCTCTTCCAAGCTCAGCTTAGAGGGATTGAGGAAATCCTTCCGATACGGATCAAAGTCCGCTTTCTCTTTGAGAGATAACTTCTCTGCGATCAGCTTCGCCGTATATTCACCGATTGCGGGAGCGGAGGACAGTCCGGGAGACTGGATCCCCGCGCAGTCGAAAAAGCCTTCTGCGTCCTCACACTCGCCGAGGATAAAGTCTTTGCCGTTTTCTCTCGCTCTGAGTCCCGCGAAAGAGGTGATCACCTGTCTGACAGGCAGATCCTTGATACTTAATGCGGATTTTTGGATCACTTCTTCGATCGCGTCGGCGGTGGTGGCGGTACTCTCCTTATCCTCGATATCGAAGGCGGTGGGACCGACGATGGTATTACCGTGAACGGTAGGCGTCACCAAAATACCCTTGCCGAGCTGTGTGGGCATCTGGAACACCGTGTGGCGCACATAACCCTCCGCGGTTCTGTCGAGCAGGATATAATCGCCGCGGCGCGGCGTGATAGAGAGCTTTTTCTCTGATACCATATTATGGAACACATCCGCGTAGACGCCCGCGGCGTTGACGACGGTTCTCGTCAGGTATTCCCGATCCTGCGATACGATATGCCAGATACCGTCTCCATCTTGATAGATGTTTTTTACTTCCGTATCAAACGCGAATGCCGCACCGTTGCGGCAGGCGTTCTCCGCAAAAGCGATCGTCAGCTTAAACGGACAGATGATCCCCGCTGTCGGGGCAAGCAAAGCGGCGATCACCTCATCGCCGATATGCGGTTCGATCTCCAACACTTCTTCGCGGGAGAGGATTTTCAGACCCTTGACGCCGTTTTGAACGCCTCTGTCGTACAGCTTCTTCAGATCGTCGATCTGCTTTTCGTCCGTACATACGGTCAAAGAACCGATCCGCTTGAAAGGAACGTCCAGTTCCTCGCAGATCCGATCCATCATCTCGTTGCCCTTGACGTTGAACTTTGCCTTAAGGGTGCCGTTCTTCGCGTCATAGCCCGAGTGAACGATCGCGGAATTTGCCTTGGAGGTACCCGCGCAGACGTCCTCTTCTCTCTCAAGAACAAGGATATTTGCCCGATATCTCGACAGCTCTCTTGCCGCCGCGCAGCCGATCACGCCCGCGCCTATTATAATCACATCATACATAATCTTAAACCTCTTTAAATTAGGAATTAGGAATGAGGAATTAGTAATTCGTTATCCAAAACCTCATACCTTTTTCTCTATTTCTCTTGATTTTCTCTCATTGTTTTTGTAATAGAAGAAAGAAGCATTTTTAACTCGCCGCAATCACTGGATACAGAAGTATATTCCTGCTTTGTTAGGTATTCCGTATCATATAGTAATTCCAGCCAATATAAAGTTTCGGCACATTCTTTAAACGCAATATACATTTTTGATAAAAATCCTTATCACTAATTGCGCATAACGCTTCTGAAATATTAGCGCCGATACTTGTTCCGCTTTTTAGCAACTGCTTTGAGAGCACATATTCCTTTTTCTCATTACACAGGTAATTGTATAATCGAACGATTCTTACTGCAAATCTTTTGCTTTTATCAAAAACTATGTTTTGCTTCATTAATTCCTAATTCCTAATTCCTCATTCCTAATTCCTCATTCCTAATTCCTCATTCCTAATTCCTCATTTTACTGCGCCCATCCTTTGGCGCAGCAAACTGCTTTCTTCCATCCTTCTATTTCTTTCTTTCGTTTTTCTTCGTCCATATCGGGGAGGAATTCTCTGTCCATACTCTGGTAGGCTTTGACCTCCGCCTTATCCTTCCAGAAGCCTGTCGCCAAGCCCGCGAGGAACGCCGCGCCCATCGCGGTGGTCTCGACACAGCTCGGACGGCAGACAGGGGCGTTCATGATATCCGCCTGAAACTGCATCAAAAAGTTGTTCATACTCGCGCCGCCGTCGACTTTCAGAGAGCTGAGCTTCGTCTGAGAATCCAGCTCCATCGCGGAGAGGACGTCGTTGGTCTGGAACGCGAGGGATTCTAAGGCCGCGCGGATCAGATGATACTTGTTCACGCCTCTGGTGAGTCCGACGATCGCGCCTCTGGCGTAAGGATCCCAGTAGGGCGCGCCGAGTCCCGTGAACGCGGGTACAACATAGCATCCCGCGGTGTCTTTCACTCTGGTCGCAAAATACTCGGAGTCGGGCGCGGTATCGATCAGCCTCAGCTCATCTCTGAGCCACTGGATCGCCGCGCCGGCGACATATACGGAGCCTTCTAAGGCGTAGCTGACCTTGCCGTCGAGTCCCCACGCGATCGTGGTGAGCAGTCCGTTCTCGGAGAATACCGGTTTCTCTCCCGTGTTGAGCAGCATAAAACAGCCGGTGCCGTAGGTGTTTTTTGCCTCGCCCTTTTCAAAGCAGGTCTGGCCGAAAAGCGCCGCCTGCTGGTCGCCCGCCGCGCCGGCGATCGGGATCTCTCCGCCGAAAAACTCGGGATCACAAACACCGTAGACACAGCTCGAGGGCTTTACCTCGGGGAGCATCTGCCGCGGGATGTTCAGCTCATCGAGAATCTCATCATCCCACTCGAGTGTGTTGATGTTATACATCATGGTACGCGACGCGTTGGAATAGTCAGTCACGTGAATTCTGCCCTTGGAGAGCTTATACATCAGCCATGTATCCACGGTACCGAAAAGCAGTTCGCCCTTTTCGGCTCTTTCTCTCGCACCGCTGACGTTCTCGAGAATCCATCTGAGCTTGGTCGCGGAGAAGTACGGATCGATTACCAGACCGGTCTTCTGCTTGAACTTTTCCTCGAGTCCTTTATCTTTCAGGCTCTTGGCGTAGTCGGAGGTCCTTCTGCACTGCCAGACGATCGCGTTATAGACGGGCTGACCCGTCGCCTTGTCCCAGACGATCGCGGTCTCACGCTGGTTGGTGATACCGATCGAAGCAATCTCCTCGTAAGATACGCCGATCTTTCGCATCGCTTCTCTCGCGACGGAAAGCTGGGTCTGCCAGATCTCGTTCGCGTCATGCTCCACCCATCCGGGCTGGGGAAAATACTGGGTAAACTCCTTCTGCGCGACAGAACAGATCCTGCCCTCCTTATCAAAAAGAATACAGCGGTTTGAGGTGGTTCCCGAGTCCAAAGCCATCACATATTTTTTCACAGCGCAAGCCTCCTTGAAAATCCATCAATACATATTTATTATACCTCTTTTTGCTTACCGATTTCAATTGACAGAATAGCGGTTTTTGGGTCGGTTTTTTGACAAGTCGGACAAAAAGAAGACATTACTCTATATCTCTTGCAATTATGCCATATTATGTTTATAATCATCTTATGAAACACTATTACTCTCTCAACGATTATTACAAAGAAAAATTCGGCTGGAAAGTCTACAAGCTCTCTTTAAGCTCCGGGTGCAGCTGTCCCAACCGCGACGGTACGCTGGACACGAGAGGCTGTATCTTCTGCTCTCAGGGCGGCTCGGGAGAGTTCGCCGAGAGCGCGTATCTCTCTGTCACCGAGCAGCTGCGCGCTGCGAAGAAACGCGTAGAGCAAAAGTACAAAGGCGCCTCCTATATCGCCTATTTTCAGCCCTATTCCAACACCTACGGCGACCCGTCCTATCTGCGCGCCTTATACTATGAAGCGATCGCGCCCCACTGTGTGGTCGGGCTGTCTGTCGCGACGCGTCCCGACTGCCTCAGTGACGAGATCATTACGCTGCTCTCCCAGATCAATCGCGTCAAGCCCGTCACGGTAGAGCTGGGGCTTCAGACGATTCACGAAAGCACGGCGAAATATATCCGCAGGGGATACCCTCTCTCTGTCTATGAAGAAGCGGTAGAAAAGCTCCATAGGGAAAACATCGAGGTCGTTACGCACCTGATCCTCGGTCTGCCGGGAGAAACAACGCAGATGATGCTCGACAGCGTCAGATATGTCGGACAGCATACCGACGGGATCAAATTGCAACTCCTGCACGTGATAGACGGTACCGATCTTGCCGAGGAATACCGCAAAGGAAAATTCAAAACTCTGTCGCTCGAGGAATACACCGATATCCTCTGCCGCTCGATCGAGCTTTTGCCCGAGAAGGTCGTCATCCACCGCATCACCGGCGACGGCGACAAGCGATCTCTGATCGCTCCCTTGTGGAGCGCCGACAAAAAGCGGGTGCTCAACTACATCAACAGCGAAATGGATAAAAGAAATCTTGTTCAGGGCAGCAAACTCTGAACTGTTTGATAAATGTTTTTGAATAAATATCCTTATTCGACTTGCGGATGAGGATGTTTTGGTATATACTGTATGTATCAATTTTGTAATCGGAAAGGGGATAAACAATTGATGAAACGATTATTATCACTTGTACTGGTAATTGCGCTCGCGCTGTCGGTACTGTCGGTAACGGCTTTCGCGAAAGATACGGACAAAGACATCGCCGAGGAATGTGAGCTGTTTTTAGACGGCGATCCCGGCTGGAGAGTCTATCCGGTGAATAACATCGACACCTCCCTGACCTTGGAACAACTGAACATCGAACTCAGGACAAGGGACGACGGGAAGGTCATCGATCCCTCCCTTTATACACTGACGATCAAGGTACAAACCGGCTGGGACGATGAGAACGACTGTCCCATCACAGCAGACGCCGAAGCGCCCTACGGCATCACCGGTGAAGAAAACCGTCAGTCGGGCTTCCAATCTTATTATGCCTTTGTAGAGGCAAAAGAAGGCAGCGGCTACAAGGGTGATTTCACCAATGAATTCATCATCTGGGACAAGCATTCCCTCAACTGGTTCGGCGCGACAACCGACTTCGGCGAACAATATAAGAGCAACAGCACATGGTTCTGGCATGATTATTTCAGGATCCCCGTAGGAGAGATCAGCGAACCTGCGGTGTCCAACATTGCCCATGAACTGATCGACCCTTCGGAATATACCGTCACCTATTATCGCCGCAACACCGAGCTGCCGGACTTTGACGATCCCGAATATGCGGATAAGGTCTATCCCGACGATGAACCTCTCGATGCGATGCCCACTGACGAAGGCTTCTACTTTGCGAAAATTGAAGCGAAGGAATCCTCTGACTACTACGGAACTTCTTATATCGACTTTGATATCCTCACGCCTCAGTCGTACGCCGGTATTCTTGGCTTATCGGAGCGTTTCTATGACGGCGATACCGTCAGTATCAGAGAGAATGAAACACTGAATCTCTTCTTTGAGCTGGATCCCTGTCCCAACGGTTTGATCGTCGGCTGGAATCCCGAATCATTAGAGGAATCCGGCTTCACCGTAAACTATGTCGAAATCCCCGAGGAGAACAACCGCGCCTGCGCGCAGGTTTCTTCAGAAGGGGTTGCGGCAGGAACCACCGGAACCTTGGAATACAGCTGGTATCGCTTTGAAGACGTCTTCGGCGAGAACGCAGCCGGCTGGGAAAACGCGAAGCCGGTTATGGAAAGCAGCGTGAATTTCGAAGTGGAAGGCGAGCCCGAGGGATTCATTCTCGGCGACGCCGATCAGGATGACATTGTCTCTATCCTTGACGCCACCACGATCCAGAAGATGCTCGCGAGTGTTCCTGTCTTATCTTTGAATCTTTCTGCCGCCGACGCAAACCGCAACGGTGTTAACGAAATTCTGGACGCCACCATGATCCAAAAATATCTGGCGCATCTTCTCCCTGATTCCAACATCGGCGGACCGGGTTATAACGGCACCTACTATGCCGCGTGGAATATGGAACAAAACCTGCTTCCCGACGGGATCAAGCTCTCAGAGGAACAGGCGGCAGAAGCGCAGGCAGAGATCCGCGGGGCGCTCTGTATTCTGATCGACCGCAGCACACTGCTCTACCAAGTCGGAATCGATAAGAAGCCCGCTTCCTCTTTTGTTCCGAACTGGATCACCGACTTTGACGGTTCCGAGTTCTACCGGAACATCAACAAAGATTTTTACGGATATTTCAACACTGCCAAAGGCGCTCAGCAGGATAACCTTGACGCAGCGATCGCAACCATCAGAAAGTATTATCCTTACGATACAGAAACAGGCAAATTTGCCGGCTTCCCGACCTTGACCTATCTCTTCAACCAAGGAGAAGTCCACCGGGGCATCGCGGAGTTTATCCAAAGCAGCTTTGCCGAACTGGGCATCAGAATGGAACTTAAAGAATGCGAATGGAACGATTATTTCCCGACCATTGCCGAAGGAAATTACTCCTTAGCGCGCAGCGGCTGGACCGCTGACTTTGACGATCCGATGGAATTTCTTATGATGTGGACCTCCGACAGTGAGGATAACGACGCAGGACTCGGCAAAGGATCCCACGCCGAACTGCACATTTACAATCTTGACCTCAGACCTTACGGCTTTGACGTCGTTGTTGAAAACGGCACATGGCAGGAAACCTATGACAGGCTGATCGACGCCATCCAAGCTTGCCGCAACAAAGAAAACCGCTACAAAATGATGCACCTCGCCGAGAGTATGCTGATGGGTACCGGCGCTCTTATGCCGCTGTATTATTATTGATTGTTTGATAAAGATAAAACGGATGCTGTTCCGACGGACAGCATCCGTTCTTTTTTTATTGCAACTTATATTCC
Source organism: Ruminococcus sp. (assembly GCA_017404145.1). Taxonomy (GTDB): domain Bacteria; phylum Bacillota; class Clostridia; order Oscillospirales; family Acutalibacteraceae; genus Ruminococcoides. Next base: position 52,780 of record JAFRCW010000040.1, on the reverse strand, counting down.
GCAACGAGAATCTTTTCGACGTCGTCGCCGACGGTATCTTCAAAAAGTTCTCTTTCAAACGCTTTGCCTTCGTGTGCAAGGCACACCTCCAGCATCAAAAGAAAGATCCCGATATCAATGCGGTTGTAGTACTTCACCATCAGAATCGGCATAATACCGCGCTTGCCGGGTTTCTTGTAACGGTAGACAAGGAGCTTCTCCCCCGTGTTCTCGACGATCCACGGCTGGGTGTTGCACGCGGAAGGCGTGAAGCGGACGATCTCGCCGATGTTCATCGGATCACCCGACCAGAATTCTTCAAGCGGCTTCCGTTTGGATTTGAACATATCCTTACGAAAACTATCTGCGCTCACCTTGGCGATCCCGATCATAATACAGTAGTCCAGACCGTCCTTCTGCTTTTCTTTGACTTTTCCGATCCCAAACCACAAAGCGCCGATATCTTTTGACGCGCAGTACAGATCGATCTGCTCGCCGATATAGCCGACGTTGTTGAGATAGTTCCTCTTCTCCTCGCTGTAAAACAGGATGCAGTACTGAGCGCCTCTGCGGCAGGTAGTCGCGCTCTCGGGAACGATCTCGATCAGCGTTTTGATACTGCTGTCGAGAGGCGTTACATTCGCGATAAAGCTCTCTAACTCCTTCAACTCCTGAGGCGAAATCGAACCGATATCCTTGAACTTGTGAAACGACTTGCGCTTGAAAATCATCGGATAAAAATCCATCATTCTCACATCCTTTTTATCGTATGAGAAGATTATAACAGATGAATTTTTAAATGTCTATATCCGTATATTCACCAGATGGGCAATACAGGGGATCGATTCCCCCTGTAAGGTCGTTGTCGGCGACAGCAAAGCGCCTGTCGCGATAAAAAGGATATTTCGTTCCTGCTTTTTCATCATACGGTTGAGGATATGCCCGCACAGCACAGAAGCGCAGCACCCGCAGCCCGATCCGCCCGCGTGTACGTCCACGTCATTGGTGCCGTAAATCAAAATACCGCAGTCTTTGTGTACCGGTTCGATGTCGATCCCCTTAAGGATCAGCAGTTCATACAAAAGCTTGCTGCCGATTTTGCCCAGATCGCCCGTGTAGATCGCGTCAAACTCCGACGCGTCCGTTTCATACGCCCTGAAAAACCGCTCTATGGTGTCCGCCGCCGCAGGTGATGATGGTATACTGGGAACATGATACTTGTATCACATCAACGGCAGGGCGGTATTCTATCAAATTAAATCATAAAAACTTAAGCGGCGATATCGTCTTTCATCCAAAACACAGAAGGAAGGAGGTCGCCGCCCTGTTGCACATTTGTGACATTTGACATCCGGCTTATATATATAGATGTCAATGTCAAAATGTCAAAAACATAGTCACAGGGAGGTACAAAGGCTTTTACAGCCGCCTTTGCCCTCTCCTACTGTGACGATCTGCGGATGTCTCACAAATGAGTGACAAATGGATCCTTGAGAATGAAGCCGCTTGACACGAAAAACAGTAATTTCAAAAACTCTACAGTAGAATACAGAGACTTACAGTAAGCACTTATGATATGATTATAATAGCAAATTCGACGTACCGTCATGGCATCCCCATGGCGGTTTTCTTATTTCTGTAGGGGGAGTCAAATCTCTGTGAATATTCGAATCGGACAACGTCGTGGAATCTCACACATTTATTCGCAAAAGTTTTCACCCGAATAGCCTCATGAATAAAAAACTGAAATTTAACCAAAACTAACCATAAATAATTGAGGTGTCTCTATGATAAATCCGTCTTTAAATGACAAAAAACAAGTTATACAACCACCATTCAAAAAAACAAACATCCCACCCAAATCCGATCTGTACACTCTCAAAATGAATGACACAACCGTTCACCTGCATTTTAATGGCAATTGCAGCATGACAACACGCATTGCCAACGCATTTAATATGATGATAAACTGAAATTTCCATTATTTCCCGCTTGCTATATCCTCAAACCTATGGTAAACTGTCCGTGATGAAAGACAGTATACCGCCACAGTTTCAGGAGGTATACTATGCCATATTACGCAAAAGCAGAGCAGCCTCCGCGGATCACGCGATCCTACCGGGCTGCTCTTTATATTCGCCTCTCGCGCGAGGACGGCGACAAAACCGAGTCCGATTCGGTCGTCAACCAGAAGCGTCTGCTGACGCATTTTGCCGATAGTCAGCCGGATATCGAATCCTACCAATACTATGTTGACGACGGCTGGTCGGGCGCGAACTTCAACCGTCCCGACTTCCTCAGAATGATGTCGGACGTCTACGCGCAAAAGGTCGACTGCGTCATCGTCAAGGACAGCTCCCGCTTCGGCAGAAATGCCAGTGAAAGCGGCCGCTACATCGGCGAAGTGTTCCCGCGGCTTCGGGTACGCTACATCGCGGTCAACGACGCGATCGACTCCGGCAGGAGCCAAGGCGTCGCCATCGACTTCCTCAACAACAGTATGCGCGGGATGATCAACGAATACTACGTCGCCGCCAACTCCGAGAGCATCCGCTCGACGCTGGATATGGAGCGCCGCAGAGGACTTTTCATCGGCTCCTTCGCCAAGTACGGCTACCATAAGGATCCTGACGATCACCATAAGCTATTGATCGACGAGGAGGCGGCTGATGTCGTCCGCCGGATCTATCGAATGTATCTGGGCGGCTCGGGTATCCGCACCATTGTCAGATGGCTGAATGATAACGGCATACCCAATCCCTCGACCTACAAATGCCGGTCGGGACTGAACTTCCAATCCCGCGCCATCGGCAAGTCACCCCTGTGGAGCGACAAAACCGTCCGCCGCATCCTGCAGGATGAAATGTACATCGGCAACATGGTGCAGGGCAAAAACAGGAAAGTCAGCTATAAGGACAAGGCGGTGATCCCGCTCCCGCAGGAAGAATGGATCCGCGTCCGCGATACTCATGAGGCGATCATCGGCAAGGAAGATTTTGACCGCGTACAAAGGATGCTCCAAAGCGGCGCAAAGTCCTCCCCTATCAGCGGCGAGATCAGCCTCTTTTCCGGACTATTGCGCTGTGCCAATTGCGGTCATGCACTAATCAAAAAGGTCAATCGCAATCCGGACAAGACCTACGTCTACTATCGCTGCTCTACCTACTGCAAGTGCAAAGGCGCCTGCTCCGCGCACTCCATCCGCTACGAAAAGCTGTATGATACGGTGCTCGCCTGCATCCAAAAGATGGTGGAGATCGCAGTCGACGCGGACGAGGTGCTTCAAGAACTGCAAAGCAAGCATAAAAACGATAACAGCGTCAACTTGCAGACTCAGATAGAGAGTCAGGAGCGCGAGCTGCAGCGGGTCAAGCAGATGCTTGCCGACCTCTACCCCGACTACAAGAGCGGAATCCTTAACGCCGACCAGTACCTCATGAATAAAGAAAAGTACGAGCGGCAGCAACAGCAGTTAGAAGCAAACATCGACAACTTGAAAGCGTCTGCTAACGATCCCGACGTTCCGCCTCAGACCAACGATTTCGTTGAACACTTCAAACATCACGGCAACATCAGCACCCTCACCCGCCCCCTGTTGACGGAACTGATCGAGCAGATCACGGTGCACAAGGATGGCGCTCTCGACATCACCTTTAACTTCCGCGACACTTTTGAGGAGGCAAAAGAACTGGCACAAAAACAATCTGCATAAACGCAAAGCATCCCGTCGTGCTCCACAATGGAAACAACGGGATGGTTCAAATGCTAATGAATAATACTGTCTTTTCCGTTTTGGATCTTATCTAGTAAATCAGCTAACATTTTCTTTAGTTGCTGAATGTTTGTAGATAAGTAACCATCATAATCTAAACCGGATAATTCTTTTATTCTTCCTTCTTCTAATTGTCTAATCTTCTCACTTATTCTATTCCATTCGCAAGAATACTTTTCGTTAATCTCATATGGTAACCTTTCCATTGTTATCTCCTTTTTGATGTATTATACAGGCTCAAAAAACGTATCCGGATGATTCGGATCAAACTGCTCGTTTGCCCACATGAGGGTGACGAGGTTCTCGGTATCGGACAGATTGATGATGTTGTGCGTCCAGCCGGGGATCATGTGGACAGCTTTGATCCTCTCGCCGCTGACCTCAAAGCTGACCTTCTCGTTTGTATGAATATTGCGTTCTTCGATCAGCGCGTGACCGCTGACAACGATGAAGAACTCCCACTTGGAGTTGTGCCAGTGCTGTCCCTTGGTAATACCGGGTTTACTGATATTCACGGAAAACTGTCCGTGGTCGGCAGTCTTGAGCAGCTCGGTGAAGGAGCCGCGGTCGTCACAGTTCATCTTCAATTCGAACTTGAAATCCGAAGTAGGCAGATAACTCAGATACAGGCTGTACAGCTTCTTCGCGAAGCTGCCGTCGGGGATGGACGGCACCACCAGCGTACTGTGCTGCGCCTTGAACTCTTGGAGCAGATCGACGATCTCGCCGAGCGTGACCGTGTAGGTCAGCGGCACATAACAATACCTGCCGTCAGCCTTCTCAACGGGGCTTAACCCATCATACTCACAGCGCTTTTCTTTGCCCTCGAGCAAATCAAACATCGCCTCTACAAGGTCGTCTATGTAGAGCAATTCTACAGTTGCGTTGCGATCGTTTACAGTGAAAGGCAAATCGTTTGCCACTGCGTTGCAGAAGGTCGACACCGCGCTGTTGTAATTCGGTCGGCTGTGCCCCATCAGGTTCGGAAAACGATAGACAGCTACCTTTACGCCGTTTTCTTTGCCGTATTGGAAGAAAAGTTCCTCGCCTGCAAGTTTCGATTTGCCGTAATCCGACGCGCCGTAGCGTCCTATCAGAGTAGCTTGTATGGAACTCGACAGCATCACAGGAGCCTTATTGCCGTACTTCTTCAGAGTATCGAGCAGCTTCGAGCCGAACCCGAAATTGCCCTGCATGAACTCCGCATTATCCTTCGGGCGGTTCACGCCCACAAGGTTAAAGACGAAGTCTGCCTTTTGGCAATATTCCTCTAATTCCGTCTCGGAAGAATCGATATCATATTCAAAAATCTCGTCAATCTTCAGCGCCGGTCTGGTGCGATTCTTGCCGTCACGGATATTCTTCAGATTCGCGACAAGCGCCTGCCCGACCATGCCTTTAGCGCCGGTGACCAAAATGTTCATACCTTATTCTTTTGCACCTTTCTGCTTTTTCGCAAAATCATTTATCATATACGGTCATGTGTTCAATTACGGATTCCGCTATTCGCTTCATATCCTCTTCTCCATATCGCTGATCACATGGTAACGGCAGAATATTCTCTGCATAATCTCCGGCAACTTCATCTTTACAGCCCAAAACATTCGGCCACAGAGTCGCGACATATATTTTCTTATCCGCCAGCCTCTTTCTCAACTCCATCCCCTGCTTAAAATAAAACGGATAGGCATATGGACCGACCGGATAACTAACGCTTATCTCGTTATATTCAGAAAGCTGAGCATGGAGCATCCGATAGTTCTCTTCACGGATACGAATAATCCGATCATAGTCAATCGACCGAAGAATGTTATGTGTCAGTAAAGACATGTACCGAAGAGGACGCGTTCGGAAAGAAATGTCATTGTTCTTAAAATCTGCATGATAATTTGATGCGCTGTCGCCTTCCAAACGACCCAAAAGATGCTTCATCCGATCCATCGACACATCTGTGTCAAGCTTTTCCTGAAGCAGAGAATCCGTCGCCAGATATGCACCGTCAGGAACGCCGAAAAATTTTCTGCATGAATAGATCGTATCAGTATCCGCAAGAGGCTCCTGAAAAAAAGCGTGAACATTATCGATGATAACGTTCCGATACCGGGTCTTCAGCTCGCCGAGAACAGCATTGCTCAACTGACCGTAGAAGTTAACAATATAGAGATATTCTCCGTCATCCAGCGGTTTTCTGAAGTCAGGAAGCCAATCTCTCCCGATCGGATAATACTCGTATACATAGCCTTCTCTGTCACACATCCGCGATACGGAATCGCACAGATAATACGGTATGTACAGTTTTTTTATCTGTCGGCTTTTTAAGATATAAAGCAGCGCGTTGCGTCCCGTATTCAGCGCAACGAGTCCCTCGTGATACTCTTTACCATATGCTCTTTCCAATTCAAAATATCCGCCGACCTCTTTCATAATACACCTATTCCACTATCACCTGAATATGATCATCAATGCAGGAAAGCATCGTATGCAAGGAACGCAGCGAATCGAATCTCAGGAAGATGATCCCGATCGCTTTCGACGCGTCGCTGAAAAACTCTACCGAATCCCCTTCTTGCATATAAATATGTTTCTCAATAACGAAACTCTCTATCTCTTCTGATATGGACAGTCCCTTATATATCCCGTCTTTGACGCTATGCAGATTATACGTCGCGTAATAGGAGTGATCCTCTCCTCGGACTATTTTTTCCGTGACAGGCTGCCCCATAGCCGCCTTGACGGACATCTCTACTAAATCGACGCCGAAAATCATACTAAGCAGATCCGGGATCATATTCCCGCCGGCGCGAGGACCGATATCGATTGGAAATACCCGATCCTGACTGTCGATGATAAGTTCAAGATTCATGCAGGCGGATCGGATCTGCAGTTTATCGATAAGGGTTTGCAGTGTTTGACGGACCGCCTTCGCATCTTGAGAATCAAGCGCTAAAGGATAACTTTTCCCTACCGGTACCAAAGGATTTACCTTTGGATCACGATGACAATTCAATAATCCCCAAACGAGAACTTGTCCCTCGTATACAAAGATATCGCCGCCGATGAGGTAAGGATGCTTCTTCTCGATAAACTCCTCTACGATAGCCGTTTTACATCTGGAAAACCGTAACGCAAATTCGGCAGCTGTATTCAATTTATCAAAAGACCGCAATACGGTCACGCCTTTTGACCCTGATGAATCGACAGGTTTTACGATAACCGGCAGATCAAGCCCTTTCGCTCCGTCTAACGCTTCGTCAACGGACTGAAACCTTTCGGCGCGCGGCGTATGAAAGCCGTTCTCAGATAAAAACTGTCTGAAGCGATCTTTGTTGCAGAGAGTACAAACAGCATCATAAGGATTCCCCGGAAGTCCCATTTGTTCAGCCACATATGCCGCAGTCGGCGCTGCGGGATCGGAAGCGTACGCTAGAACACCCGAAATCTGCTCTTTTTGAGCAACATCCAATACTTTTTCTTTATCTGTAGTTGAAACCAGATAAAACCGGTCTGCGTAGTGCTGTCCGGGATTGTCTGTCAAAAAATCACACAGAACCGTGTAGTATCCCAACCGCTTCGCGGTTTCTATCGCTATGATCTGCTGAGCTGATCCGCCCAATAATAGGATTTTTTTTTGCACTGATATCACTCATCCTGGAGTAAGCCATATGCTTAATCCAATTCATTATTAGCCCTTTACTTTTCGTCTTTTCTCCACACCATCTTATTGACCACACCGGTGTAGGACTGAATGATCTTGATGACCTTATCGGAAACATTCTCGTCCAGATAGTCGGGCACGGGAACGCCCAGATCACCATTTTTGTTCATCTCAACGGCTGTATCAACCGCCTGCAGCAGGCTCTTTTCGTCGATACCGGCAAGGATAAAGCACGCCTTGTCCAGCGCCTCGGGACGCTCAGTACTCGTCCGGATGCATACTGCAGGGAAGGGTTTTCCGATAGAAGTAAAGTAGGAGCTTTCCTCCGGCAGCGTTCCGCTGTCCGACACAACCGTAAAAGCGTTCATCTGGAGGCAGTTATAGTCATGGAAGTCCAACGGTTCATGCTGAATAACACGTTCATCCAATTTGAAACCACTTGCCTCCAAGCGCTTTTTGGAACGCGGATGGCAGGAGTATAAAACCGGCATATCATACTTTTTCGCCATCTTATTGATTGCGGTAAAAAGGCTCAGGAAGTTCTTCTCTGTATCGATATTCTCTTCACGGTGAGCGGAAAGCAGGATATATCTGCCTTTTTCTAAGCCGAGACGAGTATGAATTTCCGACGCTTCGATTTGTTCTATATTATTGTGTAATACCTCTGCCATTGGCGAACCGGTCACATAGGTTCGTTCTTTCGGCAAACCGCAATCTGCCAGATAGCGGCGTGCATGCTCGGAATACGCCAGATTGACGTCAGAGATAATATCAACAATACGGCGATTTGTCTCCTCCGGCAGACACTCATCCTTACAGCGATTGCCCGCCTCCATATGGAAAATCGGGATATGCAGACGCTTCGCGCCGATAACGCTCAGACAGGAGTTGGTATCGCCGAGTACCAATACCGCGTCGGGCATTTTATCAGTCATCAGCTGAAAACTCTTCGCTATGATTTTTCCCATCGTCTCGCCCAGATCGGCGCCGACTGCATCGAGATATACATCGGGATCAGCCAAAGCCAGATCTTTGAAAAACACACCGTTGAGAGTGTAGTCATAATTCTGGCCAGTATGGACGAGGATCGTATCAAAGTATTGTCGCGCCTTATTGATCACCGCCGATAACCGTATGATCTCCGGCCGTGTGCCGACGATGATCATCAGTTTCAGTTTTCCGTTGTTTTTCCATTGGATCTTGTTATTCATATCCACGGTTCCCTTCCTTATATCTATTCTTTCTTCTCGGCTTCCATTTTCATTTTTACCTGTTTTATTACAAACTCCATTAATTGATATAGCAGCACAGCTGCTATTGCTCCCAGACTGTTACCCAATATATCAGCAACTTCGAAAATCCCGAGCCTGCATAGCATTTGTACTATTTCAATACAAACTGACAAAAAAGCACAAATTACTACAGTTAGTTTTGCAGATATCTTCCATCTCAAAACAAAAGCAAACGGAACAAACAGCAAAATATTAAGATTAAAAACAACATTGGACTCTGAGTCAAAAATAAAAGCAGACGGCAAGGAACTGCATACCCTTTCAAACCCAAAATCTGCCGCATCAGGCTTTCTGAGCAGCGTGAACATAATTATCAGCGTTAAACTCATGCTGAAGGCCACAGCATAGAAGATGCTTTTCAGTTCCCGTTTCTTCTTTACAAAGATAAAAAACAATATCACCAAAAGCGCAATTGATACAAAAATCAATACACTTGCAATGGGTGATGTATCACGCAAGAACCATTTTGTTTTCGCTGTTAACTGTTCGATCACTGAAGCAACTGTTCCTTTACATAATCCGTTGTCATGATTTTATTGACTGTTCCATCAACATCGAGAAGGGTGGTGTTGTGGCTGGTATAAGACTCATCCGACTCCGTCAAAACTTGTCCGCTTACAACAAATTTGTCATAATTAAGATCTCTGCTATCCGCCGCAACACGGAAATATTCGCCCATGTCCTCGCTTCTGAGTCGTTCTTCACGCGTCATCAGTGTCTCATAGAGTTTTTCACCGTGACGAGTACCGATGATCTGGGTACCGGTATCGCCAAACAGCTTCTGAACCGCCTGCGCCAACACGCCGATGGTGGAAGCGTCGGCTTTCTGGATGAACAGATCGCAGGGATTCGCATTTTCAAACGCAAACTTTACGAGATCGACCGCCTCGTCGAGATTCATCAGAAAACGGGTCATTTCGGGATTAGTGATCGTGATCGGATTACCTGCCTTGATCTGATCGATAAAGAGCGGTATCACCGAACCTCGACTGCACATAACATTACCATAACGGGTACAGCAGATCACGGTACCGCCGCGTTCCGCTGCTACGCGGGCGTTGGCGTAGATAACATGCTCCATCATCGCCTTACTGATACCCATCGCGTTGATAGGATAAGCTGCCTTATCCGTCGAAAGGCAGACGACGCGCTTAACGCCGCAGTCGATTGCCGCGTGCAGCATATTATCAGTGCCTTCAACATTGGTACGAACAGCCTCCATCGGGAAAAACTCACAGGATGGAACCTGCTTCAGAGCCGCCGCATGGAAAACATAGTCCACGCCCCACATCGCGTCTTTGATCGACTGTGCATTGCGCACGTCCCCAATATGAAACTTGACCTTGTTGGCATACTCCGGAAACCGCGCCTGCAAATCATGGCGCATATCATCCTGCTTCTTTTCATCACGAGAAAAAATGCGTATCTCCCCGATATCACTGGTCAAAAAGTGCTTCAGCACCGTGTTGCCGAATGAACCGGTTCCTCCGGTTATCATTAGTGTTGCTCCGTTAAATGAACTCATAGTACTTCAACCTTCTATTCAGAAAAGATTATTTCTTATCCGTATTATAGATTTATCAGCCGAATATCAACATCTTCAAATCATTTACAGACATCCCCTCTATTCCCAGGTGAGCGGCTGTACGACCTTCATTCAATTCGGGACCGATCATGATCCTGCCAAGCTGGATGATAGTATCGATCACCGGTGTTGGAACTCCGGCTATCTGACCAAGCGCACTGATCGGTACCAAAGAGTAAGGGATATCTTCCATGATATATCGCGTCTTTAGCGTCCTTTGTGCCATCAAACCATCATAGGCGTCACAATTACGCAGCAACTCATATAAAGTGTTTTCAGGTCCGCCGCAGGAGTACATATCGATATACTCCTGACGCAGCGTCCTCTGTTCAAACCCTAGCGCATGAGCGATCGCGATCCTCTCCTGATCCATCTGCTCGAGCACATGACAGATCGTAGGGGTGACCCCCTCTTTATAGTACTGGTAATCCTGATGAGGATCCGCCTCAATTCTGGCGACATTCAACAGCGAAGGAGCTCCATGCATCAAAGCATTGATGTTATCTATGCTGGTTTTCAGCGTACTGTGCACCGGAATAAAGACAGGTTCAGTGATTGAAAAAGCCTCCATCAATCTGTTGTTATCCGTCGCGGGAAGCGCGGCAATCTCAACCTCGTTTTTCATTTGAAAAACATTGACTTCACCATCTTTTATCAAACGGGTAGCATACGGCAGTGTCGCTCCTGCTCCTACAACAACATCAGCAGAACAACCCATCTCACGCATATAATTCCGAAAAGCCAGTGCGCCGCAGGAGGCCTCGGGAAGCAATAGAATACTCTGCCCATCTACCAAATGCGGAATTATCATACGCGCCGTCATTTCATGCCATGTCGAAGGGAGAATAATGACTATATTATCAGCCCTGTCTAAAACACGCTTCATATCCGTGGTCGCAAATTCGATTTTCCCCGCACCTTCCAATCCATGATGAAGGGTAATCGTGTTTGTCTTACCGATTTCGTCAATCTTATCCTGAGATTTCGAAAAGAGCCTCACTCTCTCGCCTTGGATCGCCAAGTGAGCCGCAAAGGTCTGACCGCCGTTTCCACCTCCGATGATTGCCCATGTCCTCATAGAATATCTCCGTTTCTCATTATTTTACTGCAACGGGACTCGACTCATATTGCTTGATTTTTTCATCATATACCGTCACACCGAGTCCGGGTCTGTCCGGGATCGTAGTTATACCATTTACTACTAAACCAGCAAAATCAGTTACGTCATCTTTATGTCTTAACGTAGAGAAGAATGAATGACCGGTAGTCATCATGATATCGCTTGTCGCTGCAACGTTCAGGCTGGCCGCCTGTGTGATCCCACCTTCGATCATGGAATTAAAGAACAAACGCACACCATGTTCACTCGCATATTCACAGATACGCTTTGCGGGCATAATACCGCCCTGCTTTGAAGATTTGATACTGAACACGTCGCAGGCATCGGCTTTCACCAACGCCATCGCCTCCTGAATAGTCGACACGCCTTCATCCGCTGAGATAGGAATACTCAACTTTCTTCTCAACTTTGCCAGGCTTGCGATATCCCAAGCTTTGACCGGCTGCTCATAGAACAACAGGTCTACGCTTTCAACTCCCTTACCGTAACGAAGCGCTGTATCATAATCCCATCCCTGATTTGCGTCTGCGATCAGCGGAAAATCGGGGCCGACTGCTTCTCTGACAGCAAGCGTCCTGGCGATATCATTCTTATAATCCGTTCCGATCTTTATCATACATCCCCAATATCCGCGTTTTTTAATATCCAGAACTTCGGCTGCGGATTCTTCGGGAGAACTGCCGCCAACTGACCAAAAACAACGGATGGTATCATACTTTTTTCCGCCGAGGATCTTATGTACAGGCGTAGCAAGTGACTTTCCCAGAATGTCATAACACGCCATATCGACAGCAGCCTTTGCCATCTTGCAGCCGGCAATCAACGCATCCATCTTTTGATGAATAACGTTCAGGTTCGTAGGATCCTCACCAAGCAGAGCCGGACAAATCAGCTCCCGCAGCACACAGACAACAGATGCCGCAGTATCGCCGCTGAAAGCAGGCCACGGATTCCCTTCTCCCCAACCAACGATACCTTCGTCTGTTTTGACCTCAATATAGATCTGATCCGATTCGGCCAGAACTCCGTAAGCGTTGCTCAGGGCATACGGATGCACTAAAGGCATTCGAAGGGGATGGAGCACAAATTCAGTTATTTTCATTTCTAATCTCCTTATTCAACTGATAAACGTGTTTTCCATTATCGGTTATCTGATCGAGATGAATCACCCCTGATACTAACGATCGTCCGTTTTCATCAAGGAAATCCACCTTTGAATACACCTTTTCCATCGCTTCATTCAAAGAAGTGTAATCCGACGCCGTCAGGTGCACCGCCAAGAATAAAACGTCCGTCAGAGTGCCCAGTTTAAAGCTATCGTTTTCCCAATAATACTGCATAACAACAGCGATCGGAGGCAATCCTTTTATCTCATCAAGCCCAGATATTTTCGCGATCATTCCTTCGCCGGCAGTCGCAATAAAATAAATTACTGCAGCCAATCCATTATAGAAGGGGGTAATGGACGAAGCGTCTGCACCGGCAGGCAACATTCTTCCTGTCACAGCATGAGACACCAGTAAATCAATCGGATTGTAGCCCGAGAATCTCTCATCGATATACGGCCAAGTTCCTCCCAGCCTGCATCCCATCTCATAAAAAGTGATCTTGTCTCCATTAGCGTAGCCTTGCAGGAAAATTACACCGTTCTTAAAGCCAAGCGCTTTAAACATTCTTTTTACTTTCGGATCGACCTTTTGATAATACTGTTCCAGATTAACGGAGGGCAATACCATTAGATTGGGATGATTGATAGCTATCGGTCTGCCTTCGGCGGTAAAACGATCCGCCATTGAGACCATATAAACTTCACCGTCGATCAGCAGATAATCCAGAATAAACTCTGTTCCGAAAAGATAATCTTCCACGGTGATCTCTTTCTTTTTTGAAAATGAGAGCGCATATTCGAATTTGCTGCAAAAGTCCTGATAATCATAGCAAATATCCGCTCCGCGCGAGCCGCTGGCGTCAACAGGCTTCAAAAAAACCGGATAATCCAGCTCTTTTCCTCTTGTCCGGTAATCCTCCGCAGATACATCATACGTTTTCGGAACCGGTACATCATACTGCTCACAGTATGTCTTAAAAGCGATTTTGTCCGTCGACAGCTGAATCATCAGATCATCCGCGTAAAAGGGCTTTCCGATCCTCTCGGCAACCTCTTTACAAGGCTGCAAAAGTACATCCGCATAAGCAGTTGTTACGCCGTCAATATGATTTTCTAAACAGTAAGCTGTCAGACTGTCGACATCTGTCGCGCTGATTAACACCGCTTCATCAGCAATCATCTTTGCAGGTGAATTCTCATAATAGTCAGCTACTGCAACATATACACCCAATTCCTGCGCTCTCTTAACAATAGTACATGCTCTTTGAACGCCTCCTAAAAACAGTAGTTTTTTACCCTTTAAAGCAGAAAACATGTACAGCCTCCCTTTATTCTGATTCATAAATGAAACAATGACACTATATAAACAATAAATGCAACTTAATCAATTCCCAGTTTCCGCATCATCTCATACCGTTTTCGACCACGGTCCATATCGCTTTTCAGTTGTCCTTTTCTTCGAAAACCTTGCTTCGTGTAACGGAAGACCTGGTAGACCCAGCAGAAAGGTTTCAGGGACGGATGTTTATGATATGCTTCCCAGTTATTCTCTCCTGCCAGTTGTAAATACCGGAACACTCCCTGCTTTTTAAAGCTCGTCACCGTTTTTTCGACATTGTAACCGACGCCTTGTTTTTTGCCGAAATTACCGGAAGTCAGCAGACTGTCTATCAAGACGTCACAAAGCTCTTCCTCTGCATCCTTACACCATGTGATCGTCTGCTTTAATCCGAGATACTTCTGACACATATATGTCACTGTGACCGCAAGTGTTTTCAGTCCGGTTTCTTCAGCCGCCGCTTGGAATTCATTATCCCAGAAACCATCATCCAAAACCTTGTCGCAATACATCATCCAATCGATTATCTGGCGGAGACCGAGTCCCATTTGAAGGTGATGGCGCATATGCGCAAGAAACACCATTCCATTAGCCAGCGGAGGGAGCATGGGGAATTGATGGTCGTCAATCCGCCCAAATTCGATCTGATTCATCCCATCCGTAATGTATTTTTCTATATCCAAATCGGGATCGCTGAACCGATAGTGAAGTTCATACTCCTGACCGTCTTTATCAAATTGTATTTCCCGTTCGATAACTTCCGGTACATTATGCGGAACATAACCGTTATCTTCCAACAGTTTTCTGGCTTTGTCAAAGAACACTGTCGGAACTATAAAATCATAATCGCCCATAGAACGACGATACGGCTCCGGGTAATATACCGCCGCGGCGCAGCCTTTCAGGATCACAAGAGGAATTTGCTCTTTTTGGAAAAGTTCAAAAAGATCTGTTTCTGCTTCTGTATACTGAATAAAAAGTACATTCCTCTGTATCTCTTCATCAACGGACAACGGCGGCAAAAGCCCGCTTACAGCTTGAGCACATGCCTCTTCGTAAACCTTTTCACGATCCGCATCCGTCCAATCGACTATTTGATCGCCCCAAAGCGACTGACGAATTAACGATAATAATATTTGTTCGGATTGAGTCATGATTCTTCTGCCTTTTTGACTAACAGTATCGTCTTTACTGATTATATAGCGAACTATCGCATCATATCACTTGCGGATCAGTGTATGTTTGATTGTTCTGGGGATCCATAACACTTTACTTCTGATCCTGTTTCTATTTACCTTTGCGCTTATTGATGTTTTGCCGACAGCATCGTCAAAACTGCAGCCGCTTAGTATTGCTTCTTCAAATTGTCTTCTTTCATGATGCGGTACAGACGGTTGTCTTAACTGACCGTTTCCCGCAATAATATCATCAACAGAAGTGATCTCAAACTCTATCTGATCTGTTATTTTATTCCAGAAATCTTTCCCTTTGCTATTATTGATCAATACAGCTGACACTTTCCCCTTATATCCGTTCAGGATCCCATCCGGCCTCCCCCAATAGTCACCGATTGTGATATCCGACACTCTGCAAGGATTTGCGTAAGGACAGGAATAACAGTTTTTTCTGTGGATCAAACCGTCTAAAAAAGCTAAATAATAGCAGTCTTCACCAGCGCTTTTTTGATACACAACAGAATCATCGCTGTTTAAAACAAAGCTGAAATCTCTTTCTCCTCTGAATGAATATGATTTTATTTTTCGACGGTGTTTATTAACACTGCGAATATGATCGGACAAATATGAAAAGGGAGGCGTTCCATGGCAAATCAAATCTACGGTTATCAGATTTTTATAGTCCTTCCCTAAGAAATGATTCAAAGCGTCAACATGACACGGAGTACCGACAAAAAGACATAATTTATCGCTGTCCAGATCTTTTTTTATCCGGCAAAATACTTTACCCGGATCGACATAAACGTACTTACTTCCCTTCAGCTTTTCAATATCATTCTTGTTATCTGTCACTCCGTAAGACGGCGCCTGTTCTCCATGAGTAAATGCGCCCACAACACTTCCGCCCGATTCAATGATCCTCCGATAGAAAGCTGCGGCGATTCCTCCTGACGAACAAGTCTTGATATCATGCTCATCACAGATGTGAGCGGCATAGCCCTCAACGGGTTTGTGACCATAAACAGGATTCAAAACAGGACACACTTTACTGCAGCGTTTACAGGATATACACTTTTCGGGATCAATCTTGGGAAGCAAAGTCAGCAGCTCATCTTCATGGATACCAATCGCACCTATTGCGCATGCGTTATAACACGCCATACACCCAAGGCACTTTTCGGCGGCGCACAAGTAATGATCTTTATTATCGGGTTTATTCATATGATTCCTCTTCGTTTTCTTTCAGTTTGTAACCTCTCGCCGGGAATTGTCGGTTTGTGTATTTCGAAAAAGAACCTCCATCCCGACAAAGTCAAGAATCATTGTCAATCGGTGTCGTGTTTTCTTTCAGCCGACTGTATCCATAGCCGGCATATTCTTCAACAATAGGATCTACTCCAGTATAATCAATATCACACAGCGGATCATCCGGTAATTCCTTATCCGTATTCAAGACTCTGTCTGTCAATGATACTCTGAAAGCGATATCGTCTATACGGCTCCTTGAACTGCCTTTGTTCAATTTAGTAAACACCCAAAAGTTCTTATGATAAATCAACGAAAATAATACCGCATGGAACGAGTCAGTACATATATACTTTGCGTTTTTGATCAGGCTGATGAACTCCTGCGGTCCGGTGTCATACGCTTTGTAGCCCGCGGTCGCTGTGTCACGCAGACTGAAGTTTGTAAAAACCAGCGGCAATCCAGAAAGCTTATGCATTCGCTTGGCAAATTCTCTCATCCGGGGAGCATCCCCGATAAAGTAACATAGGATATAATCGCTAAACCGATTGTCAGCAGCCAGATCATCCCATTCTTCTTTAGAAAGCAGCACAACCGGATCAGGCACTACATCAACTTTACGTTCAAGTATTCGTTCTAAACATTCCTTCGCTGTCCTCTCTCTCACAGAAATATACTTAAACCCGCTGATACTTGTCTTGAATTTCTCTTCTTCCTCCGGTTTGATCCGAGAAACGCCTATGCTGGCGGCAAAAGACATACAGCATTGTTTTTTCTCTGCAAAATCAAGAAGGTACGCATCTGTATAATCTGTGCATGCTGTGTTCCAAACCTGATCGCTGCCGCAAATAAAGAAATCATATTCGGAATTCAAAACACTTAAGTCCGAACGGTCATTATAATCATCACGGCTGAGCTGTACTCTGTTCTTCAAAAATGAAGAAAAAGATTCTTTTTTTGCCTTCAGCTTTTTTTGATATACAAAGGCAAGTAAGTTTCTCAGCGTTCCGCCCAATGAATGTGATCCATTGTAAAGCTGAAACATTTTATCCTGCGCTTCAGAGTGATAATCGATGATCTCCGGATCATGCCCAAGTTTTTTTATTGTCGTTGATAAGGCGTACGCCTGCAGAACCGAACCGTAATTCTCAGCTCGATGATATGTCATTATTCCTATTTTCAAATGATCACCTTTTCAAATATGAAAGCCCTTGTAAATCTATATGTTTCAGAAAATTAGCACAATGAGCATCAAGTGTGATATAAACTATTGCTGATAAACCAAAAAAGAAAGCCTACCATATCATTCATTTCCATGTTTTCTTTTTTCTGCATGAATCATACCGAAAATCCTTCTCGTCATTCAGCCAAGCCGTAAAGTCAAATTCTTCTTCCCATGGTCTGTAACCGATCCAGTAATTTCTGTCGATCATCATAAACACAGCTGTTTCCTGACCGTTCATTGCATACAATTCAAAAGAATCAGCTATCTCCGGTCTTCTTCTGGATGTAAAGATCACTTTTCTTTTACAAGGAACCCTCTCCAACAAGTTAAAATCGCTCAAATCAGCCTTGTTGCCGTCATTGGTCATAATGTAAAGATTATCCCAATGAATACGTTCCTTTCTTTCGTTCCATTTATTTCTGGCTTCTTCTTCGTTATGATAGTGTGTAAACTGTATTGTGATCCTTTTGTCGCCATCGCCCAAATATGCATAAGGACACCTTGTATTACTATCGTTTTGAAAGAAAACCAATTCACAACTCAAATAGTATTTTAAGTCAGCACAAAATTTGCAAAAGTCTTTTTGATAGATATATGTATTAATAGCGGGGCTATCAAACCGTTTTCCCAAAAGTTTGTAGATTACCCACACACACAATTTTGTGTAATAAGAGAGAATTGATCGTTTGTGATACGCTTTCTTGCACTGTTTTTTCTTTCTTATTGAACAAAACCCATATCGTTCTATGCCAGACAGCTTTGAAACATTTTTTTCAAAACCCTATTGTCATTATCTATTCTCCTGTGACAAAGCTGAAATCACATCTTATTCTGGCTGTCCTCATCCACCGTCTTGAATATTTCTATATGTGTTACAGCGGAATTTTCAATGCTATATTGAAATGAAGTTTTCAAACTGTGTTCAATCAGTTGATAATTATACTCTCTATCACCGATCACACCGAATAGTTCTTTCATCTTTTCCGCTAAGGCGTCACTGTCTTCGGTCGGGATGATCCAGTTTTCGGAAACCAGCTCCAATCCCGCTACACAATTATCGGTCGTTACGATCGGTAAACAGTATGCCATCGCCTCATTGATTACCAACCCCCAGATATCTTCGCGGGTCGGCAGAGCAAATACATCACACATACTGTAGTACTTTCTCAGCTCTTCCTTACCAGCAAAATCAACAAACTGAACATTTTCGATATGTTTAGCGTCGATAATCTGCTGCAGCGGTTCCGTGCAGGCGCCGCCTACCACATAGTACTTGATCTCAGGCGAAAGAGATAAAGACGCTTCCAGCATGATATCAATACCTTTTCGGGGAATGATCTGCCCTACCAGCAAAACGACCGGTTCATTCGCTTTTATCCCATATTCCTTTTTTATGATCTCGCGTTTTCGGTTGAGTAAATACCAAAGGGAAGAAAGCAGCTCAGTCCGATCCTTATCAGACAGCTTATCAGTCATACTATTGACCGCATGCCTAAAGGTGTCGATACGATACGATTCCTGCTTATTTGTATCCGACAGAAAATCCATCAACCGATCATACCGTGCCGGATCAGAAGAACTGATACCATACACCATGAGGCCGTCAGATCCTTTTTCGCAATCAAAAGATTCCTCTGTGAAAGCAACGACCGGAACGCCGTATGCTGATGCCGTACGAATCATATTATCCTTATGGTTTCCCAAAGACAGATAAACGTCAGCAATCATCAGATAGTCCATTATCAAGGGATCGGTATCTGTAATGAATCGTACATTATCGGGGAACTCACCGGAATTATCATTTTGTTCTTTGCTGTTACCGACGACCAGCACTTCGACATCTGATTCCTTCAAGCCGTTCAAGCGGCTCCTTCCGTCAGAAAAGCAAAAATCAGCCGCCGATTCTTTATCCGTTAAAACAACCTTCTTATAAGAAAAGCCCACTTCACTCTTGATCGTATCCTTCTCACCGTCTGATAAAAAGACCGAACGGTAAATATCTTTCTCTGTTATGGAAGTAAACGGATAATGATAACACCTGTTCTCTTTTGCACCGTAATACAAATATCGATCGGTTGTTATCTTGCTCGAACTCAACCAAAATGAAGCATGCCGAATAAAATACTCCTTCAATTTGTATTTTATTTTTTTTTCCTTCTTGGGGATAATGGCGCCGTCAGCTTCCAACCCGTATCGAATGCCACTCCGAATCATCCACCGCATTGCGATCATAGAAGCAACGAATGAAATCCCGTGAACAACAATAATATCAAATTGACTTGCGTTCTTTTTCAGGTATTCTTTCATACCGAAATCAATCTTTTTATCCTGTAGCGGTCCTTTGTTGATAAAAACAGCTTGAAATGTTTCTGGTTTTACCGTCTGCCACTTTTTATTCCGATCTGATTGATATTCTGCCAGAAAAACAACCTCAAGATTACAGAGCTTTCCCATTTTGTTGAATAAATCTACTCTGTATGGAGAAGGAATACCGGTTAAGTAAAGCACTTTCATCATGTAGATCTCCGAACACATGGATGTTTATTTCATCCCGTTTTTATATTTCAAAAATTGCATTATTTTTATTTTGCGAAGTCTGATTATTTTTAGCAACGGCTGTTCCTGTGACTGATTGTTGCTGTGGACACGATGCTTTAAGTATTTTTCGGGGATAAAACCCACACAATGGCTTTTCTCTGCGCACAAGCCAAGGAACTGATCATAAGCGATCGTTTCCGGCGCAAGCGGCATATACTTTTCCAGAAACTCACGCCTAAACGCCATACAACAGCCGTAGTAAGTGCTCTTCACAATATTCCGTATCACACCATGACCGGCACTTCTCAACCGAAAGATATTAGCTTCTTCATTAACAATATTGTTCTCTCCATCACACATATATGCATTATGCATCACAACTTTATGTTCGGAATGTGCGTCGAAATGCTCCTTGACCGCGTTCACCTTACCAGGCAGCCATTCATCATCCTGATCGCTGAAAAAGATGAGATCACCGTCACTGTAATGATAAGCATTTGAAAAATTTGACGCGATACCGTTATGAGGACCTACTACCAACTTCACGTTCGGATGTTTTTGAGAGAACGATTGGATGATATCGATCGTGTTATCCGTAGAACCATCGTCGGATATGATCAATTCATCCTCATCGGAGATTTCATTAAGGATCGACTCTATCTGTGGTTTTATGAACCGATCTCCGTTATACGAGATCAGTAATACCGATACTTTCATATTCTTCCTCTTATTAACCGAAATATTTGATTCCCTTCCATTTGGTATCCTTATCCGACAGGATGAGAGAAACTCCGTCTAACGTATATCCATCAGCGGAAGCCGTACCGTCATACGTTCCTGTGATCCGCGGCCATTCGATCCCGATATCAGGGTCATTCCACGCGATACCGCTCTCATCGTTCGGATGATAAAAATCATCGCATTTGTAACAAAACTCCGCCATATCGGATAAAACTAAAAAACCGTGCGCAAAGCCTTTCGGGATCAGGAACTGCTTCCTGTTCTCTGCAGACAGGATCTCACCATGCCATTTTCCGAAAGTTGGACTGCCGGCTCTCAGATCGACCGATACGTCAAATACTTCTCCTTTGATCACCCGAACAAGCTTGGTCTGCGGATGATTAATCTGAAAATGAAGACCTCGCAGAACACCCTTTTTGCTCATACTCTGATTATCCTGAACAAAGACCGTATCAAAACCAGCCTCCTGCATATCACGCTGTGAGTAGGTTTCCATAAAGTATCCTCGCTCATCTCCGTGAAAAGCGGGTGTGATCACACAAAGATCGGCGATCCCGCCCACGTCTTTTTCAACTTTTATTTGTCCCATAACAGTTGAGCCTCCACTAAATACCTGTTTAAAGCATCTTTCCAGTCAGGCAGCGGTTCAAAACCGCTTTTCGTCAGTTTTGATTTATCCAGTCTGGAATTGAATGGTCTTACTGCCTTGGAGACGCCATACTCCTTCGTCGAAACAGGGATAACCTTCGTTGCCATTCCTGCCTGCCAAAAAATCTCCACGGCAAAATCATACCAGCTGATGAAACCGCCTTCATTAGTTGCATGATAGAATCCGAACTTTTCCGTTTCAATCATATCGACCAACAATCGCGCTAAATCATATGTGTATGTTGGTGTGCCGACCTGATCATTGACGACGCGGACCGTCTCATACTTTTTACCGACATTTATCATAGTCTTGATGAAGTTTTTGCCATTCAAACCGAACACCCACGCGATACGCACAATGAAAAATTCTTCGAGTGTTTCCGCTACGGTGAGCTCACCATCAAGCTTGCTTTGACCGTAAACGTTCAGCGGCGCAAAATCTTTGCAGTCTGCCTGCCACGGTTCTTCTCCCTGACCGTTGAACACATAATCCGTACTGATATACATCATCTTGCAATCAAGTTTTTTGCAAGCCTCAGCAATATTCTTTGTTCCTGAGGAATTGACAGAAAAAACGGTTTCGCGATTCTCTTCTTCCTCGGCAGCGTCGACCGCTGTCCAAGCCGCACAATGGATCACTGCGTCGGGACGTATCTCCATCAGCGCTTTGTCAACCGCGACCTTATCCGTGATATCCAACCGTATATAGTCAGTATCGGTTCTTTCGATGATATCGGAACCGACGCCGACATGACCGCAACGCTTCAGCTCATTCATCACATCGTGCCCGAGCTGCCCGCAGACGCCTGTTACAAACACCTTCATCTTATCTGTTCCCGTACATCTTTTCATAATAATGCTGATACTCGCCGCTGATGATCTCCTGCCACCAATCTTTATTATCGAGGTACCACCGGATCGTCTTTTTGATACCGTCCTCAAACTTCGTTTCGGGCAGCCAGCCGAGTTTATTATGGATCTTCGTCGGATCGATTGCGTAGCGCAGATCATGCCCTTTGCGGTCGGTGACGAAGGTGATCAGGCTCTCAGGCTTGCCGAGTTCCTTGCAGATCAGCTTGACGATGTCGATATTCGCCATCTCGTTGTGACCGCCGACGTTATAAACTTCTCCGACTCTTCCCTTATGGATGATCATATCGATCGCCTTGCAATGATCCTCCACATAGAGCCAGTCACGCACGTTTTCACCCTTACCATATACCGGCAGAGGCTTGTCCGCAAGCGCGTTCGCGATCATTAGCGGGATCAGCTTCTCCGGGAAATGGTAGGGGCCGTAGTTGTTGGAGCATCGAGAGATCGTCACGGGCAGTCCATAGGTACGGTAATACGCCAACACCAGCAGATCGGCGCCCGCCTTGGACGAGCTGTAGGGAGAACTGGTATGGATCGGGGTTTCCTCCGTAAAGAACAGATCGGGTCTGTCGAGCGGCAGATCGCCGTATACTTCGTCAGTACTGACCTGATGATAGCGTTCTATCCCATATTTGCGGCAGGCGTCCATCAAGATCTGCGTCCCGAGAATATTCGTCTGCAAAAAGACTTCCGGATTCTCTATCGATCGGTCAACATGGCTCTCCGCGGCAAAGTTCACCACAACATCGGGCTTTTCTTCTTCAAAGAGCATGTATACTGCTTCTCTGTCGCAGATATCCGCCTTCACAAAACGAAAGTTCGGCTCATCCATCACCGATTTCAGCGTACTGAGATTGCCGGCATAAGTCAGCTTATCCAGACAAATGATGCGGTAATCCGGATGTTCTTTCAGCATATGGAATATAAAGTTTGAACCGATAAACCCGGCGCCGCCGGTCACAATAATTGTCATTGATTCAAAGCCTCCTCGGCCAATGAAATGATATATTTCCCGTATTCGGTCATATGCAGTTCCCGACCGAGCTCCAATAATTGCTCCGCGGAGACAAAACCTTTGCGCCACGCGATCTCTTCGATACAGGAAACATAATAGCCCTGCTGCGACTGCACCGCCTCGACGTACTCGGCGGCTTTCAGCATACCTTCCGGTGTACCGGTATCCAGCCATGCCGTACCTCTGCCGAGCAGGCTGACCTTCAGCTTGCCCATTTCCAAATACACGTTATTGACCGAGGTGATCTCGATCTCACCGCGAGCGGAAGGCTTGACATTCTTTGCGATCTCAACGACCTGATTATCGTAGAAATACAACCCGGGTACGACAAAATTGGACTTCGGCTTTTCAGGCTTTTCCTCGATAGAAATAACATTTTGATTCTCGTCAAATTCCACGACGCCGAATTCTTTCGGGTTTTTCACAGGATAACCAAACACCGTAGCGCCGTTCAGCTTTTCTGCCGCTTTCTGCAGAATCCCGGTCATGCTCTGACCGTAAAAGATATTATCGCCAAGGATCAGACACACACTGTCATCGCCGATAAAATCAGCGCCGAGGATAAATGCGTCCGCCAGCCCGCGGGGCGTATCCTGTACTTTATAGGTAAACGACACGCCGATCCGCGAGCCGTCGCCGAGCAGCCGATCGTACAGCGGCGTATCCTCCGGTGTTGAGATGATCAAGATATCTTTGATCCCGGCGAGCAGCAGCATCGACAGCGGATAGTAGATCATCGGCTTATCGTATACAGGCAGCAGCTGCTTTGATACAGCCACCGTCATCGGATACAGTCTTGTTCCACGCCCTCCGGCAAGTATAATTCCCTTCATTTAAGACCTTTCCTCTCCGCTACGCGAGAGGCAAAAGGAGAAAACTTTTTAGCCTCTGTCGCAGCAAGTGAATAAAAACATTGTTATCTCGCGACATAAATTGCCGCGTTAATAATTCAGCATTTTTTTGATTAATTAAGCCCCCATAGTTTGAGCTTGGTTTCATTTTGGGTTTGGAATAGCACTTTGTTTACGATATTTTATAAGTGATTCCCTCTCATAAATCTTTTATGATAATCTGCTCAAAACAGAATTTAAGCTGTCAGCGCTATAATGCAGCAATTTCCGCTCCGTGTCTGTCAGATGCTCCTCTAAACGATGTTCAACTCCATTTACTCCCACAATAGACGGAAGGCTGATAGCAACATCCTTGATTCCATACTCACCTTTCAGCGGGGTAGTAACTGAGGCAATTGTGGGTCTCTGATTTAAGATCGCATCGGCTAATGAACAAACGCAGGTTGCAATTCCAAAATGCGTTCTTCCTTTGGCGGTGATTATTTCTGTTCCCATGTTTTTAACATTCCGGTAAATATTGTCTCTTTGCTTTTCGCTCCATTCAAGCCCTATATCATTACAATACTCGTCCATTGGAACCCCGGCAATCGCTAATCTGCTCCATACCGGGAACTGGGTATCGCCATGCTCCCCGACAATATTACACTTGATCGCTTCGATATTCATCTTTGTATAATCAGCTATTTTCCTAATCAAGCGAGAAGTATCCAGAATGCATCCGGTTCCCATGATTCTTCCGTTATCAAGTGACATCCATTCGTCACACTTAAAAGTTAGTATATCAACCGGATTGGACACGATCAGTATTACTCCCTTGGAATAATAAGGCATCATTTGATTTACAACATCTTTCATTATTGAAATATTGTCATAAATCATATCAATACGAGATTCAGTTGGTCTTCTGTTTCTGCCAGCAGTAATAATAATCAAATCGCAGTTAGCACAATCGGAATAAGTACCAACGCGAACCGATGAAGATCCCATATACGGTATCCCGTGTTGAATATCCATCGCCTCTCCGTTTGCCTTATCCCGACTAATATCAATCAGGATGATTTCTCTGGCTAAATTCTTTATTGTTAAGGCATACGCTATTGAAGCACCGACATAACCGGCTCCAATAATGGCAACCTTTCTTGTGCTTACTTGAAGAATAGTAACTATCTCCTTCCAAAAATAATAAAGATTCCAAATGAAATCAACAACCTGTTTGCTATATTAATCCTATTATGATCTGTTTCCGAAATACCTGAATTATATATGAATTTCACATCCCGGAAATCGTAACGTTGTTTCCTATCCTTATGATACCTCTTGTCCCGCGCTCACCGGCAAGTGTGATTCCCTTCAAATAAACCTTGTTACAGTGAATAAATTATGATTCCGATTAGTATAATCGAAAGACCAAGCATTTTCTTTTTAGTGATCTTTTCTTTTAAAAACAGCCAGCTAAGTACCGCTACAAAGAGATACCCGGATGATTCCAGGATCGGTCCCAGCGACAGCGGAATCACCTTGTACGCCCAGATGGAGCACAGCGTCGCGCCGAAAAAGATGATATAGGCAAAGATCACGCGGGCGTTCAGATACTCCCTGATCTTACTGGGAAATTCCATCTGCGCGCTCTTTTTCAGGATGATCTGAGAAACAGACGAAATGAAAACGCCGAAAACAAAAATCGCCGCAAATAAAATTTTCTCATTCATCGGCTCTCACCACCACGATCACGCCGACGATGACGATCAGCGCTCCGACGAGCATGTTCCACTTTAGCTGCTCGCCGAAAATAACCAATCCCCATATAATACCCCATGCAATACCGACAGCCTTGTTAGCATATGCCGTCACCAGGGGCAGGTGTTTGATAATCTGCTGCCAAACGATGGCGTAGATACCGAGATCGAGGATTACCAGACCATACCAGAAAATGAACCAGAAGGACAGAAAATCCTGCTGAGAAGCCATCTTCGCACAAACGCCGCTCAATGAGAATACAGCGAGAAGGATATGTAAAGCTAAAATGTATATTGTCTTCCCTTTGACGGATAAATCATTCTTCATTTTTATTCTCATTGATATTCTTTGTTTCCCTTATCACATATTGCGGGGCGTTATTACTGATGTAAACCCTTCCGAGGTACTCTCCTATCATTCCCAACATCAGCATAATCAAACCGCCCACAAATATAATAATTGATACGATCGAACTCCAACCAACATCTATATCGGGCAAAGTGAGTTTTCGAATAATTGTTACAATTCCGAAAATAAATCCGGCAAAAGCACATAAAACTCCTATCAACGAGGACAACCTTAGCGGTTTGACGGAAAACGAAGTAAAGCCGTTAAGCCAAAGCCCCACCAGCTTCGCTAAGGTATAACCTGTTCTTCCTTGCATTCGGTTCCTTTCCTCCATAGGAACATAGATAATGCTCTTGGTAATCTGAGAGATAAATCCATCTATAAAAGGATACGGCGTTTGATATGAAGATATCTGAAGCGCCACAAATTTTTTCATAGCAAAGAAATTAGACAGCTCAAAATCCTTATTGACATCCAACAAAAAATGTGTTGTCTTTTTGTTTACAAAGCTTCCGAAATTTTTGAATGCACTTTGTGTCTTTTTTTGTATTTAGCGACAGCAATATCATATTTCCCTTCAAGGGGAGCAATTAACTCAAACACTTTATCGATCGGACACTGTCCATCATCATCCAAAAATACAACATAATCACCTGATGCATACCTAATTGCCGCCATTTGTGCGCTTGCCTGACCATAGTTCTTAGACAAAATGATTACTTTTATATGAGGATTATTCTCCGCACGATTGAATAATACTTCACCGACATTGTCCGGCGAACCGTCTACAGCTGTAATAATTTCATACTCATAGTTTCCTTTTTCCGTCACCGTGGCGATTATCTCGTTTATGACCGGTAAAATGGTATTTTCGCTGTTATAGCATGGAATTACAAAACTTATTTTCAACTGACTCATTTCCTTTCCGATAACGATGATAGTCCAGTCATAATACAGTATTTCACCCTTACAATTATCTCACATCATAATCGTATCACAAATCAAATCTATAACAGAATCTTCCAGCTCGGGATATATCGGCAATGTCAATACACGTTCGGCAATATGTCTGGCAACCGGAATACTGTTATCACGATAAAAAAATCTGTCCTGATAACATTCAAAATCACAGGTCAACGGGTAAAAATATTTTCTCGCACGGATATTGAGCGTCTGCAGTTTCTCGGTTATTTCATCACGTGTATACTGATAGCCGTCAAAAACAACCGGAAAATATGCGTAATTCGGCTTTAAGTCCTTTCTTGGGGTGTTAAGCTTTATCCCTTTAATACCAGACAGCCTGTCCATATATCTGTCAAGCACACGCTTACGCTGTATAATCCATTGATCGATATACCGAAGGTTACAAATACCCATAGAAGCCTGAAATTCATTCATCTTTGCATTGCCGCCGACATAACGGCAACTTTCGGTACCGCGAATACCGAAATTCTTCATATCATTCATGACCTGTATGTATTGGTCATCGTTGAAGCACACCGCGCCGCCTTCAATGGTATTGAACACTTTGGTCGCATGGAAGCTAAACATACTCATATCACCGAAACCGGCAACTCCGACACCGTTCTTCTGAACGCCAAAAGCATGTGCAGCGTCATACAGCACTTTCAAATGATACTTTTGAGCAATTTTCTCTATTGCGTCAACATCGCATAAATTTCCGTAAACATGAACAGGTAAGATCGCGACAGTATTCTCATTGATCAATGACTCTATTTTTTCCGGATCTATAGTATAGTCCGCTTCTTTGATATCGCAAAAAACAGGAACAAAACCCGACCGAACGATCGCGTGTGTCGTAGAAGCAAATGTGAAAGGAGTCGTGATCACCTCGCCGCCCTTTTTCAGATCCAGAACGGAAAGAGCTCCCTCTAACGCTAAGTGACCGTTAGTATAAAGCGTAACGTGCTTCACTTTGAGATACTGCTCCAGCTGATTTTGCAACAGCTTATGCTTCTCCCCCATGTTCGTCAGCCAATGGCTTGACCACAATTGTTTTATTTCGTCGCAATATTCTTCAAAAGGAGGCAGAGACGACTGAGTAACATTAATCATAATCTATTGTCCTTCATCCAATAAATCAAAATCTTATTCCTCTTCTTTAAGTTTTTTGCGAGAGAACAATTTCTTGATCAGTTCTTTAACATATCTTAAACTGTCCAACTTCAGTATCAAAGAACCAAGTATATAAATCCCCGCTCCAAGTACAAATTGGATAACCAAAGTCAAAATATCATTTAATCCTATGAAGCTAATACAATATACTGTAGCTCCCATAAATGCTGCTAACAGTATCGTCGGAATGATATCTTTGAGTTGTTCCAGATAACCGTAATTCAAAAGCTTTCGATTAGGCCATGTGTTGATGATCTGAGAACAAACGCTTTGCACCAGCATACTCAGAGCGATTACTTTTACGCCGAACCACATCGAAGATAATAACAACGCGATACCGACAGCTTTTTTGATGATTTCCAGCTTGAGGAACAGATCGCTTCTTCCCAGCGCCTTCATAGCATTCAAGTTTGCTGTGTGCATCGGATAGAACATGAAAGTGATGCAAAACACTCTCATGAAGAATACGCAAGGGAGCCATTTCTCAGTTAAGATTAATCTGATCAAAGGCTCGGCACAGAAAGCCAGACCCATCATCAACGGCGCCATCACATAGGTACTGGTTTTGATTGCGCGGCGCGCCATGCTCTTTACCTGTGCAGGATCTTCCTGTTCCTTGGACATCGTCGGGAATAACACGCTGTCGATGGAATCGTTGATATTATTCGTCAGCAGATTTGGAAACTGTCTGCCCTTGTTATAAAAAGCCAAATCGCTTGCCGAATACTTTTTCCCAATAATCAAAGACCGAATCTCACCGTAGCCCGTATCCAATAGTTTTGAAGCCAATAGTTTCCATCCGTATTTTAAAAGCAACCTCAGCCTTTTCCAAGAAAACATCCATTTGGGTCGCCACTTTACAGTAATCCATAGGATCAGGGTATCAACTGTCAGATTAAACAGGTTTTGCGCAACCAGCGCCCATACACCGAACCCTTTGTACGCCATCCAGATACCGACAATCGCAGCACCTATTGTTCCACCCAACGTTGCAAAGAAAAACTTTTTAAACAGCATATTTCTTGATACAAATGCTTGTTGAACATTCTTGATTCCGGAAATAATCAAGGTCAAGCTGACCACCCGGATAACCGCTGTCAATTCCGGCATCTCATAGAAAGCGGCAATGAAAGGCGCCGCAAAAAACATCAGAGCATACAGGATCAAGCAAACTCCGAGATTGAAATAGAACACAGAAGAAAAATCCAAGTCATCTGCATCCTTCTTTTGTATCAGCGCATTTCCCAGGCCGCTGTCAACAAATGCTTGCAGAATCGTCGTAAATACCGTTACCAAAGCCAATACGCCATATACACTCGGATCCAGCAATCTTGCCAGAACGATAGATACGATCAGCGTAACAGCCTGAGCGCCGCAACGTTCAAGGAAACGCCATAAAAAGTTGGTAAATACTTTAAAACTACTCATAAATCGTCTCGTTTATACTACTAAACTATTCGGTACATAAATCAAATAATAATCATCGTCAACCAACACCTGATAGTCGGTTAATGTCAGCATATAACGCATTACTGTCAGTTTCGCGTCAGAGGTATCGTGATCATCACCGCGCTGGAGCTTATTGATATGCGACAAAACAATAATCGGAT
This sequence comes from Ruminococcus sp., assembly GCA_017404145.1. Classification (GTDB taxonomy): domain Bacteria; phylum Bacillota; class Clostridia; order Oscillospirales; family Acutalibacteraceae; genus Ruminococcoides. The sequence continues at coordinate 22,788 of JAFRCW010000040.1, read as the reverse complement.
AGACTCTGTCGTTCTGCTTCTTTTCGATGACCTCCAACAAAGAGGTAACGCTAACCGACGTATAATCCACACATGGCTGTACGGATTCAAAGTAATCTCTTTGGGGACCGATCACATATCCGAGTGGGAAATATCCGAAGATCGAGACTTCAGAAGCTGCCAATGCAGGATCGGACATAATTTCATAGTACTCATTGAGTTCCTCAGCGCGTATATCAGATGTTTTCATCCCCTGAAGTACAGGGATATTCGCAATGACGCTTGATTTAAGCTCAACATAATCCCCGTCCATATAGGCTGTTTTCATTCCTACAGTCGTTCCAGCAACAAACATAACCACAAAAAGGATTATCAATATATTGCAAAGAATGTTTTTATATATAAAAACTGCTTTTTTGCTTTCTCCGGATATTACCTGTACTTCTTTGATATCCAATATTCCCATCACAATGGCCAACGGGATAACGCCTTGAAGCATATTTATCCGCGCCAAGCCCAAGTCGCTGCCAAAAACGCAGCAGCATCCTAAGAGAAATGCTACCAGATAAATCATTCGATGTGCAGGCAGTTTTCCCTTGAGTGCAAATACCATAAACAGGCATATCACCATCATCAGGATAGCTGAAATATACCCGATCGTCGAACGCATTTGTACACGGAAGACAACTGCGATGATTGCCTCTGCAACCACACAAATAACAAAGGAAAATACTCCGGCAAATCTTATGTTTAATCGCTTCAATTGCGAAAGCAAAACGGCCGCGCCCAACATCGGCAATCCAAAGATCGCCATATCTCTTATCGAAGAAACGACCTGCCGTCCAACAGTCTTGACGATGGCAAACAATGAATGACCGCTGGATTCTTCGATTTCCAAGAAATTGACCGTCTCCGATCCGGACTTGCCTAACGCCAGATTGACATATTCCATAAAGCTGTCAACCACACCGTTAATACCCATATACAGGATCATAACTGCCAGTATCAACAGGACGCCGGCGATCGCACCCAGAATATATTGAAATACTCCTTTGAAGATTCTTTTTTTCTCCTGCTTCGTCCAAAAACCGTATGCGATGATACCAACAAACATAACACAAAACAGACCATTCGGCAGACGTACAAAGGTATTGATCCCACAAAGCACTCCGGAAAAAACGATCCGGACAGGCTTCCCTTTCTCGATCCCGGAAAACAACAGCGCTAATGCCGAAAGCAAAAATATCTTGGTCAGAGGATAATAGCTAAGCAAAGCTTCTCCCCCGAAAGAAGCGAAATCATATATGATTAATGCACCCAACACAAGGGCTGGCTTCATATGCTTTCTGAAAATCACATATGCGATCGCATCGATCCCGACGCAAAGAAACCAATACAATAACCTGAACACCAGAAGATGATACGCAGGAAGAAAATGATAGATGACACCTCCGAGCAGATTCGTCAGGAATAATCCAATGTCATGAATACCTTGTCCGTCAAAAACCTGCATATAGTTTGTCAGATCAAATCCAGTATCTGTATAGTCGATCCCCTTGAACACAAAGGGGAGCCGCCACAAAATCAACACAGCCCATAAGGTAATCTGCATAGCTCTTCGGAAAGTATCCGTTTTTTTATTCTGTTGCCATTTCAATCCCAAAAAATCGGACATAATTATCCTTCCTGTGAATCACAATGAATATCTAACACTATTTATGACTGTTTATTCAAATAAGAATATACTAATCCCGGAAATACACAGCCAACAGTGATTCCTATCCGTCTTTTCAGCGATGCCGTTTTAAAACTGGGGTTACGTCTGGCAGCGCGATAATTTCCTTCATACATATCGATCTCAAACTGTCGATAATTTAATACCTTTTCAATAATTCTGTTGTATTTATACTGTGTATAATCATTATACTCTTTCAAAAAAACAATCTTCGTTTTGCGGAGTTCTAAGAACATTTCTTTATCCTGTCCAACGTTAACTGTCCATGAGCTTTCAGTAAATCTTCTGTAACAAGACATATTTTGATTGATAAAATAAATATCTTTTTGTGCAGCACAATACAATCTGATAATCATATCGGAGCAATGCTCACCTAAAAATTCCCTTCCTAATCCCGAAAGACACTCTTTGCGCACCATCATAGTCGCAAAATGAGGAACTTCCAGCTGATTCCCGATCAATCGCTCCATCGGAACGATACAATCCTCCGGAAAATCTCTGCGTTCTTCCAGAAGATTCCCATCTTTATCCACCATGTTGTATGCGTGACAGCAAATGCTGTATTCAGGATGCTCTTCCATAAAATCATACTGAATCTGCAACTTGTTCTCATTAGTCCAGTAGTCATCGCCTTCACAAAAGGCGATATACTTACCTAGCGCCCTCGGCAACTGAATATCGACAGTGATACTTAAGCCTTGTGACATCTGGTTCTCTTTTTGTAAGATTGACTTGACTAATCCCGGATACCTATCCTCGTACTTCCTAATAATCTCAGGAGTTCTGTCCGTGGACGAATCATCATGTACCAATATCTCAAACGGTACATTAACTTTCTGCATCAGAAAGCTGTCCAATGCTTGTGCGATATACTTTTCATGATTATATGCATTACAAATTATGCTGATAATCGGTTTTTCCATTATTTCACCACTGTATTATGTATAGAGTTCTGTATGAAAGATGCCCTTTTTGATATCATGTCTGTATTTATCACAAAACCACTGTGCTTTTATTACATCCATCGGTCTGTCTCTGTGAATACATCTTTGAACAAACAAGCCGAAATTTGACCATCTGGTCACCATGCGGCTAAAAAAAGGCCACTCAAACTTATAGGTCAGGTATTCGCGGTTAACAATCTTCATATAGGTCACGGCTTTTTTTGTTTCACGCCATTCCTGAGATACCCTATGCGCTACACTGACCGCAGGATCGAGGACACATGACAAGCTTTCGCTCTCCGCTTTTTTTGCATACCGATAACTAAAGTCGAGGTCCTCCGGATAACCGTATGAGATAAACCGCTCGTCCCACTCCAAATCCCAGCGTTCAACCAGACTTTTTCGTATCACAAAGAAGTATCCCATCGCCCATTCCGTTTTAACCCGATCGGTAAACCCGCTGCGGTACCTGCCATACATTGCAGAAGTCACATAGCCGCCGTATCTTTTTCTGAACAACGACTTGAACGCAAACAGATACCCAAAGGGATTCGTCCCTTTTCCGCTCAGTAAATCAAGGCCGCCTATCAAGGCAATGCTCTTATCCTCCATCATATGACAGATATTCTGAAATGTATCTTTTTCTACACTGACATCGTCATCCATATAGATAAGGATATCATTGTTTGCGTATTGCAATCCAACATTACGCGCATGGGTCAAAGAAGGGTGATCCAAATGATAATAACGGATATTGATTCCACTCTTCTCTGTCAGCGCTCTGATGCTTTCTGCTGTTTCCTCTATCGTACTTTGATCCAGAACGATTACCTCTTCGGGAAAAACGGATGATTGCTTTAAAGAATGTATAGTTTCGACCAATGTTTCTAATCGATTCATCGTAGCAATTATCACAGAAATCTTTACATTCATTTCTTCCACCATCCAGATATCTTTATTTGGCAATTGCAAACCCAATAAAGAATCATCATTATTTATATTGTGCAAATTTAATACAGGTTAAATCTGTTCCTTTTCTGTTACAGCATCTTTCATGCCAAGGACGATCCAAAGGAAAAACGCAGACGTACCGGGTCCTAAGGGAGGATAGCCTTCCATCAATGATACTACAATAAAGAATAATGATATATACTTTGCCGATAGAAGAATAAGAAACTCGTTACTCTCTTCTTTCATATTGCATTTTCGTTTTCTGAAACCGAAAATGCATCCGAATAACCTTTTGTAAACAAATGGCAAAATCAAAATGCCATAGGTCAAACCGCCAACTCGCAGGACATGAAGCGGGAAGTTGTCTATATAAGCCCATCCCCCGACGCCAACCAGAGGATGGCTGAAAAAATCGCTGATTGCTTCAGCGAAAATCTCAAATCGCCCGCTAAAAATTGCATCTGCATTTGAAAAATCTACTTCTGTATATTTTCGATTACCTATCAGAAAGTTTTGCAACTGCTCATTTCCAGATTGGGTTTGCCCAAAATACACGATGACAACAATTACTAATAGTATTACAAAAAAATACGCTATTGGGTTTCTTTTCCTTTCGAAAAAAAAGAAGAATATAACTATCAGCGCCGCAATAAATGGTGTGCGTGAGTGCAAGAACCATAATGTTATCAGAGAAAAAACACCCCAAGAATAGATAAATATCCTACCAATTCTTGATTTTATCAAACGAGGTACGAAAGAAAAATCTAAAACAATGCCAAGTCCCAAAACTTGTCCGGACATATTTTTTGCATTAGAAACTCCGGTCCAGAACAACAGAAAAAAAGCAAGCGTTGTAAAAACTATATGAGCAAAAACATATGAAAATACTATTCCTTTTATTACATTTCCATTGTCAAAAGAAATGTTGTTTCCAAAAAAGTAAAAGGGTACACACAATATGATATATCTTGCCGGGCCAAGACCGCTTGTACTATGTATTCCCTGCAAATACAACACTTGCATTATCAGCCACAAGAACGCATATACAAACACCATATACAAAACGGCCTTATTTATTCTGACACTTGTATGAGAAAAAGAAAGAACAGCCCAACCCAACCAAAAAAAATACATCATAAAAGAACATGCTCTGCTAAGAGTATCGTTGGCTGAAAAAGATAAAACCGTTGTAATAATTCCCAAATAAAGGAAGGCTTCTTCCAACGACATTGTCAATATTTTTCTTTTGTTTTCGATCTCTGTATTAAGTGTCATACATCCGCCCCGCTATTCACTATTTACCTTGATTAATGGTTGAAACATGAAAAGACACGACATTCTCAATCGTCTATTGTAGCGTCTTTACGATATTTGCAGCGCTCATTTTTCAATACCTTCTGCTATGGATTGTATGTGATATTCCGGAATAACTCTTCATATCGATCTACGATTGTTGATAGAGAAAAATCTCTTATAGCGCAATTATAAGAATTGTTTCCAAATGCTTCACACAAATCCTTTTGCATTCTGAAAGTATCCATCATTTGTATGAATGATGTTTGAGATTCGATATTTGAAGTGAGTCCAATTTGATTCTTTTCTACGTATTCAGCTAATCCGGCTCCAGGAGAACAACACAGCGCAATCGGTTTGCCCATCGCCATGATTGTCGGTAATTTAGAAGGTAAACAGTTTCTGGATACATACCCGGACAACATTACCATACATACATCGCTGACAGTATTCACTTCTGTTGTTTCTTCTCTTGAAATATATCCCAAAAAAATGATTCTGTCACAACCCGCTGCTGCTGCTCTGTATTCCTTCTCTTTGTTTCCGTTTCCGGCAATGATTACTTTTATATTTTGTGTATTTTTTGCGTATTCAATGAGAGGATACAGATTCTGCGCAGCAGCTAAGTTTCCGACATAAGAAGCCACAAAATCGTTTTCTTCAATCTTATATTTTTTCCTTAAAAAATACGTTCTTTTTCTGGGATAATAGATTTCTGTATTCACAGGATTCGGAATAATATGCAATATATCTTTATTCTCAAGTTTCTTCTCAACCGCCTCAGCCATTTCTTCAGTCAGCGTAACTATAGCGTCCGGCTTTTTATAAACCTTATGTTCTATACTGCATAATAGCTTATAGATCGTGTTACCAATCTTTTTTCGATTAAATAGATTATCTACCCATATATCTTGTAGAATAAATACTGTTTTAGCAGAAAGGCGCTTACCCAGTCTTGTTGTAGTGAATCCAGCCAGAATAGGAGGGGGTGTTTGAGACAGAATAACATCAGCTTTGACGCCTTCAACATTTAAAAGTTTAACTGCATAATGATGAAATCTAGCATATGTATCAAGCCGTTGAGCAATCCCGCCCTTCTCGCTTCCAACACAAATATGATAAACTTTCGCCTCATGAAAAGTACTTGTTTTGTACCATCTCTTTTTTCCGTTATGCAGTTGCTCGCTGGATCCTCCGTAGTGAGGAGTTGTCGTAATTACAGTGACATGATGCCCGCGACGCAATAGTTCTTCTGTCAAATCCGCAAAAACATATGCGTTGGAACAAACATCCGGCGGATATATCAGGCTATATAGTATAATATTCAAAAACAGCGCTCCTTGAAGTATTATCGTTCGTTATCATCGCTAGTCATTATTCTGCAGAAGACAATATATGCTTTATCGCTTCCCGAAAAGAAAAAACGCAGTATTCGTAATTGTAATAGCTACTCATCTCGTTTTCATAAACAGTGTCCAAAAACATTGTATTCAGCTTTTTGCTAACATTTAGTTTTAAAAGCAATCTGACAATAAATGCTAACAGATAACTCAAATAATACTTTTCTTTTCGTTCTTCCCATAATGCTATCATTAAATCTGTAACACCAAACACATCTTTATCTTGCGGAAAAACAATTGGGTCAGGTAATGGCTTCTCAATTAATCGCCGAACAAATTCACACAGATTCCATATATAAATCATGCTTCTCTTATTGTATATTCTTGGAAAGATATGAATACGTTTTGACAAATCAACTAATTTAGGAAAGTTGCCTTTACAGCCTTCTCCATACACTACAGGAGATCTAAGTACGGAAATCTTAAAGTTTTCGTTCGCAAGAGTAAGTATATTTTTTTCTCCTTCCAATTTACTATTTCCATACAGCTTTTGAGGAACCGGAACCGTTTTCTTATCAATGAATTCGGTATTCGGTCTATATACACCTTTCGTACTGAAAAAAACAAAATAGGGTACACCGCATGCTTTGGATTTCCGGGCAAACTCAAAAGGTAATTCCGCGTTTAATCGGACATACTCCGGCCACATTTCTTTTTTTTCCTTTATATGAACCATACCGGAAAGATAAAGGATAACATCATATTTGCTCAGGTCGAGTGATTTCCATTCGTCATCTCTCACGCTGATTTTATCGACAGAATACTCGTTGATATGCTTTTGTGTTAACCAATCTTCTAAGCAGTTACCAATATAACTGTTTTTTCCAACTATTAATACTCTTTTCAAGAACTCTTCTCCGTTTCGTGTGTAACCCAACTTCTCGCGTTTAATGCTTCTCCTTACTCATTCGATTCTCGCTGCAGGATATTATCCTTTACGCACGTTTTATATAAGGTTTCAATAAAACCCTTTCCAAAACAACATCTATTTCAGGTCACGCTATTCCTCAATATCATCTTTTGCGTTTTTCTTTTTCTTTAAATAATCTAGCAATACCCTGAATAGTATAACCGAACCAAGGAAGCGGATCTCTCGGATTCCAAATCTGGTCGATCGAATGTTTCCAACTAAACCAAGAAGGTTTTGCTCTGAATCTGTCAGGCGACTTGAAAAACCAAAGCAAATCTGTATGCAAGTATCTTAAGCACACTCCTTTTGGATAATCCAAATACGGAGTTACTTCCCTCCCTGTTTCATACTCTACAACTTGTCTGGCAAAATCTACGCCCGAATAGATGCAAATTTTCACACTGCCAGTTATCCTTGGATTGATTTCCATTATTTTAGCAATGCTTTCTCTTGGATCTTGAATTAAATCGATGTCACCGTATCCTCTCCACCCGATCGCTTTCAGGAGTTTTACGCTGCTCTCAATGATATCTGGTCTATCAACTGATGTACCACAACAAGTTGATCCCCCATCTATCGGATACCAACGTACTTTATCAAAAACATATGCGCTCTTAACTTCTCCATTTCCATCAATAAATACTTCGCATTTGTATTGTATATCTGTCTGCGGAATATACTCTTGGACAATCATGGGACCGTATTTTTTTACATTTGCATCAAAATATTTCCTAAGATCTTCTTCATTGTCAATACGGCGAAAACCGTTGCTTCCATAACCAATACGAGGCTTAATAACAAAAGGATATTCCAATCCTGCTGAGAGAACGTCTTCCAATGAATCTGCTTTTCGCAATGTTTTAGGGCAAGGAATATTATTATCCATACAAACATTCATTGTATTCTGTTTGTCTGCAGCCATATAAAAAATCGGCCAATCATTTACAGCAGCATGTGTGTATTTGTCAAATTCGTCCTTGCGTCTTGAGAGCAACGTTGCGGAAAAGTCAGTCAATGGAATCGTTACATCATAGTGCTCTTTTTTTACGGCTTCCAATACTGCAGCCGCCGATTTCTCTTCATCTTTTCTGTCCCAAAAGCCTATTATTCTTTTATCGGGATAATGAGAAAGATAACCTACATCTGTTTTTTTCTCGTTATATGTTGCTACATAGTATCCGGCTTTGTGAAGTGATTCCATCATAGGCAAGCACTGACGAGCAAAACCTTCCAATAAAAGCACTTTAACATTTTTTTTGTCCAAAATCGACCCCTCCATTTTTCGTTCCTAATACGCTAATAAATTCTCGGCATTCTATAGTTTGATTTATTATTTATTCCATCAAAAAGATAAAATATTATAAGAGGTCCTGCGTTTCCAATCAGAAACAGAGAAAAGCTATTTCTTTACAAAGGCTTTTCTACCTCAGCAAAAACTAAACATAGAGTAAAAACGAATTAATTATATAGGCCTTTCCATAAAAACGGCACCATTTAAACTGGTGTATCAAAAAAGCTAATGAAAAGCAAACTCAGAATAGAGAAGAACCATCTTTCAACCGGAAATCTAACAAACATCAAAATGAATACACAATGAAACCGATACAGAAATACCAAGACATAATTAACTGCATCTTTTTTCTCTTATCCTGAAATAAATCTGTATGGTGTTCAACTGGAACAAGCAGCTCAGCTGTTCTTAAAATTTCAATCCAGCTGATTCTCTATGCAAAACAATCATCATCAAGCGCTCGCCTATCTCCATCAACAGCGTCAATCATTTCGCGAAGAATAAAAACAGCCGGTTTTCTGAATACTGTTCCGAAAATACAAAGGATCGTATACCAGATGATCTTAATGTCATAAAAGAGATTCTGTCTGGTAATATAATAACGATCCAACGCAAGACGAGTCGGCACTACTTTCTCTATGTATTCTGCTTCATCTAAAACTTTATCACCATAAATATAATCATAAAGCGCAGACGGACTTGTCAGCCCCGGTTTAATGGTCGATACAATTGCGTTTTCACCACTTCTTGTTACCGAAACCTGATCATTCGCCGCAGGGCGAGGTCCAACAACAGACATATTACCGAACAACACGTTCAAGAGCTGAGGCAGTTCGTCGATCTTAGTAGCACGCAGGAATTGACCAAATCGAAATATCCTGTCCTGATCCGGTCTTAAACTCTTTTCGTCCGCATTCTTGTCAACACGCATCGATCGAAATTTAAACATCCTGAACTGCTTATTTCCCTTCCCAACACGGTTTGCCAAATAGAATACCGGTCCAGGATCAGAAATAATGATTCCAATCACAGAAATCAGCCATAATGGTGATGTGATCAAAACTCCCGTGAAAGAAAAGACAATATCGCACAGCCTCTTTATAAATAAATACAGCAGATTGTTTTTTCTCATGATCAACCTCTTAAGGTTCTAAAAACACACTCAAACGCCTCAGCATAATTACATCCTGCCTGAACTCCATGGTATGCCGCTAAACCCTCGATCGCCTCTGAGCTTCTAGGATGAGGATACTGACGTAAAACACCTTTATAAGCAGATAATGCTTTTAGCTTAATCTCAACGCCATCTTTTCCTATTTCAACAAACATATTAGGAGTAAATCGATTGGAAGAAGAGTCGAATGACCACTCTGTAGATGAAGGAACCTCCATGTATACAAATTCCTTTAGGGTGGGGACTCCGCTTTTCCTCTGGAACAATCTACTGGCAGCTTGTGCTGCATATGAAGTTATAACATGATCATTATTAGTGTCGCTGGGATGATGCGTAAAAATTGAATCAGCACAAAAATTTTCTATACACGATTCTATATACTTCACCAATTCAAGATGAGGAACAGTATTCATTTTTATGTTCGGAAAATCAGCATGGTATACTTGTTGAACTCCTAAAATACGCATCGCTGTCTCTTCATCTTCACTCAAAGAAACAGAACGCTTATATCTAGCATCAGCATTACTTGACATGATGCAAACTGCCACTTTATTTCCTTGAGCAACCAATTTATGTATCGTGGCTCCTGCTCCCAGCACTTCGTCATCCGGATGCGCTACAACAATTAAATAATTCATAATAAATCCTCTAGAATATCTTTATTTATACTTTGTGATACTAACATATCCTTTTCTGCTCGTTTGTGAAGAAACGCAGCAAATACAACACTCAACTGCACAGATAGAATTCATCAGCATCTAATCAAAAATCCTGCTTTGATATCCTGTAGCACAGCCAACTCCAACTATGATAAACCAAAATCTAACATTCCTTTGAAAAAAGTTGTATAATCTTTCCTCATGTTTCTTTGCCGTATGATTTATATCTATATCTCTCGGAAATCCAAAAAGGTCCAAAATCCCACAATTATCCACACTATCTAGAATATAATATCATATAACATTTATTAAGTCAATTTTTTTCATCACATTGATGTAGGAAATATTTGTATCATATTTCTGTGTTTTGATAAAACTATAATAACCAGCCGTCAATGTGTAGGGAGATCGTCAAATTGTGTTCCCCTGTTACCTCTTTCACAATATAATGCAAGGTAATTGTTTTGATCAAATCATCAACATTGAAATAAAACAGTCTTAATGAATATTAATATTAACCTACGTAAGAGTATACCGACTATCTTCTTATGATACTGCAGCGCAAAGCTTAAAGCCATGTTTCAGCTTCCGCCGAAACATGGCTTTTTTTAATAGACTGAAGTACAATCGAATTATTCTTTTTCTATTGTACTGATATGTTTTCCCCCGATATATTCATAATCCACCTAGAAATATTCTTACTTCGTTTCATTATTCAAATAACTACTCTGTCTAAATAGTAGTATCCCTAAATGCTGTTTCAACCTTGACATCCTCTAAGTAATACTACTCAACCTTTTTCTTTCTTTTTTGTTTGTAATTAATTCCTAGTTTCTTATGAAACTTATACATTTTTATCGCATGGTAAGATTCCACTTTGTTTCTCTCTCCGCGAAACAAAGCAACAACTCCGTTTTTCAAAAATCGAATCGCTTGATAAAGCCATGCAAACGGGCGCAAAACAGGATGCTTATGGTACGCTTTCCATGTTGTTTCTCCTGTCTTCTGCAAAAAGTGAAACACCCCAGATCTTGATGTTTCCATGATGAGCCCTTCTAAAGATCGTTGTGAATTATGCTCTTTTATACCAAAATTACCATAACTAAAAATTATTTTCAACAACTGACCGGCAGTTTCACTGTCAGCACTATCACACCATGTGATTCTATCCGGCAAACCGAGCCATAGTTTACACATCTTCGTCACGGTCATCGCAAAGGTTTCGAGTCTAACCTCACGAACAAGCAATAAAAAATGTTCTTCCCAAGCAGAATCGACACTCAAGGAAGAATGAACGAACATCATCCAGTCAATAATCTGGCGTAATCCAAGACCGATGTAAAAATGCATACGTATATGATCTAGGAGAATCAAACCATTAATCTCATTCAATAAAGCCGGAAATCGCTGTCCATAAAGCTCATATGAAGCAGCTTCGGATATTCCATTTAATATTAACGGCTCTAAATCCCATCTTGTATCACTGTACCGCTTGTGCAACTCAAATACAATACCATTTTTTGAATATTTTTTATGTCGGGGGCAGTCATCACAAAATACATACCCATTATTGACCATAAAACTATCTGCTTCCTCAAAGCGCTCGGGCGGGACGATGAAGTCGATATCGCCCATCGTACGCTGCAGCGGCTCGGGATAATACATCGCCGCGGCACAACCTTTGAGGATCACCAGCGGGATGCCGACGTCTTGAAACAGCTTCACCAATTTCGCCTGTTCATCAAGAATCTGGAAAAAGCGCATCTTATTCTGCGCCGCGGGGATCCGCCATTTTTCAACCTCTTCTTCGGGGACGGCAGGAGCGGCCAGCGCGACCACTGTCTGATCCTTTGCCTCTTGCAGCACCGCGTCCCAGTCAACGCCCTCAGGAAAAAGTGGCTCTATTCCAAACAGCGACGCCTTGAGCAGTTCAAGGAGCGCCTGTTGATTCACGTTGATCATAAGCGACCTCCTTCAACAAACTTCCGATATAATAGTATCATACCGCATCGGTAAATGCAAGAGATAAGTCGCATAGAGCGGTACTATACATATAATCAGGGCAGATCACATAATCCGCCCCTTCTCTATGATTATTTCTTTTCCCTGTTGCTGGACGCGATGATCTCGCCGATGTTGTCCACTATAAAATGCTGTGCTTTTGGGCTATAGAACACACCTTCATATGTCCCGTACTGTCCGCTTCTCTCTTCGGTAAAGATACCCATGGATTCGCCCTGCGGAGTCGGCCTGCGGCGGGTTTTGTTATTGACGATGATATTGGTAAGCAAACCCGCCTCAACCAGCCATTCCAATATCACTTTCGATTTTAGCTCGTTGATATGTACTGTATCAATCAGCGTGTTGATCCGCTTGGTAAACTCAGTGATCGATATGCCGTAATCGGCATACTCAAATCTTGCAAGCTGTTCGGGGGTGATCGTAAAGGGCTTTCTGTCGGGTCTTTCGACCTTGAACTTACCCTTATTCTCCACGATCTGCTTCAGTATTCCCGAAGCATAAAACAAACAGCGTGATATCCTCACATTGTTGATAACATCGCTCTCCCCTACTTCTTCATCGGTAAGAGGATTTACCCCGTTGGCGAGCTTTTCCAGATACATCTGCGCTCTTGCGATGGTTTCCATTTGCGTCATAACAGTCCCTCCTTCACATAATTAGATAGTATGTTCTAATTTATATAATTATTCTATCACATAGAACAAGCTTATGTCAAGAGCAACTGAGCCAAATCTCTATACTAATATATGAACAGCGAACTGTTGACACATATCCTGCATCGGATATAATAAAAGTGAAAATTGACTATTACAGGAGGAGAATCATGCCTGCTCAAATACATTTATGCGAATGCAAACAGTGCCATCAGGAATTCATTTTCAGGGAAGCGGATCGCAAGCCGTATCTGCGCAATCCCGAATATCTCCCGTGGTATTGTCCTTCCTGCACAAAAGAACACCGTGACAAAAAGCGTATCGAAGAGGAAGCCGCAGGAACTGCCGCATACAGAATAGAGAAAGAAAAAGAGCTCCCGATCTTTGAATCTGCGCTTGAGGCATATCATGCGGTATCAGTTGACGAAATCCAAACCGAGCCCGGTCATACGTTGACTGTGATCGGAAATGGCTTTGACTTGATGCACGGGGTCAAATCCGGCTATTACGATTTCAGAGATTCTCTCGGAAAAAACAGTCCCCTGAGAACCACTTTGGAACACTATATTCTTGCAGATGATATATGGGCTGATTTTGAAAACAACTTAGCTAAAATCAATTACGGTGCCATGATCGATCCATATCTCATGGATATGTGGCTTGAAAACTTCGACGCATATGAAGAAGATACCGTCGCTCCGTTTTATATCGCTATCGACGCGGCGATCACACCGATCACTACTATTTGCACAGAACTGCCGAAACGCTTCCGTCAATGGGTCGGCTCTCTGAAGCCGCGAACCGATGAAAAGCCGCTGAAATCTTTGATCAGCAACGGCCCGACATTATGCTTCAACTATACCGAATTCGTTGAAAGCATTTACAGCGTCAGTTCCGAAAACGTCTGTTATATCCACGGTAAGAGAGACAGCGGAGAAAAACTGGTTTTGGGTCATCTTCCGACAGAAGATCTGTTTTCAGACGTTGAAACAGACATAACGGGAAAATTCGGGGATAAGATGCCGCTGATCAGCATAGCACAGGATCAGGCGGGGTATATGCTGATGGATTATGACGACGAACTGACTAAACCCTGCGGCAGAATCATTAAAGAACATCAGAGCTTCTTTGACCGACTGTATAATATTGACAACGTTGCGGTGGTCGGTCATTCTCTGTATCCCGTTGACTGGGACTACTTCAGGGCAGTCGTCAAGGCTTCATCGAACCCGTCTGAAATTCACTGGTATTTCGGCTGTCACGGTCTGCCCGATCTGAAACGTATTGAAGCATTTATCAGTGAGTTTCACATAAAAAAGGATAATGTGACGATCTTCCGGACAGATACCGTAAAGGTCCGTTTGAAGGAAGAAATACCGGCGCCGCTCAAAATGCCACAACCCAAAAAGCTGTGTCAAACTGCTGATGGAAGATGGAGCATCAAACGCATTGGTGGTTATTTTGTGATCGAAGATAACGCGTCGGGGAGCAAAGCACTGCGGCACGCTTATCGTCAGCCTGTGAGCCGCGCTTTCTTCAATCAATCCGGAGAATACCTTTTCGCTGTGATCGGCGGCGTACACGCCGGTGTGATCATGTATCGATTTGATAATGGTCAATGGAAACCGATCAATGAACTGATCCCCGCCGAATACCAAAACCTAATCAATCCCCGCTTGAAAAAAGTGTTTTTGAACGGCGACAGTTTGACTTTTGTATACAACAACAGGATCAGAGAGTACGATACCCGAACAGGGGATCTGATTCAAAGCAAGCGCGTGACAAAAGCACCGTTTAATACATATGACGGCGAGGATCTCACCGAGGACTTCCTCAGAAGGCGATAAACGCGTTTGCTATTCGCATAGTTTTTCTCCATACCAATCATTGTGGAAATCAGCAAACATCCGAGTGAGTACCAAATGATCAAAACAAATCAAATTATGTTTTCGGTAGCATCTTCTGATAATTATAATTCTGCACAGTTTATAATTCATGAAAAGATTTATGTTCCTACTTGACAACAGCAGGTGAAGGACCGGTCCCAGTTTTTTCCAGCTTTTCTGACAAAATAAAATGGTTTTCAGTACTTTTTAGCTTTAGCACAATCCATTATTCCTCTTCGGACATTACAATACTTATTCTTACCTTTTTATGTTTACGAGCAGACGTTTTAGTATTGCCAACAGAAAACTATGGGGAATCGCTAAAAAACAAAGAATACGATCCGCAATTCAAAAGCTCGGAGAATCAGTCGAACTCCGAGCTTTTATTGATCCATGTATTATTTTTGCACTTCAAAAAATGACAGGTGATCGAGAATGAATCATTGTGCCTCACGGTTGTAGAGCGTAACGAAGTACCGCTCACCGTACAGCTTGCGCTTTGTTTCGCCAACTCCGGTGACCCGTAAGAATTCGTTATCGGTCGTCGGCAACTTGCGGCACATATCATAGAGCGCCGAATCGGAAAAAATAACATACGCCGGTACGCCGCGCTTTCGGGCGATCTCTCCCCTGCGTTCTCTCAACGAGTCGAAAAGTTCGTTGTTCTCAGCAGACCCGGCATGATTATCGACTGTCGTCCGTACCATCAGCGCTTCTCTTGCCTGTACCTGCGCTTTTCCTCTCAGCACCAGCCAGCCCTCGTCGGTCACCTTCAGGATCGGTCGACCAGCTCCGACATAGGCGATATATCCCTGCGCCTCTAAACTATCGATCAGCTTCTTGATTTTGCTCTGTCGGACATTCTCCAATAGCGCGAAGGTAGACAATTTGCCGAGTTTAAACCGTATCACCTGCTGTGACAATCTTCCTCTCAGTACGTCGCAGATGACCTGAGCTCCGAATCGCTGTCCTGTTCTGACGATGCATGACATGATCTTTTGTGTGTCAACCGTCACATCAACTGTGTTGAACTTTGTCTTACAGTTAGCGCATTTCTCACAGGTATCAGCGGCGGTATCGCCGAAATAGCGATGCATATATGCCCTTAGACACCCCTGCGTCTTGCAGTAGGCTTTCATGACGCTGAGTCACTCATGCTCCCTTTCTTTGATCGCGTCATTCTGCTCATCAGTCAAAGCAGGATTCGGTTCGGACTCCTCGATGAAATATAAAGCCGTATCGATATCCTACTGTCCGAACAAGAGGATACAGTCGGCGTCCTCACCATCGCGACCGGCACGCCCTGCCTCCTGATAGTAGCTCTCAAGATTCTTAGGCATATTGTAGTGGATGACATAGCGGACGTCAGACTTGTCGATCCCCATGCCGAAAGCGTTGGTCGCAACCATGATCTGTTTGCGATCACAGACGAAATCATCCTGATTCTTTCGCCGTTCCTCATCTGATAATCCGGCGTGATAGCGTGTAGCAGAATAGCCTTTATCGCACAGTTTCTTACAAATCTCCTCTACTCTCTTGCGGGTCGCGCAATAGATGATCCCGGTTTTACCTCTGCGCTCTTTGATCAGCCTTAAGAGCGTATTTGTCTTTTGTGACGGATGAAGCACGGAGAAGAACAGGTTCTGTCTGTCGAAACCGGTCGTCACCTGCATCGGAGAATCCAACCGCAGGATGTTGACGATATCTTCCTTGACCTCAGGCGTCGCTGTCGCAGTGAATGCTCCGATGATTGGACGGTCCGGGAACTCAGTGATAAACGCGGCGATATTCAGATAACTCGGACGAAAATCCTGTCCCCACTGTGAAACACAGTGTGCTTCATCCACCGCGATCAGCGAGATATGCATTTGTCGGGCTACCTCGCGAAACACATATGTTTTCAGATGTTCGGGCGCAACATAGACGATCTTGTACATCCCCTGTGCCATATTTGCCAGTGCTTTATCAAACTGCGCGTCCGTCAGCGAGCGATTCAGATACGCCGCCTTCACACCATCCATCATCAAAGAGGGCACCTGATAGCACAGCGATTTACCTGCACCGGTCGGCATGATCGCAAGAGCATCACGACCTTCAAGCAAGCTGTCGATGGTCTCCTCCTGCCCTTATCGGAACGTAGCATAACCGAAATACCACTCCAAAACACTACTCTTATCCATGACGATACCCAAAGCGAAAATTTGTTCGAGTTCTTATCCTTATAGTATCATATAAAATATATGTTTGTCAACAAATGTGTATATAATGGTCGAAAAAAACTATGTTCCTACTTGACATCAGTAGGTGAAGGATTGATCCCAGTTTTTCTTACAAGATAATAACCGATAGAAAATCCGGCGAGTTATTCTTTCAAGTTAAATTTCTTCTGTTCTGCATTCGATATAGAACACCCTTTATTCATATGCGCCGGTCAATTTACAGCATTTTTTGTATTTTTTTCCGCTCCCGCAGGGGCATGGATCGTTGACCTTAACATTCTTGCGGACATAAGACGCTGCCGCTTCTCTAAATCCTTCAATATAGCTGAATTTCTCAGAGCCTATCAAACAAGTCAAAATACTCTTTCTCTCAAAATAGTCTCTCCACCTGCATAACTCATCAGATTCCAGAAACATTGCATAAAAAGCATCCTGGACATAATCATCCTCCGGAAACCGTAAGTATAAAACATATAGTCTCCTGACAATATCAGTCGGGATCCTTCGTTTGTACACTTGCCGGTATGCGGCGGTATAGAGACCGGCCAGATTGGCAGCTAAGAAGCTGTTGTTAGGATATTTTTCCATCAATTCCTCCGCATGCTGAATATAACGGTCGACATCATCTGATGAATGTATCGTGTCATCCGACAGCTTATGCATATAACAGCCAACCAAAATTCCCGAAAACTCATCGATCATCAGATTGCCTTCTATTTCCGACATCAATTGATTCAGCCATTCTATCCCTGCTGCTTCCATGTGACCGATTATTTGTGTGTTCTTCAGCACCCGGATCGTGCGGATATATTTTGAGCGCAAATAGTAATAATGTATTCTGTCGTTGAAAGCATATCCATCAGGATCCTCTGCCCATGTTTGGGCATAATCGTCCAACATGAAAGAATAACTGCACATATTTGAGCCCTTCAGAATACTGTCAGACGCTTGAGTACATTCAAAGCAGGTTTCGGCAAACGCTTCAACTTCATCCATGTCAGTAACATCTAAAGAATCCTGCCATTCATCGACCTCTTTCATAGCGTTATCATCTTGATTACAGTGGATCATATTGACGATGCGATACCTTTTCAGTTTATTCAATACCGCAGAAGAGAGAGCGACAGCAGCATCATTTTCGATGATAGCGGATATGTTCTTCAGAATTCTTTGCGCAAGCGGCTGCGAGATTCCTCTCCGATCGAAATACGCTGCATGCTCCAATAAAGCTCCTATTTTCCATTCCGTACATGCGCTGTCCCCTTGATAATTTGTTACAGCATCCAACACTTCATAAGTCTCTTTTTCCCGCGACCAACCATAAAACATCGTCAGGCACCGGTTCAACCCCTTGAGCTTTACTAACTTCAAATCGGAAGAACTGTCCTCATCAACAGATAGGACTCTCCAAAAAGCGTATTCTTCATCGAGTATCTCATTGAGAATGATTCCTTCCGACACATCATGCACAACTGTGTTTTTCAGGATCGCTACTCGAGATTCCAGAATATAACTGTTATCGGTATCCTTTGTTTCCTTGCGGACATACGCCCTCAGCGATTCGCTTTGGGGGAAATCGATCAGCGCTCTATCCAAAAAGCTCAGAAATGCCTGCGGCTCATGTTCCCACAGCTCATGTCCTATCATAGTCTTTGTATCTTCATCTGTGTAGAATATGAAGAGAGCTTCTTTGATGACGTCCGGATATGCCGGATGAACAGAGGCTTTATGGCTTTCAACTCCATCTGTAATAATGTGTAAAAAAGTTTTCAAATACTCCGCCTGTTGATCTCCCATCACGGCATGAGACGAAATGAATCTCTCAACTGCCGCCCAGTCATCTTCGTATTCTGCGGGGATGTCGCTGACAGCCAGACCATCTGTAACAGAACTGCGTATCAACAAGCGATAAACAGCATTCAACAGTGCGTAATCACGGTCTACCGCGTCAAACAGTTTCTCCTGTTCTTTTCTCAGAATTGCTTTTACCAGATCTTCACTGTTCCGACAGTCGATCTCGATACAGCCGTTGTCTATCCACGATTCAACGTACATCTGTACAAACAGCGGACGAAAACGAAGCAGTTCGAATTTCTTCCCGTACTCTTCCCGGAGCTGAGCGTTTCTCTCGGGGTCATCAGGCAAACCTTTGAGTTCACAAACGCGTCCGATGAATAATGAAACGTCTTCTTCTGACATATCTTTCAGATTCAAGAAAGAATGTCGGGCTGCAGAAGTGTTTTTGTTATATTCGCAGGAAAGAAAACGTCCTCTTTCTATCCGGTCAAAGCTGTCATACAGCCTTTGATACCATGAACCTGTAATATCCTCATTATCGCGATCAACAAACAGGATGCGTAAAGAGGCACTGCTGCTTTCAAATTTGTCAATGAGTTTTGACACTTTTGCCGCTATCTCCGGCTCGTGGTAGAGAACATAATCGATCACAATGAAAGTATCATACTCGGGTATAAACGCATCGATATACGCATCGTCAACCTGATAGTTCAAAAAGAAAGCAAGGTACTGTGACGCTATTTGCTTGATGAACTCATATGCCAAACGGCTCTTTCCGGAACCGCCCTGACCCGTGAGCGCCCACCAGCAAATCCGTTTATCACATTCCGCGAAGGCTCTCAATGCCGCAAGCTCGCGCCTTCTGCCGCAAAACGCAACATACTCACGCGAGAAATGATACTCTGACAATCCATAGACGTCTGCGTCCTTATTGGTAAATGCCGATCTTAATACCATAGGATTGTTTTCTATTCTTTCTTTGATACAGGCTTCTGCTATGTCGGATAGAAACTGCGGCAAATCCTCATATTCCGTTCCGTACGACACGATTTCAAACTGCTCCGGAAGATCCTCAGGCGCCTGACTGTCTTTCGTAATGAAATAGTATTTTGTATCAAGTTTCAGTTTTTCGCGCGCAAAGGATACAAACCGCGATATGTTCACATCATCCGTAGTCTGACCGCAGCCTACCAGAATCAGTGTTCGTGTACTTAACAAATTCTGAATAAACTGCGCCGCCTCATCGGATATGATCGCACGGTACTGATCTTCGTCTGCTATGATGCTGTCGATATTGTTTTCTGAATCATAGACGCCGTGGATATGAATAACAGCATTATTTTGGTTTTGCTCCAACATCCTGAAGCATTCATCCGGTTCTGCATAAGACAAAGTCTGTAAATCCGCTGCCTGTTCCAGCAACAAATCGTAATTCGTCGTCAAAAAAACCGCTTTCGCGGCAACAAGCAGTTTCAGCGTTTTTGAAAGCAATACATCCTCTACGTCGTTTGTTTCCAAAGATTGTTTCATCCATGCATCGTATGTTTTGCTTCGTTTTGTTTCACTTATTACCTGTCCGACCATACGGATCATGTTCTCCGCGCTCGTATCACTTTTTACGGATTCAGTGATCCTGTTTCTGATAGTTTCATACTCGATATGTTCTGCACCGTCAAGTATCCATCTGAGCCAACCACCCGGCTGATGTGTCAGCGCAGCCGACATTCCGCTACCGAACATAAAGACCAGTTTTCTATTTTTGATTGCTTCAAGTAACCCAGTACATTCATTCAAATTCGTTTTCATTTAAATCTCCTTATTATGGATTTGTTTCATCAAAGCTTCCGTTCTTTCAGTAATCAGTGTTTGCATTTGGTCTTTCAGCTCATCAGACAAATATGATTGCTCAATCTCATTCTGGAAGAGCGTACTGTTTCGAAGCAATTTGTCTATTAAGCTACCGGCAACTATTCTATCCATCCCGCAGGCATCTGCAAACTTGAGGAAATCATTGCGATGCAGATTGCGTTTCTTCCCGTTGAGGGTCAGCGCCATTTGCTCGGTGTCGGCGGGATTGACAATATTGACTGGCAGCATATCATAAGCGTCTGAAAGGATATAAGTCTGACTATTCTCATCAGTTTCAATCAGCGAAAAGTTCTTCAGATGCATATCGGAATTGCCGACGATGAAAGAGAATACCACACGGATGAACAGCTCGGTGGTATCCAATCCTGTTCGTAATGAATACCGCTGAATGATCTTCGCACAGCGTTCATAAGAACCTTTATACTTATCCTCGGTCAAGCGTCCATCCAACTGACAGAAATCCTCCATCGCCAACATTTTTCCATCCCGGCGATCAATACGCTTGGTGATATAAGCAAAAGTGTCATCCTGTGCCTTGATGCGAATCAACGCATGAGGGACGGTTTTGATCCCCGCTTTCTCTGCCATTTGCATGACGAGATATTCTGCCTCAGGCAGGCAGGGGTAATCCGGAGTGTTAGGTTTGAGAATATAACCGGTCGGATAATTCACAAGCGTCAATCTGGGCCTATCGCCGCTGCTGTCCAGATGCAGGGACATCTTCTTCTGCACGCCGGGAACTGTCAAGCCCTTGTTGGAGCTTTCGATTGCCAACCATTCCAGCATCTCTTGCGACACTTCGATGTCGGGCTGAGCTTTCGTACCAAAGAACTTTTTGATACAACGGTTATGCCACTGGGTATTCTTCTCCTGCTCTGTTGCCTTATCTGTTATCGGCTTACCGCAGCATAAACAATTCATCACGCCACCTCCCGAATCGAAACGTTGCCGATCGGATCCTTACACGCAACGAGAAGAATGCCAAAGCGATCTTTTTCGCTCAGCTTCCAGTTGCGGACAACTACATCCAAGAGCCAACCCTCGGGAATCAGCCCATCAAAAAAAGCAAAAAGCGTTTTTGATTCGTATTCTTTCTCGGTCAAAGGGAGCGTCAAACTGACGGGAGATGGATTCTCTGAAGCAAGGTATCCCGGATCATAGGAAAATGAATATCCTGCATCGGTCTCACACAATATCCCTGCCGGTATCCCGCGAACCAATACACGCGCCATTCTGTATTCGCTCATACCTCAACATCCTTTCTGCCGGGTACGGCTTCCATTCCGAACATGGCAAGAGCCTGATTGACCTTATCCATACGGACGGTAGGTTTTCCCTGTTCCAGTTCGCGTACAAAGCGCAAACCCAGACCGGAACGCAGGGCGAATTCTTCCTGTGTCAGTCCCGCGGCTTTGCGATTCTCTTTAATATATTCAGCTATTTTATTCATAATCATCACCAACAATATAATATACCCTATCGGTACCATTGTCAAGAGAATTCTTCG
Source organism: Ruminococcus sp. (assembly GCA_017404145.1). GTDB lineage: Bacteria > Bacillota > Clostridia > Oscillospirales > Acutalibacteraceae > Ruminococcoides. The sequence continues at coordinate 499 of JAFRCW010000040.1, read as the reverse complement.
AAAGCTATACCCTATAGGTATTATTTTATACACTCAACTTGTGTTGCACCCTTTCGGGACTATTTTATGCAATTTATGGTGACCGCCATAGGGTTGCGTTCTGGAAAGATTTACCTCAGTTTTTGGCTTTATGATGCAAAAAATGTCAAAACAACTTATGTTCCTGCTTGACAATCGCCAGCGTCGGCGTAGTCCCAGTTTTTTCCATATTTTTTGACGAATACTTGGATTATTCCTATCCTTTTTTTGCTTATATATTCGTCTGATGTTCCTGTTTGGACATCAATTCCCCTCATTCAGATACAACTTTCTTTCATAAATAATCATGACCACCCGTCAAACGGGTGGTTTGCACGAGGGCTAAAAGCCCTGATACTTGCCCGCGTCTCAAGGCGCGGGCTTTCACTTCGTTCAAGCCTTATTGCATTTGCCTCTTTGGCTTACCCCTTAAGGGGTTTACTTAGTGAATGGATCTTCGTATTCTTTTACGCTTAATTTG
>JAFRCW010000039.1 GCA_017404145.1 Ruminococcus sp. | reverse complement strand
GAAGCAGTTTATATGGATCAAATTTTTTCTTAGACGAGCAAAACGGTGAAATTGATACTGGCGTATGATTTTAGCGTTTTACGAAGTATAAGGGAAAATTTGCCCATATAAACCTATTGTGTTCGGTTCCCTTAAACTATAAAGTAACCTTTTCTTCAAATAATTCCCGCTTTTGACAAAACTTTTTATATTTTTTGATAATAAAAAATGCGCAGACAAGCTGCGCACGAAAAATACACAGCTCTTTGCTGCGACACAAAATCTTATCAAAGTATAATACCATATACGTGAAAGTGAGCCTGTATTTTTACCGAAATAAAAATACACGCAACAGCATTATACATGAAAGCACACTATTAAGATTTTATGTCGCATATATATTATACCACAGAAGAAATAAACTTGCAATCCAAATTATACAGGCTGTATTTGTATATAATGCACAGAGACACAAGAAAACGAGCAAAAACTCAATACCCTTCCCCTACTCGTCCTCATCGGCTCTGTTCGCCGGAAACGGTCAAGAGGGAGCGTTTCGGGGACCCTATGATACCAATCGGGTGTCGGGCGGAGCCCGCCCGCAACTCTTCACCATTCACCATTCACCCGGGAGGGTCAAGACCCTCCCCTACTCGTCCTCATTGGCTCTGTTCGTCCTCTCCCCAGAACGCGGGAGCGTTTCGGGGACCCCATTATACCATACGGGTGTCGGGCAGAGCCCGCCCTCCGTTCTTATTTCTTATTTCTTAGTTCTTCGTTAAAAAAAGAGTCCTTTCGGACTCTTTCTCTTGACTTATAAAACTTTTCTGAGGAAGTCTTTGGTGCGTTCGTTCTGAGGTCCCGCGAAGATCTCGCCCGGGGTACCCTCTTCCATGATCACGCCGTCCGCCATAAAGAGGACTCTGTCGCCCACCTCGCGGGCAAAGCCCATCTCGTGGGTAACGACCACCATCGTCATACCCTCACGCGCGAGTTCCTTCATAACGTCGAGTACCTCGCCGACCATCTCGGGGTCAAGCGCCGAGGTAGGCTCGTCAAAAAGCATAATGTCGGGATTCATCGCCAGCGCTCGCGCGATCGCGACACGCTGCTGCTGACCGCCGGAAAGCTCCCCGGGGAACGCCTCCGCCTTTTCCTCCAGACCGACTCTGCGAAGCAGCTCCATCGCTTTGTCCTTTGCCTGTTCGGGAGTCATCTTCTTGAGCGTGACAGGCGCCATCATAATGTTCTTGAGAACCGTCATATTTGGGAACAGGTTGAACTGCTGGAACACCATTCCGATGTTCTCACGCACCTTGTTGATATTGGTTTTCTTATCGGTGATATCGTAGCCGTCGATGATAATATCGCCGGAGGTCGCATCTTCAAGCTTGTTGAGACATCTCAGGAAGGTGGACTTACCCGAACCGGAAGGTCCGATAATACAGACAACCTCGCCCTCGTAGATGACGGTGTCGATACCGGTCAAAACCTCGTTGTCGTCAAAATATTTGTGGAGATTTTTGACGATGACCTTTTCTTTTCTGTTCATATCAGTGCTCATCTCTGTGCCTCTTCTTCTCTTCGTATTTCAGTTTCTTCTCAATGCGCATCTGGATCACCATCAACAGTGATACTACCGCAAGATACAGCAGCGCGACATAGATATAAGAAGCGAAGAACTGATAGGATTTTCCGACGTAGGTCTTGGTCTTGTTGACGACCTCGGCAAGACCGATAACGGAAAGGATAGACGTATCCTTCACGGAAATGATGAACTGGTTGACCATCGAGGGCAGAGCGATCTTGAACGCCTGCGGCAGGACGACCTTCATCAGCGTCTGCGCCTGAGAAAGACCTAAGGAACGCGCCGCTTCGGTCTGGCCCTTGGGCACCGCCTGGATACCGCCTCTGAACACTTCGGCGAGATACGCGCCCGCGTTGATGGACAGGGTGATGATACCCGCTGTCAGAGGATCGGAACGAAATCCCGGGAACACCAGCTGGATCAGCTGCGGGAAACCGAAGAAGATCAAAAACGCCTGTACCAGCATAGGCGTTCCGCGGATCACCCAGATATAGACGCCGGCGATCGCGTTGAGCACCTTATTTTTCGAAAGCTTCATCAGGCATACCGCGAGACCGATCACAATACCGATCGCAATACCGATCAGCGATACCAGAATGGTCCACAGCATACCGTACATCAGCATCGGAGTAGCTTCTCTGAATACTCTAGCAAAATCCATAACATCAACTGCCTTATCAAAATATACTTTCCAAAAAACTTTATACTGTACAGAAACAGCCGCTTCTGTACAGTATAAAGTTCAGCACGGCAAAGGTTTACCGTGCTGAACCGGTTTACATGTTTAAATTACAGACCGTACTTCGCTAAGATCTCAGCGAGCTTACCGTTCGCCTTGATGTTGGCAAGGCCTTTATCGAAGAGCTCTAACAGCTCAGCGTTCTCGCCCTTCTTAACAGCAAAACCGTAACCCTTAACGTTAACGGGCTCGGTGATGATAGAGAGCGCAACGCCCTCGGACTGGATCGCCCAGCCGATAACGGAGTAGTCCTCGATGCACGCTACGTCAGCGCCGGAGAGAACTGCCTGATACATGGTGTCGGAACCCTCATAGTAGTGGATCTCAAAGCCGTACTGGTCCTTGATGGACTCGCCGTACTCGCCGCCGACGGTAGAAGTCTTGCAGGCTACGGTCTTGCCCTTGAGGTCCTCTAAGGAAGCGATGCCGGAGTCGGGCTTGGTTACGATAACCTGACCGTCGTCAAAATACGCCTCGGAGAAATCATAGGTTTCTTTTCTCTCGTCGGTGATGGTCATACCTGCGATCATCGCGTCAGCCTGACCGGACTGAACAGCACCCATAGAAGCGTCAAAACCTTCGTTGTGGATCTCATACTTGATACCCTGATCTTCCGCAACAGCAGCCATAATGTCCATATCTACGCCGACATAGTTGCCCGAAGCTTCATCAAGATACTCGAAGGGAGCGTAAGCGTTATCGGAATAGATGATGTAGGTCTTGTCAGCAGCAGTATCATTGCCGCCGTCCGCAGTGGTCTCAGCGGTCTGACCGGAGTTGGAGCAGCCTGCTAAAGCGGCTACAGATGCGATCATGGCGATAACAAGAATCAGTGCGAATAGTTTTTTCATTTTTCAACATCTCCTGTTAAAATAATTTAAAGTGCTAAAAGCCAAAACTAATTATAATCGTTTATGAATTATTTGTCAAGAAAAATGCAGAGAATATTTGCTTTTGCCCTCTCCTTCCCATCACAAAACGCAGAAAATGAATTGATTTCACCGACTCCTGCAAAATCGTTTTATCGTCAAACTTTTTTGCAGAAAATACGACCTGTTTACAATTGACTTTCCGCGAAAAATGACTTATGATAGTACCGACGGCAAATGCTGTATTTCTTCCAAAGGAGTGTTTTTATGAATTACGAAATTATGGGCGGCAATCTTCCCGCGGTCATCTGCCATATGAAGCAGGGCGAAAAGATCGTCTGCGAGAGCGGCGGTATGTCATGGATGGACGATGCGTTCACGATGGAGACCTTCGGCGGAGGCGCCGGCAAGGTGTTCGGCAGGCTATTCTCCGGCGAGACGCTGTTCCGCAACCTTTATACCGCGAACCGTGACGGCGACATCGCTTTCGCGTCCTCCTTCCCCGGCGACATCATCGCGGTAGAGGTCACTCCGGGTCATCCGATCGTCGCGCAGAAGCACGCTTTCTTAGCCTGCGATCCTACTGTAGAATCCTCCGTGTTCTTCCAGAAAAAGATCGGCGCAGGTTTCTTCGGCGGCGAAGGCTTCGTTATGCAGAAGTTCGAGGGCAGCGGCATCGTTCTGCTCGAGGTTGACGGCTCGACCAAGGAATATGTCCTTGCAGCCGGTCAGAAGATGTATATGGAGACAGGTCATCTCGTCATCATGGACGCCAGCTGCAAGATGGACGTCGAGCGCATCAAGGGCGCGAAGAACGTTCTCTTCGGCGGCGAAGGTTTATTTAACACCGTCGTCACCGGTCCCGGCAGGATCGTTCTCCAGACCATGCCGATCGCAAAGACCGCGATGGAACTCTATCAGCTGATGCCCCACACCAATTCCTGATTTCCTGTATTCCGACTTATATTTCTGCAAAAGAATTAACCGCTTCTGCAACAGAAGCGGTTTTCTTTATGTTACGTTTATTTCTCACCGTAGGGTACGGTCTTGACCGTACCGCTTGGCAGAAACCTTGATGGAACAACAAAGGCTTCGGGAGGGTCAAGACCCTCCCCTACGGTTCTATGCAAACGATTGTAAGAGGAAAGGGATTCTTCGACTAAACGCTTCGCGTTTTGCCCTGTGGGTATCGCTCAGAATGACAATTCCTCATTCCTAATTTCTCATTCCTAATTCCTGATTAATACATTCCGCCCATATCGGGAGCAGCCGCGACAGGAGGAGCAGGCTCTTTGATGTCGGCGACTAAGGACTCGGTGGTGAGCACCATAGCCGCGACGGACGCCGCGTTCTGCAGAGCGGAACGTGTGACCTTGGTCGGGTCTACGATACCGGCAGAAATCATATCGGTGTATTCCTCGTTCAGCGCGTTGAAGCCGTAGCCGTCCTTTTCGGATCTCTTGATGTTCTCGACGATCACAGAGCCCTCTAAGCCTGCGTTCTTCGCGATCTGCTTGACGGGCTCTTCGAGCGCCTTTAAGACGATCTGCATTCCGGTCTTTTCATCGCCCTGCGCCGCATCGGCGAGCGCTTGCACCGCGGGGATCGCGTTGATCAGCGCCACGCCGCCGCCGGAGACAATACCTTCCTCAACAGCCGCCTTGGTCGCGGAGAGAGCGTCCTCGATGCGGAGCTTCTTCTCCTTCATCTCGATCTCGGTAGCCGCGCCGACCTTGATGACCGCAACGCCGCCCGCGAGCTTCGCGAGTCTTTCCTGCAGCTTCTCACGGTCGAAGTCGGAGGTGGTGGTCTCTATCTGGGAACGGATATGCGCGACGCGGTTCTTGATCTCCTGCTGGTCGCCCGCGCCGTCAACGATGATGGTGTCTTCCTTGGTGACCTTGATCTGACGCGCGCAGCCGAGCTGTTCGATCGACGCGTCCTTAAGCTCCAGACCGAGGTCGGAGGTGATCACGGTGCCGCCGGTCAGGATCGCGATATCCTGCAGCATTTCTTTTCTTCTGTCGCCGAAGCCGGGAGCCTTGACCGCGACAACGGTAAAGGTGCCTCTGAGCTTGTTAAGTACTAATGTAGTGAGCGCTTCGCCCTCAACGTCCTCTGCGATGATGAGGAGCTTTCTGCCGCTCTGAACGATCTGTTCGAGCAGGGGCAGGATCTCCTGTGTGACGGAAATCTTCTTATCGGTGATCAGGATGTAGGGGTTGTCGAGCTCGGCTACCATCTTGTCGGTATCGGTAACCATATAGGGAGCGATATAGCCTCTGTCGAACATCATACCCTCGACGACCTCAGAGTAGGTCTCGGCGGTCTTAGACTCTTCGACGGTGATCACGCCGTCCTTGGAGACCTTTTCCATCGCCTCGGCGATCAGGTTGCCGATGTATTCGTCGCCGGAAGAAATAGTCGCGACTCTCGCGATATCGGAGCTGCCGGTGATTTCCTTAGAGTTCTCAACGATCGCCTTGACCGCTTCGTCAACGGCGAGCTGTACGCCCTTCTTCAGTACCATCGGGTTCGCGCCCGCGGCAACATTCTTCATACCCTCACGAACCAGCGCCTGCGCGAGCAGGGTAGCGGTGGTGGTGCCGTCGCCCGCGACGTCGTTGGTCTTGACGGAAACTTCCTTGACGAGCTGAGCGCCCATATTCTCAAAAGCGTCCTCCAGCTCGATCTCCTTGGCAATAGTCACGCCGTCGTTGGTGATCAGCGGAGCGCCGAACTTCTTGTCGAGGACAACATTTCTGCCCTTGGGACCTAAGGTGATCTTGACGGTATCGGCAAGCTTGTCGATACCCGCCTGTAAGGACTTTCTCGCGTCCTCACCGTAAATAATCTGTTTTGCCATAATACTTACCTCCCGAAATTATTCTACAATCGCTAAAATATCGGACTGACGCACGATGGTATACTCCTCGCCGTCAACCTTGACGTCGGTACCCGCGTACTTGGACGCGATGACCTTGTCGCCGACCTTTACGGTCATCACGACTTCGTTGCCGTCAACGACGCCGCCGGGGCCGACAGCCACCACGTTGGCGTACTGGGGCTTCTCCTGAGCGGATGTGGACAGCACGATACCGGAAGCGGTAGTTTCCTGCGCGTCGTCGAGCTTTAATACGACCTTGTCTAACAGCGGTCTGATAGTCATAATCTATTCCTCCCAAAAAATAATAAACAAAGTGTTAGCACTCTTTATCTTTGAGTGCTAACACTATTTTACTCTATTCTACTTTAAAAATCAAGGGGTAAAATGACATATAGGGAATTTTTTACAATTTCTTAACATATTAAGTACAAATCGTAAAGATTATTAACCTGGACTTGTCAGCAATCGCAACCGACATCCAACAACAGACATTGGTTCCCGGTTCCCGGTTTCAAGTTCTCAGTTGATTAGGTGCTACGCACGGCTATTGATATCACTAACCACTAATCACTAACCACTAATCACTAATCACTAATCACTAATCACTAATCACTAACAAAAATAATGGCAGCTCTCAATATCCGCTATTCTTAAAATCATTATGCATTACATCGTATCGTACTTTCTCAGCTCGACGGAGTTAAGCGCTTCGCCGGGGATGGTAACGCCAAGCGTGCTGACGGCGTTCTGGTTGACGTAGTTAAAGCATTCAAAGGTATAAAGGATCGGCAGCGAGCCTGCCTCCTTCTTCTCGTACAGGATCGAATACGCGAGGTTCGCGGACTTCTCTCCCACCGAGTCATAGTTAATCAGACAGGTTGCGAATCCGCCCGCCTTGAGCGTCTGCTCATCGGCGCAGATGACGGGGATCTTCTTCTCGTTGGTGAACTCTAAAATCTCATCCAGATTCTCAAACACCAAGCCGTCGGTCGGCAGATACAACGCCTCGATCTCGTCGTCCTCGATATCCTCCAGCGCGTCCTCGATATCGTCCGAGGTCAGCACGGTATAGCTGTCAAAGGACAGCTTCTGCTTCTCGGTCGCCTCTTTCTCTGCGACATACGCCTGCGTCACCGCTTCCTTGTCGGTCAGGCAGTAGATCGAACCGACTTTTTCAACATCGGGCAGGAGCAGCGGGATCAGGTCAATCTGCTCAAAGCACGGCGTATAGGTCGACACACCCGTGACATTACCTCCGGGGGTCTCGTTGGACTCGACGCCTTCGAGCTGTTCCGGCTCCGTAACGTCGGCAAACACCACCGGGGTATCGGTGATCATCTTCGCGGCGTTCTCGGACGCAAACTGACCGATCGTAAAGATCAGGTCACAGTGAGACTTAGAGAGACGCTCGATCTCCTGTTTACACTTGTCCTCGTTGACCTCAAAGACATAGTCGAACTCCAAATCCTCAAAAACACCCATCTCTTTGAAGCGGTTGATGAATCCCTCATAGCACTTCTGAGAGGTCGGCAGGTCGGTATGCTGTACCACGCCGATCTTGAAATGCTCTCCGGTAGACTTGGAGTGAGTAGACTCCGTAGCGTCCACGGCAGTGCTTTGAGTCGCGGAAACATCGGTGCCGTTATTCTTGAAAAAGCCGTTATACACCAAGAACCCGACGCCTGCGACAATGATCACCGCCAGTATGATATTCACAATAGGAACGATATGTTTTTTCATTAATATCCTCCTGTCCTGTTTTTCTATAGTGTATTAGATTTTGCGGAATTTGTCAAACAATATAAAAACTAAGAAATAAGAACTAAGAAATAAGAACGCCGGTAACTCGCTTTGCTCGAACAATTATAATTCTAAACTCGAACAATAGCCGTCTCTTTTTATCACTGTCGGAGATTACAATTCTCAGCTCTTATTTCTTATTTCTTAGTTCTTCGTTATTTAAAGTACATATATACGTTGCACTTCAGCATACCGTTATAGAGCTTGCGCTTTTTGTCGGCGAGTCTGCCGAAGAATGACTCAAACGCTTCGTCGGGACTGATAACGGTATAGGAATGACGCGGCTTTCTGAGAAACACCTTTCCCATCGTTTGATACAGCGCTCTCGCCTCTTTGACGTCCAACATTCGCTCCCCATAGGGCGGGTTGGTGATCACCGTACACGCGTCATAGTCCTCAGAAAAATCTGCGATATCTCTTTTCTTAAAAACGATCTTATCCGCAACGCCTGCGATCTGAGCGTTATGTCTTGCGACAGAGAGCGCGTTCTCGTCGATATCATATCCGTAGGCGAAGAAAGATACGTCTCTCCTCTCACCCGCTCTGGCGCGCTCACGCTCGCTTTCGGCAATCTCCGCAGGAATCTGCTCCCAGCTCTCGAACGCAAAGGAACGGTTCACACCGGGCATAATACGCATCGCTTTCAGAGCCGCCTCGATCAGGATCGTCCCGCTGCCGCAGAACGGATCGACAACGATATGATTCTCCCTCACACGGGAGAGTTCTACCATCGCCGCGGCAAGCGTCTCACGGATCGGCGCGTCGTTCGACTGCGCGCGCCACCCGCGCTTGTTCAGCGGCTCTCCCGAGGTATCGAGCATCACGCTGACACGGTTTTTCAAAAGCAAAAACTGAATCTGACGCACGCCGCCCGACTCCTCAAACCACTCGGTGTGATACCGCGCCCTGAGGCTTTCAACGACCGCCTTCTTGACGATCTTCTGGCATGCGGGAACGGACGACAACTCGGACGACACACAGCTTCCCTTTACGGGAAAGGCGTCTTTCTCCCCGATAAAATCACTCCACGGCAGCGCCTTGACGCCCTCAAACAGCGTTTCAAAATCCCGCGCCTCAAATTCTCCGAGCAGAATCAGCACCCGCTGAGCATAGCGCGAGCAGATATTCGCTCTCGCCATCGTATCAAAGCCGCCTTCAAACAGCACCCTGCCGTTCTCGGCCGTTACATTTTCAATTTCCAGATGACGCAGCTCGTTGGCGGCGATCCCTTCCAGCCCGAGCAGACACGGCGCGACAAATTTCATACGGTTCTCCAAAATACAATTAATGATTATTGATTAATGATTAATGACTGTGGGAAAATCCTTGCGGATTTTTGGATTTTTATTGTCATTCAGAGGGAGCATTGCGACCGAAGAATCCCCTTCCTATTGCAACCGGTAGTAATAACAGGGGGATTGCCACGGGCTAAAGCCCTCGCAATGACAATTATCAATCAGGTGCGGGCAGAGCCCGCCATCAACCATTCACCTTTCACCCTTCACCGTTCACCCTACCATTCGGGTGCGGGCAGAGCCCGCCATTTACCATTAATCATTCATCATTAATTATTCATCAAAAATAGCGGACAGTTGCCTGTCCGCTATAGTATAACATTCTTTTACAAAAATAGCAATCTATATCAATCAGTCGGAGAACCGGGGCTGGAGGAGACCGTACTTGCCGTCGTCACGCAGGTATACGACGTTGACCTCGGAGGTGTCGGCGTTGGTGAACATATAGAACTTGTGTCCTACCATGTTCATCTGGAGGATCGCCTCTTCCACGGTAATGGGCTTGACGGGGATCTCCTTGATTCTGACTACCTCGAACTCATCCTCATCGACCGGCTCTTCCACAGGCGCAACCAGCTCCTCTAACGAGCCCTGTCTGAGTCTTTTCTCCAGTCTCGACTTATTCTTTCTGAGCTGTCTTCCCAAAACATCGACACACTTGTCGACGGCGTCATTCATCTCGGGCATTGTCTTCTCGGCTCTGTACACCATGGACCTGTCCTTGATGGTAATTTCAACAGTCTGGGAGTTCTTGTCGACAGTGACAACCACAAAGGCCTGGGCTTCATCGGAGAAGATTTTATCAAATTTTTTGAGCTTTTTCTCCACTCTGTCCTTGAAGTTGTCTCTTAGATTTACCTTTCTTTCGGTATAGGTAATCTTCATAGTAATGCCTCCTTACTGCATTCTTGTATTTATTTTCTGCCGCTGCCGTTGCCCCTGCGGGAATAGGCGCGGCTTTCTCCACGCTTTAAGTCGGACATTTTGTCCTCGGAAGTCCTCTTGAACTTACTCATCATATCCTCAAAGGAACCCGAGTTGGCGCTTGACTGCCATTCAAAGTCTCCCGGAGAAGTCACCGCGGGAGCGGGCTCGTATTTCTTCTTCGGTCTTTCCGCAGGCTTCTTCTGCGGAGGCTTTTTTGAAGGCTTTTTCTCGCCCTCGGCGTCGTCCATCTGCTTCAAGGACAGCGCCACCTTCCCCTCGGGAGATACGGAGATGACCTTGCATGATACAGCCTGTCCGACCTTGAGCACGCTCTTGATATCCTCTACATAGGAGCGGGATATCTCAGAGATGTGTATCATACCCTTACGGGCATCCTCCAGCTCGACAAAAGCGCCGAAGTTTGTAATACCCGTGACCTTACCGTTTACTATTGTGCCAACTTTGAAAGACATTTCGGATTTTTTCCCCTTGATTGATATAGATTAGCCGAACGAAAAACCGCTGCGCCTAGATATTAACCGCAAAGGCGCCGTCCGGCTTATTTCGCGTACTAATCGCCCGATACATTCACAAACACACGCTCTCCGGACTTGACATAGTCCAGATCATCGCGCGCGATCCGCTCGATATAATCGGCAAATTCATCGTCAGAATAGTTATACATACGGTTCATCTCGTCGTTCTTGATCTCCTGAACCGTGATCTCGCCCTGGATCTCTTCGAGTTCGGCGCGTTTCTCGGCAATCTGAGAATGCAGTCCCACCAAGGTGATCACCGCATAAACCGCAAACGCAAACACAGCGACATAGAGCAGTATCCAGAGATATCGTCTGTTCGACTTCGGCTCCTGCTCTGTCTCGACAGGCTGCGTCTCAGGCGAGGATTTTTTTCTTTTTCTTTCTCTTTCGCTCATTTTGATGTTTCCTAACTTGATATTTTGGTTTCTTAACGAATACTTTCCTCAGTATCTTATCTATTACTACGTATATATTATACAATATAAAGTGCATAAAGTTCAATACTTTTTTGAAAAGTTTTTTGACTATTTTGAATATTTTTCGTGTAATTTTCCCGAGTGCCATTATGACGGCGCGTGAGATCTTTGAGAATACCGCTCCGAGCGTAAAATGCACGACCAAAAACCCGGCTCCCTCTCCGAAGAGAATAAAGCCTCTGACCTCTCCCTTGTTGAACGGCAGAGCGAACAGCGAAGTCAGCACACCCGCGGCAACAAAAAACAGGATATCGCTGATAACGGTCACAGCGGGTTTCTTCTCATACGCGATCCGAATCAGCCGGACCAACCCGTAAAGCACCGACAGCGCCGCGCCGAACACGATCGACGCGAGAAAATATACCGTCTGGTCGGATAAGGTCGGCAGCATCAGCGCAAAAGCCTTGACTTGAGCGACTTGGAACGGGCGTTTAAGTACTGCAGAGAGTGGATCTCTCCGTCAATACATACGTCACCGGATTCCAGACTGAGCTTATTGATATGCAGCCTCTCTCCTTTGACGACCAGCGAGCAGGTGTCGGTTTTGAGATTCACCGTCTGCTCGTCAAAGCCCTGCACATCGGCGATCCCCGTGAGACTGAGCGTCTTGCGGTCAGAAAGCGCCAGCGTATGCGCGCGTATATTTTCCCTGTTTTCGGACATCGTATCCCTCCGTATTGATGATAATACAGTATACGAAAGGGGAAACGAATGTATGATTAATGAAATATGAAATATGAAGTATGAAAAATGAAAAGTGTTGGGAAAATCCTTGCGGATTTTTGGATTCCTATTGGATATGACTATAACGTTGCTAATCCTTATTCCAAATCAGGTGCGGGCAACGCCCGCCATTCACATTTCATATTTCATTTTTCATATTTCATAATCAAGCAAGGGCAGCGCCCGCCCAACGCTCTGCACTCTGCACTCTGCACTACGAAAGCGGTGTATACATCGCCCCCGCGTCCTCCTTGCGAACGGTCTCGGCAACTTTTTCCACACGGAACTTCACCTGACGGGTCTCGAAATTCAGCTCGATCACATCGCCGACCTTGACGTCATAGGACGCGCGGGCGGGCTTACCGTTGACGACCGCTTTGCCGGCGTCGCAGACCTCGTTGGCAACAGTGCGGCGCTTGATGATGCGGCTGACTTTTAAGTATTTATCTAAACGCATAAATATCCTCCGGAAAATGATTAATGATTAATGGTTGAGGGAGGGCGCTGCCCTCACCTAATTGATAGGACGTTTTGCAGTGCCGTAGGGCGGGAGCAAGCCCCCGCCCTACAACCCTTATCAAACGAAATGAATGACAAGGAGATTGCCACGGGCTGAAGCCCTCGCAATGACATTATATTTACGGGTGCGGGTGTCCCGCCCACAACATTTCATATTTCATTTTTCATATTTCATAATCAAGCAAGGGCAGCGCCCGCCATTCACATTTCATATTTCATTTTTCATATTTCATAATACAAAAAATATCGAGCCGACAGGAGTACTGCCGGCTCAGCGCATGGGGTGAAAAATTACTTGTTGACAGCTTCTTTGAAAGCCTTGCCTGCCTTGAAAGCGGGAACCTTGGAAGCGGGGATCTCGATCTTAGCATTGGTTCTGGGATCAACGCCTACGCGAGCATTTCTCTCTCTTCTCTCGAAACCGCCGAAGCCTACGATCTGGATCTTGTCGCCGGCAGCGATTGTCTCGATGATCGTGTCAAAAGTAGCGTTTACAGCAGCTTCTGCATCCTTCTTGGAAATGCCTGCCTTCTCTGCAACAGCAGCGATCAATTCTGTCTTTTTCATTTTAGTTTCCTCCAAAATAATTTATTGTGGTTTGAACCACTTGTTGGTTTATTTAACTTCTTCCGTACGGAAGAGAATTAACTTAGTTTTTGACTTCTTCCCACAGAGCGTCCAGTTCTTCGTCGGAAGCGGTCTTCATATCGATCCCGCGGGAAAGGGCAAGCTCTTCGACCTTTCTGAAACGGGACGAAAACTTGTCGGTGGAACGGGTGAGCGCAAGCTCTGCATCGATCTTTAAGAGCCTTGCAGTATTGACGACCGAGAAGAGAATATCGCCGAGTTCTTCCAAAAGCTTGTCCGTATCGCCGGTATCGACAGCTTTCAGCTCTTCGATCTCTTCTTCTGCACGCTCCAAGGCGGCGCGCCAGTCGAGAAAATCCATCCCGGACTTCGCCGCGCGTTTTCCCACCTTCTGGGCGCGCATCAAAGCGGGCAGGGACTTGGCGACGTCATCAACAGAGTCCGCGGTCTTTTGCTGAGACTTGGTCTGCATTTTGATCGCGTCCCAGTTTTTGAGCACCTCATCGGGGGTCGCGGCGACCGTATCCGAAAACACATGCGGATGACGGATGATCAGCTTCTGACACACATCGTCGCATACGTCGTCGAAAGTAAACCTGCCGGTCTCCTCCTCCATGATACTGTGGAAGACGACCTGCATCAGCACATCGCCGAGCTCTTCCTTCAGCAAGGGAACGTTGTCGGCGTCGATGGCTTCGATCGCCTCGTAGGTCTCTTCGATGAAGTTCTGACGGATGCTCTGATGGGTCTGGACCCTGTCCCACGGACAGCCGTCCGGCGCTCTCAGGATCCTCATGATATTCAGCAGATCAGAGATATCATAATGCTCCTTATACTGAAACTCCATAAGTCCTCCGTCACCTCATCCGGGAACATAGAAACGTAGATTCCAAGCCGTTCCACAAGATATAGTCATCATCTAATATTCTACCCCAATAGATGTAGTTTTGCAAGTATTGTTACAATATTTTTACTTTTTGGGAGCATTTTTATCTCAGTTTCCGTGAAAGTACGCAAAATCAGCAGAACAATCACGTAAATTATAGCGGCAATGACGATAGAAGCCAGTGTACATGCCCACGCGGGAAGATGTCCCGACAGCAGGAGATTGATCAGGAACGCAGTTCCCGCGCACGCCGCGGCGCCGATCAGCGGCTTTAAGGTCGTGCTGACAAAGTTCGGGATGATCGCCGCTTTTTTGATCAGGAAGTACATTCCCACCACGCAGACAAACAGATACGCTACCAGCGAACCCAGCGCCGCGCCGACGATGTTGATCGACACCACGCTGACGAACAGATAGTTGATCAGGATCTTGATGACCATACCGATCGCATAGAGCTTTAAGGGCAGGTCGATCCTGCCGACGCCGTTGAGCATCGAGCAGATCGGCGTACTGACCGCGATAAAGATGACCGAAATACCCATCACTCTCAGCACGCCCGCGCCGATCTCGGCGGAATAGCCCTTGTAAAGCAGGGAGATGATCGGGTACGGGATCGCGAACAGGCTCAAACCCGCAGGCAGGGTGAACAGCATCGTCAGCTTCAAAACGGTCTCGATCGCCTTTTTCAGCTCGCCCTTGTCGCCTTTGGTGTAGGCGGCGGTGACGGACGGCATTGCAGAGGTGGAAAACGCCTGTGTCAACGCGGTCACCAGCTGCATAATCGTCACAGCATAGGAGTAACAGCCGATCAGATAGGTGTGCAGAGTGATCGGATTATCGGGCGTAGGATTCTCCGGCAGCATGGACGACAGCTGCTGTGCGTCATACTGCGCGAGCAGTTCCTCTCCCTTATTCTGCGCCATACCGTAAAGCACACGCTGGATGACGATCGTATCGATGGTGGCGGAAAGGCTCATCACCAGCGCCGCCAAGCCGATCGGAATCGCGGTCTTGAGCAGTAGGTTAAAGGTTTCTCTTCTGGTTCTCGCGTCGATCGAATTCTCCAGATATTCCTCGGAAACACGGAACGGACGCTTCAGATAGTAGAGTTTCAAGAACAAAAACGACAGGATCGAGCCGATGGAGATACCCGAGATCGCCGCCGCTACCGAATACGCGAGCAGGGTATACATCGCGTCATACTCGGTGGTAAACACTCTGCCGAATACCGTTCCTGCCGCCGCGAACTCGCTCATACCGAGCTTCATCACCAGATAAGCGAGCGACAGACCGAAGACGACCTTAGAGCCGACCTCGACAACCTCCGACACCGCAGTAGGGAACATATTCCGCTGACCCTCATAGTAGCCGCGGTAGATCGACACCAGACAGCCGAAAAAGATCGACGGCGCCAGCGTCATCATCGAATAGATGGAGTACGGCGACTTGATGATATTGATGTAGACAAAGCTGATCGCAACCATCAGCACAAAACAGACGGATCCCATTCCGATGAAGAACGGCTTGGACGTCTTGTGGATCTGGGCGACGTCACGGTAACGCTTCTGGGCGATGCTCTCGGCGATCAGACGCGACACCGCCAGCGGAAATCCCGCCGTCGCCAGCGTGAACAGAGGGTTGTAGACTTCATAGGCGTTGTTCAAGAGTCCCGTACCGATACCGGCGAACTCATCTCCAAAGCCGGTATACATTCTCGTCAGCATCACCTTGAAGATCATACCGAGGAGCTTGACGACGATCATACTGACGCTCATGATCATAGCGCCCTTTAAGAAAGTCTGTGATGAACTTTTTTGCAGATTATCCTTTTGCATTGAAAAGTCTCCAAATCAATATTTCCAAAAAATGATTATAGCACCGCGAAACACGGATTTCAATAACTATCTGTAAACGATTTCCAATTCCTCATTCCTCATTCATTACAGGTTATACTCCTGATAAAACGTCTTGATCCGCTCTTTTCTCTGAAGCATTTCGTCAAAGCGGCTGATATATTCATACGGGTATTTGAAATTAAATATGCGTTCAAGGTAGTTCGAGTCGACGTCTCTGAGCTTGGTGACAGCGCCGGCGCCGCAGGCGAGGATCGAATGGGTCTCCTCCATGATGTAGATGTTGTAGGGGCTGAAACACCCCTCCTTTGCCCAGCCGATGTTCTCGAGGTTTGAGAGCATTTTGGACTGACGGTACAGGTAGTAGGGCGTATAGCCCCGCTCGGGCAGGGTGTTCTCGACAAAGGAAAGCATATCGGCGGTGCGGGAGAACTCCCGCGCAGTATCGGACTCCGTCAGGCGGGCGCTCTTTTTCACGGCAAGGGTATGGACGGTGATGCTCTCGGGATCGAGCGACAGCGCAGTACGGATAGAATTCTCGAAGCTCTCCACGCTCTCGGTGGGCAGTCCCGCGATGAAATCCATATTGATGTTGTCAAAGCCCAGTTCTCCGGCGAGCAAGAAAGCGTCCTTCGTCTGCTGTGAGGTATGTTTTCTGCCGATCACAGAGAGCACATCGTCGTTAAAGGTCTGGGGATTGATAGAAATGCGGGTAACGTTCGCTTCTTTCAGCGCGAGCAGCTTCTCACGAGTGACGGTATCGGGACGTCCGGCTTCTACCGTGAACTCCGCGACGTTCGACGTGTCAAAACAAGCGCGGATCTGTGCGAGCAGAACACGCAGCTGCCGGGCCGTCAAGGTCGTCGGGGTACCGCCGCCGATGTAGACGGACTCTAAACGCAATTCAAGTTCTTTCGCGATCTCGGCGGTATAGCGGATCTCCTCACACAGCAGAGGAATGTAGTCGTCGATCAGCTTTTTCGCCCTCTCGATCGACTGAGAGACAAAGGAACAGTAGCTGCAGCGGGTCGGGCAGAACGGGATCGAAACGTAAAGAGAAAAAGAATGCCGATCGGAACGGGAAATGATCTCCTTCTGGGCGCTGTAAACCTTCTCACACAGGCGGATCTTTCCCTCGCTGACAAAAAGAGCGTCAGAGAAGTATTTCTTCGCTTCGTCCAAAGAGCTTTCATCCGCGAGCTTTGAAAACAGCTTGACAGGACGTACCCCGGTCAGCAGTCCCCACGGCAGCGTCCGTCCGGTATATTCCGACAAAAGGGCGTACAAAAGCTGCGCCATGCTCAGCTCGTCGTCCTCTCCCCTCTCACAGAAAAGAGATTTCGAAAAGTCGCCGGCGCATAATTTTACCTCTATTCTATCACAAACAGAGGTAAGAATATACGGTTGTTCTGTTTTCTCCCACTCACGGATGACAATGATTTTTTCGTCGAACAAAAACGCCCGCGTCAGATTCTCCATCTCGTAGTGGAAGGAGTGGTTGTCAATATATAAGTTCATTGTTCAAGCGGTAGGGCGGGGGCTTGCTCCCGCCGAGAGTCTTCTGCCATATCAATATTATTTGCGAAGCATATTTGACGTATGTTTTGCTCCGCATGAAATCATCACGGTAACAACATGGTTTCGGCAAGTCGTGGGCGCCTTGCCCTACGGATAAAGTTTCTATCTCACCGTAAAATCGGTAGAGTATCAACGTTTCGGCGGGAGCATTCCTCAGCCGGAGACGGCACCTCTCTGTCACCTTCGGTGACACCTCTCCTTAGGAGAGATCTCCCCCGCCCTACGGTGTAACATCACTTGTCAAAAAAACGGATTATATCTTTTCTCGTGTTCAAGGGTGGTGAAAATATAGTGACCGGGATAGATGTGACAGTCGCCGTCGATCGCTTTGATCTTCTCGATCGAGCGCATCATATCAAAGGGGCTGGAGGTGTCGAAGTCCGTCCTGCCCACACTCTCGCAGAAGATCGTGTCGCCGGAAAAGATATGGTCGTCCACGATATACATACCGCTGCCCTGCGTATGTCCCGGGGTGTGCATAAAGGTGATCTCGCTCTCGCCGAGCTGAATCTTGTCACCGTCACAAAGCAGTCTGTCTACATTGAAGGAATTGAGCCGTATGTTGTGAACGCTGGTGCGGTTGTACTTACCCTTCTGGAGTACTTCAAGCTCTTTCTCGGATGCGCAGACGACGGGATGATACCGCTCGCACAGCTCCGCAACACCGAGGATGTGGTCATAGTGACCGTGGGTCAGGAGGATGAAGTCAAGCTCTCCTCCCCTCTTGTCGATCTCCGCAATGAGTTTGTCCGAGTGATCGCCCGGATCGATGACCGCGCGCTTCTTTGTGGCTTCGTCCTCGATCAGATAGCAGTTGGTCTCGATCTCTCCGACGACATAACAGTTGATGGTAATCATTTTTTCAGTTCCTTTGAATCGAGTATGATGGTAACGGGACCTGAGTTGTTCAGCGAAACGTCCATATCCGCGCCGAACTTGCCCTGTCCTACCTCGGGTATTCCGTATGTTTTTATTCTTTCACAGAAATATAAATATAATGCGTTTGCCCTGTCGGGCTTTTCGGCAGAGAAAAAGTCGGGCCGTCTGCCGTGGACGCAGTTCGCGAGCAGCGTAAACTGCGACACCACCAGTATCCCGCCGCCGATATCCAAAAGCGAGCGGTTCATCCTACCATTCTCGTCCTCGAAGATCCGTAGAAATGCGATCTTCCGGGCGAGAACGTCAGCGTCCTTTTCGTCGTCGCCCTGCGCAACGCCGAGGAACACCAAAAGACCTTCGCCGATTTGGGATACCGCTTCGTTTTCTACCGTCACGGATGCGCCTTTGACGCGCTGGATCACCGCTTTCATCGCTAAATCCTCGTCACGGACACGATGCCGTTGATCTGGGCAAGCCGCGCCATCACCGCGCGCAGGTGATCCATATCGTTGATCTGAATGGTAATAGTAACCATCGCCTGGTTGTTCTTCAACTCGCGCGAGTTGATCATATGGATGAAGATGTGCATCTGGGAGAGGATGTTGGTCACATCCGCCAAGAATCCCGTGCGGTCCAGACAGACGATCTGCAGGGTGGACTGGAACTTCTCATGCACCTGATCCTTCCAGCGGGCTCTGACCCAGCGTTCGGGCTCTTCACAGTCCTCGAGATTTTCGGGAACATTGGTGCAGGAACGCTTATGGATCGACACGCCGAAGCCGCGGGTGATGTAACCGATGATATCGTCTCCGGGCAGCGGGCTGCAGCAGCGTGAGAACTTGATGCGGCAGTTGTCGATGTTCTCCACCTCCACACCGGAGCCGTTCCCCGGCTCGGGAGGCGGCGGAGGAGGCGTCTCATCCTGAGGCGGCAGAGGCGGCTCGGGCTTCTTGTAGGTCTTGACATAGATTTCACGGACACGCGGCATGATCTTCCACAGCTGGATGCCGCCGTATCCGATAGATGCGTAGAAGTCGTCGAGGGTGTTGCAGTGGTGTCTCTGCATAATCGGGCTGAGACAGTTTTCGAGGTCCTTATCCTCAAACTGCATACCCGCCTTCTTTAACTCACGGTCGAACTGAGCTTTGCCCTCTACGATATTTTCATCGCGCTTTTCGTTCTTGAACCACTGACGGATCTTGGAGCGGGCAGAGCTGGTCTTGGCAATATTCAGCCAGTCACGTTTGGGACCCGCGCCCTCTTTTCGGGTAAGGATCTCTACGATCTCGCCGTTTTGGAGCTTGTAGTCGATGGGAACGATACGGTTGTTGACCTTTGCGCCCTCCATACGGTTGCCGACGCCCGTATGGATCGCGTACGCCATATCGATCGGGGTAGAACCGTAGGGCAGCTGGATCACGTCGCCCTTTGGCGTCAGAACATAGACCTCGTTGGACGAGAGATCCACCTTGATGGACTTGACGATGTCGGTCGCGTCCTCGGCTTCACTCTGGATCTCGAGCATCTTGCGGATCCAGACCAGTCGGTCATCGAGAGAGTCCTTCTTCGAGTTTCTCATCTTGAGCTTATATTTCCAGTGCGCCGCGATGCCGTACTCCGCGGTCTGGTGCATCTCGTAGGTTCTGATCTGCACCTCAAAGGAGATACCGTTCTTGTCGATAACGGTGGTGTGCAGCGACTGGTACATATTGGACTTCGGAGTGGAGATATAGTCCTTGAATCGGTTGGGCAGCGGAGTAAAGACGTCATGCACCACGCCCAGCACGTTGTAGCAGTCGGAGATGGTATCGACGATCACGCGTACCGCGAACACATCAAAGATCTGGCTGAGGTCCTTGCCCTGCATATAGGTCTTGCGATAGATGGAGACGACCGACTTTACGCGGCCGGAGATAGTGACATTCGAGATAGATCGTCCGATCTTGTCGAGGATCTTCTTCTTGATCTGTTCGATAAAGGCGTTGCGCTCGTTCTCTGTCAGGCGCAGTTCCTTTTCGATCTCGTTATAGCCGACAGGGTCAAGATAGCGTAAGGACAGATCCTCGAGCTCCTCCTTGACGGCTTTCATCCCGAGACGGTGCGCAATAGGCGCGTAGACCTCCATACACTCCAGCGCCTTATCCCTGCGCTTCTGCTCCTTGACGCAGTCGATGGTGCGCATATTGTGGAGACGGTCGGCGAGCTTGATGATGATGACGCGGATGTCGTTTGACATCGCGATCAGCATCTTGCGGACGTTCTCCGCCTGCTGTTCTTCGCGGTCGGTGTACTGGATCTTGCTGATCTTGGTCAGTCCGTCCACCATACGGGCGACTTCTTCGCCGAACTCGTTGACGATGTCTCCGAGGATCACATCGGTATCCTCTACGGTATCGTGCAAGAGCGCTGAGACGAGCGAGTCGGTGTCCATACCCATATCCGCTAAGATACAAGCGACAGAGGTTGGGTGCAAAATGAAAGGTACGCCCGAGATCCTGAGCTGGTCGCCGTGCGCCTTCAGCGCGAATTCATATGCTTTTTTGATTTTTCTCTTGTTGTACTTGATGTGGCTCTTGTCAATGATCCGCATCAATTCATCAAAATCCTGATACTGAACCGCTTCGCTCACGCGCATACCTCCCTTAATTTAGTAATGATATAAGAATCCTCAAGGTTGACTTTTCCCTCCACCTCAAGGAGCTCGATCTTCGCGTCGTACAGTCCTTCGAAGATCCTGACAAGCCCCAGCTCATTCATACACTCTAAGATGACTCTGAGCTTGCCGTAAGAAATATCGCAGTTCATCCGGTAGAGCAGGGTATCAAAGGAGTGGTGATAGCCGCCTCTCGCTCTGAGGAAACGATAAACGGTCGCAAACTCACTGCGGTCCGGCAGGATGGACAGCGCCTGTTGTCGGGTGATCCCGTCTCCGCGGCAGAAGTTGATAAATATTTCTTCTGAAGAAATATAATCATCCTGATCCCAGTCGGAGAACTTAATGTCGTTTAATCTATAATTTACGTATTCCTGGTCGTTATATACATTGAGATCCAGCTTGACCGCCAGATCGACCTTATCTCCCGGCACATAGGGGAACTCGTCGGGCGTAGTGGAGAACTTCATCACGCTGATGGAGGTGTTATCCCTGACAAAGTTAAGCCGCAGATGACCGCCCTGCGCGCCGACCTCGGTCACGCTTCTCAGCGTCATTCCGTAGAGTCCGAACAGCGGCTGGGGATTGCCCATTCCGTAGGGCTCGAGCTGAGAGAGCGTCCGCACCACGCCGGCATCGATGCCCGCGGGGTTTAATTTGCAGTCCAGCTCCAGATACTGTTCCGGAATACCGACGTCCTTCGCGTAGGCGTTGACGGCTTCACAGAACACATCGAGGTTCTCCCGCTTGAGGCTGAGTCCGCACGCCATGGGATGGCCGCCGTACTGGACGAGATATTCCTCGCAGGAGGCGACCGCCTGATTCAGCGCGAAGCCCTTGACGGAGCGACCCGAGCCGCGGCAGATATCGTCATCGACAGAGATCACGATCGCGGGCTTGAGATAGATCTCTTTCAGGCGCGAGGCGACAATGCCGACCACGCCTTTGTGCCAGCCCTCCTTGGCGATCACGATCACGCGTTTTTGAACCAGCGAGGGGTCGCGCTTGACCATCCGGTCGATGTCCTCCAGGATCTCGCGCTCGATGGTCTGGCGGCGGATGTTGTCCTGCGTCAGCTCTTCTGCGATCTCAGCGGCATACTCCTCATCCTCTGTCAGGAGTAATTCCACGGAGGACTTGGAGGGGCCCAAGCGTCCGACAGCGTTGATACGCGGTCCGATCGCAAAGGAGATATGTCCCGCGGTGATGTTCTTGCCGGAGAGTCCCGCGTTCTCTATGATCGCGGCAATACCGATGCGGTCGCGGTGGTTGATATATCTTAGTCCGTTCTTCACCAGCGCGCGGTTCTCGCCGACAAGCGGCATCAAGTCGGCTACCGTGCCCAAAGCGGCAAGATCGGAGTAGTTTTCCAGTAAAGCGTCGGTGTCGCAGTATTCTCCCTCGATCGCCTGAACGAGCTTGAACACCACGCCCACGCCGCACAGTTCCTTGAACGAGCATTTGTCGTCCGGGCGGTGAGGGTTGACGACCGCGCATGCCTCGGGCAGCGTTTCGGGAGGCGTATGGTGATCGGTCACGACGACGTCGATCCCGAGCGTTCCCGCGTAAGCGATCTCAGAAGCGGCGGCGATACCGTTGTCCACGGTAATGATCAGCCTCACGCCTCTGTGGTAGAGCTTTTCTACCGCAGTCGTGTTCATACCGTAGCCCTCGTCCTCACGGATAGGGATATAGTACATCACGTCCGCGCCGATGTCGCAGAGATAGGAGTACAGCAGCGCGGTAGAGGTGATGCCGTCCGCGTCAAAGTCGCCGTAGATACAGATCTTCTCGCCGTTTTCCACAGCGGATGTGATCCTCTCTACCGCCTTGTCCATATCCTTGATGGATAAGGGATCCAGAGATAAGTCCTCACAGTAGAGGAAATCCCGGATGTCGTTCTCTGCTGTGATCCCGCGGATCGTCAGCAAAGTCGCGAGCACGGAGGGCAGACCGTATCTCTCGGAAATGGCGTTTTTCAATTGTTTGTCGCATGGTTTAATGATCCATTTCTTCATAGGGGTTCTCCGTGTTGAATAGTGCAGAGTGCAAAGTGCAGAGTGATAATAAATATTCGGGTGTGGGCAAAGCCCCGTTAATGTCATTCTGAGGAGGGCAACGCCCGACGTGAGAATCCCCTTCCTCTTGCAACCGGTAGTAATGACAGGGGGATTCTTCGGGGCTAAAGCCCCTCTGAATGACAATTCTTAGTTCTTAGCTAAATGAAGCAGCTCTCTCGCGTGGTCTCGCGCGGTGTCGGTGATTTCTTCGCCGCCGACGATGCGGGCAAGCTCCTCTGTCCTGCCGTCGTCGGACAGCTCCTCGACGTGGGTATAGGTCCTGCCGTTTTCCACGCTCTTTTGTATCAGTAAATGCGCGTCGGCAAACGCAGCGATCTGCGCCTGATGCGTCACGCACATCACCTGTCTCTCAAGGGAAAGCTCCTTGAGCTTCTTGCCGACTCTGCCCGCAGCGGAGCCGGAGATACCGGTGTCGATCTCGTCAAAGATCAGCGTATCGACGAAGTCCGCCTTGGAAAGTACGGTCTTGATGGCGAGCATCATACGCGACAGCTCGCCGCCGGAAGCGATCTTGGACACGGGCTTGGGATCTTCGCCGGGGTTGGTGGAGATCAAGAATTCGATCCTGTCAAAGCCTCTGGAAGAAAGCTCTGTTTTCTCCTGCGTGATCTCGAAGCGGATGTTCGGCATCTCTAAAAACGCCATCTCTTTCTCTACGGAGGTAATAAAGCCCTCGGATGTTTTTCGGCGGATATCGGAAAGCTGCTGCGCCTTGTCGTTCGCTTCTTCAAAAAGCGCCGCACACCGCTTCTCGAGCTGTTCGCGGTTATAGGCGTAGTCGGTCAGATAGGTAAGCTCCTTCTTCGCGTCGTCGAGATAAGTGAGCATTTCTTCCTCGGTGGAACCGTACTTTTTCTTCATACGATATAAGAGGTCAAGCCGCTCCTCGATCTCTTCAAGCCTCTCGGGAGAAGCGTCGATATCCTCGATGGAAGAGCGCAGCTCAGCGGACACCTCCTGCAGTTCGTAGAGAGAAGCGGAAAGCCTGTCGGCGAGCGCTTCGGTCTGATCAAAGTATCTTGACGCGGCGATCAGCGCTGTGGACGCGTCGTCCAGCAAACGCAGAGCGCCCTGAACCTCATCGTCGTCGCCGTCGAGCGCGATCTGCGCCTTCATCAGCTCTTTTGTGATCTTCTCGCGGTTCATCAGAGCGGTCTTTTCCGCGTTCAGCGCGTCGTATTCTCCGACCGTGATCGCGGCGTTCTCCAGCTCTTCTATCTGGAACCGGAGCAGGTCGATGCGAGAGAGACGCTGCGCTTCGTCGCTGTCGAGAGACTCCAGCTCCTCTTTCGCTTCTTTCCATTGGCGAAAAGTCTGACGGTAAGAGGAAAGATCCGTCGCGATATCCGCCAGCGCGTCAATATAGACGATGTGCAAAGCGGGATTCATCAGTTCAAGGTTGTCGTTCTGACCGTGGATATTGACGAGGTATTCTCCGATCTCTTTGAGCGCGGATACCGTACAGGGGCGGGAGTTGATGCGGCAGGTATTCTTGCCCGCGGCGGAAAGCTCCCTTTGCAGGATCAGC
Organism: Ruminococcus sp.; assembly: GCA_017404145.1. Taxonomy (GTDB): domain Bacteria; phylum Bacillota; class Clostridia; order Oscillospirales; family Acutalibacteraceae; genus Ruminococcoides. The sequence continues at coordinate 37,468 of JAFRCW010000039.1, read as the reverse complement.
ACGCCGTCCTCGGTCTCATAGCCCATTTGGGAGAGTTTTTTGTTCACCAGCGGGCTGAGATCCTCAAAGGTCGCACAAACAAACGCCTTGTCCGTACCGGAACGCACCAGTCCCTTGGAAGACCGTTTGCCTAAGATCGCGTTGATGGAGTCGATGACAATACTCTTGCCCGCGCCGGTCTCGCCGGTGAGGACGTTGAGACCGGATGAGAAGTCAATATTCGTTTTTTCAATGACTGCTATATTCTCGATATAGAGATTGGATAACATAATCTACCTTCTTAGCGGAGATTTATCGGATATATTTGGCGAAGTCCTCGGCGCATACCTCGGCGCTTTGGGCGTCTTTCAGCACCACAAAAATCGTGTCGTCGCCCGCGATGGTGCCGACGATCGATTCGTTGTCAAGGGAGTCCAGCGCAGCGCAAGCCGCCTGCGCGAGACCGCTCATCGTCTTGATGACCACGATGTTCTGCGCCGCCTCGCACGAAATGAATGAAGTGGTAAAAATCTGAACGAAGTTGTTTTTGATGCCTCTCTCGGACGCGGCGGAAGCCTGATAGCGATACTTGCCGTCGGAAAGAAGCGTCTTGGACAGTCTGAGCTGTTTGATATCTCTGGATACAGTAGACTGGGTTACGTCATACCCCTCTGACCGCAGATGTTCTATCAACTCCTCCTGAGTTGTGATAGGGTACTTTGCGATCAGCTCGAGGATCTTGGAATGTCTGTTGGTTTTCATCGGGTCAGTTCTCCTTCAGTTTTTCATTGAGTAATGTATAAAAATTTTTCTCTTTGAGAATTATAAGCTGTAATTCCAAGGGGGATTTCCGAATGGTGATGACATCGTCGGAGGTCAGGGAAATGTGGTTCTGTCCGTCGACAGTCATATAACACTTCGCGTCGGCGCATTTGAGCACGTTCGCGGAAAGCACCGCGTCCTCGCCGAACACGACCGGTCTCGAGGACAGCGCGTGAGGACACAGCGGCGTGAGCAGGATGCATTTCAGATCCGGCTGCATCACGGGACCGCCCGCCGAAAAGGAATAGGCAGTAGAACCGGTGGCGGTAGAAAACAGCATTCCGTCGGCGCGGTAGGTGATGATCTGTTCTCCGCCCAGCGATACGCTGATATCGACGATGGAAGAGAGCGTATCGCGGTGAATCACCGCTTCGTTGACAGCGGTATAGGAACGTTTCTCGCCGTCTCTGAAAAGTGAAATGTCAAGCATCATCCGCTGTTGGATATCGTACTCGCCGACAAAGAGCTTATACAGCTCGTCGAGCTCGTCGGGCTCCACATTCGCGACAAAGCCGATCCTGCCGAGATTGACGCCCAAGAGGGGCTTATGATACAAAGCGGCAAACTTCGCGTTATGGATAATGGTGCCGTCGCCGCCGACCGTCACCGCAGCGTCGCAGTTTTTGATCACTTCTTCGGCAGTATCGTAGACGGCGTCGGCAGAAAAGAATTCGTTCTTCGCCGACAGTACGGATGCTTCGCACTCCGCGGCGATCTCGATGATCCTCTTCGCGGCGTCGATCGCGTTCTTCTTGTCAAAATTGACGATCAAACCTATCTTCATAGTACCTCCTGTCAGGTAAGCGGATGATCCAGCGCTTCATGGGATCGCTCCACTACTTCCTCTGCCGAGACAGTGAGTCGGTTCTCGGGCGAATCTGACGTTTCGATATAGATCAGATACTCGATGTTTCCCTGCGGTCCTTTGATCGGAGAGTAGTCCAGTCCCAGTACACAGAAGCCGTTGTTCAGGCAGAAGTCGATGATCTCCTCCACCACGCGAACGTGAACGTCCCGATCTCTGACGACGCCGTTCTTACCGACAAACTCTCTGCCCGCTTCAAACTGCGGCTTGATCAGACAGACCGCCTGCGCGTGATCGGCGCACACGCCGCGCGCGGCAGGAAGGATCAGCTTCAAAGAGATGAACGCAACGTCCGCCGAGAAGAACTCGATCTTCTCGGGGATCTGTTCTTCGGTCACATAGCGCATATTGGTGCGCTCTAAATTGACGACTCTCTCGTCCGATCTGAGCTTCCACGCGAGCTGGCCGTAGCCGACGTCGACCGCGTAAACCTTCTTCGCGCCGTTTTGCAGCATACAGTCGGTAAAGCCGCCGGTTGAAGCGCCGATATCCATCGCGGTTTTTCCCTCTAAATCGATCGGGAAAACCTCCATCGCCTTCTCGAGCTTATAGCCGCCGCGGGAAACATACCGCAGGGTACTCATGCGAACCTCCACGGCGCTGTTCTCGTCGAACTGTGCGCCCGCCTTATCCGCCTTCTGGTTGTTGACGTAGACGACGCCGGACATAATCACGGCTTTCGCCTTTTCGCGACTGTCGAAATATCCTTTTTCAAGAAGCAAAACATCAAGTCTTTTTTTCATCTTGTGTAGATTCTTTCCAAATTTTTTGTGTCATACTATCAGCGTCCAGCGAGAGCTTTTCCAAAGCGCGCTGTACGGAAGAATGCTGAACGAATTCTCCGTCAACCGCGGTGATGCTTACATTACCGTCATAGCCCCTGCGGTTCATTTCATACGCAAAGGTCTCGCCGACGCCGCCCTGGAGCATTCCTTCTTCATAGAAGTAGATGTGAGGGAATTTCATCGCGAAATCAAAGGCACGCTTGCTGACCGGCTTGATACGGCAGAGCTTCAAAACGCAGACGCCGACGCCTTTTTCTTTCAGATTTTGATATGCCTGATACGCCTGACAGAACAGTCTGCCGTAGGTGACCAGCAGGATGTCGGCGTCCCTGTCGCCGTAGATATCAAAGTTGACGGACTCCGGCTCAAGGAGCGGCTTCTTCCCTTCACTGCCGCGCGGATAACGAACCGATACCACACCCTTGGTCTGATAGATCGCCTCTTCCAGAGAGGCTCTCAAACCGTCATAGAAGCAGGGAGAATAGATCGTCACGTTCGGCATTGCGTTCAGCATCGAGACGTCAAACAAGCCCTGATGGGTCTCGCCGTCCTCGCCGACGATGCCCGCGCGATCCACAGCCAGCACGATATGCGCGTTCTGCATCGCGGCGTCGTGCAGGATCTGGTCATAACTTCTCTGTAAGAAGGTCGAGTATACTGCGAACACCGGCAGCGCGCGCTTCATCGCGAGTCCCGCGCAGAAGGTCACCGCGTATTCCTCAGCGATACCGACGTCAAAGAACCGATCCTTGTAGCGCTTGGAAAAGTCGACCAAGCCGGTACCGGTACGCATCGCGGCAGTCACGGCACAGATTCGTTTATCCTTTTCGGCAAGCTCGCACAGCTTCTCGCCGAACACATCGGAAAAGCTCAGAGAATCGCTGATCGGCTCTCCGGTGTCGATGTTAAAAGACCCGATGCCGTGGAAAGAGGCGGAGTCATTCTCGGCAAAGGAATAACCCTTGCCCTTGGTGGTGACAACATGTAAAAGCGCGGGGTCCTTGGAACGCTTGACGGTGTTGAGCGCGTCGGAGAGCGCCTCGAGGTCGTGTCCGTCCACGGGACCGTAATAGGAGAATCCCAGCTTGTCAAAAATCGTATGGCGGTAGAGAATATGCTTGACGCGGGTCTTCTGACGTTTTAAAGAATTGCTGACAGGCGTGCCGATCAGCGGGAGCTTTGTCAGAAAGATCTCCACCTTGTTTTTGAGGCGCAGATACCACGGCTTCATACGAATGGAGGTCAGATACCGCGCCATCGCGCCGACGTTCTTCGAGATCGACATTTTGTTGTCGTTTAAAATCACGATAAAGTTCTTGTTGAAGCGTCCGGCGTTGTTCAGTCCCTCGAACGCCAGTCCTCCGGTAAAGGAGCCGTCGCCGATCACCGCTACGGTGTAGGAATTCTCTCCCGCGAGCTGTTTTGCCTTGGCGATACCGAAAGCGGCGGAGATAGAGGTAGAGGCGTGTCCCGCGTTGAACGCGTCAAAGGACGACTCCGAAGTCTTGGGAAAGCCCGAAAGTCCCCCCTCCTTGCGGATGGTGTCGATATCGGCGTAGCGTCCGGTGAGCATCTTGTGGGTGTAGCACTGGTGTCCTACGTCAAAAACGATCGAATCTCTCGGACAGTCAAACGCTTTATGCAGCGCGACAGTCAGTTCTACCACGCCCAAGTTAGACGACAGATGACCGCCGTTGACAGACACAACGTCGATGAGCTTTTCGCGAATCTCCTCGCACAGACGGGTCAGCTCCTCGTCAGAGAGCTTCTTCAGATCCTGCGGTGATTCAATTGTCGGTAAAATTGTGTATTCCATATTGTACCTTGAATCAATTGAAATGGGCGCCGGGCGAAGCCCGCCATTCACATTTCATATTTCATTTTTCATATTTCATAATATTATAATTATTTCTTCCTGTCACGGAGCTTGTAGGCGAAGTCTTTGAGCTTCGCGGTGTTCTCGTCAAAAGCGGATAAAGCCGCTATCGCCTTGTCGGTATATTCCTGTGCCAGCTCGCGGCATTTGTCGATGCCGAGCAGGGAGACATAGGTGGATTTTTCATTTAACTTGTCGGAGCCGACCGCCTTGCCGAGTTCTTCGGTGGTGGAGGTAACGTCCAGAATATCGTCGACGATCTGGAACGCGACGCCGATGTAGTAGGCGTACTGTTCGGCGGCTTTGATCTGTTCCTCTGACGCGCCGGCGGCGATACAACCCATCATACAGGCGGCTTCGATCAGCGCGGCGGTTTTCTTCTCGTCCATTTCGCGCAGGACGTCGATCCCGACGCTTTGTCCCTCGGACTGCAGGTCGATCACCTGTCCGCCGACCATACCGAGCGTGCCGGACTTCTGAGAAAGAACATACGCCGCGCGGGCGGCTCTCTCCGCTCCTACCGCATTGACCGTATCATCACACAGCATCAGTCCGTAAGCCGCGCTCTGCAGGGCGTCGCCCGCCAAAAGAGCGAAATCCTCTCCGTAAACCTTATGGTTGGAGGGCTTGCCGCGGCGGAAATCGTCGTTGTCCATACAGGGCAGATCGTCGTGGATCAGCGAGTAGGTATGGATCATCTCCACCGCGCAGGCGAAAGGCAAAGCCTTTTCTGCCTCTCCCCCGCACAGCTCACAGAACGCGAGCGTCAGACAGGGACGCACCCTTTTCCCGGGCAGCGAGAGAGAATAGTCCATCGCGTCAAGGAGAACTTGTTCTCTGTACTCGCCCGAAGGGAGTGATTCTTTCAGCTTTCGGTTGATCAGGTCAATGTATTCGGTCATATTGATAATTCCTTTATAGAAAATAAATTGAATTGTTCCCGATTTTTGGTTTTTGGTTGTCGGTTGAGATTACTAAAAAGTACAGATAATAATAGCCGTGCGCAGCACCCAATCAACCGGGAACTAATAACCGGGAACTGGGAACAAAATGAATAATACGGAGATTCTTCGGTCGCTTTGCTCCCTCTGAATGACAAATAATAATCGGGCTCGGGAGTCTTCCCTGTTAGGGGAGGTGGCACAACGCGCCGGAAGGCTTGCCGTCTTCACAGAAGATCCCGCCTTCATTTATCATTTATCATTAATCTTCAAACAGGTTGTCGGTACTGCCGCCTTTGAGCTTGGCGATCTTCTCGTTGATGTCGGTGATAGCGCCCTTCGCTTCGTCGAGTTTTTTCTGACAATAGATGATCAGCTCATAGGCTTGTTCATAATACTTGATTGAATCGTCAAGCGTACACTTCGGATCCTCCATCTTCCGGACGACCGCATTTAGTTTTTCAGATGCTTCTTCAAAGGTCATTTTGTTATCTGTCATGGTAATTCCTCTTTTGAAAGTCGTATCAGTTTTTCCATACGGTGGTTGACGCCGCTGCGGGAGATTTTAGGGGAAAGTCGCTCTCCGATATCTCTTAAGGACAGCTCGGGATATTCCTCTCGTAGATTCGCTACCTCTTTAAGCTCGTCCGAGAGAAGATTGAATCTGCCGGTCTCTTTGAGAATCCGGATCGCCTTGAGCTGGTTGGCGGAAGCGGCGGCAGTTTTTTCGAGATTTGCGATCTCGGAATTGGCAAGGCGGTTGGCGGAGTTTCTCACCTGTTTGAGCGCCTTGGTACCCATGATCTCCATCGCGCAGTTGCCCGCGCCCATATAGGCGAGCAGGTCGGTGATTTGTTCCGAGTCCTTGACATAAGCGATATATGCGCCCAGCCGCGAGAGCATCTTCACGCTGACCTCGCAGTCAGGGATTTCTCTGATGATCAGGCAGATATCGCGGCAGAGGTTGCGGTATGGGATGGAGAACTCCAGATGATAGCCCTTTTCGGGGTCGGTCACGGAGCCGCAGGCGAGAAACGCGCCGCGGATAAAGCCCCTCTGACATTCTTCGTCGTCGATGTTCGCGCGGTTGACGCGCAAGCTGACCTCTCTGTCGTGACCGTAGTATTCAAAGATCCGTTTGCAGTCCGCTTCAGATGATACGATCGCCGAATAGTTTCTGTTTCTTCCCGAGGGACCTTCTGCGGGATAAGACATCTGCGCCTGTACGCCGAAAAGCTGCTGCAGCAGTTCGGTAAACCGCGCAAAGGTATATTTGTTTTCTGTTTTGAACACAATGCTCTGTTCGGAAAACTTCTTGGAGAGCAGGAGCATCGCGTAGAGCTCGCTGTAACGTACTGCATTTTCGGAAACGGCAACGCGGCTGAGCTCCTTCTTGGTATCATATGAGAAAGACATCTTATGATTTTCCTATATCTCTGTGATGGATCGTGGATTTTTGCAGTTGTTCGGTAAAGTGGGTATAAAGCAGTCTCGCGACGGTCACGGAACGGTGCTTGCCGCCGGTACAGCCGATCGCGATCACTACCTCGCTCTTGCCCTCCGCCTTGTACAGCGGAACGGAATAGTCGAGAAAGTCTGTCAGACGTTTCATAAACTCCGAGGTCTCGTCAAACTGGAGAATGTACTCCCTTACCGACTCGTCCAAGCCGGTCAAGGGTCTTAGCTCCTTGATATAGAACGGATTAGGCAGACAGCGGACGTCAAAGATCAGATCCGCCTCCAGAGGGATACCGTACTTGAAGCCGAAGGAGACAAAGGTCAACTGCAGAGAATCGCCCTGATCTCCGGTAAAGAGGCTTACGACGCGTTCCTTAAGCTGTTTGAGGGTCATATAGGTGGTATCGATGACGTAATCCGCCATCGCCTTGACCTCCTGCATCAGCTGCGCTTCCAGCGCGACAGCGTCCTCTACGGTGCCGCCCTTGAGCTCGTAAGAGAGCGGATGCTTTCTTCTGGTCTCCTTATAGCGGATCAAAAGCGTATCGAGCTTCGCGTCCAAGAAAAGGATCTTGAAGCTGTGTCCCGCCAGCTTCGCCCTGTTGATGACGTTGGCGATCTCGGTGAACATATTGCCCGAGCGCGCGTCCGCCACCACCGCAACCTTCTTCATTCTGGTATCGGCGGAATTCTCGCAGAGGTCGTAGAAGGTATCGAGCAGCAAGGGAGGAAGATTATCCACACAGTAGTAGCCGATATCCTCCATCGCATGCAGGGCGTTGGTTTTGCCCGCGCCGGAAAGTCCCGTGATAATGATAAATTCCATACTTACCTGCCTGTTCTGATCAGCTCTCGCTCTAAGGTGTATCCCGTCTCGGTCTTGACAGTGTCCTGAATGATTTTGACAAGGTTCATTACATCATCGCAGGTCGCGCCGCCGACGTTGATGATAAAGCCCGCGTGCTTCTCTGAAACCTGCGCGCCGCCGACAGTCCTGCCTTTGAGCCCGCACTGCTCGATCAGCGTGCCGGCAAAAGCGCCCTCGGGTCTCTTGAATACCGAGCCCGCTGAGGGAAATTCCAACGGCTGCTTGGTAATCCTGCGGTTCATAAAGTCATCCATCTTTTCTTTGATGGCGGCTTGATCCGCTTTGAGTAATTTATATTTTGAAAAAAGAATAATTCCGTTGTTTTCTTTGAATACGCTGTGACGGTAGGAGAACTGTGCCTGCTCGTTCGAATATGTAGTGACCTCGCCGTTCTCGTCGAGAAAAACGACTTCTTTGATAACGTCCTTGGTCTCGCCGCCGTAAGCGCCCGCGTTCATATAGACCGCGCCGCCGACGGAGCCGGGGATGCCGTAGGCGAATTCCAGTCCGGAGAGGCCGTGCTCCAGCGCAACGGTACACAGCTTGGAGAGCGTGACGCCCGCGCCGCTTGTGATGGTGTAGCCTTCGACGCTGATTTCCTTGAAGTCACCGGAAAGCTCCACGACCGCGCCTTCGATCCCCTCGTCGGACACCAGCAGATTGGAGCCCTTGCCGAGGATCATATAGGGAACGCCGCACTCTTTGAGTTGAGCGATCACTCCTTTTAATTCTTTCAGAGAATTTACAACGATATAGACGTCCGCCGCACCGCCGATCTTAAAGGTCGTATGCGCCTTCATCGGCTCGTCGAGTTTGTATTCAATATGGTTGTCGTCTAAAAAACGAATCAATTGTTCTTTCATAGGTCTCCTGATCATTCAGTCTCGCGGGAGGGTCAAGACCCTCCCCTACTCTGCACTCTGCACTATGCACTCTGCACTTGATTTTGCCGTCGGCAAAATCACCAATTTGTGTCTATCTTCTTCGTCGTGATGTCCTCGGGGTTAATGTCCATACCGAGGTTCTGCAGCAGCTCCTGCGCGCCGTTGTAGCCCATCTTCTTCTGACGGTGGTTCATCGCGGCGACCTCAATGATAACAGCAAGGTTGCGGCCGGGCTTGACGGGAATCGTCACGACCGGTACTTCCAGTCCGAGGATCTCCATATATTCGTTGTCCATACCCATACGGTCATAGACCTTCTTGGAGTTCCACAGCTCGAGGTTGATAACGAGGTCGATCTTCTCACTCACCTTGACTGCGCCGATACCGAAGATACGTCTCGCGTTGATAATGCCGATACCGCGCAGCTCGATAAAGTGGCGGATATTCTCGGGGGAAGAACCGACAAGAGACTTCTTTGACACGCGCTTGATCTCTACCGCGTCGTCAGCGATCAGACGGTGTCCGCGCTTGATCAGCTCGATCGCGGTCTCCGACTTACCGACGCCGGAATCGCCGATCAAAAGACAACCTTCGCCGTATACCTCGACCAGTACGCCGTGGCGGGTGATTCGCTGGGCAAGCTCGACATTCAGATAGGCGACGAGCGCGGCGGTGACCTCAGAAGTGGTATCGGATGTCGTCAGGATCGGAACCTCGTATTTTTTGCACAGCTCCAGCATCACGGGAGTAGGCTCCATAGACCTCGCCAAGATCAGCGCGGGAGGATTCTTTCCGATGATCGGTTCGAGGTGTTTCCTCTGCTCTTTCTCCGACTCGGATACAATAAAAGACATCTCGGTTCTGCCGAAGGCAATCAGGTAGGTGGGATCAAAGAATTCCAGATGTCCCACCAGCTCCAGTCCGGGTCTGTCGACGTCCTTCTGAACAACGCGGATTTCTTCGGGGTCCACAGGCATATAATAGGCGGAGAGTCCTATCTCCTCCATCAGTTTTTTCAGGGTCACATAGTACGGAGCGTCCATAAAAAGCCTTCTTTCTTTGCGATACTCGGGGCATTATACCTATACATCATATATTATAGCAAATCCCGATCCGGTTATAAACCTAATAAAGAAAATATGCATTATTTTATGCAGGATTTGCATAGATCATTCCTGAAGATCAGTATGAATAGAACACCGTCTTCTGCGCACAATAAATCAGGTGAATTATTATGATAACAACCATCATCAGAACCGTACTGATATATATTTTTGTTTCCGTCGCCGTCAGGCTGATGGGGAAACGTCAGGTCGCCGATATGCAAACCTCCGAGCTGGTAACCACCCTGATCATCTCAGAGGTTGCCTCTCTGCCGATGCAGAACATCGACCAGCCGCTGCTGTCGGGCTTCGTTCCCATCCTGCTGCTGGTAGCGATCGAGATATTCGTATCCATCGTGATGATGAAAAGCAGAAAAATACGGGGCGTCGTGGTAGGACATCCCATTGTCGTGATCAAAGACGGTACGATCCTCAAAGAAGAGCTCAAAGCGCTCAGGATCAGCTATGAGGATCTCTATTCTCTCCTGCGTCAGCAGGAAGCGTTTGATATTCAGAACATCCGCTACGCCATTGTAGAGTCCAACGGCTCGCTCTCGGTGATGAACAAGGAGGAGAGCGCCTCTGCAGAAAATATCCAAAACAGTGAAGAAATACAGAATGAACTGAAAAAGATCAAGAAAAACAGCGAGGAGGCAAAACAATGAAAAGAGGCGTCATCGCGCTGATCCTGCTGATCCTCGCGGGAGCAGCGGCGGGATATCAGTATCTCTATGTCACATCCAACACCGTTATGCTGGTGGAAATGCTGAATGAAGCGGACCGGTATATTGAAGAAAACGATCTTCTCAAAGCGCAGGATACCGCTTCACGGCTCGATCACCGCTATCAGGAGCTGGAAAAAACGCTCAATATCTTTATCCATCACGCAGATACCGACGCAGTCTCCCAGAGTCTCGCGTCACTCAGGCGCTATGCTGAAACGGGGAACTCCGCTGACTTCTTAGCGGTCTCCGCCGCCGCAAAGCGCGCCCTGCTCTCGATGCACAACGCGGAAACCCCGTGCTTCCAGAATGTGATGTAAAAAATGAGGAATGAGAAATTAGGAATGAGAAATTACGGTTACTCGCTTCGCTCGAACAATTATCATCAAAACGATGAGACTCCCCTGTCAGGGGAGATGGGCAAAGCCCAAAGGGGTGGGCTGTCCTCGCTGAGAGGAGGCATCGTTCCCTACAATGCCACTCTGAACTCTGCACGCGGGAAGGTCAAGACCCTCGCGAAACTTTGATAAATAGATGCCGTTTTCGGCTGCGATCAAACATCAGCCATAGGGCAAGGCGCCCTCGACTTGCCGGTCGCAGCAGCGTTTTGAAAATATCATACGTTTCATACAGTAGCTGGATTTCACCTGTATCTCCAATAACCGATATAGATATAATAACAACCTTTCGGCAAGTCGTGGGCGCCTTGCCCTACGGCTCTATGAATCGATCTGCGGCGCCACGATAAGGACATCGTTATGCGACGCTCTACAGCGGGAGGGGCAAGACCCTCCCTTACAGCTTATTCTGTTCTCCCTCTATCAAAAAAGCCCCCGAGACAGACTCGGGAGCTTTCGTGTGAAATCTTGAATTATTTCTGCTTTCTCTTGTTCCAGAATACCCAGAGAGGACCTGCGATACAAAGAGAGGAGTAGCAGCCGGATACCACACCGATCATCATCGGCAGAGCGAAGCCCTGTACCGAGTCAAGACCGAACACGGTAGCGACAACATATACGGTGCCGATCGCAACCAGAGTGGTGACAGAGGTAGCGATGGTACGCGGCATAACGGTAGACGCCGATTTGTTGAATACTTCCGCAAGATCCGCCTTCGGACCCGCGATGCGTCTCTCCTCACGGACACGGTCGTAGATAACGATGGTATCGTTCAGAGAGTAACCTAAGATCATCAGAACGACCGCGATGAAGTTCGAGTCGATCGGCATACGGAAGATGACATACATAAAGTAAATCATCGCCACATCATGGAACAACGCAACCAGCGCCATTACACCGGCGGAAAGACCGCCGATACGCCTGAATCGGATGGTAACGTAGACAACCATCAGGATAGAAGCGATCGCAACCGCGGTGAGACATTTGAACAAAAACTTCAAGCCCATAGAAGCCTCGACCGAGGTGGTCTCCTGATACTCAAAGCCGTTATCGGGGAAGTTCTCGGTGAGCGCGTCGGTGATCGCCTGCTGGGTATCGGTAGTGATAGCGGTCTCGCCGGAGAACTGGATCGCGATGGTATAAGCGTCATTCTCCGCTGTGTTGGAGAGAATGTCCTGGGAGATAGTGAAAGTGACCTGATTGTCAGGAGTCGCATTCTGGATGACGTCCTTGAGCTGCGAGTCGTCGATCTCACCGGCAAAGCCGTAGGTGATGATGGAACCGCCCTTGAACTGGATGTCAAGCGTGACGCCGAAAATCAGATTGCAGACGATACCGATCAGGATGATAGCAAGAGAAATACCGAAGAAAATCTTGCTCTTGCCGATAAAGTTTAATGTCTTTTTCATTTACCGGCACCTCCAAAAAAGCTCTTTTTCCTCAGGAACTTGAGACCCGCGATGCTCTTGAGCATCAATCTACTGAGCCATACGCCCATGATGAAGTTCGCGATAACACCGACTAAGAGGGTGTAACCGAAGGCGTAGATCGTACCTGTGGTGGACTGACCGAAGATACCCGAAAGGATATTGGTCGGACCGAAAACGAGCATCAGAATGATCGCAACGATGACAACGGTCATATTACCGTCGATGATCGCCGTCAAAGAGTTCTTGGTACCTCTTTCGATCGCGGTATCGAGCGTCTTACCCGATCTGAACTCTTCCTTGATACGTTCGGCGGTGATGATGTTCGCGTCAACGCCCATACCGATGGAGAGGATCAAGCCCGCGATACCGGGCAGGGTCATCGTAAAGGACTGGAATACATTGAAATATCTGGTGACAGCCGCAACGGAGAGCGCCATCTGACCGATCAGCGCGATAACAGCGACAAAACCGGGCACTCTGTAGCGGATGATCATAAACAGCGCAATAATGATAATAGCGATCACAGCGGCATAACCCATCGCGGTCAGAGAGTTCTGGCCCAGTGTGGGGCTGATCGCGCTGTAGGACGCAGTCTCCAGATCAAAGGGCAGCGCGCCGCCGTTGATCTGATTGGCAAGCTCTACCGCTTCTTCCGCGGTGAAATTGCCGGTGATCTGCGCGGAACCGTCAGCAATAACCGACTGTACGGTGGGGTTGGATAGCATGATCTCGTCCATATAGATCGCGATCTGCTGGTTGAGATATTCCTCGGTGATAGCGGCAAAGGTCTGTGCGCCTTCGTCTGTCAGGTCGAGCAGTACCAGATACTGGCCTGTGGAATCCTGTGAGGTGTCAACGCCCGCCCTGGCGGAAGCGACGGACGAACCGTCCATAACCTCTTCGCCGGAGGGATTTCTGAACGAAAGGTGAGCGGTAGCGGCGAGCTCGTTGACCGCTTCTACCGGGTCAAAATTGGTTTCGTCCTCTTTCCAGGGGAAACGGACGATGATACGGTCCGAACCGTAATCCGCGTAGAGCTCGTAGTCGGTAATACCCTTCGATACCATACGGGTTTCAATAATCGATTTTGCAGACTCCAGCTGCTCATCCGTGGCGTTAACGTCACCTGCGGGCTTGAATGTCGCCTCAACGCCGCCGCGGATGTCTATTCCCCATCGGATGTCACTGATTCCTTTGATGCTTGTCTGCTGGATATCGCCGTCATAATACTTGACACCGAAGAACGCAGTCGCAGCAAAGACAAGAATCAGAATCGCGACGATGAAGAATACAGCCTTAGGAATTCTTTTCATGCCTTAGACCTCCAAATATATTCTGTTCTTTCATAGAAAACTACATCTTGCGTTTCTATTTTTCCGTACCACAAGACAGACTTTCTATCATAACAGACTAATTATACAGACTATTCCCATAAAAGTCAATTACTCAAACAGAATATTACAAAATATTAATCATTCTGCATAAGAATTATAACACACACTGTAGGGGAGGGTCTTGACCCTCCCGCAAAAAGGGGTCTTGACCCTCCCGCACAAAGGGGTCTTGACCCTCCCGCAAAAAGGGGTCTTGACCCTCCCGCAAAAAGAGGTCTTGACCCTCCCGCAAAAAGGGGGCTTGTTCCTCAGTTGCGTCATTCAGAGCGAAGCGAAGAATCTCCTTGTCATTACTCCCGTCTGCAAAGAATCGTAAGGCACGATGAGGGTATCGCCCCTACAGTTGACGTCTGTTCACAGACAACAACAGCATCGATTATCATCGTTCGGGAAGGTCAAGACCTTCCCCTACGGTTCTATGCGACGCCCTCACCGATTATGAAATATGAAATATGAAGTATGAAAAATGAAAAGTGTCGGGAAAATCCTTGCGGATTTTTTTATTTTTATTGGATAAGTCTGCAACGTTACTGATCAATATTTCAATCGGGTGAGGGCAGAGCCCTCCCGCTCAGTTCTTATTTCTTATTTCTTAGTTCTTAGCTCAAAAGCCCTTCCCCTACTGTCATTTGTTTTGCATTTCAATATCACAAAAAGGCGTTTATTATTCTAAAATCGAACAATAAACGCCTGATCCTATCAAATCATTATTCCGAAAGCAGTCTTTCAATCGCGGCGAGTCTCGCGCAGATACAGAAAACGTCGAGCGCTTTTCTGAGGTTCTTCATCGTGGGCGCGGTGGGCGCGATACGGATGTTGGAGTCGCGCGGGTCGTTCTTATACGGATAAGTCGCGCCGGCGTCGGTCAGCACCACGCCTGCCTGCTTACACAGAGCGACAACGCGCTTGGCGGTGCCGTCCATCACATCGACACAGACAAAATAGCCGCCGTTGGGCTTTCTGTAGGAGACCAAGCCGAGAGGAACCAGCTTCTCCTCCAGCTTATTGCACACCAGCTCAAAGCGGGGCGCGAGGATTTCGCGGTGCTTTTCCATATGCGCTTTCATTCCCTCAAAATCCCCAAAGAAACGCACATGACGCAGCATATTGATCTTATCGTAGCCGATCGTCTGGAAGCGGTATTTATGCTTGATCACCTTCATATTGTTCGGAGAAGCCGCCATCGCCGCGACGCCGGAACCGGGGAACGTGATCTTTGAGGTGGAGCAGAACGCGATCGGGAGATCGGAATTGCCCGCCTTTTCGCACTCTTCAAAAATGTTGAGCAGCTCGTCGGGATGATCGGTCAGATGATGGATGCAGTAAGCGTTATCCCACATAATGCGGAAGTCCTTCGCCGCGGGCTTGAGACGCGCGAAACGTCTGACGACCTCGTCGGAATAGGTAATGCCCTGCGGGTTCGAATACTTCGGCACACACCAGATACCCTTGACGGTCGGATCCTTGACATATTCTTCGATCGCGTCCATATCGGGACCGTCGTCGTTCATCTGAATCGGGATCATCTCAAAATCAAAATACTCGGTGATGCCGAAGTGGCGGTCATAGCCGGGCGCGGGACAAAGGAACTTTCTGTCCTTGACCTCGTTCCACGCGGGACAGCCCTCCACCACCGGCTTGTTCATAAAGCAGGAGATGGTGTCGAACATCATATTTAAAGAGGAGTTGCCGCCTACCATTACCATCGTAGGATTAACGCCGATCATATCCGCCATAATGCGCTTGCACTCGGGGATACCGTCCAGCACGCCGTAGTTGCGGCAGTCGGAGCCGTCGATCGTGCGGCAGTCGGAGTCCGAGTGGATGATGTCGAGCATCGGCAGAGAGAGGGTCAGCTGGTCCTTGCCGGGCACGCCTCTCGCCATATTCAGCGACAGATCCATACGCTGGATCTCTTTATATTCTTTGATGAGCTTGTGGTGTTCAATAATCCACTGTACTTTGTTCATATCTTTGTATTGCATTTTGCACCAATCTCCATTCAAAATTGCAAAATTATCGGGTCAGCTATTCCATTATACGACGAATCCGCAGGATTTGCAACCCTTTTATGCAAAAAGAATTGCTATTTTCCACAAATATTTGTTCCGTCTTTTATACATTTTGCCAAAGATAAAGGAGAGCGGCCGCTCTCCCCTCTGATGATCCGGTATCAGTGTTTTCTTTTTTTGGCTTTTTTCTTATTCTTCGGAGCGTAGTATTCCTCGTCCTTCTCCGCCTCAATCGATTTATAGGAAAGCACCAGCGAAATCATTTCGTAACCGAACAGTACGATGATCACGAAGATAAAGGTTATCAGTCCCGCGGGCGAAAGGAAGAATGTATACACACTGTTCATAAAGGTCAGCTTAGAGACAAATTTTCCCTGTACCTGCCCATAGCTGATCTCCGGATCGGGATAGCTTCCCGCAACAATTCCCTGCGTTCTGAGATACCAGATGCCGTTCTCCTCATGGGGAGCCTCGATCACTCGGTGAGTGATCATCTTGTCGGCAAAGTCGCCCTCACTGCCTTTATAGGTGATCGTATCACCCTCGGCGATCTCCTCCACCGGCGCGCTCTTCACCAGGATCACGTCGCCGATCTGCAGCTCGGGTTCCATCGATCCGGAAGAAACGCGGAAGATATGATAGCCGAAAACAGACGGAGAATTCCCGGTCAGCCGCACGACAAATACCAGCACCACGGCAGCGACCATTAACACCAGCAGCACAGTGGTAAAAATGTTGATAAATTTTCTCATACCGTTACTCCTTGAAAAGAAACAGGGAAGGCGGGCGGCCTCCCCTGTTCTTCTATTAGTTATACATCAGATACAAATTCAGCGTACTGAAATTCACGGTGACAGCGGAACTGCCCGCCTTAATAAACCACTCCACGGAAATCTCGCCGTTCTCTCCGTCAGCCGCTCCTTCAATCTGAGCGTTACGGATGATATAAACATCACTGCCGCCGGAGGTATACTTGTGATAGGAATTTGACGGATAAGCAACGCCGAGACCGTAAGTGCCGGAAGGAAGCGCCGTGGCATACAAAGAAACATTCGTCGCGTTTGCGTCGGCGTTGTCAATAACCGTTTTAAAATAACGGATCTCGTTAGCGGGAACGGTCTCGCTGGTACCGACAGCTGTGGAATAGTTCTTAGCGCCGTTGGTTCCTGTGTCCTTATAAGTACCGACAATAGAGCAGTTCTCTGAACGGATCTGAAGATCCGCCTGATAGGCCATACCGGTGCCCTTCTTCACCTCGGGAGAAAACCACGAGTAGCTCATCGTGATAAGACTGACAGTCAATATCATCACCGCAAGGAGCGCGATCAGAATGATACCGTTCCTGCCGGAAAAGAACTTAACAGCTTTCTTTTGTGTCTTGGGATTCATTTTACTCATGGCTTTCACCTCCGTTCGAAGAGTTTATTATAATAGATGATTTATGAGAGCTTACCGACGGTAATATTCGCATCAGCAATCTGACCGTTTGCGGTAATACCGGTAATGTTCAGTTTCTGGGTAGAAGACTCTATCGGTTTCCAATTGCTCCAAGTATAGAAGTTGGTTTCTGCATAATTCAAAGTTGAACCGGAATACTCAGGCAGAACATACTCTTTTGAACTGTCAAAAACGCCGATAGAAACCGATTCTACATAACCGGGAATATCAAAACGATATACCTCGTTATCAGCAGAATTACTGTTGATCACTGCGCCGTGATTAAAAGCAGTTGCCGTAGCATATCCGAGTGTACCGCGGTCGGTAGCGTAGAACAGCATCACACGCTTGCCGCTGAAGGTACTGCCGGAGTTGTTCGCAACATAGATCGGTCTTGTTCCTGCTCCCTGAGCAGTGCCGACGACTGTTCGTGAAGAAGTCGAAACAGAATCGTTCACCAGATCGGATGTTGAATCGTCGATATCCTCCAATCTCTTCAGCCTGAACTTGTAGTAGTTCACACCGGTAGACACTCCATCAAAGGTTGCCGTAAACGGTGTTGCGTTTCCTTCGATTTCAAGTTCCTCGTAACCGTCGATCTCATCATACTTATCGGTAGTGGAATTTGCCTTATCATACGCTAACGCCGCAACCTTATAATAATCGGTAAGCAAATCGATATAGGTTTGCGAAATAGAACTGTGTGTCGTAATACTTGCGATCACATCAGGTTCCGATCCAACACTGTATATCTTCTGATCAGGCGATTTGGTAACACCGGACATCGGAGAATCAATCTGATAGGTGATCGTGTGAGAGGTGTATGCGCTCTCTACCGTTGTGCCGCTTCCCGTATCATAGTATGCTTTTGCTTTGAGCATATAAGTACCCTGAGGAGATATCTTCGTCAACAGTGTTACGATATCAGCTCTCTCAAAGACATACTTTCTGTTTTCATCATCGTAATATGTTGGCGGATCATCATCGGTATAGTCGCCATAATACGCAAGATCATAGTCAACGCCGTTAACAGTTGCAATCCACTTGATATAGATATCTTCATCATATCCGGATGGTACACTTACCTCCGCGTGAGCGGCGATTGTCGCACCGAACGGAATCGTATAGTGATCGTAGGTACCGGAAGTATCGACTGTCACGTTAGCGCTCGGTGTAATCGTAACAGAAAAGTCACGCGACGCAGGCACATAGTTGACATAAATGATATTACTTCTATTAAGAGCCACCCAAGCTGCGTCAAAGGTCGTCGTGGTCGGATCATAACTGTAGGTTGAGAACGTAAAGCCCAATGCGTTCAAGACCGCATTTGCAGATGTCAGGGTCGGATTTTGTCCATGACCGCCTACCTGCACCGTCTGGGTTTCAATCAAGTTCTCGTCATTTGTGGCGCTTCTGATATTATCTCTGAACTCGATCTCCATTTCCCACTTTGCGTAATAGGTCTTTTCTCCGGTAGAACCAACGGAGATAGATGTGACAGGACCTGCCGTAAGCGATTCGTTTGTATACCAACCTGCAAAGGTATATCCTGCCGTAGAGTTGTGTATCTGAGATGCAGTCGGCAAAGTCTTGGCAGTTCCGTAAGTATAGGAACTCTTATACACAGAATTCGCGGTAGTCACCGTGTCATAACAGCTAGAGTCAAGCGTACCGCCGTTGGTGTTATAGGTGATGGTGTAGCTCTTATAATTCCAGTTTGTATCATAGGTCACAGCCGTAGGACTGCTCACAGTGATGGTTCTGGAACCGGTGGTAGAGTTGTTGTCTCTCCACTTAGTGAACTGATACTGAGTGTGTGACTTAGGCGCAATTGTAAATGTATCGTCATAGTTATCCGTTATCGTGAAAAAGTCGGATGAGGTACTCGTATTAGAAATACTGCCCAATATGGTATCGGATGTGTTCAGCTTCGCGTTTACGGTAATGCTCCTCGTCGGGTAGGTCACGGTAAGGGCGCCGGTGCTCGGATTGAAGCTAAACGTATAATCGCCGCTGTAGGATGTGGTGAGACCCGCGTTATTGGCGGATGTAGACATGGTTACGGAAGTATTCGTACGGGTCACCGTACTGTTATAACCGAACCAGCTGCCGTCGTTACAGGCGATTTTAAAACCATTGTTTGTATTATAAGTATAAGTCGTTCCCGCCGCAAAGTTTTTGGTAAAGGTATACTGGGTGCTGGATACCTTCGTCATCACGGTATCCTCGTCCTCATCCCAGTCGCCGAAACCGACGAGATAATACTCTAAGCCGGGGTATTCGCTAATCCATAACCTATGGTTTGACGGATTAAAATAGAAGGTATAGCTTCCTCCTGCTCCCGTAGTAATCTGACAGTCGTTGTCAGTGGTGTTGAATTCCAAACCATTGTTATTCGAAACCTCTATCTTACAATCAGATCTGTCTGATGTGATCGTAGTGCTTTTCTTATAGAAGGTGCCTCCTACATTAAAACCGAAACTATATGTCTGACCTCCGGCGAGAGTAAGTGTGCAGGAATAGAGGTTGCTGCCGCGGTTGGTATAAGTACCGTAAGAGGTATTCGCCGCAGCGTCATAGGTCATTTTTTGACCTGCCTCTGACCAGTTATCAAAAGATCCTCTCAAACTCAGCGTAGACTCTGTGAGAGATACAGTCGCCTCGAACGTCTTGGAATAGCCTGTCGAATAGGTCGCGGTGTACTTCACCTTTGCGGTCGCCTGACTGTAAGCCGCCGCGGTGACCTTAACAGAAGTCGCCGTCTGATTTGACAACGAAATCAGAGAAGAGTATGCGCTGTCAACAGACCAAGAATAAGAAGTAGGCGCAGGAGTTCTTCCTGTAATACTCAGCGTACCGCTCCTAAGTTCCTCTACAGAGAGAGAATCGAAAGTCACCGTAGGCGTGTTGACTGTTACAGCGCATGTTGCGGAAACAGCGTTGCTGTGTCCGGCATTACAAGCAACAACCAAATTTACGGGAGTAGAAATAGGCTGCAGCCCCTTCACATAGAAGGTACCGGAACCGGAAACATTGCTGATCGTTGCCGTCGTGCCGTAAGTGCCGTTCTGGGTCGCGCAAACCTGTACATAAGTACTGTTGCCGGATGTAATCTTAACAGATCCGGTAGAATGGTTCGTAGTGGTAAACGAAACAGCAGTCGCTGTGCCGAGCGTCAGTGACTTCGACGCATCCACAGACATTGTACAATACTGATTAGCAGTCCATTTTGCATACAGTGTTTTGTTAGAGGTAACTGTATCGGAAGTGAAGTTCCACTTGTTGGTACAAGAAGACTCTTTATACCAACCGCCGAATGTGTATCCGGAAGCAGTAGGAGCAGTAGGCTCGGTCGCCTTTCCGCCGGAAACGACGGTCTGAGAAGCAGGAGCCGTACCGTGACCGTTAGCGTTAAATGTAACCGTGTAGGTAGTCGGGAAGGTAACCTTAAACGTACCGGTATCCTCGCGGTTGCCGGCAGCGCTCAAAACCCATTCAAAAGAATAGGTACCTGTAACGGTAGGCGTGATGGAGAAACCATCGCCGCTGCCGCCGGAGCCGTATCTGTACATCGTATCGGAACCGGTTGCCGTTAATGTGCCGGCACCGCCGTTTGCCCAGTAATTAGCACCGTCATACAAATTTAATATATATGTAGTTCCTGCGCTCAAAGTAGCAGAACCGGTATATTTTTTAGTTGAGCTGTTAAAACTAAGCGTAGCAAGCGCGGAGCCATTATTATAAACTTTATAGGTGTCGGCAGTATAAGTAACCCAAGATGAACCATTATAATACTTGCCGGACCAGTTAGTGGTTACAGACCAACCGTTAATAGCGTGCTGTTCATTGTTGCCGCTGTCGGCAAGATTTGATCTTCTGAAATACAGCTGATCCATACCGCCGTATTTTTCCTGTACGGTTACAGAATAAACTCGCTGTCCGCCCTGTGTACGGCCGGTATCGGAACCGTTTGCAGACTGCCAATAACCATCTCCGTAAAGGTAATGAGCGCCCGTGGTAACATTATCTTTAATCCAGCCGGTACCATCATTACCATGATAGGGAGTGTAATAAACGGTTTGATTGGTAACATTTCCGTCCGCTCCGGAATCAGCGAGGTCTTCGCCGTTATTCCTGACGATACCGGTAGATTCCGGATGATCGGAAGAAGCATTGTTCTTGACGTTGACAACCAAGCCGCCCTGTGCAGGCATCTCGGGATCATCAAAAGAAGTAGTAACATAGACAGAGAAGGTTGTGGAGACAAGACCGAATACCGCCAGTAAAACGATAGAGAACACAAGCGCAAGCGGAGGCACGGCAAAGCGGCGCCTGTCTCTGCTTCTCGCATGGCGCATTTCGCGGGTCTCATACTGCTCGGCATAATGATAATGGAAGTTCTTTCTCTTCCTGCTCACGGCCCTCTCTCCTTTCTGTCAGAATGAAATGATTTGATATTTTATTATATCATATATTGCTCGCGTTTTCAATGAAAAAGCGATGTCGGTTTTGTAACTATTCACCGCAGGAAACGGTCTTGACCGTTCCGCTCTGCTGATGCGCTGATATCATATCAACACTTGGGAGGGTCAAGACCCTCCCCTACAGTCCGGGGGTGACTTATGTTATTACGACGCCTCGGTAACTACGCAGTAGATACCGCTGTCGGTGCTGTGGACATAATCGAATACGGTACCTGAATACGGTGTCCACTTGAAGTATACGGCGCCGTAGATCGTATCGCCGCTGCGCATTGGTACCACCCAGTGACGGGTATCTGTGCGAACGGGAACAGCGCTGTAGCTTGATCCGTCATAGGAGTACTGTAAAGTACCGCCGTCGTTTGTGATCGTGTCATAGATCAGATTCTCGAAGGTTCCGTCAACGAGTACCGCGACATGGAACCATCCCTGGTTGCTGTTAGCCGCGCCTGTCGCGTCAACCGCGTAATAAACCGTCTCCTCGCTGCCGATGGACTCGGACGGGGTCCAAGTACCGGTCACGTTTCCGGAATTGTACGCGCCGTAGCGGGTGAACGAAATGTTACCGAGCGAGGTGCTGTCGGCAGGCACATATGCCCTGAAGGTCAGGCAGAGATCGTTAGCCGGTACCATCGGATACGCGCCGGAGCCGAATCCTACCTTGTATCGATACGCGGAAGCGATATTGCTGTCGATCAGCTCGGTTGCAAAGCCCAGCTCGCGGACGTCGCTCCATGTGCCGACGCCGGATGCTGCGGAAAGCGATGTGATCTTCTGCGAATCGGTATAGCCGAGAAGCGTATAGATATTGTTGGTTCCGTCATAGGATGACGCCTCGCCGGTGCTCCAGCGAATCTTATCGGAAGTACCGTTATCATAGGCGAAGTCAAGCGTATTATAATGCGCGATGAAGCCGCCTGTCAGCCACGAAGAAGGAACATACGCCTTGTAGATATGATTGTCGGTATCATAGTACATAGCGACAGACTTAGCTGCCTCGGCATTTGTGCCTGTTGCAGCAGTATTGAGGTAGATGTTGTCGGAACGGAGGGTATCCTCGCTGACCTCCACGGGAGCGCTCATATCCTGAATCAGCGCACTGACGGTGTCTTCTCCTCCGGTAACACCATTCCAAAAATGGACTTTGATAGGAGTATCCCAGCCTAACTGATTATAAAAGTATACTCGAATATACTGACCGGCTGCGTCGTTAAGTTTCGGCAACTCAACATTGGGCGTATATTCAGCACAGTTATAGTTTTTACTTCCTTGGTACTCAGGAGTTGTCGCTACATAACACTTACCGTCTTCAACAGACGTGCCCTGTCCTAATGTTTGCTTGGTAAAATTACCATAATAGAACATCGCCAGAGAATCCTTAGGAATATCCGCATAAGTAATATCGGCATAATTAGTTACAGTAGTATAATCAAATCCCGTCGAGCTTTGGCTCTGAACAGTCAGATACTTAATAGAATTCGTGACGTACTGATAGTTATACAGACCGGAGGAGGTGTTGGAAACATTATAGCCGGAATCGGTAAGACCGGTAGCGCGGTCTCGCACATAAACCGGAGTCATCGCGCCGGACGCATCCGCAGAGAACTGCATAAAGCCCGTGATGTTGCTCGTCGTTTCACTTGAGGTGCGCACAACGCCGAGGTTGCGGAAATAGCGCGTCGCGTCGGTGATGACATAATTATTCTGGTTGCCTGATCTTTCTGCCTGAGAGGGCGTGGCGATCGCCATCGTGCCGACAGAGTTGAGGTTCCACTTATAGCGGCAAGTGGTAGGATCACCGGTACCGGAAGCGGTGCCGAAGAAGAAGTATGCCTCAGAATACTTGGAGTTGGAAGTACTAGTCAGGAAGTCATGACCGGATACCAAAGCTCCGCTGTCATTACGCTCTTCAACCGTATGCGGGATCGGGATCGAAGCCATCCAGCGGACAGCATCGTTATCGGGATTGTTCACCTTGCTCATCGGGTAGTTGACATACGCTTGCTGCTTCTGGTTCCAAGCATGGAAGTACATACTGCCGCCCGATTCTTCGGTGACGAACCTGCCGAGACTCGCCTGCATATGGCTGTAGGCAAAATCGTCAAAGTAGATCTGATCGTAGTCAACGTTATCGTTGATCAAAGAGAAGTTGAGGGTGATCTCAGCTGACGCCATCGCCGCGTCAAAATCGGTCTTTGCGCTGCCGCTGAGAGCGCGATACTGACTATCGGTCTCATCGAACCATACTCTGACAGAGATGTTGTTCTCAACAGACTCTTCATTATTATTCACCTCTGAGGAGAACAGAGGTACATCGGTGTTGGTATTACCGGTATAAACATAATGACCGGTAGAAATATTTCTGGTAGTAAATTCGGTCTCGGTAGAGCCTGAGGTAGAATTCACAGGCTTGGAAAGACCGCCGTAGATCGAATACACATCCGCCGTACCGTTATCCTTCTGGATCGAAATACGCATCGCGTTAGCGATCTTTTTTTCATCCGCGGTCATTGTCGCATAGGTGGAATGACCGTTGATCGTGAAGATCTCTTCACTTCTGAAATAGAAGCTCTTGGTCGAACGGGTGGTATTCTTCAGAACAAAGTCAAAATAGGTATAAGAAGTATTGTAGTCGGCAGTATCGCCCGGACGATAGGAACCGTCCGGCTTCTTGAAGAAGAAGTGTTTGCCGTCATAGGAAGAGGTTCTGGCATAGTTGAAATAGCGCACAGAACGGAAATATCCGCCGTCGCCGGTGACCTGATTATACTTGCTGTCGTCGGTGAGATTGACGTTGCCCGCCGCGTCGAGAGATACCAATACCTGATAGTTGAGGTTATCCGCAACGTGCATCTCCTGCAGACCGTTCTTACCGGTGGAGATGATCAGCGAAGAAGACGACTCGATCCAGCTGTATGTCGTAAACGACAACAGTACCAGACATTCGATCAGTGCCACAACCGAAATCAGGAGCGAAACCATAAAGGAATATCTCTTATAGTTCTCTCTTCTCTTGCGCGTTGAGATATGCTTTTTATTCAATTGTGACACCACCTTTCTGTCTGTAGATTATCGGGAAAGTGTTTCAGCGTTCATTATGACTTGACCTGTTTTGCGGTGTATTCCGGCCAAGAAGCGTTGTCAACTGTATATGTGTTCAACGATTGATTATACTTACTGCTTCCGGAACCGTTGCCGTCTCCGTTGCCGTGAAGTCCTTTGGCGGACAAACCGCTGTTATATCCTCCGACGTCAACCTTTCCGCTGTTGTTCACGTTATATGCGCTGGGATAATAACAATATCCGTCGGCGGGAGTGATATCGACCGACCATTTTTCGGATGCGCTCGGGAAGTTGAACTTCGCCTTGTAATCGGAGCGGACATGATAGCTGTAGATCACCTTGCCGCCGTCGCTGTCGGTCTTCTTACCGGTATCATCGCCGTTATGGATCCATGATCCCATATCGGAATAGAGCGAAGGATGATTCCACTCTGAGCCCCAGTTAGAGCTCTGATAATAGATGATCTTATAGTCATAATCCAAGATACGGATTCTGCCGTCATTTGAGGAATCGGTCTGATTGATCGTGTTCACTCTGATGGTATTGGAGCCATAGGTCTCAGTAGTAGATGTAATGTGGCTCGTTAAGGTCGCTTCTCTGGTGATCGTAGAGTGATCGCCTTTAAGGGTTCTCTGAATCTTGTAGTCCGTAAAAGCAGTAACAGCAGAAGAAGAACTATTATTTTCACAAGGTACTACCGACACAAAACCGTAACCGTAGCTGCCTTGATAGTTGCCGTTATCATAAAGATAAGAATAGTAATTTGATCCGGAACCGGTATACTGCACCTGCATAAAGCAGTAATTGGAAGCGGAGCTGTAAGAAACGGAGAGTGTACTGCGTCCCTGCATATACAGCACGTCGGAACCCCAATAAGAGTGATAATTTGAGGTCGGGCTCTTGTTCGCGTTGTTCGAGAAATCATATTCCTCGTTAAACTCGAAGAATCTGCCGCGGATCGCGCCGGAGGACCACTTGTTTCCGACAGTAATATTGGTATTGAGGTTAGAGTTGATGGCGTGGTCGCCGTCAATGCCGCGATAGTCGATAAAGTAACTGCTGGAGCCGTTTTGGAACACCTTGGTCGGGATCACGATCGAGTAGAAGTTATTGAAATAGGTGCCGTCGCCCTGATAGCCGTTAGAGGCGTCGGTAACGAGATCACGGTATCCGGACGCCTTATATTCGATCGTCACATTTTTATTGGAATTCGGATAGTGATAAGTATATCCGAAATTCAGCGTGCCGACATCTCTGTCTTTTCTGCCGTCATATACGGTCAAAATCTCAGTCTCATAAGTACCCCACAGACCGCCGCAGGAATGATCGGGAAGCCCTGAGATCGCATGGTCGCCCGAAAGGTACAGCCCGGGATCGGGAGATCCGTCCGCAAATGCCGTGAAGGTGACGATTCTGGATGACGAGGAGTAGGAATCGCTGAAATATTCAGATCCGATACCCGCCTCCCAACGGTTCCAGACCTCACCCTCATCGTAGGGGTTAACACGTCGGAACTCAATCTCATGCTGAGAGTGATTCAGCGGGTCGTTCACAAGAACCTGAGGCGCAATGCACTCCCAGACTTTGACCTTTTTCCTGCCCGCGTAGGTGGTATATGTCTTACCGTGCATCAAATAACCGCGGTCGATCGTCTTATCATACAGCTGCATAACAGGGCTGACGGTAACGCCTGTCGCGGAATTCGTAATAGTATCTGACGTCCATACCTGCTCGGTGGAATCAACGAACTGATACGTATAAGTGCCGTCGATCTTATCACCCGCAAGAGCGGTAGAGAACTCAAGATAGAGGTTGATATCT
Organism: Ruminococcus sp.; assembly: GCA_017404145.1. Lineage (GTDB taxonomy): Bacteria > Bacillota > Clostridia > Oscillospirales > Acutalibacteraceae > Ruminococcoides. Next base: position 11,129 of record JAFRCW010000039.1, on the reverse strand, counting down.
TTACCCGCGTAATTCTCGTTGGTGCAGTGAGTATCGGTACCCTCAAGCCAGATGATCATTGACATATTCACGGTCTCCTGAGATTCGATCGTGAATACAGGGTTATCCGAACCGATCAGGAAGTCGTCGAAAGAGGACGCGAAGGTCGGGATAATCGAGGTAACCGCGCCTGTAGAGGTGTCAATCTCGTTGACCGGATTCGCCGCGCGCTGGAAGCCCGCCGATACACCGGGAGAAATAACCGCGTAGGAATGTTCGTTAATATTGACCTCGTCGGAATAATCTTCATCGTCAAGGTTATATTTATTGTCAGTTTTGGTGGAAAGCATACGGTAAACATGCTCGCTGTAGGTATCTACCGTAACAGTGGTCTCTGTTGTTGAGCTGTCTCCGGATGTTTCACCCTTGAAATACACCTGACAGTTGCCCGCCAGTGAAGCGGGAGTTCCCCCTGCTGCCGTTACCCTATCCTTCAGATAAACTGACGGCAGAGAACAGTAGAACAGATCGCCGGAAAGCGCAACCATCGGAATCTCATAGGTATAGTCCGGCGCAGCTGCCGCAAACGCGTTAACACACGCGTAAGGCTGCTTCCATCCGCCAGTATTATAGAAATAGATACTGGAGGTACTGTAATCGATCGTAGAGAGCTCACCCGCGGCGCCGCCTTGCGGGAAATAGTACAGCTTGTCGGCTGTTACCGACGCAGAATTGGACTTTCGTCCTGTATCAGCGTTATCAATAAACCTGATATAGGTATCGTTGCTGGGGAATGTATAGGAATAGATACCGGTGGTCACCTGAGTCATCTCGTGCGCGCCGCTGACAGAGCTGATAGAGGAAGTAGAAGTCAAACACGCGGGCGTCGTCCAGTTAGTGGGCTTCAGAAAATAAACAGTGGTAAGGACCAGAGGCGTAGAGGTAACATTATACTTTCCGCCCGACTGGGTGCCTAATGAATAGATATAATTATTCTTTGATGCTAAATCAGTAATATCGACCGTCTGGGTACCGCTGCCGTTATTGAAAACGACTCTGTCGTAATAATAGGTCTTGGTACCGCCGCTGATCGTGTAGGGATTGGAGAAAGAATAGGAATAAAGATTGCCTGACTCCTTGACCATACTGTCGCCGGGCCATGAGGAGATATAGCTGTTGCCGTCATCATGGTTCCAGATATAGGCTTTTACGTTGCTCCAGTCGGAGCCGGTGGTATTGAAATAAATGGTAAAATCTTCGTAATAGGTAACTGTTTGTCCTTCTTCATCGGTAGGAGACTGGGTCGCTTGTGTCGGAGACTCTGTCGCAGCGGTCTTGTTGATGTTGCTGACAAGGTTGGAAGAAACGTTGCCGGTGTTGCCGTCGTTGTTATAGAGAGCAAGACGCAGCGCCTTACCGTTGACTCTCTGATCGCTGTTTTCTTCGGAAATGGTGAAGAAAGAGTTGTGAGAGAGATAAACCTCCATCTTTGAGGCAGTTGTATTGGTCAGCTCAAAGTCTACATTGACGTATTTGGAGTTGATATCGTTGACGGTTCCGTCACGGAACACCATTGAGGTAGTATTGGTGCTGCCGAAAGTACCCGACGTCGGGAACACAATGTTTCTGCCGTCGACAGATGACGCGGGTTCAAAATAGAAGTTCTGCTTATCAATATAGTCGAAAATATCAATAAACGTGGACTTGTCGGCGTCCTTGAAGTCGATTTCGAGACCTGAGTCGGCGTTTACGGTAATAACACCCGAGCTCAGGGTCTTGTTCGCATTGAAAAAATACCACGCAAAGGAGCCGACGGCAATAAGAACAATAACCTCAAAAACCGCGATGATCGGGATAACTCTTGAAGTTTCAAATCTTTGATGTTTAGTTGTAGATTTTTTATTTCTTTTTTGTTTCGACATTGAAAAATCTACTCCTTGCTAATCTATGAATATCCGCAGTATCAGCGGCCGGATAAGTCAAAACCAAAAACAAACGAACCGCCGTCGATCGCTCGTCTTGCTTCTGCGTCACAACCCTCGACCCAAAGGTTGATGCGGCACTTGCCGTAATAATAGGTGCCGTCAAATACAGGATTGTTATCCGACAGAGACGCCGCCTCGACAATGATATTATCGTCGCCCTCTGCAATATCGGTAATCACGTCGTCAATCGTTGAAAAACGGGCGGCAATATTGGGATTGAGTATTTGCTGGCCGGGATTCTGGGGATCCTCAATGAACATTTTTGATTCGTCGTAGTACCTGTGTTCAGCGGCAGCATCCTTGTAGGTAACACTTCTGCCGTAGTTCATCTCATCGGTAGACTGGAAAGTAACGTCCGTTGAACTCCAGACATTAGTATCCGAAGAAGTAACAAGCGTCCAGTCATCAGCATTCTGGGTATCCTGAAGATAAATGTCGCTTCTGGGAATCCAGACCTTGCGGGTATCGGCGTCAAGCTTTGTCGCAGCGTCGGCGGGCGTAACTTTTGTACTGACAAAATCCGCCAGATTGGTAACGGGATTATACTGCGCAAAGGAAATCCTTACCGCGCCGATAACACAGTCCTCAGAAAAATGCTTTGAAGAGTTTTCGCTGTACTTGGAGGGCCTTAAAACCGTGGTGTTGACCAGCTTGCTGTGATCTTTCATGGAAACAGTGGGAACTTTGGTTCCGTTGGCGATCTGCGCGTCAAGAGTTTCCATATTTGACTGCGTATTGTCAACCTCACAGGCAGCGAGCACATAAGAACCGCTGTCCAGCGCAATCGCATATGCCTGAGAAGTAGAGCGAATGTACAAATCAAAAGAAATAAACTGTTTGTTATCTACAATGCTCTTATCTACTGTCGCGGCGGAGAAATTAATGGAACGATTCTTAAAGGTCATCTCAGGACGGAAAAGCGTGATGCCGTCTCCCGTAAGATCGATCGGTTTAAAGTCCGATAGGAGATTATATGTCGCCGTATCGGTTGAAAGCGTTGTATTATAGGTAGTCACATTATTGGCAAGCTTGGCGTTTTTCGTAACGTGCAGATTCTCAAAATCGATTTTGGTATTTTCGGAATCAGTAAAATCGGTAATATAGTAGTTACCGGAAGTATCCGAGTTAGAAAAACCGATCGCCATCTGAAAGTCCGCGTCCGATTTAGTGGTCAGAGAAAGACCGCTGGCAGTAACGGGAGAATCGGGATCGGCAAACCACGCAAAGCTGATGACAAACGCCAAAATAAGCAAAGAGAGCAATACCATGATGCCTTTAGCCATCAGAGAATGACGAGTCTGCTTCATAATATCGCTCCTTTCTTTTGCTTAGATTCAATCAATTTATGATAACATATTTGCTCTCAAAGAGCAACGAATGTATCGGTTTTGTAAAATTATCGGTAGTCGTCCGCACCGTCCAGCTTCAGCACAGCGGCAGGGCGGTCGTCCACGAGAACTCTCGCCTTCTTGACAAACTGTTTTGCCTTTTTGGTAGCTTCGGCGAGCTTCTTGTCATAATCCTGCTGCAGCGCCTTCTTCTCGGCGTTGAGACGGATAGTATATTTCTGATCGTCGTTGAAGTTGCACGCGGCTACGGTCTGCGCCTCCAGCTGGGCGATCTTCGCCTCATAGCTCTCAGACAGCTGACGGATCTTTTCGTCGCACTCATCGCGAACCGCCTTGATACCGGCGTCTCTCTCGACCGAAGCGGAATACACCTTTTCCTGAAGCTCTTTGATCTGAGCTTCGCGGTTTTGTAAGGTAGCTACCTGCGCTCTGACCGTGTTGTTTAAGCCGATACACTCGGTCTCAGTCTTGGCGATCTGATCTCTCGCCTTCTTAACCTCCGCGGCAGCAGCCGCTTCAACAGCGTTGACGCCGTCGATCTTGTCGGTCATCGCCTTCTTCTCATCCTTCAAGGTGCTGATGATCGCATCCTTGGCGGAGAGCATATTCAGATGAACACGGATCTCATGCTCCAGCTCTTCCCTCTTGGTGTTGTCGTCCGCAATTGTGCGGTTGAGAGAGTCGAGCTCCTGCTGATAATTCGCGTATTTCGCAACGGTAGCGTCATGCTCTGTCTGAAGAGTATTCAAATTGCCGGTGAGCTTCTCGATATCGGCAGTCGCCTGAGAAATCTGCGCTTCTTTCGCGGCGATATCGTCTGACTGCATCGAGATCGTGCGCTCGTTCTCTTCGATCGTACTCTTTAAGGTAGAGTTCTCTGCGGTAAGGCCTCCGACAGTAGCGGTGAGCGTCGTAACCTGCGAATTCAAGCTGTCGATCGCATGTTCCTGCTCGGTGATAGTCGCTTCGTGCTGTTTGATGGTCTGCACCTGCTCGGCGATAACGCCCCTGAGGTGTTCGATCTCGGCGTTGAGCTGCTCGATCGTGCCTTCCAGCTGAGCAACCTTCGCTTCGAGAGCGGCAATCGCAGCGAGCTGAGCGGCGACCTGCGCCTCGAGCTGAGCAACCTGCTCTTCGAGCTCTGCGACGCGCGCCTTGAGCTGTTCGTTCTCCGCCTCGAGATCCATAATGCGGACCTGCGCCTGACGAAGCTCTTCCTTGACCTCCGCCAGCTCTTTCTTGAGCGCGTTGATCATCGATTCCAGCTCTTTGATCTTGATATCGCGCTGACGGATCTGCTCTTTCGCCTGTTCAAGCTCGGCAGTCAGCTTGGAGATGATCACTTCACGCTCTCTGACTTCTTTGAGGCGGAGCGCCATTTCCTCGCGTCTTGCTTCGTAGATCTTATCTTCAATATAGCGAGCCATCTCGTCCTCGGGACGTTCGGCTTCTCTTGCTCTGCGCTCGTTCTCGGCGATATACTCTGCGTCGAGCTTCTCGCGAAGCGCTTTGTTGGTATTGATGGTGGCGACAAAATGCTGGAACGCCATCACCTCATACATATCCTTCTGTACCTCTTCAGGCATCAATCCCTCAAACTCGTTCTTTTCCAGAACGTAGCCGGTCTTGCGATAGCCTTCGATAAACACCCACAGATCATAGCACTGCTTGAACGCGGGATCCTGCTTGATACAATTAGTCTTGTTGATGGGTGACTTGACCGCGATACAGCCCTTGAGCGCTTTGATGAGGTCGGTGCCGACGAAGTCGTCCAGTCTCATACGGATACGCTCGATACGCTCATAGTCGGTCAGCGCAGAAACGTCCTCATCTCTGTCAACCTTGGCGCGTTCATGTGACTCCGAGCTGTAATCTACGCTGAAAGAGAACTTCTGCTGGTTGAGCATCAGGTCTCTGTCCATATGCAGAGAGTTGGAGGAATCATTCGGCGCGTCCTGCAGAGCGCGGAATCTCGCCTCAACAAAAGCGATCGTCTTAAAAATCAGGGTATGTAAGAAGCGGTTCTCATAGGTGGCGAAACTGTCCTCACGGTGGGTGTTGAGGAGTCTTTCGGGGATCACCGAACCGTCGGGCTCAATCGCCATAATCAGGTTCGCGTGCTGGGTCAGATGCTGTACAGCGTCCTTGCCAACCTGCTTCACCTTGTCAATACGGTCAACTTCCTTGTGCTCTTCGATGAACTTTCTCTGTTCATCGATCGCTTTCTCGATATAAGGAAGCTTACCCTCTATCATTTCGACCCATTCCATATCGATAACACGGTTATACGCGTTACCGGAAAGGTCGTCGGTACCTTTATCGCCGTCCGCCATAACGGAGGTCAGATAATCATGAGCATAGTCGCCGGAGAGCGTTTGTTTCATCTCGGCATACGCTCTGTAATATCGGGTATAATCAATCAACGGGACTCACTCCTTTCGACAAATTAGATTAGATTAATGATTATTGATTAAGAATTTATGACTGTAGGAAATCCTGACGGATTTTGATTCCTATGATTCGGGTGCGGGTGAAACCCGCCATCAGCCATTAATCATTCATTATTCGTCATTAATCTTATCAAGTCATCTTCTGGAGCATACGGACGTATTCTTTACACTCGTTCATATTCTCTCTGCCGAAAAGCTGATCGAGCTGCTGAACAAGGCCGTCGATCTCATCGCGGATGTAGGAGATATTCAGCGCTTCAAACTTTCTGAATACCTTCTTGCACAGCGCGTAGTCAATACCGTCGACTTCCGTGCCACCGCAGCCGACGAACGCGGGAACAAACGAGTTGATCTGCTTCATAACACGGTTACCGAAAGCAACTCTGAAATGCTCGATAACATAGTCGTCGAGGATTTCGATCTTCTTGAGGTTTTCCTCAGAAATCGGGTTCGCCTTAACAGCGTCTTCAAGCAGCTTTGTAAAGTGCTTGTAGTTGATATGGCAGGGAGGTGTGTCGGGCGCTTCAAACGGCTTGCCCTTGGTGTTGATGTCGATGGGCATCGCACGGTCGTATACCTTATCGGTGATAGCGAAGGTCGAGTCGTCGTTGTTCGCGGTACCGACGTACCAGATGTTGTCGGGGATGGTCAGTTTACCGTGATCCAAATGCTTCGGATCATCGGGCCACGGAGCGGCAACGATCTCTACGATCCACTCATCGTGAGCGGGCATTTCCAGAATGGAGAGCATCTCTGCGAAGTAATACTCAACACGCGCGATGTTCATCTCATCGAGGATAACGACGTAGACGTTCTCGTTGTAGGACGCTTCATAAAGCGCTCTCAACAGTTCAGTCTCGTTGTATCTCTTGGTAAATTCATTGTAGTAGCCGAAAAGCTCGGTACGGTCACGCCAGGAAGGCTGTACGGAAGCGATAACGGCGGGGTTGCAGACATACTTACCGAATGCGTAAGGAAGTGAAGTTTTACCGGTACCGGAAATACCCTGTAAGATCGTCAGACGGCCTGACGCGAAACCTGCGACAAAGCATCTGAGCAGTTTGATCTCATACCAGTAATGCATTCTCGAGCAAGCAAAATTGCGGAAGTTGGTAACAAAGTCGGGAAGGGTAACATCCCAGTCATAGGGCTCGGGCTCGTAATTTGCCCACTCTTCGTCGATGGTGATAAGCTTGTTGAAACGACCGGTATACTCTTCTTCCTCTTCGCCCTTGTTGAGCGCCTCCATCTCTTCGCCGGTGAGCTCGGAGATCTCGTTGGGGTTGAGTCCGATCTGGGAGACCTTCATCGAGAGGATCTTATCCTTCTCGAGGTTGAGTCTCATAACCTCTTTGTTGAGGGCGTTGACCTCGTTGACGAGGTCGTTGGTGTCTTTTGCTTTCTTCTTGAACTTGACGAACTTCTTGATCGCTTTGATCAGGAAGAACACGATCAGGAAGAGCACGCCGACAAGCAGCAGCATCGCGATAACCGCGACGACCCAAGCCAGACCGCCGAGAGTCGTGGTGTAGTTGTTGACGATCTCAATGTACTTGGGGATGTTGAAGGCTCCGTAAATGCCCTTGAAGATGCCGGCGATGGCGCTCCAGAGGGATCCGAAGAATTGGGATAAAAAGTCGAACAAAAACTTAAACAAAGTATCCATAAAGTCTACTCCTTAAAAGAATGTATTAAAGCCTACTTCCATCGCAGTGAAATCCGCCGAAACGCGAACCTCCTGAAAAAGTTAGACGATAATCCAAAATTCAGTGCAAAGTGCAGAGTGCAGAGTGCAGAATTCTTTGTAGGGCAGGTGGTTTGACCCCCCACCGCAGGAACAATGGTCCTGTCGTTCCTAAATATTTGTAAATGATAATAATATTTTTTCAGTGTTTATACAGTAAAGATTATGCAGTACATATACAAAGCGCATCACTCTGCACTCTGCACTCTGCACTCTTCACTGTTTTACAGCTGTTCTCCGTCGACGTTGAAGAACCAAACCATCTTGACGAAGCCGCCCATAATATCATCGATACACTCGGGGTCGTTGCCCTCGATCCATGTAACAATCGTATACTTATCGACGTCGCCGGGCTTAAGACCGGTAGACTCGGTATTGCAGATGATCTCATCATCCACAAATTCAAAGTTGACAAGCTCCTCCAGCGGAGATTTATCCATATTTTCCTTTGCGTAGACAGTGGGCTCGCCGTTCTTATAGATCATCACGCGCATCGCCTCGTCAGCGGACTTCGCAACGCCGGTGATGACCAGCTTGGAGTTGTAGTCCAGCGTCTCGGAACCGTTGTTCGTCAGATAGAAGGTATACGCAAGATAGTTTTTGCCGTTATGCTCGCCTGCAACGCCTTCCGCGTCAAGCTCGTTCAGCGGCAGCCAGTCGTAGGTAATGTTGGTGACTTCCTCCACGGCGCCCGCGGTCAGCTTCAGAGTCGGGTCGGAACCGTCAACGTTCTCGCTGATGGTAATACCCTTTTTCGCCGCGCCGTTTTCGACCTCGATAACAAGGTCGCCGACCGTCGTCAGAAGCCACGAAATAATCCACAGCAAAAGAAGTACAAGCACAGCAATAATCAGAGCCACGCCGGCTCTTCTCTTCCATTTGACCTCTTTCGCGATATCTTTCGAATCACGCTTCGCGGAATAGCGGTCAAATAATGATTCCTTCTGTCGCTGTAATTGTACGTCCTTATCGCCTTTATTCTCTAATTTTTCGAGCTGTTCAGGTGTAAACGCTTCTTGTTCGATATTCTTTTTAGCTTTAGCCACTATTTTCAGCTCGCTTTCCTAAGATATAATTTAATTAAACAGTGAAAGGTGAATGGTGAATGGTGAATGGTTGTGGGAAAATCCTTCGGATTTTTGGATTTTTAGTTATTTCCCTTTGCTGTGTTCAGCGTTGCTATAAGCATCCGTTTTACTGAACCCAGTAAGGGTTTGATATCCTCGTATTTATCATTCCAAAAACCGGATTTCTCCAGAATAATAAGCCAATACTCCGTCTCGGCAGTTTCTTTAACGGCAATCTGCATCTAAGATATGAAATCAGCCTTACTGACAGCATAATTCGCTTCATGAATATTTGCGCCGATGCTGGTTCCGCTTCGAAGAATCTGTTTTGACATTATATATTCTTTCGGTTCATTTACAAGCCATTTGTAGTAATCGACTATTCTTAATGATAAATCAACCGAATACTGAACAAGTTCACCTTTCATAAACAAAACGCAATGTCAAAATAATAGTCACAATAATCATTGATAAAGGTTTTCGGTTCAATGGATTTTGGTGCGTCTGCGAAGCAGACCCTTCACCTTTCACCTTTCACCCTTCATCATTCATCATTTATCATTCATTCTGATCTTCCTGCATCTTTTTGAAGGCTTGGAACTGCTTGAACTCCTCGTATTCCTGCTCGGTCATCTGCGGGAAGTCTGCGGAAGCGTCCTCCTGCGGCTGAGCGGGAGCGTCAGCATCCTGCTGTTTCTTCAGAGCGGCGGCAACAGCGGCGTCGATCGCAGCCTGCTGTTCCTCTTCGGTCTGCTTGATTTCTTCCTTCGCCTTGTCGTTGCGGTAGTTGACGGCGTTGATGACCACGCGGATGATCTCATACAGGAAGAAGATGATCATCGGCAGCAGTACGCAGAGGAAGAATCCGAGCTGGGTCTGGATGAATGAGAGCGCCGCGCCGAGACCGTGAATGATCGAGCCGTGGTAGTCCGCGGAATAGAACACCGCACCGATATTGCTGGCGGTGATATAAGAGGCATAATCGTCCTCAGCCTGATCGGCGACGTCGTTGTTATCACCCATTGTACGGTAGACGATCATACCGTTAAGATCATACGTTCCGATAATTCGGTGGCTGATCAGCTGTTCGCCGAGATCTTCCGCGCCGGAGAGCACGCCGCGATAGGTGATGATATCGCCCACCTGATAGACGCGTGCAGAATCAAAACCGGTCGCCTTGCCGACGATCAGATCGCCCTTAGCAAAGTCGCCGCCCTCGTATTCATCGGAGCCGCCTTTCATAGAATCGGTCTGGATCGGCTGGAATGTAAAACCGAATACATTGGAGATACCGGTCGCCTTAGAAGTCAGCGCCATCACAGCGATCAGTATAGAGATCACCAGCACCAATATGATCAAAATGTTGATGATCGTGTTCAGAATCTGTTTAACTACTTTCATATAACCTCACAAATTCAGTGCAGAGTGTAGAGTGCAGAGTGCAGAGTTTTTACTGTAGGGGAAGGTCTTGACCTTCCCGCTATTCAGAATTCTTGATATAATATCACCGTCCGGGAGGGTCAAGACCCTCCCCTACAATCGTTTATACTATGCTGTGCCGATACAGAACGCTCGTTGCAGAATCGTTCTGCACTTTGCACTCTGCACTCTGCACTTATCAGAATGTATTATTATTCTCATCCGTGCCGTTGAAAAGGAGGGCGACGGTGAGGTTCGCGTCCTGGACGTCGTTGTCACACTCGGGGTCGTTACCCTCTGCCCAGAGGCGGATGGTGATCTGCTTGGGCTCGAGCTTATTCAGGTGGAACAGGCGGGTAGAATTGGTATAAGACATCGGGGTCGGCAGATCAAAGGTCGTCTGACCGTTGACCGGAGAGCCCGCGTTAGGTTCAAAGATCGCGGCGGAGCCGGAATCCTCAAAGGAGAGGCGGATCGCGCGAATGACGTCCGCTTTCGCGCCGGTCTCGGTGGTGGTGACGGAGGTCGTCGCGTTGTCAAGAGCGGCAGCAACGTCGGAGGAAAGATGCACCCACATCTCACGGGAGGCGATGAACCACAGCTTGTATTCCAGATAAGTGTTGTTATTCGCAGTAGCGGCGCTGCCCTTCTCAAAGGTGAAGCTGATGCCGTTGGAGGTGGTGACAGGATCGAGCTTCTGATCCGCGATCGAGGTATTGGAAGCAGAGCGCAGATACTGGTTGATCATATCGTTGGTGACAACCTTCTTGTACTGGCTGATGTCGGTGCCGTGGTTGTCAACGTCCACGCGCAGGTCAACGCCGGTCGTGATCTGCATCTCGATATTATTCACGCTCGCGAAGGAGTTGAGCGTAAACCATGCCAGCGTAGAGGTCACCAGCACCAGCATCGCGATCACGCTCAAAAGGAACGTCGTGCGGCGTTTGATCCTGATCTGAGCTTTATTCAGTTTTTTCAGTTCGTCGAGAAGCTCCTGACGGTTTTTCTCTTCGTAATTCATCTTGTCAGCCATAATATCACCATACAGTTACAAGTTATGTCGATAGCTTTTACATCAACGCATACAATATAGATATGCTTATACGCTCAGGTAAGAGCTAAGTTAGTGCAGAGTG
>JAFRCW010000038.1 GCA_017404145.1 Ruminococcus sp. | reverse complement strand
GTTTCAAGCGGAACGTCCTTACCCTGACACGCGTTCATCGCGGCGATACGGACATCACAGACCAAATCTTTCAGCCCGCGCTCTATCGTTTCAAGCGGAACGTCCTTACCCTGACACGCGTTCATCGCGGCGATACGGACATCACAGTCCAAATCTTTCAGCCCGCGCTCTATCGTTTCAAGACTTATTTCTCTTTTCATAGTTTTTCTTTTCTCCTTTATTGTGTTTTATAGGAATATCAATGGTGTCCCTACTCCCTGTTCGAACCCTGACAAGTCTACAGGGAATAATTTCGGATAACCTCTAGATTTCAATAAGAATCGCGGCAATTCTCGCAAGAGCGTCCATCTCTGCGGGGGTTGCTTCTTCTTTTTTTGAAATACGGATCACAAAATCCGCAAGCGCTGTTTCGACTTCTTTTCTCTTTTCTTCTGTCATCTCTTCCTCCTTTATGCTGATTTAGGGTCTTTTACCGCGAGCTGTTTACCTAGAAGCATTCCCTGCAACATCGCATATGCCTGCTTCTTCTCTTCCTCCGTAAACGAAGAAAGAACCTTTTGTATCTTTTCTACAGAAGGTCCTTTTTTTGCTTTTGCCATATTCTCACCTCCATTTGTAAACTAATCATTCGCAAATTGTTTCTTTTGTAATCAAATAATACCACTTATTGTTTCGTTTGTCAACAACTAAAGTAAAAAAATTTATAGCAACTGTTGACAAAGTAAACTTTTAGTGATATGTTATATATATATTTATTAAGTAAAGGAGAAAACAATATGGATATTAACGAAAGAGTTACATTTATCCGAGAGCACGAAAAAATGACAATAACAGATTTTGCAAACGAATTGGGTCTGAGCAAATCATCTATATCCTTAATTGAAAAAGGTGTACGTTCCCTTACTGAACGCACAAAAAGAGATATATGTAATAGATTTAATGTCAACTTAACGTGGCTTGAAACCGGTGAAGGTGATCCTTTTCTTGAAAGCGAAGAACAAATAATTAGAATGTTGAGATTAAACTATAAATTGGATGATATCGATGTAGAGATAATAAAAGGATATTTAAAGCTTTCCCCTGAAGAAAGAAAAGCATTTTTTGAATTTATAAAAAAAATCAGGGACGCTTAGCGCCCCCAATTTCCATCTTTATAATGTTTATAAATTGTTTTAATAAGAACTAACATATCATATAAGACGTCAGTGTCTTCGGTTCTCGATATGATTTCATTGATTTGTTCAATTAGCTTTTCTTTTTCCATAATAAAACCTCTTTCCTTTCACAAAGTGATTATATTATAGAACATTCGTTCTAAAAAATCAAGGATTATTTTTAAAAGGATTTTCTAAATGTGGGTATTCATTATTCTGTCTGTTGTTTTTTTGATAATAATAGTTGTTGCAGGTATTAATCATAACAGAGAAAAAACTGAACTTCAGAATAAGTTATCAGATTGCAATAATAAACTAAATGATTATAGTAAAGCAATAACTAATCTAGATAAAGAAAATCACGCTTACAAAGAATTATTGAATCTTTCTGATTTGTGTACGATTCGTAAGATAGAAAAGCCCCAGTTATTGTCACAGTTAATTGATATTCTCGATAGCTCTCAAATTGAAAAGACCAAAGAAATTATTCTCCTTAAAAATCGAATTGATTTTTTAGAATCCAGTAGGTCCAATTTGGCAGCAATCCCATATATGGCTCAAATAATGTCCGATTACAGGACATATGGACTTGAATCAATAGCTAAAGAATTAGATTGGGGTTACGATTCGAGACGACTTGCAAAAGTTGCAAACATCAGAACTATTCGAAAGGAAGCCAAAGCCGAACTTGAAAAAAGCTATATTGATAGATATAAACTTGCGTATGTTATAGAGCTTTTCCCGGCACTTCAAGATATTATTGATACAGAATTCGAACAGCTCCCTTTAATGAGCTTTACCGAATTATCTGAATATGATCATGTAAAAGACTATATCAGTAAAGAAGAATACAAAAAACTCAGCAATACTGAAAGGAATCAGCTTGCGCTTGATCGATATAAAACTCGCACTAAAACAAAATGGCAAATCGGGCGCGATTATGAACTATATATCGGGTATGTCCTTGAAAAAGAGGGCTATATAGTAGATTATTTCGGATCGTATATGAACCTTGAAGACCTCGGGAGAGATCTTATCGCAAAAAAGTCCAACCATATTCTAATAGTTCAATGCAAATACTGGAGTGCTAAAAAACAAATTCACGAAAAGCATATTACGCAATTGTATGGAACAATGATTAGTTACTGTTTTGAAAATAATATTGATACTCAAAAAGTATCTGGATTATTAGTTACAAACATTTTTCTTTCAGAAAAAGCAAAAGAAATTGCAAAACACCTTGGCATTCAATATCGAGAAAACATTCCAATAGATGATTATCCCTGTATAAAATGCAATATTGGTCATGATGATTTTGGAACAACACATATATACCACTTACCGTTTGATCAACAATATGATACTACCAAAATAGATAAAAAAGGAGAATTTATGGCAATGACTGTCAAGGAGGCAGAAAAAGCCGGATTTAGAAGAGCATACAGATGGTTTGGAAACGATTAATAATATTAGAACAAATTACCAGCAAATTAAATTATTTTAAATTAAGCTAAGAAAAATTAATCTTAATTAAAAACAAGGAAGATAATTTTAAATAAGGTTACAACATAATAAAAAAGCGCCGCCCATCCTGCTACCAACAGGACAGACGGCTTGTCACAAGGGTACCTGTGACAGAATATGGTCGCCAAACCATATATATATTCTATCATAGCCCTTGTGATTTTGCAATATAAAATTACGAGGGTATTTTTGCGCCCTTTTATAGGAGTGAATGATATGAATATTGAACTCAAAACCGCAGCGGCATATATCAGAGTCAGCACAGACGATCAGACCGAGCTGTCTCCGGATAGTCAGATCAAACTGATCAGACAATTTGCAAAGCAGCACGGGTATATTGTACCGAAGGAATTTATCTTCCGCGATGACGGTCTGTCGGGCAAGTTTGCGGATAAGCGGCCTGGATTTATTCAAATGATAGCCAACGCAAAGCAGGATCCTCCCCCGTTCTCCGCGGTACTGCTATGGAAATTCAGCCGGTTCGCGCGTAATCAGGAGGAATCCATCTTCTACAAATCAATCATCAGAAAGAAAGGAATCGAGGTCTTATCCGTATCCGAGCCAATCATAGAAGGGCCGTTCGGTTCTCTGATCGAAAGGATCATAGAATGGACGGATGAATATTACTGTATCCGGTTATCGGGGGAGGTCAAGCGCGGAATGACCGAAAAGGTTGAGCGCGGCGGCGCCGTTTCTATTCCCTCTTTCGGCTATGATATTATCGACAAAAAGTATGTGATCAACGAAGATCAGGCGCCTCTTGTCAAAAAGATCTTCTCCGACTTTCTCAATGGAAAAGGAATCATCCCGATCGCCAAAGAATTCAATGCTATGGGGATTAAAACGAATCGAGGCGGTCGATGGGAAAACAGAACGATCGAATATATTCTGCGTAATCCGGTATATATCGGTAAGATCCGCTGGAATCCAAAAAGGAGAACCAGGCGAAACTACGACGATCCCGATATTATGATAGTCGACGGGATCCACGAGCCTCTGATCGATACCGCTACCTTTGAACAAACGCAAGCTCTCCTTGCGGATATCAAGAAAAAATACCGCCCATATACTCACAACGAGGTAAAAAGAGAGTATATGCTTCACGGATTGGTGAAATGCTCCAGCTGCGGCGCATCACTCGGAATCATCGGAAATCGATCAAATCCGGCGCTGCAGTGTGTCAAATACACACACGGCAAGTGCGGCACTTCTCATTATGTTAATCTAAAAAAGATCAACAGCATCGTGATAGACGGTATTGCTATAGCATTTGAGTCAATGAATTATGATCTGATCGTGAAGCACGACGAATCGACAGCTCCGGAGATAGATACCGAATCCCTTATCGCAAAGGATCAGCTGAAGCTTCGCCGCGTTAAAGAAGCATACGAAGACGGCGTCTATACCTTGGCAGAATACAAAGAAAGCAAAGAACAGATCGAAGAGCATATAAAAGCCCTCTCTCGCGTCCGTGAGCAGCGTCAGAACGATATTGAGGATATCAAAGCAAACTTTGTCGAGAAAAATAAAAACGCTATAGCGACGCTCAGAGACCCATCTGTGGACGAATCCATCAAAGGCGAGCTACTCCGCAGTTTTGTGGATCATATTGTGTTCTTTAATAACACCGGAGAAGTCCGCATTTATTTTTTCGAATAAGACTATCACCTTTTGGAATATGGAGGTCCCGACGGGGAAATCGGAGCCTCGCTCAGATATCTTTCCCAGCGATACACCATGCCCATCCCCGAGCTGAAAGCCACCCTGACCGATATCGGCACGGAGGAACTCGGGCATTTGGAGATGGTCGGCACCATCGTCTATCAGCTGACAAAAAACCTGACTCCCAAGCAGATCCAGGAGGCGGGACTGGACGCGTACTTCGTCGATCATACCGGCGGTATCTATCCTGCCGCGGCTTCGGGATTCCCCTTCAACGCGGCTTCCTTAGCGGTCAAGGGCGACCCGATCACCGACCTGCACGAAAGTATGGCGGCAGAGCAGAAAGCCCGCACCACTTATGACAACATCCTGCGCTTCTGTGACGATCCGGACGTCATCGACCCGATCCGCTTCCTCAGAGCGCGCGAGGTCGTCCACTACCAGCGCTTCGGCGAGAATCTGAGACTGCTCACCGACAAGCTCGACTCGAAGAACTTCTACGCGTTCAACCCTGCCTTCGATAAGAAGTGCTTTCAAAAAACGAAGAACTAAAACCGTAGGAAAGGGTCAAGAACCTCCCGCCGCAGGGCGTTTCGATCATATCAAACAATTCATTCAAGAACAGGATTTCACCGGTATCTCCTATAACCGATAGAGATATGACAACTGCCTTTCGGCAAGTTGAGGGCGCCTTGCCCTACGGCTGATGCTGTTCGCATCCGAAAAATATATTTAATTTCAACGTTTTGGGAGGGTCAAGACCCTCCCCTACTCTGCACTCTGCACTCTGCACTCTGCCCGCTGCACGCTGCACTCAAAAAGGCTGCCCCGAAGGACAGCCTTTTGCTGTTGTTATGAGATTGTGATCGATGATCTGTCCGAAGCGGAGGGATCAATCCCAGTAGCCCTCGGAGTTTCCTCCCATCGGGCCCCAACCGGTGATGTGATAGGTGCTTCCGTCCATAACATCGAGGTCTTCGGTCTGGTTCCACTTGTTCTCCCAGACGTTGGTAGAGGTCGCGCCGTTCATACGGACAAAGATGACCTGATCATAGCCTTCGGGAATATCGGCGGAATAGACGCCGTTGGAGAAGAACTTCATATTCACCCACTGGTAGGTAGTCTCGTCAGCGAAGAAGTATGCGGCGTATCTGACGGTGTCAACATTCCAGATATCGGGCTCGAGATAGACCGCACCGGTAGAAGGTCCGGGACCGGGTCCGGGATTAGGATCATAGTCGTAGTAGCCAACGTCATACGCGCCCTCTGCGTCGGGATCGCCGGTCGGATAGATACCGTTCTGCATACCGGGATAGATATCGATATCCACGGTCTTGCCGGTATCGTTGCCGTCGTTGAAGATGATGTTGGTCACCTCAGCGGTGTTGACGGTGAAGCTGTAAATGCCCTGATTGTAGGTGTTGGTGCCGACATAGTCGCAGTAGTCGCCGGGCCATACGTTCAGACCGCCGTCATCGTTCCAGATATGGGCGTATACGTCGGACCATCCCAGAGAATTGGAGAAGTAGAGGGTGATCTCCTCACCGGGCGTAGGACCGTAGGTCGGAATATACTCTGTGGGCGCGTCGGTCACGGGAGCTGAGGTCGGTGCGGATGTGGGCAGAACGCCGACTCTCTCGCCGACACGGGAGTGATCTCTCTTGACAGAAGCAAGGTAGCTCTGGATGTAGGTAGCGTCAAGAATGCTGAGCTTTTCGTCGCTGTCGCAGGGGATCGCATACTCCAGCTGAGCGGCGGTGAGCTTCTTGATGGAGGCAAGGTCTCTCTGGATCGCGGTCGCGTCAAGTACCGTTACCTTGCCGTCGAGATCGGCGTCACCGATCACACCGCCGTCGACAGGCTCGGTGGACTGGGTCGCCTGAGTAGGCTCGGTCGGCTGGGAGCCGCCTTCCTTATACAGGTAGACAACGTTGGTGGTACCCGCGGTATAGAATGCGGTGGCGTTCGCGGGAGTATAATACTCTCTGTTAAGACTTGTGTTTGCCGTGGTGGTATAGGTCTGGTCAGAACGGACGGAGGTGTTGTTCTTGACAACATCCGCGGAGATCTGCTTACCGGTCGCCATATCGATGTGGGAGGTGACGACGGTACAGTTGAACTGGACGATGCCGTCCTTGATCCAGGCTTCGCCGGATACGGGATAGCCCTGCTCACCTGCGCCGGGGATCTGACGCGCCGGGTTATCTACGTGGAACATAACATAGAACGCAGAGCCGGGGATGTTCTCCTTGATATACCAGCCGGTCTCGCCTCTCGCGGTGTTGGTGGCGGTATCCACCTTCATATTGACAACGCTCTTCGGACCGTCCCAGATGCCCAGAGGCTCTACGATCTGACCGTCGTCGCCGGTGTAGTACGCATAGATCTTCGGTGTCGGCCAATCGGAAGGCTTATAGTAGTGGACTGTCGTGGTCGTATTCGACAACGGCTTATAGTAGAAGTTGAAGGTCGGAGGATTCGCCGCCGAGAAAGTGCCGATGGTGCCGCCCGGATATCTGGCGGTATTCAGCTCATAGCCCTGGATCCAAGCGTTCGGAACCGAGAACGGATCGCCGTCTCTCATATGATATTTCATCGGGGTCCTGACCTGAGTGTTGGTGTTGCTGTTGATAAAGTTAACGGTCAGATAACCGGATGTGATATAACGGGTATAATAGAACTTGACAGTGATGTTTTGTCCCGCGACCGCCTTGCCGGAAGTAGCGCCGGAGGTGGATTCGCTCCTGTCAAAGTTGTGATCGAACAGGATGGAAAGATCCTGAGAAGCGCGGTAGGTCTGGCCCTCCTTATACTTTGCGGTCTGGGTCTTGACCTTGGTATAATTGCCCGAGGCGGAGTCGCGGGTATAGTGCTCCACGGTCAGGGTAGCAGTACCCTGCGCAGGCTGGGTATAGTTGCCGAACGATGAGGAATCGACTAAGACAACGCCCGAATACGCGGGAACAGAGTAGGAACCCGAAGCGTTACCGAGGCTCGCGGTTCCCGCCTTGGTGCCGTTCGCGACGACGGTCCAGCTGCCGGAGAGGGTGATGCTCTTCGCTGCGCTGGTGTTGTTGAGCGCGACAATGATCTTGTTCCACTGGCCGGACTTGTTGTTGGTGATCTGGTACGCGGTGCAGCCGCCGGAAACGGTAGAGACCGCGTCCGCGGTGCCGTCGCCGAAGGCGGTGACCGCCTTACGGATCGCCGCTAAGCCCGCATAGTAATCCGCGACAGACTTGTAGGTGGAAGCGCGATTCCAGTCGATGGAGTTCATATTGTCGGGAGAACGGTAGGAGTTGCCCTCGCCGTACTTGGTACGGCAGAACTCGGTGCCCGCTACGGTGAACGGCGTGCCCTGAGAGGTCAGCGCCGCGGTGAGCGCGAGCTTCATCTGGTTGAGCAGCGTCGCGTTGGTGGTGTTGACTACCGTCTTGTTCTTATCGTAGAGAGTGTTGTCCTTCGTTCCGATCTTAATGCCCGTCTTGTTGACGGCGGAAAGCTTATCGAAGAGGATCAGGTTATCGTGGTTGTCGGTGTAGTTGATCAGCTGGTTGGTCTTCGCTCCAGTGAGATAGGAGGATGTACCGCCTGCGCCCTTGAGGACCTCGGTCGCAGCGCCGCCGGAGACAAAGCCGCCGGAAGCTGCGGAAGCCGGCTCGTGGTTGCCCTTGAGTCCGTCGGAATAGTTCTCGTTGAACGCGCCGACGCGGGTGAGATTCTTAAGATTGGAGTTGGACAGGCCGTTAGTAATACCGTTGTTGCTGCCGCCGATCCACGGCTCGCCGTACATCAGGATGCGGGAGTCGATCTTGTCGAGGGCAGAACGCCACTTCGCGATGTTGGTAGTGTCGTGGCAGCCCATCAGGTCAAAACGGAAACCGTCGATATGATACTCATTTGCCCAGTAGCACAGAGAGTCGGAGATGAACTTGGATGTCATCGCCTTCTCGGAAGAGAGAACGTTGCCCAGGCCGGAGCCGTCGCAGTAATCCTTGTCGGATGACATACGGTAGTAGTACTTCGGCGTGGTCAGCGAAAGCGGAGAGCCTTCCAAGACGAAGGTATGGTTATAGACAACGTCCATGACGACCGAAATGCCTCTGTCGTGCAGCGCCTGCACCAGCATCTTGAACTCGGTGATACGGGTGTTGCCGTTGTAAGGATCGGAGGAGTAGGAACCGTCGGGAACGTTGTAGTTCTTCGGGTCATAGCCCCAGTTGAACTGCGCCGCGTCGGAGGTCTCGTCTACGGAGGCGAAGTCCTCGATCGGCATCAGCTGGACGCAGTTGATGTTGTGCTCGACAAGATAGTCCACACAGGTGGAGATCTGTCCCGCGCCGTTTAAGGTGGTGTTGCCCTCGGTAAACGCGAGGTACTTACCTCTGTTCTCCTCACTGACGCCCGATGACGCGCTGATGGAGAAGTCGCGCACGTGGATCTCCCAGACGACCGCTTCGCCGGGGTTGGTAAACAGCACGTGTTTATCGTTCGCCCAGCCTTCGGGGTCGGTGGATTTAAGGTCAACGATCATACCGCGGTCGCCGTTCGCGCCTACCGCCTTGGCGTAGGGGTCAACGGTCTCTTTGGTGACGTTGTCTCTCTTGACGAGATAGGTGTAGTACTGATCCTTGTGGTCGCCGGAGAGCGTCAGGCTCCAGATACCGGTGGTGGAGTTGTAGGTCATCACCTTGGTATCAATGGTCTTAGCGCCGGATTCGGAATCGGTACCGGTAGTATACAGACGCACAGAAACGGACTGCGCCTCGGGAGCCCACACCTTGAAGGTGGTGGACGCCGCGCTGTAAGTAGCGCCGAGTCCCGTTTCGTTGACGGCTTTGGACGCATAGTTTTCGTACAGGTTCTGGTTGTAATACGCTCCCGAATCCGCGAGGTCAAGCTCCTCGGCAAACGCCGAAATGCTCAGGCTCGAAATCAGAAGGACCGCCGCCAGAAGCGCGCACAACAGCTTTCTCAATTTCATAAAATCCTCTCTTTCCTCAGGAAACATCCCGCTTCGGCTGTATCCGACCGATCCGAACAGCGGCATATCTCCCGAATCTGTAAAAAATAACCTAATAACAGTTATAAATATTATAGCATATTGGTGAAAAAGAATAAAGAAATTTTACGAAATTCTCCACTTGCTTTTTGCACAATCTTTTGATGACGAATTTGTACAGTTATTACAAAGCCGTAATAAACTTCCACAAATTTCCCGCACAAGCGAAACCGCAGGGCGATACTGCAGGGTGGCTTGACACTTCCGCCGCAGCACGTTTCATAGGGATGTAGGGCGGGGGCTCGCTCCCGCCG
>JAFRCW010000037.1 GCA_017404145.1 Ruminococcus sp. | reverse complement strand
GGGCTGAACCTGTTCGAAATACGAACAGGTTCAGCCGCACATTTCTACCGTTTTGTCAAGCCTTTTTACATAATTTTTAAAAAAAAAACAGGGCACCCACTATTTGTGAGTGTCCTGTTCCTTAACTAAATGATATTGCCCGAAAAGGGGCTTTTTTAGTGCAGAGTGCAGAGTGCAGAGCTGCGAATGGGCTCTGCACTCACTCGATAAAAAACCGCGTACGAATCATTCGTACGCGGCTTTTGATATAGGAGAGACAAAAAATGAAAAACAAGAGTTTGTCGGAGTTTTAGAATACGAAATATCCGAGTACGCCGACCGCAATACCGATCGCTGCGCCGGAGATGACGTCTCTGATAAAGTGAACGCCGCACAGCACTCTGGTAACGCCGATGATTGCGGCGATCACAAGCATAATCACGCCGATGCTCGTGTTGATATACAAAAACGCCATCGCGATAATAAAGGCGGAAACTGTATGACGGGAGGGGAAGCTCTTTCCTTTGGTCGTTTTTTTGATCACCGGGGTATAGTCGTACTTTTCATACGGACGCCGGGCGTTGATGATTGCTCTGACTGCTGTGATGAGAAGAAACGTTCCCAGAGGGATCAGCGTAAACCGCAGAAAGATTTCCGATCCGATCCCTTCCGTAACCAAAAGATAGATGGCTTCCATCGGATAGAACACCAGCATCAGAAGCGGCAAAATATCATGGAGCGCTTTCAAGGTAGTAGAGCGTTTTTTCGTCTCTGAGAAAAACGCGCTCAGTTCTTTATACTGTTCTCCTTTCATTTTGTCACTTCCTTTCTTTTAGGCTCCCTTTGAGCGTTATATGATGATCGTCATTCCGAAAAGGTCAGTGCCTGATGTAAGAATCCCCCATTTCAATAAGGCATAGTGATTAGTTGTTGGTGATTAGTGTGTAGGGTCCTGCGGACGGCAATTGGTATAACTAACCACTATTCACTAAACACTAATCACGCGTTTTTGGGGATTACCTCGAGGCAATATTCCTCGCGATGACATAATGATGTTGTAACCATCATATCACGATAGATTCTTCTTTGGTTAAACAAACTTTGACAATTTTATGAAATTTCTATGACCGGACAATAGGTCTCAAGCCAGAAATCCAGCTGGATCAGATAGGCGAGAATCTGCGGCGCGCGCATCAGCTGACCGTACCAAGGAGAAGAAATCGTGTCGGGATACGCGATGATATCCCGGATTCCCGCTTCGTTTATCAGCGTTGTGATCTTTCTGCTTTTATCGGATAATATTTTCTTGATCCGATCCTCGCACAGCTTCAGATAGACCGGATTATGCGTTTTGGGATAAGGGCTTTTCTTGCGGTAAATGATCTCGTCGGGAAGGATTCCTTCGAAGGCTTTTCGCACCACACCTTTTTCTCTGCCGCCCAGCGCCTTGATATGCCACGGCATATTATAGGCGTAGTCGACCAGCCGGTAGTCGCAGAACGGCACCCTGACCTCCAGTCCGGAATACATCGAACAGCGATCTTTACGCTCCAGCAGACACTGCATAAACCAGTAGAAGTTGAGGCGGAACATCTCCCTCATCCTGCCGTCGCGCTTTGTGTCCGTCTTTAGCTTGTCGGTCGCATTGACGGTATCGAGATACTTTTCTCTCACATATTCCTCGCCGCGTCTGAGGATGCCGTTTTTTACTACCTGACGGCGGATGTCCTGCTCTCTTGACCACGGAAAACATTCCTCGTACAGAATGTTTTCGTTGTGATACCACGGATATCCTCCGAACAGCTCGTCGGCGCATTCTCCCGAGAGCGCGACGGTAAAGTCCTTTTTGATCTCGCGGCAGAACAGCAGCAGGGAAGAGTCGATATCTACATATCCCGGCAGATCTCTGGCGGATACCGACGGGATCAACGCGCGGAATACATCCTCGTTGGAGAGGATGACCTCGCGATGAGAAGACCCCGCGCTCTCTGTCATCAGTCGGATATAATCGCGGTCGGCGTTCGGTTGAAACAGGCTTTTCTGAAAATACCGTTCGTTGTCCTCGTATTCAACCGAATAGGTAGTGATAGGATCCTTTTTATTTCTTTTATAGAAATTCGAAGCAGTCTGACAGATGATGCTCGAGTCCAGACCGCCCGAGAGGAAAAAGCACAGCGGAACATCCGATACCAGCTGGCGTTCGATTGCGTCGGTGAGCAGATACCGCACCTTTTCAACCGTTTCTTCTTCGCTGTCTTCAAATTCTTTGGCTCTCAGCTCATAATATTTTGTTTTATGAAGTTTACCTTTTTCATAGACGGCGTATTCTCCGGGAAGCAGTTCTTTGACTCCCTTAAAAACGCCTGTGCCGGGTGTTCTCGCGGGACCGAGAAAGAAGATCTCATATAGCCCTTCTTCATCCACAACAGGGGAGAGAAGCCCGCTTTTGAGCAGCGCTTTGATTTCGGAGCCGAACACGATACCGTCTTTGAAAAGATGATAGAACAGCGGCTTGACTCCGATGCGGTCTCTGCATAAGAACAGCCGTTTCGCAAATTCTTCCCATACCGCGAACGCGAAGATGCCGTTGAATTTATCGACGCTTTTTTCTTTATACTCACAGTAGCACTTCAGCACTACCTCTGTATCCGAGTGGGTGGAGAAGTGATACCCCTTCGCTTTCAGTTCTTCGCGAAGCTCATCTGCGTTATACAGCTCACCATTGTATACCAGCGTGAATTTCTCCCCGTTATACAGCGTGCTCATTGGCTGGGCGCCGCCCTCGGGATCGATTACACACAGCCTTCTGTGGATCAAAGCGGCGTCCTTCTTGATATATTCTCCTTTGGCGTCGGGGCCTCTGCGTTTGAGACTTTCCGACATCTGATTGATCTGTGTCCGCATTTGTGAAACATCAAAGCCTGTTGTTATAATACCCGCGATTGAGCACATATTTGCCTCCTTGACTGATTGACCCGAGAAACACCATCGATGACAGGATCAGCGCGGCAGAGCCCCATACGGTGCCCGAGATCCCTGCCGACTGTACTTCTGCGGTAGAAAAAACTGCCTGTGTTTCGGGAAAAATACTGACTAATATATATGTAAATATTCCCGCAAAAATGCCTTGGATAATTCTGAATAGGAAAAATAAATACTTTTTGATTGCCACGTTTTTCAGCGATGCGAAAATCTGAAAATGTACCGATAATCCCCCGAAGCCGGTATAAAACGCAGTCATCCACAGCGGATAGTATCCTGTTGTCCGGTTGACTCCGGTCGTTACCTCCAAAAAACCGGACGTCAGCTTTACCGCTTCGGGAAAAGGGGAGAAGACAGTGGCGGCGACTTCACTTGCGGCGCAGAATACGATCACCATCGCGCACATCGAGAACGCTCCTTTGGAGGCGTCCGACACCGCGTCAATGATGAGATTACCGCCGGAAGAGACGGCTTGACACGGTTCCTGCGTTTCTTCGCACGGCACGACTTTTCCGACGATAACGCCCGTGAGAATGACCGCGAGTATCTGAGCGGCTAAGAGTATCATACCCGTCTTTTTGCTGTTTAACAGCGCAAGCCCGATATAGTTGACGACAAAGCCGGGTCCCGCCGCTACGGCGATATACGCTGTCTTTTGCGCCTGTTTCTGTGTGATGAGCTTTTGTTCATACAGCGCGCCGACACACCGCCCGCCGATCGGATATCCGCCGATCAGCGCGAGCAGAATCGCTGAGAGAGATACCGCCGGCAGTCCGAATACCGCCCGTGAGAATCCTGCCATCGGTTTAGTCAGAAAAAATGCCAGATTACTCCTGACCGCAAACGCCGCGATCACCATAAAGAGAAACAGCGACGGGATCAATACCCCGATACAGAAAGAGATCCCCTGCGTGATCCCTCTATTGCATTCCTCGCTGTAGCGGAGCGTGCAGTAGATCCCAACCGCCGCCAAAGGAAGATAGCATAACAATTTCTTTTTCATAAAACACCCTTCAGCCGGTTTCTCGTTTTCGATTTACGTTTGCGGTAACATCAAACTAACAACCAAAAACCGGGAACCGGGAACTATTCTATGATAATATATATTCTTCCGCGATCATAAATATAAAAGAGGTGATAAGAAAATGAAGAAAATTCCTTTTGCCGATCTGCCTGTTTCGCTGAATGAACCGTCACTGGAGTTTTTCTCTAACAGAGAGGTAACAGTGGAGGGCAGCCGCGGTGTGCTGTCCTACAGCGAAGATCAGATCAGAGTGAACACCGAGGGGATGACGCTGTGCTTCTTCGGCAGAAACCTCAATCTGAAATGTATCTCACCCTCCGCTTTGGTGATCAGCGGTTTTATTCTGAAGTTGGAATTTGAAACATAGTATTTTAATTCTTTGGAGGAAATATGCTGCTTCGGCTTTTAAGATTTATCAGAGGATATGTCCGTTTTGAGATCATCTCTCCCTTTGAGGAAAGATTTCTCAATCTGTCTGTCAGAAAGCATATCATGCTCTGGGATACCGGTCGCAAAGACGGCAGAGCGTACGCTTCAATGTATCAAAAGGATTATCGGAAGATCCGTCCTGTCGCGCGCGCAGCAAAGGCGCGTCTGCGTATCGTGCGGCGGTATGGTGTTCCGGTATTTGTTCGACAATATCGCGGCAGGTTCGGCGTCGCGGTCGGAGCGTTGGCGTTTATGCTGACGGTGTTTATGATGTCGCAGTTTATCTGGAGCGTGGAGATCACGGGACTTAACAGGATTTCTAAGACCGAGCTGACGGAGGACCTCAGAGAAGAGGGCTTTTATGTCGGCGCGTTCAAGCCTTCTCTCGACTTTGACGAGGTGACTAGAAACGTGATGATCCGCAACAAAGACGTCGGATGGATGGCGATCAACGTCACCGGATCGTATGCCAGCGTCGAGCTGAAAGAAGAACAGCTTCCGCCCGCGGTAGAGGATATTGATACCCCCTGCAACATCAAGGCGTCCTGTGACGGCACGGTGATGCGATCAAAGATCAGAGAGGGAAAGTCGCTGATCATAGAAGGCTCCGGCGTTGTCAAGGATCAGCTGCTGGTCAGCGGTGTGATCACCGACGCCTTCGGCGGTACACAGTTTGTCCATTCCGACGCGGTGATCGAAGCGAAAACGGAACATACCGCTGTGTTTGAAATCGAAAAGAAAAGAGAGGATCCGGTTTTTTCGGGAGAGGTTCGGGAAAGAAAAAAGCTGAACTTTTTAGGCTTGGAAGTACCTTTAGGATTTGTCAGTCCCTCTATGCCGGATTATGCGGACCGTTCCCGACAGGAGAATCTGCGTTTTCTTGACGTCAGTATGCCGGTAGGGATCACTACAGAACGTCTTGCGGGTTTTGAAAAGCGAGAGCAAACGCTTGACAGCGTGCAGGCGGAAAAAATCCTCAAAAAGCAGTCGGATCTGTTTGAAGCATTTTCGTTATCACAATGCGAAGTTGCTGAGAGAGAAAACTCCTATTCCGATACAAATGATAAGTATCGTCTCGAAGTGATCTATTCCTGTATCGAAGATATCTCTTACCAATCTCCGATCTATCTGGAAAACGAACAGTAGGGCACGATGCCCTCATCGTGCCGTGTTAATAGTTTTTGTTATTATGAAATATGAAGTATGAAAAATGATATGTGAAAGGCGGACACCCGCACCCGATTGAATTGGTGAAAGGTGAAGGGTGAAAGGATGATGGCGGACTCTGTCCACACCTAAATTTTATCAACCTAAATAATAAAGAAGGAGTTTCATCAAAGAGACTCCAGCCTTTCTTGTATCAGCAATAAAAATTGTTCGAGCGAAGCGAGTGACCGTCACGTTTCATATATCATATTTCATATATCATAAAAAATCCTGAGAAAAAATGTGAAAGGGACACAAGTCCCCCTATGTTTGACGTTCATCGCTATATTCCGTTCATTAATAAAAAGTTTACACAAAATTAGCACTCTCAACTTGACAGTGCTAATCTTCCGTACTATAATAGGGGTGTAAAAAAATGGCAAAAAGAGGTAATGAAAATGGCAAAGAAACAATTCAAAACCGAATCCAAAAAGCTGCTGGATATGATGATCAACTCCATCTATACCCACAAGGAGATCTTTTTAAGAGAGCTGATCTCCAACGCGAGCGATGCGATCGATAAGCTCTATTTTAAGTCTTTGACCGATGATTCCGTCAAGACCACCCGCGACGAATACGAGATCCGTTTGACAGTCGATAAGGATAACCGTATCATTATGATCGAGGATAACGGTATCGGTATGACCAAGGACGAGTTGGAGAACAATCTCGGCACCATCGCCAAGAGCGGTTCTTTTGATTTCAAGAAGGACGGCGCCGATGAAAAGGCGGATGAAATCGACGTCATCGGTCAGTTCGGCGTGGGATTCTACTCCGCGTTTATGGTTGCCGACAACATCAAGGTCGAGAGCAAGGCGTTCGGCTCTGACGAGGCGTTCATCTGGGAGTCCTCCGGTGTGGACGGCTATACTGTCAAGCCCTGCGATAAGGAGACCGCCGGCACTAAGATCACCCTGCATATCAAGGAAGATACCCAGGATGAGGATTATACCGAGTTTTTGGAGGAATACCGGATCAAAGGACTGATCAAGAAATATTCCGATTATATCCGCTACCCGATCCGTATGCTGACCTCTCACAGCAAGCCTAAGGAGGGCAGTGAATCCGAATACGAGACCGTCAAAGAGGACGAAACCTTAAACTCCATGATCCCCATCTGGAAGAGATCACAGTCCGATGTGTCAGACGAAGAATACGCCGCTTATTATAAGGACAAGTTCTCCGACTACGACGCCCCCTTGAAGGTGATCCGCCAGAAAACCGAGGGCTCTGCTGACTATACCGCATTATTGTTCATCCCCTCACACGCGCCGTATGATTTCTACAGCCGTGAGTATGAAAAGGGATTACAGCTGTATTCCTCCGGCGTGATGATCATGGAGAAGTGTAAGGATCTGCTTCCCGATTATTTCAGCTTTGTCAAGGGCTTGGTTGACAGCTCTGATCTTTCCTTGAACATTTCCAGAGAAATGCTCCAGCATGACCGTCAGCTCAAGATCATCGCCAAGGCTTTGGAAAAGAAGATCGCCTCCGAGCTCAAGAAGATGCTCAAGTCCGACCGTGAGAAGTATGAGAAGTTCTTCACCGCGTTCGGTGCGAGCTTGAAGTGGGGCATCTACGCTGATTTCGGTATGCACAAAGAAGCTCTGGAAGATCTGATTCTGTTCAAGTCCTCCTTTGAGCAGAAGTATACGACGCTTGAAGAGTATGTCGGCAGAATGACCGAGAGCCAGTCAAAGATCTACTACGCCGCGGGCGAGAGCGTCGAAAAGCTCTCCATGCTGCCGCAGGTGGAGGCGGTGCTCTCCAAGGGCTACGAGGTACTGTACCTGACAGAGGATATCGATGAGTTTGCGGTACAAATCCTCAGAGCCTATAAGGAGAAAGAATTCCTTAACGTGACCGCCGAGAAGTTAGATCTTACCACCGACGAAGAAAAGGAAGAGCTGAACAAGAAGAATGAGTCACAGGCGGATCTGCTTCAATTTATGAAGGAGAGCATCGGCGACAAGGTGACCAAGGTGCAGTTTACCGCGTCTTTGGCGAAGCACGCCGTCTGCCTGTCCACCGAGGGCGCTCTCTCCGTCGGTATGGAAAAGGTGCTCAACTCCATGCCCGGCGCCGAGGATCAGCATATCAAGGCGGAGACCGTGATGGAGATCAATGTGGATCATCCGATTGCCGAGAAGCTGCAGTCTCTCTATGAGAACGACAAGGACAAGCTTGCCTCCTATGCGAAGATCCTTTATTCTCAGGCGCAGCTTATCAGCGGACTTTCTCCCGAGAATCCGTCCGAGATCGCCGACCTGATCTGTGATCTGATGCTGTAATATAATCAAAAAACGACCCGCCTGCGATTTCGTTTTTGCAGACGGGTCATATCTTTTTATGCAACTGTTTTAATCGATTTTTTCAAATCTTCGGATCTTTTTGCCATCGCGTTCGATGATTTCGGCGAACATCCGATAGGGGCGCACCCACAGTTCTTTTTCGCCGTACAGCGCGCGGTACACGACCATAAGCTCCGTGGTCTCGCTGTCCTTCGCGAAGCCGATCACCTCATACTCGTTTCCTTTGAAGTGACGGTATTTTCCGAGCGTGATCTCCTGCGGCTTTAATTCTTCTGTAGAATTATCATCGGCTTCAGGCGTTTTCTCGGCGGGTTTGACTTCTATAATAGTTTCCTCGTTTTCTTCAAAACTCATTTTGAAGCTGCCGTCGTTTGCGAGCAGGATCATCGAGCTTTTTGCGGGGACGTTGATATTGACATAGCCGTGACATTCATAAGTGTTGTTATCGTTAAGAACATCTGTCAGAACGCCGTCAAAGCCGGTGTTGAACCCAACCTGCCGGAGAGCGTCGCTTTGATTAAGCAGGACATATACTGCCTGAGAGTCGGTTTTCATCGAGAAGCAGAGATGCTCGAGCTGGATGTTTTCGTTTTTATATCTGCCGGATTGAAACGCCTCCAAGGTATGCATAATTTTGGAGAGCTTGCAGATATGTTCAAGCAGACCGAAGTCCGCGTTCGGCACATCGCCAAGATTCAGCTCGGGGCGCACGTCATAGTCGGAAGTCCTTGTCACTTTGCCCTCGATCCCGAACTCCGATCCGTAGTAGATCGCCGGAGCGCCGGGCATTGTAAAGAGCATCGTATAGACGTTTTTGAGCAGCGCCTTATCCCGTATGATGCTCGCCAGTCTGGTGACGTCATGATTGTCGGCGAAGTTGAAGAGATAGAGGTCTTTGTAAATGCCCCAGTCGCCGAATTCTCTGTCCAGAGAGTGGGCAAATTCAAAGTAGTTTCTGTCGTTGTGACAGGAGTAGAGCGCCTTGTAGATGTCATAGTTGGTGACGGAATCCAGCATATCGGGATTTGCCCAGCGATTGTAGTCGCCGCCGACGATCTCGCCGTAAAGCCAGAAGTCCTCTCTCTTGCTTTTGCACTCGTTTTTAAGCCTCTTAAAGAAGTTCGGATCCATCACGTTCGCGGCGTCGAGCCGAAGACCGTCGATACCGAACTCATCGATCCAGAACCGTACCGCGCCGAGCAGGTGCTGTACGACGTCCTCGTTGGAGAGGTTGAGCTTGACAAGATCATAGTGTCCCGCCCAGCCCTCGTAGGAGAACGAGTCGTCATAGGGGGAACGGCGGTCAAAGCGGACATTATGAAACCACGAGGTATAGATAGATCCCATCGCGTTCTGTTGTAGGTCCTTGAACGCGAAGAAGTCGCGTCCTACATGGTTGAACACGCCGTCGAGCAGGATCCGGATACCGTTTCGGTGCAGGGTATCGCAGAGCCGCTTGAAGCTCTCGTTATCGCCCAGACGCGAGTCGATTTTGTAGTAGTCGATGGTGTCGTAGCCATGTCTGGTGCTTTCGAATACGGGATTGAACACGATGGCGTTGACGCCCATCTTTTTGAAGTGAGGAATAAAGTCATAGAGCTTATCCAGCCGATAGGTAAGCTGAAAGTCGTTTTTTCTCGGCGCTCCGCAAAATCCCAAGGGATAGATATTATAGAACACCGTATCATGGATCCAATGCATGATAAACCTCCTGATGCTTCTGTTTTTAGCAGAGCATATTATATCGAAAAAACCGAAAAAAGTCAACCGAGAGAGAACCTCCAACATTTATATTGAAAAATCCGACAGATTATGATATGATAAAATTTGAGGTGATCAAAATGGCTTCCCGGACGAAATCAAAAGAAAACAAATCCGCCAAGCGGCTGCGCATTACACTGGCAGTTTTGTATTTTATACAAGTGGTGCTGACGACCTTTCCTTTTTTACGCGGCATTACCGAGGACGGAGAATTCAAACAGCTTACCGCTTTTGAAATCGCGATCCAGCCCGCGGGATATCCTACTGCGGAGGATGTTCAGCTGGCGATTTTCTACGGCATATTTATCCTGTTTCCGATGGTCGCGTTTTTCTTCTGTGTTCTCGACAAAAACAGCAACGTCAAGAATTTCATCTCTGTCGCCTGTTCTATCATTTGTTCCGTGATGATTATTTTTGTGATCGGCCCCGCTCAGATCGCGATCGGCGCCGTGATCACATTGCTGTTATATATTCTGATATTGTTCTTATCCACCATGAGCTTTTTCGCTTCTGTCAAGAAAGAGTGATACGATGAAAATCAAACCGGATTTTATTTTGAAAAATATAGCGGGCTCTTTCGTTGTGATCCCGCTGCGTTCTGCCGCGGTGAACTTTAACGCGGTGATCAAGCTTTCCGAGACGGGCGCATTCCTCTGGGAGAAGCTCTCACAGGGCGCACAGAAGGACGAGCTTGTCAGAGCGCTTTTGTCCGAATACGATGTTGACGAGGCGACCGCCTCCGCTGACGTCGATAAATTTATTGATAAACTGAAAGAGGCTGATCTCGTTGAGTGAGATCATTTCCAACCGCGATTTTTTGGAGCTGATGGAAGAGGCGTTTGCAAAGGATTCTACCGTATGCTTTACGCCGTCGGGCGTCAGTATGCTGCCCCTGCTTAACGGTACCGACGATACGGTGACGCTGTCGAAAAAGCCTGCCAAGCTCAACAAATACGATGTGATCTTTTATGTTCGTGAGAACGGCGCATTTGTATTGCACCGGATCATCCGGTGTGAGAAAGACGGCACCTTCACCCTTTCGGGCGATCATCAGTATTATCTCGAAAAGGGCGTCAGGTATGACGACGTAAAAGCGATTATGTCGGCTTATACCCACGACGGAGAAGAAAGGTCGCCGTCGGGATTTTCCTATCAGCTGTACGTTCGTTTCAACGTATGTAAAAAGTATATGATGATGGTACTGCTGAAAGTGTACCGTCTGGTATTTCGAAAATAATCCGATTGTTTTGGAGGAAGTTATGCCCAACTACAGAATCTGTGATCTCAATGTGGATATTGCCGCCAATTACCCGACGATGCAAAAGAACATTGAGCGTTATCGCACCGACTATGAGGCAGAGCCGAATATCTCGCTGTTTATGACCGACGATCTTTTGCTGGAGATGATGGAGGAGAGTGAAGGCGCTACCGCCGATACGGTGGAGACGATATATCTTTCCACGTTGTTCTGCTGGGATATGTTTGACTTCAACGGATTTCCGATCCGCGCCGTTGCGGTAGAATATGAGGACAAAGCGGTGCTCTTTGCTTCTCCCTTTGACGAGAGCGTGGATCTGAAGGCGCTGCTTCCCGAAAAGATCGTTTTTGACTATAACTATCCGATGGTCAGGATCGAGAACGACAAGTATTTTGTCCACGACACGCCGTTTGGCTTTGACGGCCATCTTTCCAAGCATCCGAGAAAGCTCGAGCTGGCGTCTGTTGTGTTTGTGGATACCAAAGAGTTCGACACGCTCAAGAAGCTTGAGTCTAAGGATTTTGTCAGAATGTTTATGAGAGCTGTCGCTTTGAATATCCGCCACGAACGCACCAAGCATACGCTCTTTGTATTGGAGAAGCTGATGCACAAGACGCAGTTCTTCGGCGTATCCGATGTTTCCGATATCCGTTTTATTTTAGAAAGAGTGATTTAAACCGTAGGGGAAGGTCTTGACCTTCCCGCAGAAAATATTTACACAAAATGTAGGGGAGGGTCTTGACCTTCCCGCAAAAAATATTTACTCAAAATGTAGGGGAGAGTCTTGACCCTCCCGCAGAAAATGTTTCCACAAAAATGTAGGGGAGGGTCTTGACCCTCCCGCAAATGAATTATATGAAAAAGAAAAACACCGCTCTGAGGTTTATCCTCAGAAGCTCCCTGCCGCAGCTGCATAACATTATCTTTATGGCGTTGATTTACGGATTCAACGCCTTTATCGCTGTGTACAATACCGGTTTTGCGAAGAATCTTGTCGATTCTGCGGTCGGGGGAGATAAGAACGGTTTGATCTATTACGCGATCTTATTTTTCTCGGTCATTGTTTTGCAGATCGTGACCGTCGTGCTGTCAAAAAAACTTGTTTTTGTCGTACAGACCAAGCTGGAGATGTCCATCCGCGCGACTCTTTTCAAAGAGATGCTTAACAAAGACTTCTCTGATATAACCGCTTACCATTCGGGAGAACTGATGAATCGTCTGAACGGAGACGTCAGTGTGATTTCTTCTGCGATCACCAGTATCATCCCGAGCGTCGTCTTTTTCTTGGTCAAGATCGTCGGTATTTTCTACATTCTGTTTTCCATCGACGTTATGTTCTCGCTGGTGTTTATCGCGGCGGGTATCGTCGTATTTTTCGGTGCGTGGCTGTTCAAGCCGATGACAAAAAGAATGCACAAGGATGTGCAGGAGTCGCAGGGAAAAGTGCGTTCCTTTATGCAGGAGGCGCTGTCCTCGCTGCTGGTGATCAAAACCTTCAACGCGCAGGATAAGATCAACGCGACCTCCGATTCCTTACAGGATGATCTGTATCATAAAATGCGCAGACGCAACAATTTCTCCATTGTGACCTCATCGGGAATGTCCGCGCTGTTTTCTCTCGGCTATGTCTGGGGAATGATCTGGGGCGCGTTTAATATTCTTTCAGGGAATATTACATACGGTACGCTGACACAGATCATCACGCTGGTCGGTCAGATCAGCACCCCGATCGTCGGACTGACCGGAATCTTTCCGACCTACTTCAACGCGCTTGCCTCCGCTGAGAGAATCATGGAGATCGAGAGTATCTCTGATGAAGAAGAGAGAAACGAAGACGCCGATACCGACGAATTGTACCGCTCGATGACATCTATCGAGTTTGATCATATTTCTTTTTCCTTTGACAGAGATATTGTGCTGGATAAGACATCCTTGTCTATTCCAAAATACAGCTTTACTGCGATCGAGGGTATTTCCGGTATCGGAAAGAGTACTTTGATGAAGCTGCTGTTAAGCGTCTATCAGCCGCAGCAGGGAGAAATCTATCTTCAGACAAATGACGGCAAAACCTATGTCGATAAAAATATCCGACCGTTGTTTTCCTATGTGCCGCAGGGCAATTTCCTGCTCTCGGGAACGCTGCGGGAGAATATCGCCTTTGTTCGTCCCGACGCAACAGACGAAGAGATTATGCACGCCGCGGACGTCGCCTGCGCCGCAGAGTTTATCCGCGAGCTTCCCAAAGGTCTGGATACTCTGCTCACCGAGCGCGGCGGCGGTCTCTCCGAGGGTCAGGTTCAGCGTGTAGCGATCGCGAGAGCGATCCTCTCTAAGTCGCCGGTGATCCTTCTCGATGAAGCAACCTCCGCGCTGGACGAAGATACCGAGCTGCGCCTTTTGCAAAATCTCAGAAATCTGCAGGATAAGACCTGTATCATCATTTCCCATAAAAAAGCCGCAGAGGATTTCTGCGACCGTGTGATCACGATAGATAATAAGAAGATCGTGTCATAAATGCAAATCCATACAAAAGCATATGTAATATAGAAAAAGCCTTCCGTTTTGGAAGGCTTTTCTGTATCGTATGAATTATGAATTATGAATTCGCATCGTCCGGCTGCTTTTCTTTGTCGTTGATCCGGTAGCACAGTGTCATCAGGCTGTCCGTCATATGGACGTTTTCGACTACCGTGTCGGGATATTTTTTGGCGATATCAAAGTGGCTGAAATTCCAGAAGTTTCTGACGCCTAAGGCATAGAGCCTGTCGATCAGCGGCTCCACCGAATCCTTCGGCAAGGTCAGAAACGCGGTATCAGCTTCATTCTCAGCGAAAAACGCTTCAATATCTTCGTCGCTTAATACTTTGATGCCGCGCAGATATGTACCGATGATTTTTGTATCTTTCTCGAAAATTGCTTTCAGCTTGAATCCGAGCGATTCAAAATTCATATGGGTGGCGATCGCTCTGCCGAGGTTGCCCGCGCCGAGCAGGACGGCAGGATGAACATTCTGCAATCCGAGGATCTTGCCGATCTCGCTCTTCAGATTCGATACCGTATAGCCGTACCCCTGCTGACCGAAGCCGCCGAAGCAGTTGAGATCCTGCCGTACCTGGGAGGCGGTAGAACTCATCACTGCGGCAAGCTTGGTGGAAGAGATTTTTTCGATTCCCTGTGATTCCAGATCGGAGAGAAAACGGTAGTATCTCGGCAGTCTTTTGATCACCTGAATAGAGATTTCTTTCATGACGCGTTACCTTAATACAGAGAGGCGAGTTTTTCTTTTACCGCGTCTAAAAATGCTTCTGTGCTGACCTTCTTTTTGTCGGGAAGCGTTGACAGCAGATAGAGGTCTCCGGTCATAATGCCGCTTTCGATGGTATCGATCGTGGCTTTTTCCAGATTGTCCGCAAAGTCACAGAGCTCTTTGATGCCGTCGAGCTCACCGCGCTTTCTGAGAGCGCCGGTCCACGCGAAGATCGTCGCTACCGAGTTGGTGGAGGTCTCTTCACCGTTGAGATATTTCTGATAATGACGCTGTACGGTGCCGTGAGCCGCCTCGTATTCATAGATTCCCTCGGGAGATACCAGCACGGAGGTCATCATCGCAAGCGATCCGAACGCCGTCGCGATCATATCGCTCATCACGTCGCCGTCGTAGTTTTTACACGCCCAGATATAGCCGCCGTTGGAGCGGATCACGCGCGCTACAGCGTCGTCGATCAGGGTATAGAAATATTTGATGCCGACAGCTTCAAATTTCTCTTTGTATTCTTTTTCAAAAACGTCCTCAAAGATATCCTTGAAGGTGTGGTCGTATTTCTTTGAGATGGTATCTTTAGCGGCAAACCAGATGTCGAGCTTTTTATCCAGCGCGTAGTTGAAGCAGGAACGCGCGAACGAGGAAATAGACGAGTTGAGGTTGTGCATACCCTGCACGATACCGTCTGACTTCTCAAAGTCAAAAATCAGCTCCCTCTGAACATCGCCGTTTTTATCGGTGATCACCAGCTCCGCTTTGGAGCCTTTCTCTACCTTTTCTTCGATGTTCTTGTATACGTCGCCGTATGCGTGTCTTGCGATACAGATCGGCTTTGTCCAAGTCGGGATATACGGGGTGATTCCTTTGACAAGGATCGGAGAGCGGAACACAGTGCCGTCTAAGATCGCTCTGATGGTGCCGTTGGGAGATTTCCACATCTCCTTGAGGTTATATTCCTCAACGCGCTGGGCGTTGGGCGTGATGGTGGCGCATTTGACCGCTACTCCGTATTTCTTGGCTGCGATCGCAGAGTCTATGGTCACCTGATCGTCGGTTTCGTTTCTGACATTCAGTCCTAAGTCGTAATACTCGGTTTTGAGATCGACATAGGGGAGGATGATCTTGTCCTTGAGCATCTTCCAGATGACTCTGGTCATCTCGTCGCCGTCCATCTCCACCAGCGGGGTTGTCATTCTGATCTTATCCATATTGTCCCTCCTCAGCCTTTCATCGTGTAGTTCAACAGACCGCCGGAGAGGATGATATCCTTCATACGGTCAGTGAGCGCACATTTGGTTTTGTAGGTCAGATTTTTTGTTTTATTGATAACGGTGATGTCGCCGCCGTCCTCGATCTGTTTTCTGATGTTTTCCACGGCGATGTGATCGCCGAGAGCGATGGTATCATAGTCGTTCTCATTGATGAATTCCAGCGGAACGATACCGGCGTTGATCAGGTTTGCTCTGTGGATACGGGCGAAGGATTTTACCAGTACGATCTTAACCCCGAGATAAAGGGGAGCGAGCGCCGCGTGTTCTCTGGAAGAGCCTTGTCCGTAGTTCTGACCGCCGACGATGATGGAGCCTGAGAGCGCCTTTGCGCGGGCGGGAAACTCGGGATCGCATACGGTAAAGCAGTATTCGGAAATCGCGGGGATATTCGAGCGCAGGGGAAGGATCTTTGCGCCTGCCGGCATAATATGATCTGTGGTGATGTTGTCCTCGACCTTCAAGGCGCAGGTGATGCTCAGATCGTTTTCAAGCTCTGTTGTTTTGGGAAATTCCTTGATATTCGGACCTCTGAGAACTTTGATCTTGTCCATCTCCTCCACAGAAGCGGGCTCAATGATCATATTGTCGTTGATCAAAAACGCTTTAGGCATTTCAACCTCATAGCCGTCCGCGTACTTTCTCGGATCGGTGAATACGCCGGTCAGCGCGGAGACAGCCGCGGTCTCGGGAGATACCAGATAAATCTCCGCATCCTTGGTTCCGCTTCTGCCTAAAAAGTTGCGGTTAAAGGTTCTCAAAGATACGCCCTTGGAGTTAGGCGACTGTCCCATACCAATACAGGGACCGCACGCGCTCTCGAGCACTCTTGCGCCCGCGTCGATGATATCGGAGAGAGCGCCGTTTTGCGCTAACATATTCAGCACCTGCTTGGAGCCGGGAGCGATCGCGAGCGACACGCCGTCTGCGACGGTCTTGCCTTTTAAGATATGCGCGACCTTCATCAGGTCGGTGAAGCTCGAGTTGGTGCAGGAGCCGATACATACCTGATTGATCTCCATACCCTCCAGCTCTCTGACAGTCTTGATATTGTCGGGGGAGTGGGGGCAGGCTGCCAAAGGTTCAAGCGTAGAGAGGTCAATTTTGATGATCTCGTCATACTCTGCGTCCTCATCGGCTTGCAGCTCAATATATACGTCCTCTCTGCCTTGCGCTTTGAGAAATTCGAGCGTGTTTTCATCGGAGGGGAAGATCGAAGTGGTAGCGCCCAGCTCCGCGCCCATATTGGTGATGGTCGCTCTCTGGGGAACGGTAAGCGTTTTGACGCCTTCGCCGGAGTATTCTACGATTTTGCCGACGCCGCCCTTAACGGACATAATTCTGAGGACTTCTAAGATGATATCCTTCGCGGAGACGTTTTCACTAAGCTTGCCGGAGAGCTGAACATTAACGATCTTCGGCATTGTGATGTAGTACGCGCCGCCGCCCATCGCGACCGCTACGTCCAAGCCGCCCGCGCCGATCGCGAGCATTCCGATACCGCCGCCGGTGGGGGTATGCGAGTCGGAGCCGATCAGGGTTTTGCCGGGAGCGGAAAAGCGCTCCAAATGTACCTGATGGCAGATGCCGTTGCCGGGACGGGAGAAGTAGATGCCGTGCTTTTTGCACACTGTCTGGATAAAGCGGTGGTCGTCGGCGTTCTCAAAGCCCGTCTGCAAGGTGTTGTGGTCGATATAAGCGACGGAGCGTTCGGTTTTGACCCTGTCGATCCCCATCGCTTCAAATTCCAGATACGCCATCGTACCGGTGGCGTCCTGTGTCAGAGTCTGGTCGATTTTGATACCGATATCGGTACCTTTATCCATCTCGCCGCTGACGAGATGATTTTTGATGATTTTTTCAGCAATAGAAAGTCCCATAATACTTCCTCCCAAATTAAAATTTCGTATATTGTGAAAGGCAGGCGTAGGTTGCGACCGTCCGACCGCCGGGTTTTCGTTTGCGCACGCGCAAAATGAATAATGAATGATGAATAATGAAGAATGTCGGGTGGACTTTGTCCACACCTGATTTATAAGGCACGATACTCACACCGTGCCGAAATTTATCTTTCTTTTGTTATATTTATAACATTATACAATATTTCAATTATAAAGTAAAGCAAATATTCATATTACAACAAAATACTTTTTCAGTGAAAATATACATAGTAATATCGCTTATGAAGTGATATAATAGCTTACGGTAAAATGAAAAACTGTGTTTTGAAGACAGCAAGGTGATTAAAATGTCTACAAGAGAAGATTTACGCAATATTGCGATCATCGCTCACGTTGACCACGGCAAGACGACGCTGGTGGATCAGCTTTTGCGCCAGAGCGGTATCTTCCGCTCTAACGAGGTTGTCAACGAGCGCGTGATGGATTCCAACGATTTAGAGAGAGAAAGAGGTATCACGATCCTTTCGAAAAATACCTCCGTGATGTACAACGACGTTAAAATCAACATCGTCGATACGCCCGGACACGCTGATTTCGGCGGCGAGGTGGAGCGTATCCTGATGATGGTGGACGGCGTTCTGCTGCTTGTCGACGCGTTTGAGGGCTGTATGCCTCAGACTCGGTTTGTCTTGAAAAAGGCGCTCGGACTGGGCAAGAAGCCGCTGGTTGTCGTCAATAAGATCGACCGCGACGGCGCGCGTCCCGAAGAAGTTGTCGATGAAGTGCTTGACCTGTTCATCGAACTCGGCGCCGATGAGGATCAGCTTGATTTCCCTGTCGTATACGCCTCGGCGAGAGAGGGCGTATCCTCACTGGATCCGTATGAGACCGGCGAGGATATGAAGCCGCTGTTCGAGAGTATCTTAAATGAGATCCCTGCGCCGGAAGGTGAGATCGAAGCCCCCTTACAGCTTTTGGTGTCCAATATCGAAGCTGACGAATATGTCGGCAGGATCGGTATCGGCAGAGTCGAGCGCGGCTCTATCAAGGTCGGTCAGCAGGCGGTGCTGTGCCATCAGGACGGCACGACCTCCAACGTGAAGATCTCAAAACTCTATCAGTTTGAAGGACTCAAGCGTGTGGAATGCGAGACAGCCGCGATGGGCGATCTGGTATGCCTGTCCGGAATTGCCGACATCAATATCGGCGAGACAGTATGTGATAAAGAGAATATCGATCCTCTTCCGTTTATCAAGATAGACGAGCCTACCGTATCGATGAACTTCATCGTCAACAACTCTCCGTTCGCCGGCAGAGAGGGCAAGTATGTCACCTCCCGCAACATCCGCGACCGCCTGTTCAAAGAGGTCGAGACCAATGTTGCGCTCAGAGTGGAGGAGACCGACTCTGCCGATACTTTCAAGGTGTCCGGAAGAGGCGAGCTTCATCTTTCCATCCTGATCGAAACGATGCGCCGTGAGGGCTATGAGTTTCAGGTTTCCCGCCCCACGGTCATCACCAAAACCATCGACGGCGTCCTGTGCGAGCCGATTGAGTATCTGATGATCGAAGTTCCCGAATCTTATGTCGGCGCGGTAATGGAGAAGCTCGGCTCCCGCAAAGCGGAGCTGATCAATATGGGTACCCGCGACGGAGGTTCTACTCATATTGAATTTCGTATTCCGTCCCGCGGACTGATGGGCTACCGTCCCGAATTTTTGACCGATACCAACGGCAACGGTATTATGAATCACGTGTTCGATTCCTATGAGCCGTATAAGGGCGATATCGTCACCCGCCATCAGGGCTCCCTGATCGCTTTTGAGACCGGTGAGACCGTTACCTACGGTCTGTATGCCGCGCAGGAGAGAGGGCGACTGTTTGTCGGTCCCGGCGTTGACGTCTATGAAGGTATGATCGTCGGCGCTTGCCCCAAGGCGGAGGATATTACTGTCAACGTATGCAAGAAGAAGCATATCACCAATACCCGTGCTTCGGGCTCCGACGACGCGTTAAAACTCACCCCGCCGTCGATCCTCTCGCTCGAACAGTGCCTCGAGTTTATTGCTGACGACGAATTGGTTGAGGTCACTCCCGTTTCCATCCGTATGAGAAAAGAGATCCTCTCCAAGGAACAGCGAATGAAGAAGATGTTTCACAAATAAAGCAGTCATTGCGAGAGGTTTATTCTCGGCAATCCCCCGATACGAGTGTTTAGTGGATAGTGGTTAGTTACTATCAATAGCCGTCCGCAGGACCTTACACACTAATCACCAACAACTAATCACTATCATAAGAGCGGTTTTAGGTTTCGATACTCCCTTAGAATGACTTTTTAACATTTGGTTTTTATTATGAACTACGTAATCCTCGATTTAGAATTCAACGGCACATACTCGAAGAAACGGCACAAGTTTTTTAACGAAATCATTGAGTTCGGCGCCGTGAAGCTGGATGAAAAACTGAATATCATCGGTACTTTCTCAG
The DNA here is from genome assembly GCA_017404145.1 of Ruminococcus sp. Lineage (GTDB taxonomy): Bacteria > Bacillota > Clostridia > Oscillospirales > Acutalibacteraceae > Ruminococcoides. The sequence goes on along the minus strand of JAFRCW010000037.1, from coordinate 8,678 downwards.
AATTGGTAGCGCCGCAGATTTCGAAGAAGCTCAATTCTCATGTCTCTGCATTGACCCATATCACCTATGAGGAGCTGTCCGAGAGTCATAACACCTTTACCCATGTGATGTCGCAGTTTAAAAAGTTCGCAGGGGAGAGTATGCTTCTGACATGGGGACTCAGCGATATTCTTGTGCTGATGGAAAACTGCAAGTATTATTTCGGCAAAGAATCCCACGATTTTTTGCCGTATTACTGCAATCTCCAGACCTACTGCCAGGACGCGCTCGACTATCACGACCGCGCCAAGATGCTGGGACTTTCCACCTGTGCCGAGCTGCTCAAAATTTCCTTTGAAGAGGAATCTCTCCACAGAGCGCTCTCCGACGCGAAGCTGTCTTATCTCTGCTTTGAGAAGCTCTATGATTATTATTTGCTTTCCAAAAGTATGGAGAAGATCGATACAGAGTTTTATAAAAAAATCACTTTCAAGAATTACGCGATCTGTGATATGAAAGACCCGGAGATCGACAGCAGAGAGATGTTTTTTGTCTGTGATCAGTGCGGCAGAAAAGCGCGCAGAAAAACCAAGTGGAAGATGAAGAATAAGAGCTTTCGCGCCCGTTTCCGCTGTTTTTGGTGCAGAAGGGAGTTTGAGGGCAGGATCACGTTCAAGAGGACCTATTCCGGCGTCAATATCGACAAGAGAATCGTAGAAATTCCCGACGAAACAAAACCCGTCAAGTCAAAACCGACTGACGAGTTTTTACAGTAAACATGATTATCGCGGTAAACTGCCGCGATATTATTTTATCAAATATATAGAACAAAATTTCGAAAAACTATTGATATTTTTTCTAAGTTGTGCTAAAATAGAATCAGAGCAAAGGCCCCGGCTCAAACGAATACGCAAAGACTTGCGGAAAATCGCTGAAGATAACTTCGGACTCTTGTTATCTTATGACGACGTTCCGCCCATGAATGACGAAAGGAAGATATATCGAAAAAATGATCAATTATCTTGAATGGTCACAGCAGTATGACAGAGATGCACAGAAGATTTTGAATGTAATTGAACGAAAAAAGAAAATGCTCAAAGGCGCGTCAAAGGATGAACAAAAGACGCTCAATGAGCAGATCATCAGCTACAGGATGATATACTATGATCTGACGCGATGCGCCGATACGCTGAGAGAACGCGCTCGCGCGGAGGGCTCGGATGCGGCATAGTACGGTTCTTTTCGATGACACCAACACGGATCTGATCGCCTATTCGCTCTATCAAGGCGGATCTACCAACCGTGCGCAGAGAGAACAAATGAAAAAGATCCTGTCCCGTGCGATCAGAGACGAGCTGACCGACCGTCAGCGCGATTGCCTGACCTTATACTATCTGCACCAAAAGAAAATGAGGGAGATCGCGAGAATCCTCTCGCTGTCTCCCTGCACCGTCTCCCGCCATATCAAAACCGCAAAAGAAAAGCTCAGACGTATCGCGAGCTATTATGAATAGCTAAATAACTAAGAAATAAGAACGAAGAAATAAGAACTGCGGCTACTCGCTTCGCTCGAACAATTATAAACAATTATAATGTACTTAACAAAAAACCGGAGCTTTGATTGAAGCTCCGGCTTTTTACTTAAATTATTTGAAATCAGGTGAGGACAAAGTCCTCCCATCGTTCTTATTTCTTCGTTCTTAGTTCTTAGTTTGAAAATGTTCAGTCTTCCCAGTTATGCCATACGTTCTGGATGTCGTCGTTATCCTCGAACATATCGAGCATCTTCTGCATCTGGATCTGAGTTTCCTCGCTGTCGATCTTAACATAGTTGGAGGGAACCTGCTCCACTTCTGCGGAGGCAAATTCATAACCTTTTGCCTCGAGATCTTCTCTGACCGCGTTCAGATCGTCCGGCTCGGTATAGATGGTGAAGATATCTTCATCCGCCTCAAAGTCCGCGGCGCCCGCCTCTAATGCGTCTTCCATCACGGTGTCCTCGTCCTTGTCGAGATCCTCGCGCTCGATCACCAGCACGCCCTTCTTCTCGAACATAAAGGAGACACAGCCGGGGGTGCCCATATTGCCGCCGAACTTGTCAAAGTAATGTCTGACTTCACCCGCGGTACGGTTGCGGTTGTCGGTCAGCGCTTCTACGATCACGGCAACGCCCGAGGGACCGTAGCCCTCATAGGTGACCGCTTCATAGTTCGCGCCTTCGCCGCCCTGCGCCTTCTTGATAATGCGGTCGATGTTGTCGTTGGGAACGTTGTTCGCCTTCGCCTTGGCGATACATTCTCTGAGCTTTGAGTTGACGTTGGGGTCAGCCGAGCCGCCGTCACGGATCGCTACCATCAGTTCTCTGCCGATTTTGGTGAACACTTTGGCGCGCGCAGCGTCGTTCTTGCCTTTTTTCTGTTTAATGGTACTCCATTTATTATGTCCTGACATGGTTTATCATTCCTTCTTATAAAATTTCCGCTGTTATCATATCATAAATGATCGGATAATGCAACTCAAATTAATAGTTACAGTTTTGTAACAACTCTATTGCCTGCAAAAGTCCCCGGTGATATACTGTATCTTGTAATCATTTGTATAAGGAGAGATGTGTATGGTAATGTCCATGACAGGCTTCGGCAGAGCCGAAATGTCGCTTAATACCCGCGATATTATCGTAGAGATCAAATCGGTGAATCACCGGTTCTTTGAGTTTTCCTGCCGCACTACCAGAGGCTACAGCTTCTTGGAGGACAAGCTCAAGAAGTATATCGGCGCGCAGGTCGCGAGAGGCAAGGTGGATATGTTCGTATCCATCACCGAGAACGACGATTCTGCGGTAGAGGTAGAGCTGAACCGTCCGCTCGCGTCGGGCTATGTCAACGCGATGAGGACGCTTGCGGAAGAATACAGGATCAACGATGATGTTTCGGTATCAACCGTTTCCCGCTTTTCGGATATCTTCCAGATCCACCGCCCGCCGCAGGATGAGGAGGCGGTATTTGCTGATGTGAAGGTCGCGGTCGACGAGGCGCTGGCTCATTTTATCGCGATGCGCAGATCCGAGGGCGAGAAGCTTAGAGAGGATATCCTGAGGAGAGCCGAGACGATTATCGGTATTGTCGGCGAGATCGAGGAGCGTTCTCCCGTGACCGTCAAGGAATACCGCGACAGACTGTTCTCTAAGCTCAGCGAGGTGCTCCAGTCGACCAACATCGACGAGCAGCGGATCCTCACCGAGGCGGCGATCTTCGCCGACAAGGTCGCGGTGGACGAAGAGACCGTCCGTCTGAGATCCCACTTTGACCAGATGAAGCAATTCCTCGACTCAGACGTTCCCGTTGGCAGAAAGCTTGACTTCATCGTGCAGGAGATGAATCGCGAAGCCAACACCATCGGCTCCAAGGTCACCGACTCCGCTCTCGCGCACAAGGTGGTCGATATTAAGGGCGAGATCGAGAAGATCCGTGAACAGGTCCAGAACATCGAGTGAGGAAAGCGTTATGAAATTTGTCAACATCGGATTCGGCAACACCGTCAACATCGACAAGATCGTATCGGTCGTCAGCCCCGAGTCCGCGCCTATCAAGCGTATCGTCCAGATGAGCAAGGCGGCGTCGACGCTGGTTGACGCGACCTACGGCAGAAAGTGTCAGGCGGTCATCATCACCGATTCGGACTACATCGTCCTCTCCGCTCTGACCCCCGAGACGATCGCATCCAGAATGGAGGGCAGGGAGAATGAGTAGAGGACTTCTGATCGTTTTTGCGGGCGCTTCGGGCGTCGGCAAAGGCACGATGATGAAACGGATGCTCAGTGAAAACGTCAACTGCCGCCTCTCTATCTCCGCTACCACCCGCTTACCCAGAGAAGGAGAGCAAAACGGCAGAGAATACTACTTTGTCACCCGCGAAGAATTCCAAAATCTGATTGAACAGAACGGTTTTCTGGAATACGCCGAATATGTCGGCAACTTCTACGGTACGCCGAAAAAGCCTGTTTTCGATATGCTCGACCAAGGCATCGACGTCTTTTTAGAGATCGAGCTCAAGGGCTTTTTGCAGATCAAAGAAGCCTGCCCCGAATGTGTGAGTATCTTTGTCGTACCGCCTTCCTTTGAAGAGCTGCAGCTGAGACTGCAGGGCAGAGGCACCGAAAGCGCTGAGGTTATCGCCGAGCGCCTTATGACTGCTCAGCGGGAGATGGAGCATCAGCATCTGTTCGACTATGTTGTTGTCAACGATGACGTTGACAGAGCCGCCAAGGAGGTTTTGTCCATCATCGCAAAGATAAAATCCAAAGAAATAAAATGATATAAAGGAGAAACACTATGAAAAGAGTATCATTAGACGATATGTTATCCGGCAAGGAGAGCCGCTACGCGCTCGTTATCGGCGTTGCCAAGCGCGCCCGTGAGATTGCGGACGGATTTAAGGAGGAAGGCGTTATCACCGATGAAAAGCCCGTTCTTCTCGCGATCGATGATTTCAAAAATCACAAGTATAATATTCTCGAAGAAGACGACTGATGAAAAGGACAATTGCGTCCGTCGCGATAGAGAACACCGTCTATCATTTTGATAAGCCGTTTTCTTATCTTGCGCCCGAGGAAGAGACGAAGCTTTGTCCCGGGATGCGCGTGCTGGTGCCGTTCGGCAGAGGAAACCGCCTGCGTCAGGGAATGGTGATGTCGATAAGAGAGGAAGACTCTCCCGAAGAAAACCTCAAAGAGATCGCGTCCGTACCGGATAAAGAGCCGGTGATGAACGATGAACTGCTCAGGTTAGCGGAGTTTATGAAAAGCCGATGCTTCTGCACCTACTATGACGCGATCCGTGCAATCCTTCCCGCCGGCATCAACTATCAGCTTTCTTTCGAATATTCTGTTTCTAAAGATTTAGGAGACGCGGTATTCGATCTGCCCGATGAACAGCGCAGAGTTATCAGCTATATTCTTTCAAAGAATAATAAAGCAGAACAGCAGAAGCTGCTTTCTGAGTTCGGGCTGTCCGATACCCGCCTTCTCGACGAGATGTGTTCCAAGGGCATTTTATCAAAGACCGATTCCGTCTCCCGCAGAATGGGAGACAAGACCGTCAAAATGGTCCGGTTTTCCGAGAACGCGGAAGAGATCATTTCCAACGTGAAATTATCCGAGAAGCAGCAAAGTGTACTGGATACCTTGTATTCCGTCGGCGCGGCGTCTGTAAAAGAGCTGTGCTATTATACCGGTGTGACCGCCTCTGTTGTGGATGCGCTGGTGAAGAAGAACATCGCCGTGTATTTTGACGACGAGGTGTTCCGTATCCCCAAGACCGCTGTGTCACAGAAAAAGGAGATCACCCTTACCGACGAGCAGAACAAGGCTCTCACAGAGCTTGATGGACTGCTTCATTCCGAAAAGCCCGAGGTATCGCTGCTTTACGGCGTGACCGGTTCGGGCAAGACTTCCGTGTTTTTTAAGCTGATCGAAAATGCCGTAGCGGAAGATAAGGACGTCATCGTGATGGTGCCGGAGATCGCGCTCACCCCGCAGCTGATCTCTCTGTTCAAAGCGCATTTTGACGACAAGGTAGCGGTGTTTCATTCTGCTTTGTCTTTAGGAGAGCGTTTGGACGAGTACAAGCGTGTGCAAAAGGGCTTGGCGAAGATCGCCGTCGGTACGCGTTCCGCGGTGTTCGCGCCGTTTCAAAATCTTGGTCTGATCATTATGGACGAAGAGCAGGAGCATACCTATAAGAGCGAGGGCAAGCCGCGCTTTCACGCGAGAGAGCTGGCAAAGTTCCGCTGTTCCTATCATAACTGTCTGCTGCTGCTTTCTTCCGCTACGCCGAGCGTTGAAACGTTCTATAACGCGCAGAAGGGCGTCTATCATATACAGACGCTCTCTCACCGTTTCGGAGAAGCGACCCTGCCCGAGGTAGTGGTCGTCGATATGAACGAGGAGCAGCAAAGAGGCAACAGCACCGAGCTTTCCTCACAACTGCTGGAAGCGCTGGAGGAAAATCTCTCGAACGGCAGACAGTCGATTTTACTGCTCAATCGCCGCGGCTACAATACCTTTGTCACCTGCAAGAGCTGTAAGGAGACGATCACCTGTCCCAACTGCTCGATCTCGATGACCTATCATAATGCGAACAACCGCCTGATGTGCCACTACTGCGGCTATTCGATGGATTATGTCAGCGAGTGTCCGACCTGTCGCAGTCACAACCTGCGCTTTGTCGGCGCGGGTACCCAGAAGGCGGAAACAGATTTGGCGGAAATATTCCCCGACGCGAGGATCCTGCGGATGGATACCGACGCTACGATGACGCGTTCCTCTCATGAGAAGAAGCTCACCGCATTCGCAAACGGCGAGTATGATATCCTGGTCGGTACCCAGATGGTCGCAAAGGGACTGGACTTTCCCAACGTGACGCTGGTGGGCGTGCTCAACGCCGACCGTATGCTCTATCTTGACGATTACCGCAGCTTTGAGAACACGTTCTCCCTGCTGACGCAGGTCGTCGGACGTTCCGGCAGAGGAAAGGAGAAGGGCAGAGCGATGATCCAGACCTTTACGCCCGAGAATCCTATTATTGAGCTTGCCGCAAGACAGGACTATCTGAGCTTTTACAATACCGAGATCGAGATTCGCAGAGGGATGCTGTATCCGCCCTTTGTGACGATGTGTCTGATCGGCTTTGTCAGCGATAACGCGAGAAAGTCGCAGAACGCGTCTACTGAGTTTATGAAAGAGATGACCGTTTTGCTCAAAGAGAGGTATGCCGAAATTCCCCTGAGAATATTGGGACCAGCTCCCGCGTCGGTCTTTAAAGTAGCGGGAAAGTACCGTTATAAATTGATATTAAAATGCAGAAACGATAAATATTTCAGAGAGATGCTTTCGACCCTGCTGGCGCAGTTTTCGAGCCGCAGAGAGTACGCGGACGTTACCGTCTACGCCGATCTGCATCCGCTGAACCTGTAATTAGTGCATAGTGCAGAGTGCATAGTGCACAGTAGGGGAGGGTCTTGACCCTCCCGAAAAAAGCCGTAGTGAACGGTCTTGACCGTTCCGATAATAAAGGAAAGTGATATTATTATGGCGCTTAGAAATATCGTAAAAGAGGGCGACCCCATTTTAGAGAGAAAATGCCGCCCCGTAGAAAAATTTGACGAAAAACTCCACACGCTTCTCGACGATATGGCAGAGACCCTCTATGATTCCGGCGGCGTCGGCTTAGCCGGACCTCAGGTGGGGATTTTAAGAAGGCTGTGCGTGATCGATGTAGGCGAGGGGCTTTTTGAGTTCATCAACCCCGAGATCGTTGAGACCAAGGGCGAACAGGAGAGGGTAGAGGGCTGCCTGTCCTGTCCCGACCAGTACGGTATCATCCTCCGTCCGAAATATGTCAAGACACGATACTTTGATCGCTTCGGCAAAGAACATTTCGTCGAGGGAGAGGATCTGTTCGCGCAGGCGATGTGTCACGAGTTCGATCACCTTGACGGTATCCTGTTCAAGACCAAGGTGGAGAGAATGTTATCTCAAGAAGAGCTTGAAGGAATGAACGAAGAATGAGAATCATCTATATGGGTACGCCCGACTTTGCCGTAAAGCCCTTGGAGGCGTTGTATCACGCGGGATACGAGATCGTCGGCGTTTTCACCCAGCCCGATAAGAAAAAGGGCAGAAAGCAGGAGCTGACCCCTCCTGAGGTGAAAGTGTGCGCTGAGAAGCTCGGACTTTCCGTTTATCAGCCCGTTTCGCTGAAAACGGACGAGGCTTTCTCTCTGATACAGTCGCTTGCTCCCGAGGCGATCGTTGTCGCGGCTTACGGAAAGCTCCTGCCGAAAAATATCCTCGATTATCCTAAGTACGGCTGTATCAACATCCACGCGTCTCTTTTGCCGAAGTATCGCGGAGCGGCGCCGATCCAGTGGTCTGTCCTAAACGGTGAGAAAGAAACCGGCGTGACGATCATGATGATGGATGAGGGAATCGATACCGGCGATATCATTTTCACCCGTGCGATCCCGATCGAAGAGGATGATACCGCGCTTTCGATGTTCGAGAAGCTGTCCGATCTCGGCGCTGTGATGATCGTTGACGCACTGAAAAATATCGAGAGCGGAGATTATTCCAAAACCGTGCAGGATGATTCTCTCTCCTGTTATTCTCCGATGATCAAAAAGGAGATGGGAGAGATCGACTGGAAAAAGCCGAGTACCGAGGTCCATAACCTTGTCCGAGGAATGTTCGACTGGCCGATTGCCTATACCAAGCTCGGCGGCAAAACATTGAAAATATACAAAAGCAAAAAAAGCGCTCTTTTAGGAAATCCCGGAGAGATCGTCAGCCTTTCACCCCTGACAGTCGCCTGCGGCGAAGGCTCTATCGAAATTATCGAGCTTCAGCTCGAAGGCAAAAAACGAATGGATGCTCCCTCCTTCCTGATGGGCAGAAAGCTCGATGTAGGAACCGTTCTGGGAGAATAACACGGTCTTTCGCTTATATTCGTTTTCAAACCTGCACCCTGCACCCTGCACTCTGCACCCTGCACTCTGCACCCTGCACTCTGCACCCTGCACTCTGCACCCTGCACTCTGCACCCTGCACTCTGCACTCTGCACCCTGCACCCTGCACTCTGCACCCTGTACCCTGCACTCTGCACCCTGCACCCTGCACTCTGCACTCTGCACCCTGCCCCCT
>JAFRCW010000036.1 GCA_017404145.1 Ruminococcus sp. | reverse complement strand
CTGCACCCTGCACCTTGCACTCTGCACCTTGCACTCTGCACCCTGCACACTGCACCCTGCTCTCTGCACCTTGCACCTTGCACCCTGCACTCTGCACTCTGCACTGACAATGTATATCCGTTCATTTTTTACTTATAACTAATCTGAAAGGATGATAACTATGGCATTAGTACCTTATGTTGTGGAACAGACCAACCGCGGAGAGCGTTCCTATGATATTTTCTCCCGTCTGTTAAATGACAGAATCATTATGCTGAACGAAGAAGTCAACGCTACCACAGCCTCTCTGGTTGTCGCTCAGCTGCTCTTCTTAGAGGGTCAGGACCCCACCAAGGATATCAGTCTGTATATCAATTCTCCCGGCGGTTCCGTGACCGACGGTATGGCGATCTATGATACCATGCAGTATATCAAGTGCGACGTATCCACCATCTGTATGGGTATGGCAGCGTCAATGGGCGCTTTCTTACTCGCGGCAGGCGCCAAGGGTAAGAGATACGCTCTGCCTAACGCCGATATCATGATCCACCAGCCGTCCGGCGGCTATCAGGGTCAGGCGACCGATATCCAGATCCACACCAATCATATTCTTCATATCAAGGAGAAACTCAACCGTATCCTCTCCGAGAACACCGGTCAGCCACTCGATATCATCGCAAGAGATACCGAGCGCGATAACTTTATGACCGCGCAGCAGGCGATGGAATACGGTCTGATCGATAAGGTTATTGAGAAAAGATAAGTAGGCGATTTTATGTCATCCAACAGAAATGATGATCATATTTACTGCTCCTTCTGCGGAAAGCCGCAGGAAATGGTAGGCAGACTGATTGCGGGTAACGGCGTTTATATCTGCGACAGCTGCGTGGATATGTGCTCTGCGATACTAGAGGACGGCGACGATTTTGAAAATGAGAGCATGGGCAAGGGTCCTGTGATGAAGCCCCAGAATTTGCTCAAGCCAGTCGAGATCAAGAAGATCCTCGATGAGTACGTGATCGGACAGGACGAGGCAAAAAAGACTCTCTCGGTGGCGGTGTATAACCACTACAAGCGTGTGTTCAGTCATGACGACGATGTGGAGTTCACCAAATCCAACGTGCTGATGCTCGGTCCTACCGGTGTAGGAAAGACGCTTCTTGCCCAGACCTTGGCAAAGGCGCTGGACGTTCCGTTTGCGATTGCCGACGCTACCACGCTGACCGAGGCGGGTTATGTAGGAGAAGATGTTGAAAATATCCTCCTGAAGCTGATCCAGGCTGCCGACTATGATATCGAGAAGGCGGAGCGCGGTATTATCTATATCGACGAGATCGATAAGATCGCCAGAAAGTCCGAGAATCCCTCCATTACCCGTGACGTTTCGGGAGAGGGCGTTCAGCAGGCGCTTTTGAAGATCGTCGAGGGAACCGTGGCGAACGTTCCTCCTCAGGGCGGCAGAAAACATCCCCAGCAGGAGTTCCTGCAGGTGAATACCAAGGATATTCTGTTCATCTGCGCCGGCGCGTTTGACGGTCTTGATAAGATCGTTTTAAAGCGCATGGGTTCTTCCGTTTTGGGCTTTGAGGCTCAGGTGTTGGATAAGAACGAGCTGATGGAAAAGCAGTGGATGCACGAGGTTGTTGCGCACGATCTGATCAAGTTCGGCATCATCCCCGAGCTGATCGGCAGACTTCCCGTTATCACAGCACTGTCCGATCTGTCGGAGGACGATATGGTGCGCGTGCTGACCGAACCGAAGAATTCTGTCATCTACCAGTTCAAGCATCTGTTCAAGCTCGACGGCGTAGAATTGCTTTTTGAGAAAGAAGCGCTGTACGCGATATCGAAGAAGGCGAAGGAGCAGAACACCGGCGCGAGAGGCCTGCGCGGTATTATCGAAAATCTGCTCAAGGATCTGATGTTTGAGACCCCTTCCGACAGAACAATAGAAAAAATCATTATTACCAAGGATGTTGTGGAGAATAACGCACAGCCGCAGATCCTGCGCCGTGAAACCGATATTCCTCTCGCTTTGGAAATAGGCGATGATTATAAAAGCCAAAAGGATAACGCATCCTGAATGAACAGGCTGTATGTTTTTACATACAGCCTCATACTCATTTTTATGACAATATATTAAAGGAGCTTGTATGCCTTTAGAAAAAACCAACATTCTGCCGGTTCTTCCGCTCAGAGGACTGGTAGTATTTCCGAAAATGATGCTGCACTTTGACGTCAGCAGAACAAAATCCATACGCGCGCTCAGCGAGGCGATGAACGCTGACCAGCGGGTATTTCTGACCGCACAGACGGACGCTGCGGTGTCTAACCCGACGATCGACGATATCTACAAGGTCGGTGTTGTCTGCAAGATCGCGCAGGTGCTCAAAGAATCCGACAACAAGACCAGAGTCGTTGTAGAGGGTCTATACCGCGCGAGAATCGTGACAGATGTTTCCGACGACGTCTGTATGCGCGCGCAGATCGCGCCGGTGCTGACCCGCCGTCAGAGAACCGTTACGACCCGCGACCTTGCGCTGATGCGTTCTCTGAAAGCCACCTTTGAGAGATATATGGAGCTGACCCCGAAGCTTCCCACCGATATTCTCTTTAAGATAGGGCTCTCTAACGATCCCTCGGACTTGACTGATTATGTCTCGTCCAACGTGATGCTGGATGTAGAGATCAAGCAGATACTGCTTGAAACCGTGAATGTATCGGAAAGACTGGAGCTTTTGGTTGACGCGCTTCAGAACGAGGTGTTCATCCTTGATACCGAGCGTGATATCTTAGAGAAAGCAAAGTCCAGAATCGATCGCTCCCAGCGTGATTATTATCTCAGAGAACAGATGAATGTGATCCGGGAAGAGCTCGGAGAGGGTGAGGACGTTGACTCCGATCTGGAAGAATACAGGAAGAAGATCTTAGCGCTCCATCTTCCCGAGGACAGCGAGAAAGCCCTGCTCAAAGAGGTCTCCCGCTTGGAGAAGATTCCCTTCGGCTCCAATGAATCCTCGGTTGTCGAGACCTATCTTGACGCCGTTTTAGAGCTTCCTTGGAACGAAAAGACAGAAGAAAATATTGATATCAGCGCCGTACAGGCTCAGCTCGATAAAGATCACTATGGTTTGGAAAAGGTCAAGAAGAGAATTTTAGAGCAGCTCGCCGTCAGAAAACTCAGCGAAAAAGCCAAGGGACAGATCATCTGTCTCGTCGGTCCTCCCGGCGTGGGAAAGACCTCTATCGCGATGAGCATCGGCAAGGCGATCGGCAGAAAGTCTCACCGTATTTCCTTAGGCGGCGTCAGAGACGAGGCGGAGATCAGAGGTCACAGAAGGACTTATATCGCTTCGATGCCCGGCAGGATCATCGCCGGTATCAAGCAGGCGAAGGTGAACAACCCGCTCTTGATCCTTGACGAGATCGACAAGCTCTCCTCGGACTATAAAGGCGATCCCACCTCGGCGCTGTTAGAGGTGCTGGACAGCGAACAGAACTTTGCTTTTGTTGACCACTACATAGATATCCCGTTTGATTTATCCGATGTGATGTTCATCACTACCGCGAACGACCTTGACGCGATCCCCGCGCCGCTGAGAGACCGTATGGATATCATCGAGCTGACTTCTTATACACGTACCGAAAAGTTCCATATCGCGAAGAAGCACCTGCTGCCTAAACAGATGACTCTCTGCGGTATCAAGAAAAAGAACTTTTCCATCACTGATAAAGCGATCTACAGAATTATCGACGGCTACACCAGAGAAGCGGGCGTCAGAAATCTCGAACGCGAGATCCAGACCGTGCTGAGAAAAGCTGCCGTATCGATCCTCGAAGACGACAAAGCGGTCGTCAGAGTCTCCGACAAGAACATCACCGACTTCTTAGGTACCGTCAAATTTATCGACGATATCAAGTCGAAGAAGAACGAGATCGGCGCTGTGAACGGTCTTGCGTGGACAGCGGTAGGCGGAACACTCCTTCCGCTGGAATGCGCCGTGATGAAGGGGAGCGGCAAGATCGAACTCACCGGATCATTAGGCGATGTGATGCAGGAGTCGGCAAAAGCCGCGATCACCGCGATCCGTACCCGTGCGGCAAAGTACGGCGTCAGTCCGGACTTTTATTCACAGTATGATATCCATATCCACGCGCTGGAGGGAGCGATCCCGAAGGACGGTCCCTCCGCGGGTATCACGATGGCGACGGCGATCTATTCCGCGCTCACGCTGTGTCCCGTGCGTTCTGATTTTGCGATGACCGGAGAAATCAGCATCAGCGGAAAGGTTCTTCCGATCGGCGGTTTAAAAGAGAAGTGTATGGCGGCGTTCAAATCAGGCGTTCTCAACGTAATTATCCCCAAGGAGAACGAGAGAGATCTGGACGATATCGATAAGGAAGTCCGTGACGGCCTGACCTTCTATCCGGTCGAGACGGTGGATGAAGTGATCACGCTTGCGACTCTTCCCGCGAAAAAGCTGGATTCCGCTGATACCTATGTGATGAAGAATCAGAAAACGTCCTCCCGCAGGGTTTCGATTACCCAGTAAGGAGCGGCGTATGCTGAATGTAGAATTTGTGTATTCGGCGGGACTCTCTTCTCAGATCCAGCCCTCCGAAATGCCGGAGGTTGTGTTCTCGGGGCGTTCCAATGTCGGCAAGTCCTCGCTGATCAATAAGCTGTGTGAGAGAAAGTCCCTTGCGCGCGTCAGCTCCAAGCCCGGCAAGACCGCAACCATCAACTTCTTTGACGCAAAGAGCTTCACGCTTGTCGATCTTCCCGGCTACGGCTACGCGAAGGTCAGCAAGGCGGAAAAGCTTCGATGGGCGGAGCTGGTAGAAGGGTATTTTGGGCTTGACAGGAATATCGCGCTGGTGGTTCAGATCGTTGATATGCGCCATAAGGTCACCGCGGACGATATCGGAATGATCGACTTTCTCTATCAGTCCGAGATCCCGTTCATCGTGGTGATGACCAAGTCCGATAAGCTCAACAAAACAGAATATCATGATCAGCTTGCAACAATTTCCGAACAATTAAAAGACTATGAAGGTATTATGCTGTATTCCTTTTCCGCGTTGACCGGCGAGGGAAAGCAGGAGATCGAAGAGGCGATTCTCTCTTCGATCTGATAAAAAACTGATGAAGATTTGGGGAAAAGTATATGAAAAAAACACCGTTTCTGACAAAAGAAAAAGCAGAAGAAATCATCCGTGAGATCCCTACTCCTTTTCATATCTACGATGAAAAGGGGATCCGTGAGAACTGCCGCGCTTTATACAAGGCGTTCTCGTGGAACAAAGGCTTTAAGGAGTATTTTGCCGTTAAGGCGACGCCCAATCCTTACCTTTTGCAAATTCTCAAAGAAGAAGGCTGCGGCGCGGACTGTTCCTCTCTGACCGAGCTCGTATTGTCTGAAGCCTGCGGGTTTTCCGGCGATGACATTATGTTTTCCTCCAACGTGACTCCTGAGGAGGATATGAAGAAAGCGTTTGATTTGAACGCGATCATCAACCTTGATGATATTAACTTTGTGCCTTTTATCAAGCGGGTCGCCTATGTTCCCGAGACGATCTGCTGCCGCTATAATCCGGGCGGCGTGTTTGAGCTTGCCGCATCAAGAACCGGCGTGCAGGTGATGGACAACCCCGGAGAAGCAAAGTACGGTATGACCGAGGAACAGATGGAAGAAGCGTTTTTAGAGCTGAAATCCGCCGGAGCAAAGCACTTCGGTATTCACGCGTTCTTAGCGTCTAATACGGTGTCTAACGACTACTACGCAGAGCTTGCCGCGATCCTGTTCAAGCTCGCGATCCGTCTGAGAGACAAGACCGGCGTGCATATCTCCTTTATCAATCTTTCCGGCGGTATCGGCGTTGATTACCGTCCCGAAGAGCCCAGAGGCGATATCGCGATCATCGGCGATCTGGTTCGTCAGAAGTTTGAGGAGATCCTTGTTCCCGAGGGTATGGACGACGTCAAGATTTTCGCAGAGCTCGGCAGATATATGCTCGCTCCTTACGGCGCGATCATCGCGAAGTGCCTGCACACCAAGCATATCTACAAGGACTATATCGGTCTCGACGCCTGCGCGGCGAACCTGATGCGTCCCGCGATGTACGGTTCCTATCATCACATCACCGTACTGGGCAAAGAGAACGAGCCCTGTACCTTTAAATATGACGTCACAGGCGGTCTGTGCGAGAACAACGATAAGTTCGCCATCGACCGTATGCTGCCCGAGATCCTTCCCGACGATCTTGTCTATATCCACGACACCGGCGCTCACGGTTTTTCGATGGGTTATAACTATAACGGCAAGCTTCGTTCCGCCGAGGTGCTCCTCTGCGAGGACGGTTCATATAAGCTGATCAGGAGAGCCGAGACGATGGACGACTACTTCGCTACCTTTGATTTTTCCGATTATCATTTCAACACAAACTAAATCACATTTGATTTTAAATCGCTGTTAAGCTGGTATAATACCGCTTGACAGCGATTTTTATGTTACCCATATAGACAAAGACATTTTTATTTGCTACAATAATGATAATAAAATCAACGGAGGGTTGATTGTGGGAATGATCGGACAGCATATCAAAAAGTATCGTTTGAAGAAAGGATATACACAGGAAAAGCTCGGCGAGCTTGTCGGCGTAACGACTCAGGCGGTTTCAAAGTGGGAGAGAGGCAGCGCGCCGGACGCGGAGATCCTGCCTCGCATCGCAGACGCGCTGGGTGTAGACATTGACTCGCTGTATGGCAGAGAAGAGCAGGATATCAAGTTAGCGCTTTCAAAAGAGCTGAGCAAGCTGCCCCGCGATGAGGCGTTTCGCTACACGTTTGATATTTGCTGGTCGATTATTATCGGACTGACCGGAGACGCTGATTTTACCGAGGATTTTATGGATACCTTTGTCAGCCATTCCGGCGGCAAAAAAGAAAAGCCGACAGATTATTTCGCAAAGTCGATTCAGGATGACGGTATGGCGCTGGCTCGTCTGTCAAATGATTTCAGACATTTTTTCCTGATGGTGGAGCCGCGCGGCGAAAGTGTACAAAACTACTTTGAGAATATGGAGGCGATCCGAAAGGTTTTTGCGCTGTTTGCCGACGAGAATACGCTCAAAACGATTTTCTATCTTTATTCGATGTCCCAAACGCCGATCACCGCCTCGCTGATCAGTAAAGGCACCGGGCTTGAGCTGCAAGAGGTGGAGCGCTGTATGAACAGCATTTGCGAGATCGGTTTGGCTGTCCATATGAAGATTGCGTCTGTTGATGCTGAGATCGATTCTTACACGATCCGCAGAGAAGGCTGTGCAATACCGCTGTTTTGCTTTGCTGATGAAATCGCCAAGGGCAGCCCTTTTCCGGTTTTTAATATGTTCGACAGAAATAAGCCTTTGTTATAAACCACCGGTTGAATTATCCTCTTTTTCATTGAACCATCGAGAAAACAGTTGCTTGATAGATATCAGGCAGCTGTTTTATAATGAAAGTACAAAAATGACAAGGAGAGATCGTATGAGAAGAACCTTATCTGCCATATTGGTGATCATCATAACAGCGATGCTGTTTTCAGCCTGCGGAAAAACCGGTAATCCGTATCATATTTTATATTTTAAGGACGGCACCAAAAGCGAAAAAGCGACCGCTACCTTTTTTAACAGCGACAGCAAAGAGAGCGTCGATGTGGAGATGGAAAAAGTCAGCGAGGACGATGATTCCTTTACCTTCTCCTGCGAAGGCGATTGTTCTCTCTATAATATGGCGTATGTTACCTACGGCGATAGTGTAACCAGCAAATTCGCTTTTAACAAATGCGTCAGCGGCTGGTACCGTACACCTACTTATTTTCTCCCTTATACCGAGGGAGAGGAGATCAACTATTTTCCCGAGATGGATGATGTTACGCTCGAGAGCAGTTTTGGCTACAAAAAGAATATCCACATCTGGAAGCCCGAGGATTATGACGCTTCCTCCAAGGAGAAATACGCGACCATCTATGTGCTGGACGGTCATAATCTGATTTCTAACGGAGAGGACATTCTGAATTATTACTTAGCGTCTCCCGAACAGGTCAGATCGATGATCTCTACAACCGGCTACAAAGCGATCGTTGTCGGGATCGAGAACCTCTATGCGCGTGATAATGAGCTGGTTCCCAAGATCGGCGTCACCAGAGATTCGGAATTCTTCGGAGAGCAGGAGTTTGAAAGTATGGACGGTATCCAGTTTGCGCAGTTTGTCGCCGAGGAGCTGGTGCCGTACATTCAGGAGAACTACAATGTCTACACCGACGCGCTCCATACCTCTATCACAGGCAATTCCTTCGGCGGTCTGGAGTCGTTCTATATCACGATGGAATACCCGGAGACCTTCGGTACCGTCGGCGCGATCTCGCCTTCCTTCTGGCAATTTGACGATGCTACATGGAAAAAATTCCTGAGCGATAAGACTTTTGATGCCAATTCACCGTTTGTATATATGTACACCGGTCCGGGCGTACCTGAGGGAACCGTTCCCAGCGCCACAAATCAGCCAAAGGACACCGATCCCGATGTTTCTCAGATGTATCAAAGGCTCAAGGATATGGGCTATCCCGCAGAAAAACTCGTATTGCATTTTAACGAGGAAGGCGAACACAACGGTCTTTTCTGGCGCGCTGTCTTTCCCGAATTTCTCAACGCAATGGTCTACCAGAAGATCGAGCCGCTGCAGCAGAAATCCGAATAACGAATCTTCTGCAATATCTTTTTCGATTGGAATTCAATAATAAAACTCCTTTCGTTCTCATACATTGAGAGTGAGAGGAGTTTTGTTATGTATATCGACTATCTGAACAGCGGGATCAATCCCGCCGACGCGTTTTCATCCCTAAAGCTGACCGGAACAGGGCAGAGTCCTTTCCGACCGGAGTATGAAGAATACATTGAGCGCTATCCCGGCAGAGGAACGCTGAAAGTGCAGATTTCCGTCGCGAAAGAAGCCTTCCCGCTGAAGAACGTGGTGGTAGACGTCTCCCAGATCTATAACGGTGTCCGCTATTCTCTGTATAACGACGTCACCGATATCTCCGGCATCGTCGACAATATGGTGCTGCCCGCCAAAACGCTCGAAAGCACTTTGAATTTCGATACCGCCGGCGTGGATGAGGCGCAGTATCTGGTATCCGTTTATCATCCTGATTTTGAAGCGGTCAGCGACTGCTGTATCACGATACAGGATAAGATCGAGACGATCCTGCCGATCTCTCTGGTACCCAGAACCACACGAGAGGAGCAGGATTGATGGCTGTTTTGCCCACTGTTCCGCAGTATATCACCGTCCATCTGGGGAGGCCCGACGAAGCCGCGGAGAATGTGACGGTCGCCTTTACCGATTATATCAAGAATGTCGCCTCCAACGAGATCTACCCGACTTGGCCCGAGGAGGCGATCAAGGCGAACATCCTCGCCCAGATCTCCTTTACGCTCAACAAAGTCTACACCGAGTATTATCCCTCCCGCGGCTATAACTTTGATATCACCAACAATACCGCGATCGACCATTCCTTCGTCAAGAACGGCGAGGTCTACGATACTATCAGCGTCCTGACCGATCAGTTGTTCAACAACTACATCCGCAAGGTCGGCAGAATAGAGCCCTACTACGCCCAGTTTTGCGACGGCAAGATCACTCAGTGCAGCGGACTTTCCCAGTGGGGAACTGTGGATCTGGCGAATCAGGGCTTGAACTATCTCGAGATATTGAAATACTACTACGGCAACGACATCGAGATCGTTGAGAACGCGCCGGTATCGGGTGAGATCAGATCATACCCCGGCATACCGTTCTCGCTCGGCTCGTTCGGAAATGATGTGGTAGTGATCAAAAGAGACCTCAACCGCATTTCTCAGAACTATCCGGCGATCCCGAAAATCACCGACCTCAGCGGCGTTTATGACCGTGAGACTGAAGAAGCGGTGCGCGCCTTTCAGAGGATATTCAACCTCACCGTTGACGGGATCGTCGGAAAAGCAACGTGGTATAAAATCAGACAGGTTTTCTCCGCGGTCAAACGTCTTTCCGAGCTAACGGGAGAAGGGCTCACGATCTCCGAAGTGGAGAGACGCTACACCGAAGAGATGAGCCTCGGCAGCGAGGGACCCGACGTTGAATCTGTCCAGTATTATCTCGCGTTTCTCGGATACTTCTATCCCCAGCTGCCGCTGATCGCGATCACCGGATTTTTCAACGAGGAGACCCGCGACGCGGTATTTACCTTCCAGAGCGTCTATGGCTTGCCGGTCACCGGTATCGTCGACGCGAATACCTTCTATACGATAGAAAGAGAATATAAAAACGCCGTAGCGGATCTGCCCGCAAATTTTCAGTCCGCGATCGGCGAGCCCTACCCGGGACGGTTTTTGGTGGTCGGCGACAGGGGAGAGAGCGTCCGGATCATCCAGGAGTATTTCAACCGTATCGCGGTGAACGATCCCGCTATCCCAACGATCGCGGTCGACGGTATCTTCGGCGAAGAAACCAAGTCGGCAGTTATGGCATTCCAGCGACAGCTCGGTATCGAAGAGAACGGCGCCATCGGTCCCGCCGAATGGGCAGAGATCGTCCTCAGAGCGAATAATATATGAAATTAAAAAAGAATGTCATTTTGAAAATGACATTCTTTTAGTTTTTTTGGTATGTTATTAAACTATGCTATCATAAGTAATCGCTACATCCTTGTATGATGTCAGCTTATCGTGCCAGTTCAGATCTTCGTAATCATAATCGTTTGTAGATTGTAAAGTCTCTGTACCGTTACTCAGAGTGTAAACCTTTTCTTTTGAAATATTGCCTCCTGAATCATAACTGTACTTGTATCTCTTATTCAGATCAAGATAATCAACTCGAGTCAGTTCACCTAAAGCATTGTATGTATATTCTTCCGAAAGAACGTAATTATTATTACTATCTTTACGATACAGCTTCGTAATATTCCCGTTAGCGTCATATTCATACTTGTAGGAGAAATCTCCGTTGGTCTCTGTCTCTACAAAATTGGTGGTATAGCCGGATACATTCGAATCAAGATAGGTATAATCAGTATGGATATTGGTGGATGTGTCAATCGTGGTGTCTATCAATCTGCCCAAATTATCATAATTGTTTATCAGCATTCTGCCGCCGGTGAAATACGCGTACTTAGGCAAATTATCCTTGATATACGTATATGAGGTTGCGTTGGAACCATAGGGAGTGAGAGATACGAACCGTTTGACATTGTTATTCTGATCGAACTTATACTCATATGCCGACTTGAATTTGTTGGTAGACATATCCGTCACAGTAGAGCTGATCAGCCTGCCGATAGAGTCATAGGTGCTGTTATACTCCAACTCGTTTGTAAGATCTTGCGCTCTGGTGACAGCTCCGGTGTTATCCGCATAGGCGCGATAAGAGGCGGTATTCTGACTGTTGTTATTAACCGTCTTATAGTTATCCCGGGCAGCGACATTTCCGTACTTATCGTAACTATAGGTAACATAGTCGCCGTTGCCGTAGGTCATCTGCGTCATCTGTCCGCCGGGATTGTAAGTATATGAGGCTAACGTTATTGTAGGTTCTGACGGGTCTTGTGTTACTATTTTGGTTGCATTACGATTTCCAAAAGAATCATACTCAAACCGATAGTCAACTGTTGAAGAAGAAACGCCTGTCATATGATTTATTTACGTACGATTCTTTTAATACAGTATAAAATACATAATATATTAACCGCTATTGCAAGGGTTCTCAAAAAAACTACTAGAAACATTTTCTCAAAATCACCCAAAGCAATAACGCCATAGATTATTGATACTGATAAACATATGATCTCTAATATACTCAATAGCATTATACCTATCCTTGAAATTCTATTAATTATTAAATTTGGAACTATATTCATAATAAAAAAGAGAATCCAAAGGAAAGAAAAAAGTATTAAAAATCTCGCAATGTATTTATACATTCCTTCATTTAAGCCAAAGGAAACTGAAAAAGGTATTGTAAATACTCCAAACACACAAATATTTGGTACAAAAAAAGTTAATCCTATTTTAATTAAAACATATATATTCAGAAGAATATTATACTTTTTCATTCTAGCCTCCGAAAACAGACATAAATGCTCTTAAATAAAAATCTAAATATGTAACTCCTTCATCGTTATGATCCAAATCAACGTGTTGACACCTTTCATTGGCATATATAGAATAAATATCATTATGCGCATCCCATTCAATTTTCATAGAATCCACACTACGTCCCCATTCACACTCGGAAGGATGCTCTTCGTCATAGGTTAAAAGTGCATTCAATATATCTATTTTTACTTTTTCATCTGTTATTTTATATGAATTAAAAATTTGCATACTAGGATTATTGGAGCTATATCTGTTATCAAACACTACAACATTATTATAATTATTAATAACATCTTTTGATGGTGTAGAATCCGAATGATAAACGTGAATACTTTTGGAAGTGTTCTTTGTTTCAGGTATTATTTCACCATCTATATGGTATTCTTTTATTTGCCCATAGTATCCTAAACGAAAAATAGGAACATGACTAAATCTTATACCATCATATGTAACACCAGCATATGTTGCATATATTCCAGATGAATCACTACAATTCACCGGATTATTCTCACAATATGCAAACATATTGTATCCGAGCACTCCGGTTCCTGTGGATACCAAACCATCCGCATTGATGAATCTATGCGTCACAGGATCATAGTATCTCGACTGGAGATAGTAGAAGCCGGATTCGTAGTCGTAATAGTAGCCTCTGTACCGGAAGGGCTGAATGTTCGCTATATCCGTCTGGCTTGTAATTGCAACACCTGAGGCATTGGTAACAGCCAGCTTGTTGCCCCATACATCGTAGGTATACTTCGCGTGCAGGGTACCATCCGCATTGTACAGACCAACTATATCCCCTCTGGTGTTATGGGAATAATAATAGTAGGTGCTGTTTGCATTGGCATTTGCTCTGTAACAAACTGCATAGATCTGTCCGTTTGCGTCATACTCGTACTTGTAACGCTTTCAAAAACATCTTTCATCTATATAGTAACGTTTTTTGTAAAAAATTCCCGCTTTTTAAAATATTTTTTAAGGAATAACAGTGATGTTTTGTGCAAGCAAACCTAAATGAAAAAATAATTATGAATTATGCATTATGAATTATGAATTGATTACGCCCATGGATCATCCGTCTTTGCCGCTCTGATCCCGACCAGTATCATCTGTTCCTCCAGATACCATTTCTCCTCGGAAGGTTTGAGTCTGAGCTTGATTTGTCTCGGATTATCCGCACCGCCGGAGTTCAGATGCAGTGTCGCGCGATTCTCGGATTGGAAGGAATAAGGATTGGAGAAGATCGTGAGGGTAAACGGCTGAGACGGCGTGTAGCTGTTCTCAGGCGTCGCTCCCGCAAAGTAGGAGAACGGTACCAGCTTGGAGTCTCTGAATCTGTCATTGAGAAAGCTGATCTCATATCCCGAGAGGGGCGCGGGACCTTTAAGAAAGTTGAGCATCTCCTTGCCGATCTCGGGAGCCGCGGCATAAGCGCACAGCGCCAGCACCGTCAGTGCGGCTGTCTTGTACGGCGTGTCCATCGCAGCCTCGGGCAGCGCCTTCATTTCATCAAGACTCTCCGGCAGCCGCTGAAATGTAAAAGTGAATGTTCCCGACTGTGCAGATCCGCCTCCGACAGCGTTCGAAACAGAATTCCTCAGATTATCAAAAATACTCATAGTGATCCTCCTATATAAAAATGTCATTGTGAGGGCTTCGCCCGTGGTAATCTTATCCATATATTATAATTGATTATATCAAAAATGCCTGTTTTTGTAAATACTATTGATTGAAAGATGAGAATGATGTAAAATGAGTTTGGTGATAGAATGATTATCAAATACATTATGATAGATGAGAACACATCCTTTGAGGATATAAAGCCGTATCTTCCTCTTCTCCCGAAAGAACGTCGGGAGAAGATCGCCCGCTATCGCTTCGATAAAGACAAGCTGACTTCCGCCGTCGCGGGTTTGCTGATCCGACATATGATAGGGGATAGAGAGCTGATCTATGGAGAACATAACAAGCCGTATATTAAGAACTGTGACGATCTTTTCTTTTCTGTCTCTCATTCCGATAGATGTGTGGCGATCGCCGTAGATGATACCGAGGTCGGCGTTGACGTCGAAAAGATTCGTACTAAAGACATAGACAAGCTTGCCGAAAGATTCTTTTCACAAGGTGAGATCGCTTATATTGCCCAAAGTTCGGATAAGCCGGTTGCTTTTACGGAAGTCTGGACGCGTAAGGAAGCCTACCTCAAATGCAAAGGCACCGGTATCACAGAGGACCTCTCCGCTTTTGACACAACCTCTGATGATTTGAATCCTTATCTATATTCTGCTAAGCTAGAAGGATATTACCTTTCGGTTTGCTCAAAGGAAGAATTTGATATCAATAAAGTCTATTTTACTAAATTAGAATTAAAAATGTTTTAGTGTAAGGCGGGAACTTGTTCCTGTTTTCGATATTGATACCGAGATAACGGAAACCGATGGTAAAATCTCAAGTGCGGCGCTGTGGTCGGAAATAATGATCGGTCCTCCGTCGGCGGCGAACGCAATCTATAAACACGTGCTTGGTACAAAGAGAATTCGGTGAAAGATTCTGTTAGGATAAGAGCGCTCACAGTCGTTAGCACTCAATAATACGGTAGAAAGGGTCTTGTCTTTCCGTGGCGTCCTCTCTTGTGAAAGAGAGGATTTCTCTTTGTGAAAATCCTTTTGTTTTTCAATTATAGAATCATATCGTTTTAGCGATATGATAAGATGAAAGCATAGGATTTTTATTCTTTGAGAGGGGAGATAATGTGAAAAGGTTTATCGGTTTTTTCATTGCTTTGACTCTGTTGGCAGGTATGGCTGTTTCGCTGCCTGCCGATGCAGCGGCTTCGATTTTCGAAAGATATGAGATTTATTTGTTTGGTACATGGAATGAGTATCATTTCCTTTCTGACGGATATGTATCAGAAAGTCCGTTTGTGGAGCAGTACCGTTTTGTCCGTGTGACGGAATCTCCTACGGTAGAATATGTGTTGAATAATGTTTATCTGACGACGGATGATTGGTTTTATCCGGGTGCATTAGAGAAGGAGAATATTGATAAATTTCACAGGGAATTGGAGGAAGAAGGAAGAGCGATGCCTTGGGAAATCCTTCCGTTTTCTGATATAGATGGAAATTACAATTATAATCATCAAGATGAAATTCCAACTGACGGATTATATAATATTTATCTGAGACCTTATGGCGACGGCAATGAATCATGGCTTGGCAGAGAAGGCTATCCGTTAATGGATGATGGGTACCATCTTTATTATGACCGCGGAAAAGAGCGGGAAACCCGTTATTATGTCAAGCTTGTACCTTCTGCGGAGGATACGCATAAGATTGATCCGGTCAAACCGAACACGGTTAAGGTGAAGGAGGAGTCCGAGGCTGCGCCCTGGAACATTTCTTTGAACGGGAGCTTTAAAGCCCCGGCAGCGGACTTTTTGCCGATTATCGGTGGAGAGGAATTTGAGCTTGATCTCTCCTTTATTCCCGTCAGTGCAATGGTTAAGGACGGAAAGCTGTATGCAGGAATTAATGTGAATAACATACAAGATCTCTGTACTGATAAACAGACGTGGTGTAATTTTAAAAACTATGTTGACGGTTATTCCAAAAAAATCGAAAAAGGTAAAGATGCGTGGTGGAAAGCAGTTGACGAGGGAAAAGGCGGTTCTGCCGGATGGGCAGGTAGCATTGATATCGATGCGGTTGGTTATTATGTTTGTCCGATTAAAAACGGCGTTCCTCAAACAAAGTACGGCAGCGGAATGATCAATCTGAAAATGAAAGCATCCGCAAAGAAGGAGACGCAATATCTTGTTTATGTTGTTCCTGTCGTCGTTAAATTCAGCGGTGAAGTCGGTGTTGACGAAACAATTGATATCACCTTGAAGGATCATAAACTGAATTTTGATACAACTGTAAAAGTGATATTGCCGAAAATCGGAGTATCTGCCGGAATCGGATTGGCATATGTTGCGGATGTATCTTTATATGGTGAAGCAAAGAATGAATTCGTTTTTTATCCGGATCAGCGGATTACCGGTACTCTATACGGAGAAGTCGGCATAAGCGTCAAAGCTTTGATGTTTTCCTCGAAAAAAGTAATCCTGCCATTGAACGACAACGATGGATTGACATATTATGACAGCGAATCAGAGGATAATGGAAGAGCGGGACTTGTACCTTCCGGCGGTTTGCCGGAGCTGTCTGCCGATAGCTTTGAGATAGACCGCTCATACATTTCTCAGCAGAGCGAGTGGCTGTCCTCGCCAAGTCGAAATGCCTTGCCGGTTCCCTCCGGGGCGGGAACCTACGGCGGCTTTGAATATTGCGAGCTGCAAAAGGATATCTATAATGATTCTTCTCCTAAATTGCTTCGAGCAGGCGAAGATATAATTCTTACATTTGTCGGTGATGATCCTTCGCGTTCTACCGGAAACGAGACAGTTGTGTATTATTCTCTTTATGACGCGGAAAGCGGATTGTGGTCTGCTCCCGCTGCGGTTGAAGATAACGCGACGGCGGATTTCTATCCTGATATTGCGACTGACGGAGAGAATACATATATCACCTGGGTAGATGCCGATCAATCTTTTTCTGAAGATGTGACACTCGACGAGATGGCTTCTGCCTGCGAGATCAAGATAGCTCGGTTTGATCCCGATACGAAAACTTTTACGAATATCACCCGATTGACTGAAAATGAGGTTGTAGATGTTAATCCTTCTGTTGCGGTTTCAAACGGTAAAGCGACAGTTGTATGGAAACAAAACTCTGATAATAGTATTTTGCAGTTTTCCGGAACGGATAAGATCCTTCGTGCGTGCGGTCAGAACAGCAGTTTTGTAACCTCTTGTGTGTACTCTTCTGATCGAGGTATATTTGAATTGGCAACCAACGGTGAGCAAATTGCATTCACAGCTGATGCGGACAATAATCATTCTGATAACGAAGATATAGAAGTTTATCGTTACGAGAACAACGAAGCGGTGCAACTGACCGACAATGACCGGAAAGAGTATAATATTGCTTTTAACGATATTAACAGCGCTTCACGATTAACATATTTGTGCGACGGTGTTCTTTACAGCAGTTCGGATTCTGAGTGCGTTGCCGTTTCGGACTCTCAGACGCCGATCTTCGGCAACTATCAGTTTGTTTGCGACGGTCAGAAAACAAAACTGTTTTCGGTTGAAAGTGATGAGTCTGCCTGCGAGATATATAGTTATTCGGTTGATAGTCAGGGTTTACTCGGCAACAGAATTAAAGCATCCGATATGGGATCATATGTGAAACATCCTGCTTTTTTGATGAATTCTGATGGATCTGTTATCACCGCTTTTCTCAAAACAGACGTTGCCATTACCGAAAATGATGTTACGGAGCGTTCGGATCTATGCGCAGGTGTATTGACGGATTATTCTGACATTGCTATCACTAACGTGGAATATGATGAAGAAGACTTGATTCTGGGTGAGCTTCTTCCCGTGTCATTGAATGTAGAGAATACGGGAACTCTCGGTATTGAAGATATTATCATATCTGTTTCTGATAGTCAGAACAATGTGGTTTATAGTGATACGCGTGATAATTTGTCACTTTCGTCAGGGGCAGAGTCCGAGATAGAGATTTCGGTGCCTATTAGCGAAGAGATGGATTCTTTGACAGATTATACGGTGCGTGTTTCATGCCTAAACGATGCTGCATATGATACTTCGACACTAACGTATGGGTATACCGATTTAATACTGACAACCGTATTGGGATCACAGGATAACACAAAAGGAATCGTGCTGGATGTGGAGAATGACAGCCCTGTGTCAACGTCAATGAATCTTTTGATAAAAGCTTCAAAAGATGCGGATGATTTGATTGATACACTGGCTTTAGGTGAAATAAGCGGTTACGAATCCTTGAGATACTTTTTGAGTTATGATGATATTGAGAGGTATAAAGGTGCTTCTGATACGTTGTTTTTTGAAGTCGTAGCCGATAAAAACGAGAGAAGGATTTCCGACAATTCTGATTTTCTTTATATCGGTGATCTAACGGATGAGGTTTATTTGCGCGGGGATACCGACGGAGACGGAAAGGTCAGTGTTCTTGATGTAACTAAGATTCAGAAGCATCTGGCAAGTTTAATTGATGACAAAGATGGACGTATAAAGCTGTGCGGTACTATTATAGAGTCGGAGCTTAGTATTTTGGATGCTACTGCTATTCAAAAGTATCTTGCTTTGATCGACAGCAATCAATATGGGATTGCAAATATGATAGGATAATAGTAACGTCGTTAAAGTAAAGAACAGACGCCGCGTCAACACGGCGTCTGTTCGTTTTATAATACTATCTAATTTTAGTATAATCCGCTATGAGGTCAACGATCTTATCCTCATCGAGCTTGGAGGAGTCAATACACAGATCGTAGTTCTCCGCCATGCCCCATTTCTGACCGGAATAGAAGCTGTAGTAGTTCGCTCTGGACTTATCGGTTTTGTTGATGATATGTTCTGCTCTCGCTTCATCGATGCCGTGCTTCTTGACCGCCTCTCTTTTACGGAAAACCATATCGGCATAAAAGAATATTTTGACGCAGTTTTCGTTATCCTTTAATATATAGTCCGCACATCTGCCGACGATGACGCAGGATTCTTTCTCGGCGATATCCTTGATGATCTTGTGCTGCAGGATATAAAGCTTATCATTGACGGGAAGATCGCCCATCGCGGAGAATCCGGAGCCAAAGCTGTACAGTCCCATCGAGAGGGAGTAGAGCAGGGAGTTCGCCGCCTTCTCATCCACGTTCTCGAACACCTCGGGACTGATGCCGCTTTCCTTTGCCGCGAGAGAAATCAGTTCTTTATCATAAAAGGAAATCCCGAGCTTTTTCGCGAGCTTTTCACCGATGGCTCTGCCGCCTGAACCGAACTGTCTGCCGATTGTGATAATATACTTTTCCATACCCTCACCATCCAAGATAATGTATTATACTATATATAATACCACAAAATACGCAAAATTCCATTACAAATTTGTCATATTTAAAAGAAATCGAATTTGCCTATTTACAAATAGCCATTAATATGGTATAAAAGAAGTCGCGTCAGCATATTCTAAGGAAAATCCAATGTTTATCGGCACTTTTGAGCAACGCTTTTTAAGGCGCGATAAGGGGTCGGATTTGATCGGCAAATATTCTTGAAAAAAATTGAAAAAAATTCAAAAATCTTCTTGACATTTGCTGATGAATAGAATATAATATGACTTACGCTGAATGATTGCGGGTTACACATCTGTAACGGTTAATTCTTTCAGCGAAAAAGGACCTTGAAAATTAAACAACAAAGAAAGAGACCCGTAATTACTTTGAGAGCAGCCGGGCTGGAATGCTCGGTGAGTACTCAAGAAATTACAGATGTTTAGAAACATCGCAGTAATCCGAGATGAAAATTTCAGATTATTGAATCTAACACGCAAGTGTTAAAAATGAGCAGATTAGCTCTGAAAATGATGTTAAGCCGAGAGGCTTAAGATACAATTTTTAGAGAGTTTGATCCTGG
>JAFRCW010000035.1 GCA_017404145.1 Ruminococcus sp. | reverse complement strand
TCAACTTTGTTTTCAATATCTTTTTTAGGCTGACGTTTCGTTGGTCTTTTTGCTCTGCTCTTTTTATAAAAATGCAGCCGTGACTTTTGTCTCGACTGCATTCTTTTTTCTATTGCTTTTTTAACTTAATGATATTGTCCGAAAGGGCGCCTTTTCTGTAATTAAGAACTAAGAAAGAAGAACTAAGAACGATGGTCACTCGCTTCGCTCGGACATTTTATAGCGGCACGATGTAGGCATCGTGCCCTACGACCACAATCATCATTTCATCGAATCGTATAGCAATCAGGTGCAGACGAAGTCCACCCGCAACCATTCACCTTTCACTCTTCACCATTCACAAATCATTTGGGTGAGGGCGGAGCCCTCCCTCAGTTCTTATTTCTTATCTCTTAGTTCTTAGCTAAATTGTATATTATGCAACAAATGTGGTGAAATATGTGGTTGTTTGGCGCAGATAATTGTGATATAATGCTTTTCAGATTATGATAAGGAAAATGGGTGTATTATGAAAGTATGTATGGTCTGTGATGTGCTGGGAGAAGAGAACAACGGCACCACTGTTGCGGCAATGAATCTGATTCGTTCTCTCAGAGCGAAGGGTCATAAGGTGACCGTTGTCTGTCCCGACCAAAACCGTAAGGGTATGGAGGGCTACGTCATTGTTGATAAGCTCAACTTAGGTCCGTTGAACGGTTATCTGGCAAAAAACGGCGTCACTCTTTCGAGAGCAAGCGGTAAGCTGCTTGAGCCTGTGGTGCAGGACGCGGATGTGGTGCATCTTCTGGTGCCCTTCGCGCTTGCCAACGCTGCGCTGCGTATTGCGAGGAAGTATCATAAGCCGGTGACCGCGTCTTTTCACGCGCAGGCGGAGAATATTACCTCACACTTTTTTATGAAGGATTTCGAGCCTGCGAACAAGATCGCATATTTGCAGATGTACTACGCGACCTACCGTCATGTGGACGCGGTGCATTATCCCACTGAGTTCATCCGCGACGTCTTTGAGAACGCTGTCGGGCATAAGACCAACGCTTATGTGATTTCTAACGGCGTCGGCGAACGTTTCCGTCCTAACGGCGCGAAGAAGCCTTCCGAGTTCAAAAACAAGTTCGTGATTCTTTTCTCCGGCAGATATTCCAAGGAGAAGAGCCATACCGTGTTGATTGACGCTGCCGCGCTATCCCGGCACGAGAGCGAAATCCAGCTGATTTTTGCCGGCGACGGTCCTTTAAAGGACAAGCTCAAGCTGTATTCGAAAAAGCTGACCAACCGTCCCGTGTTCGCGTTTTTCCCGCATAAGCAAATGCTGAACGTGTTGAACTACGCCGATCTGTATGTCCACCCTGCCGAGATCGAGATCGAAGCGATCGCGTGTCTGGAGGCAATCGCCTGCGGGCAGGTGCCGATCATCAGTGACTCCGAAAGAAGCGCTACCAAGAAGTTCGCGCTTGACGAGAACAATCTCTTCAAGGCGAACGATCCGCAGTCGCTGGCGGAAAAGATCGATTTCTTTATTGAGAATCCTGCTGTTCTCGAAGAGTACAGGGAACGCTACCAAGGTATGGCGGAAGAGTATTCTCAAAAGACGAGCATGGACAGGATGGAGCAGATGCTCTTTGACGTCATCGAGAAGAAGCGCAGCCATGGTTAAGGAATATTTCTACAAAGACGAACGAAACGACGATTTTGCCGCCACCAACGGGAAGATCGGAAAAGACGTCGTCGACGGGGACTACAAGTATTCGAGAAATTCTATTGGATGGAAGATTCTTTCTTTCATTGTATACAGGCTGTTTGTCACCCCTCTGGTATGGGCGTATGTGAAGCTCTGGCTGGGTATCACCGTGAAAAATCGCAAGGGGATCCGCAGTCTGAAAGACGGCTGCTTTCTCTATCTGAACCATACGCAGGATGTCTGCGACGCGTTTATTCCTTCGATTGCGGCGTTCCCTAAAAAGACTTATATCGTCACGGGACCCGAGACGGTTTCTATCAAAGGTATCCGCCTCTTGGTCGCGATGCTGGGAGCGATTCCGCTGCCCACGACCTTTTCCGCGGCAAAGCATTATGAGAAAAAGCTGTCTGAAGCGATCAAAGAACGCGCGGCGGTGACCGTTTTCCCCGAGGCGCATATCTGGCCGTACTGCAATTTTGTGCGGCATTTCTCAGAGAAATCTTTCTCTTATCCCTATAAGACGAATTCTCCTGTGATCGCGGGCGTGGCGGTCTACCGGCAGAGAAGGATTTTTAAAAATGCTCACCCGCGCGCGACGGTATATCTCTCGGATCCGATTTATCCCGACAAGACGCTCAAAGAGAAAGAAGCGCGCCTCAAACTGCGCGATCAGACGTATGACTTTATGTCCCGCACCGCGAAAGAACAGCAAAGCTATGAGTATATCCGCTATACGAAGATTGCCGATATCGGTGATTCAACGCAAACCACTTGACAAGATTAAGAAAACCATCTATAATTAAAACACAAGGAGCTATCCGATAGACGGTTAGCCCGAAGTATAGGTTAGAAAAGTAACCGCACTTTTGAGCAGGGGCGGTTACTTTTTATGCTTATAAGCCAGAATTGTGATGATCAAACCGACAATTCCAATTACAACAAGTGAGTAAGAATACAAATCACTGTATGTAACATAAGTCATACGCATCACCCCTCTGTATAAATGTCAGAGGGACGAGCCCTCTGCATGAGGGCTAACCGCCTACCGTTTCAGGATAGTTCCTTGCAAAGTGTATGATAACAATTTGTATGAAAAAAGTAAAGTAATATAACTGGATCGTAAATATGTACTACAAAAACGAAACCGCCGAGCAATCGGCGGTTTTATTGTTATGATTTTTCTATCAGAGCTTGGGACCTGCCTCTACCAGCGCCTTGCCGGCATCGTTGGTCTCATACTTCTTGAAGTTCTTGATGAATCTCTCGGCGAGGTCTTTTGCCTTTTCATCCCATTCATTGGGATCCGCATAGGTGTCTCTGGGATCGAGGATGCCGGTATCGACGCCCTCGAGCTCTGTCGGCACTTCAAAGTTGAAGTAGGGGATCATCTTGGTAGGAGCGTTTTTGATCGCGCCGCCTAAAATCGCGTCGATGATGCCGCGGGTATCCTTGATGGTGATGCGCTTGCCGGTGCCGTTCCAGCCGGTGTTGACCAGATACGCCTTCGCGCCTGATTTCTCCATACGCTTGACCAGTTCTTCGGCATACTTAGTGGGATGCAGCTCTAAGAACGCCTGACCGAAGCACGCGGAGAAGGTGGGAGTGGGCTCGGTGATACCGCGCTCGGTACCCGCTAGCTTCGCGGTGAAGCCGGAGAGGAAGTAGTACTGGCACTGCTCGGGAGTCAGGATCGACACGGGAGGCAGAACGCCAAATGCGTCCGCGGAGAGGAAGATCACGTTCTCCGCGGCGGGACCTGCGGAGATACCGTTGACCTTCTTCGCGATCTTCTCGATATGCTCGATCGGATACGATACGCGGGTGTTCTCGGTGACGCTCTTGTCGTCAAAGTCGATCTTGCCGTCTTCGTCTACGGTGACGTTCTCTAAGAGAGCATTTCTCTTGATCGCGTTATAGATGTCGGGCTCACTCTCTTTGTCGAGACCGATGACCTTCGCGTAGCAGCCGCCCTCGAAGTTAAAGACGCCGTTGTCGTCCCAGCCGTGCTCGTCGTCGCCGATCAAAAGACGCTTGGGGTCGGTGGAGAGAGTGGTCTTGCCGGTGCCGGAGAGACCGAAGAAAATGGCGGTGTTCTTGCCCTCCATATCGGTGTTGGCGGAGCAGTGCATCGAAGCGATACCCTGCAGCGGCAGATAGTAGTTCATCATGGAGAACAAGCCCTTCTTCATCTCGCCGCCGTACCAGGTGTTGAGGATGACCTGCTCGCGGGAGGTGACGTTGAACATCGCGGCGGTCTCAGAGTGGAGACCCAGTTCCTTATAGTTTGTGACCTTTGCCTTGGAAGCGTTAAAGCTGACGAAGTCGGGCTCATAGGTCTCGAGTTCTTCTTCTGTCGGCATAATGAACATATTCTTGACAAAGTGCGCCTGCCAAGCGACTTCCATAATGAAGCGCACCGCCATACGGGTATCCTTATTGGCGCCGCAGTAGCAGTCTACCACATAGAGCTTCTTGCCGGAGAGCTCCTCGATCGCGAGCTTCTTGCATTCTTCCCATGTTGCCTCGCTTGCGGGATGGTTGTCGTTGGGATACTCGGGAGTGGTCCACCACACGGTGTCGCGGCTCTTGTCATCCATGACGATGAACTTGTCTTTGGGCGAACGGCCGGTGTAGATACCGGTCATCACGTTAACTGCGTCGAGCTCGGTCAGCTGACCTTTGTCAAAGCCCTCAAGCGAGGGATCCATCTCATCTTGGAACAGCTGTTCATAAGAGGGATTGTATACGACCTCTTTGACGTCGGTGATGCCGTATTTGGTTAAATCGATTCTGGACATAAATATACCTCCGTAATATAAGTTTTAACGGAAAACAAAAACATTTGCTCCCATCATAATGTACGCTATTATTATCTCCCAAAATCAGGAAAAAGTCAAGAGAGATCTTTATTAGTTCTTGGTTCCCGGTTGTTGGTTGTTGGTTATACTGTAGGGAACGATGCCCACATTGTTCCGCCCCTCCTCTTACGACCGTCTACATAGAACCGTAGGGAACGGTCTTGACCCTTCCGCCGCAGCACGTCGCAAAGATCCGTAGGGCGGGGGCTTGCTCCCGCCGAGACCTTTCTGTCGGATCAATGTTATCCGCGAAGCATATTTGACGTTTGTTTTGCTTTGCGTAAAAACGCCGTGAAAATAGCAACGTTTCGGCGGGAGAAAGCCCCGTCCTACGATCCTATGAAATGTTGCCTTACAATGGATAATAAAATCCCCCACTTTCGTGAGGGATTCTTCAAGTTGATATTTACTTAATACACGATAACCGGGGTGCCGACCGAGATATTGTTGTAGATCGTTTGAACCGCGTTATATGGGGTGTTGACACAGCCGTGGGAGCCGTTGCCCTTATAAATTTCTCCGCCGAATTCCGAACGCCACGACGCGTCGTGAATACCGTAGCCGGAGCCGATAAAGGCGATCCAGTAGTCGACATAGCTGACATAACCGTCGCCGACGAGCGTACAGGGCGACGCTTTGCTCTGAACACTGTGATAGCCCTTGGGCGTATCCATAGAGTTATAGTTTCCCGTTACGACAGAAGTGGATACTACCAGATTATTGTTCTTATAATACCACATATACTGAGATTCGATACAGATAGCGACATAGGTGGTGCCGACATACTCGCCGTACGCTGTGTCGCTGATATAGAGCGACATCTTGGTATAGGTGCCGTAGACTTTCTTTCCGTTGCGTACGGCATAGGGGATGATTCTGAAGTAGTGTGTACCGTTATTGAATCGCGGCGTATTGTAGAAGGTTTTGTAGGTGCTTACAAGTGTGGTATAGGTTTTTTGATCGGAGGAATGCTGGATCTCATATCCGTCCGCATAGTCGTTCTCCGACCATCTGAGGTATGCCTTTGAGATCATAGACATAGAGCCTCTGTTTCCGGGAGCGCACAGACCGTCGACTGCGATAAGCTCGTTATAGCCTCCTGTCAGAGTCTGCCCTCCTACATTGATATATGCTTCCACACGATAGGTATATGTGTTGCCGACGGAGGAGCCGGTATCTTCAAACTCTGTATCGGAGGCTGTGAAATCCTTGATTTTCTTGAATCCGGAGGAAGAATCTTTTCGATAGATATAATATCCGTCAGCCTTGGAGACCCTTGTCCACCGAAACCAAATATGCTGTGAAGCGCGCGTCAGCCACATACCGGGGACGTCTTCGGGCTTGGTGCCGGTCTGGTAGACAGTGGTTTTGCCTTCACAGACAACGCCGTTGACGATGGTATAGCCGCAGATCTCAAATTCCCATTTCGAGCCCGCGGTCAGATTGTTCATCGTTACGGAGGTCGACTTGGTGGACGTCAGCAAAGCGAGCTTGGCGCCGGCGGTATCGAGGCTTTTATAGTACACGTTATAGCCCATCGCGCCATCGAGCGCGGACCAGCTCAGGCTGATCTTATCGGTGTAGTATGACTGTGCCTTGATATTCTGTACGATTCCGAGATTGGCGGAATCGGTTCCTTGTTTTCCTGAGACGGCTCCCGATATGCTGATCTGCTTGGGAGTTGTGTTCGGAAAGTTCGATGTGACCTTTGCTCCCGCAGAAATCGCTGCCGCGGAAAAAACCGTAATCAAGGCAAGCGCAAGGCAAAGGATCCGTCTTGTCGATATTCTCATTGTTTTCACTCATTTCTTTGGATTCTGTCAAAAGGATTCAGCTAATGAACTCGATTTTGCCTTCGTTCATACTCTTGATTCTTGCTAAGGACTCTACCCTGACGCCCATATCGCGGATCAGTCCGCCGCCTTCCTGATACGCTTTCTCGATGATGATACCCGCACCGACGATGGTGGCGCCCGCAAAGCGGATCAGCTCGATCAGACCCTTGAGCGCGGAGCCCTTAGCGAGGAAGTCGTCGATGATCAGGATCTTGTCCTCTGCGTTCAGAAAGTCTTTCGCGACGATGATGTCATAGACGTTTTTATGGGTGAAGGACTCAACCTTGGTGGTATAGACGTCGTTCGCGATATTGACGGTTTTGGTCTTTTTCGCGAACACAACGGGAACGCCGAATTCCTCCGCGACAATACAGGCGATACCGATGCCGGACGCCTCGATGGTGAGGATCTTGGTAATCTCCTCGCCCTCATAAAGCCGCTTGAATTCTTTGGCAAGCTGTCGGATGAACAGAACGTCGATCTGATGGTTGATAAAGCTGTCAACCTTCAGGATGTTGCCTTCTCTGACGATACCGTCTTTTAAAATACGATCTTCCAACAGTTTCATAAATATGCCACCCCATTGTAAATCTGATACTAAAATTCTACTATATTCCGCTGTTATTTGCAATAGATTTCGGAGAAATAAAAAATATAAATTTTGTTACGTTTCTTGACTGTTCGAACTATTTTCGTTTATAATGATGCTATTATGGAAAATCTGCGTTTTTCCGGCAAAACACATAAGGAGAATCACCATGACAGATATTGAGATCGCCCAGAGCTGTAAGATGAAGCCCATCGGAGAGATTGCCGATGCGGCGGGCATTTCCGAACAGGACTTTGAATACTACGGGAATTATAAGGCGAAGCTTTCTCTGAGATTAAGTGAGAAAAGACGAGAGGATAACAAGCTGATCCTTGTTACCGCGATGACCCCTACCCCTGCCGGCGAGGGTAAGACCACTACCACCATCGGTCTTGCCGACGCGCTGAGGAGGATAGGCAAGACCGCGACGGTCGCGTTAAGAGAACCGTCCCTGGGTCCCGTGTTCGGTATCAAAGGCGGCGCCGCGGGCGGCGGATACGCCCAGGTGGTGCCGATGGAGGATATCAACCTGCACTTTACCGGAGACTTTCACGCGGTCGGCGCAGCGAACAACCTGCTCGCCGCGATGCTGGACAACCATATTCATCACGGCAACGCGCTCGGGATCGATACCAGAAAGATTACCTGGAGACGCTGTGTCGATATGAATGACCGCCAGCTGCGTTTTGTGGTTGACGGCTTGGGCGGAAAGGTCAACGGAACGCCCAGAGAGGACGGCTATGATATCACCGTCGCCTCTGAGGTGATGGCGGTTTTGTGCCTTTCTTCTTCTATCGACGACCTGAAAGAAAGACTGTCCAAAATCATCGTCGGCTATACTTATGACGATCAGCCCGTTACCGCCGGCGACCTGAAAGCCGCGGGCGCGATGGCGGCGCTTTTGAAAGACGCGATCAAGCCGAATCTGGTACAAACGTTAGAAGGTACTCCCGCCCTTGTACACGGCGGTCCTTTCGCGAATATCGCGCACGGATGCAACTCCGTCGCCGCGACCAAAACGGCGATGGCGCTGTCGGAGTATACCGTTACCGAAGCGGGCTTCGGCGCGGATCTCGGCGCGGAGAAATTCCTCGATATCAAATGCCGCTACGCCGGTTTCAGACCGGATGCGGCGGTGATCGTCGCTACCGTCAGAGCCTTGAAGATGCACGGCGGCGTGGATAAAAAGGATCTCAGCGCAGAGAACTTAGCCGCTTTAGAGAAAGGTCTGCCGAATCTGCTCCGTCATGTCGACAACGTGAAAAATGTATTTCATCTTCCCTGTGTCGTCGCGCTGAACAAGTTCCCGACCGACACTCAGGCGGAGATGGAGCTTGTCATCAAAAAATGCAGGGAGCTCGGCGTGAATGTCGTGCTCTCCGACGTCTGGGCAAAGGGCGGCGAAGGCGGTCTTGAGCTGGCGCGCGAGGTCATCAGGCTGTGTACCGAAGAAAGCGCGGAGCATTTCACTTTCTCCTATCCGCTGGACTGTTCCATCGAAGAAAAGATCGGCACGGTTGTGAAAAAGGTCTACCGCGGCGCGTCGGTTTTTTACTCCAAGCAAGCGAGGCAGGAGATCAAAAAGCTCACTCTTCTCGGATACGCCTCTCTGCCTGTTTGTATCGCAAAGACGCAGTATAGCTTTTCCGACGATCCGACGCAGCTGTGCGCGCCGGAGGGCTTTGAAGTAGAGGTCAAAAACGTGAGAATTTCCGCGGGAGCAGGCTTTATCGTTGTCCTGACCGGAGAAATTATGACATTGCCCGGACTGCCGAAATCTCCCTCCGCCGAGCGGATCGACATCAGCAACGACGGCGTGATCTCGGGACTGTTCTGATGAAGCCGAGGGTGCTTTTTGAAGATGAATATATGCTGGCGGTCAATAAGCCTTACGGCATATTGTCCGAGGGAGAGGGAAAAGACGCTCTGCCTGCGATATTAAGGGAATACCGAAGAGAAAAGGGCGAACCGGCACAGATCTATCCCGTTCACCGTCTGGATCGTACAACTCGCGGAGTGATCCTGTACGCCAAGACCTCCGCCTGCGCGAAGAAACTCTGTGAACAGATCCGCGCGGGAGAAGTCCGAAAGTTTTATCTCGCGAAGATCGAGGGAGTGCCCGCGTATCAGAGCGGCGTTTTTGAGGATCTGCTTTTCTATGACCGCAGGAATAACAAAACCTATGTCGTCAGACGCGAACGTCACGGTGTGAAACAAGCGAAGCTCTCCTATGAGGTGCTTTCTGCGGAGAATATCGAAGGGCTGGCAGTGTCTACTGTCAGGATCGAGCTGTTCACCGGAAGAACGCATCAGATCAGAGCGCAGTTTGCTTCCCGTAAAATGCCGGTGGTCGGCGACCGCCGCTACGGCAGCAGGATCAAATCCTTCATTGAACTGTACAGCGACGAGATCCGTTTTGTCCACCCCTATACGGGAGAAGAAATCACTATCAAACTAAGAACTAAGAAATAAGAAATAAGAACGAAGGGCGGACTTTGTCCACACCTGATTCCTATTGACACAAATATTGAGGCAGGAGTTTCCATCGAAGCTCCTGCCTTTCATTTAACAGTATTATAATTGTTCGAGCAAAGCGAGTAACTATTGTTCTTAGCTCTTATTTCTTAGTTCTTCGTTATCATCAGACGTCCAGCCCGAATGACAGCATCTCGGGGAAGTACAGCGCCCAGAAAAGCTCATTATGCGTTGCGTCGGTGTCCTCTGCGGTGTAGATCTTAGTCCCGTCATATCCGGCGGCTTTCAGCCATTTCACCATATTGAACGCATTTTTGTACAGCTCTTTTTCCAGTGCGTCGCCCTTGCCGTTGTAGATATAGATTCTCGGTACGTCGCCGGTAAAGTCCTTTTGGTTCAGATACGCGCTCCATACATCCTCGTCATACAGGACAAAGGCGGGAGACAGCGCGCCGATATAGCGGAACATATCCATATTCTCGATACCGATATAGAACGCTTCGATACCGCCGGATGAGGATCCCGCGATGCCGCGGATCAAGTTGGTGTTATAGTTTTCTTCAATATAGGGAACAACCTTGTGAACGACGAAGTCGGCATAGTAAGCGCCGGTGCCGTTTTCATAGCTGCCGTAAGACTGCGCGATCGCGGAGACCTTTCCGAGATTGGGCGTCAATTCCGAATCACGCTTGTTGTTGGAATTGTCAATACCGACAACGATCACGCCGTCGCCGCCGTTCTGCATCAGAGAGAGAACAGACTCATCACACTCCCACTCATTCTCGGCAGAGCGGGGGATGGTCGGGTCAAAGAGGTTTTGACCGTCGCACATATAGAGAACGGAGTATTTCTTTGTTTTATCCTCAGCGTTGTAGCCCTCGGGCGTCCAGATATAGACGTTCTTATTGTAGCCTTTGGCGTATTCCATCTGGATGGTTTTGATACTGCCTTCGTTATTCTGACCGTAGGGATAAACGCCCGCGACGAATTTCTTACCCTGCTGCGCCATGATAAAGTAGCCGGAGGACGCCTTAGTGACCGGCGTGTCTGTTGTTTGGGCGCTGCCGTTGTTGAAGATGACGCGGTCAAATTTGCTGACGTCTACCGTCATTTTATAGATTTTTTCATCATAACTGTTGGTGGTATACAGCTTCATCGCGCTCCCCGGCCATGCAGAGGCGTTGTCGCCTGTTTCGCTTGAGTAGAGATACGCGTTGACGGCAGTCCAGTTTTTATTGTTGGAGAAGTAGATATCTACCTTTTCGCTCACCTTGGTCACCTCTTCCTTCTCGGTGGCGGGCTGTGTCGGGGCAATCGTCGCTGCTTCTGTGAGAGGCTGCGTCGGTAAGGCGGTTGCTTCCTCGGTGGGAGGAAGCAGATCCTGTACGGGAAAATGATCGATGATCGACGCAAGCTTTTTCTGGATCAGTGTCGCGTCAATGACGGAAATCGTCTTACCGTTTTCTACCATACCCGCCTGTTTTTGTTCGGCGGTTAAAGTCAGAATGCTGGCGAGGTGCTTCTGGATCATCGTTGCGTCCAGAACGGAGACGACGTTATCGCCGTCCACATCGCCCAGCGTTACCGCGCCCGCGGTAAAAGAGAACAGTAATGCTGATAAAACCAATACGGTGAGAGATAATAATATAACGCGCTTTTTCATTTTTTACCCCTGTTTATTGCCAAGATATTGTGTAGAGAATACATCGAGTATCATTATATATGATTTAATTCTAAAAAGCAATAATAATTGCAAAACTGTAAAGAACTATTCTGTATTCCAAGTTGACAAGAACACTTGTTTTTTGATATAATATATCTAATTATAATGGGAAAGTTTGTAAACTGTAAAATGATATCCGAAAGGAGAAGGACATCTTGGCGTTATTTCCTTTATTTAAAAAGCGATATCAGCCGAAAAGCTACTATGAAGACGAGCCTCAGATCCCGTGGTATGTTGTCCACAGACCTTTGGTTTTTATCGGTGTCGGTATTGTACTGATGGCGATTATCGCGATCGGTATCACGATCTATATCAGTAAGAATACGCCTGTTGCCAAGCTGTCCTACGCTTTTACAAAGGATATTGACTCGGGCTGTGATTTTCATGTGGAAGCTGTCCTGAATGATGAGAACCAGATGGTATTTGACGGTTCCGCGAAGATCAAGGGACAAGAGATCACGATGGCTTATGACGCTGACTATAATGACTATACCTATCAGGGCGTGACGCTCTCTCAGGAGGGAATGAACTATGAGGGCAGCTGTTACAACGATCAGTGGTATATCAAAAACGTCAATTCTCAGGTCTTGGATTTTATGGACTTTTATGTGGATTTGCGCCACGGCTATTTTGATACTAACTCGTTTCTGAGATTTTTGGGCATTACCGAGAAGTATTCCTCGGTAGAGTTCAGCTCCCTTCTGGGAAAGATTTTCCCCCGTTTCGCTACCGAAAACGGAATCACTCATATGAAGGTAACAGAGACAGATCTGTCGACCACTTACGCATATGATCTGGACATGGATGCGTTTTTGACGCTTTTGGAGAATATGTCGGCTTCGGCGTTTTTCAAGTCATCCGACTATGATAGGTTTTATGAGAAGATCGAGCTTAACCGCAGCACCCTGCGCAGAGCAAAGGTCAATATGAGTTTCGAAATTACCAAAAAAGGGTATCTGGATAACGTATATATGACTCTGGAGTCGGATGATCAGCGCTTTTCTCTGTTGATCCGGTTCGATAATTTCGGCGAGCCTACTCACACTGTTCCCGACAGCTTCTATGACGCCGCGGATATCAAAAATCCCAACGCGACACAAGAGACTTTTGCAACAGAGACCGCAGCGCTCACCGAGGCTCCTACTGAGGCTCCTACCGAAGCGCCCACAGAAGCTCCCGACACCGAATCCGAAGCAAACGCCGAAGAAGGCGAAGATACCGAAGACGAAAACGAAGAGGATGTCGAAGAGTAACTTCCGCTTTTTGACAGATGATGAGAAAGAAAGGCAGCACGCGATGAGAAGCTATCATATTGAATACGGTTGTGTTTCCAGTGTCGGAAAGATCAGGAAGAACAACGAGGACAACTTCTACGCCGATGCTCATATCAGAGAAGAGATCGATTCCGTTGATGACGCAGTCGTCAGCGGCGAGGTCAGAAGCGACTCAAACGAGTGCTTTGCGGTCTTTGACGGTATGGGAGGAGAAGCGCTCGGCGAGGTCGCGTCTTTTGTCGCGGCGTCGCACACCGCGGATTTTCTGAAGGATAAGGATCAGTTTGAAGAGTATATCTATGAGCTTAGTGAGATCCTGAATCAAAAGGTCGCAGAGGAGACCCAGGCGCGTTCTCTGGTGCTGATGGGCACGACAGCGGCGATGGTGCAGTTTGCGCAGAACGCCGTGTATATTCTCAACGCGGGCGATTCGCGCGTATACCGACTTTCCCGCCGCGAGCTGGTACAGATCAGCGTCGACCACACCGCCCGCTCATGGGGCGGCAAGGCGATCACCAAATTTCTCGGTATGCCCGAGGAGGCGGGACCGCTTTCTCCGTATCTTGCAGAAGCGAAATACCGCTCGGGCGATATCTATCTGCTTTGCTCCGACGGCGTGTCCGATATGCTTTCCGATGAAGAGATAGAAGAGATTTTGAAAGAGAAGAAACCTGCCGACGCTATGTGCAGAGACTTGGTCGATAAAGCGCTTGAAAAAGGCGGAGTCGATAACACTACCGCGATCGTCTGCAAGGTCAAACTCTTTTAGAACTAAGAACTAAGAACCGAAAAGAGAAACCAGAGGTAAACAATATGGCGTATAAAAACAACAAAACCGTCAACCGGCGAAGATACAAATCGCGCTATCACAGCCCGCATAACTATAAAACGAAGAAGACCGAGCATCAGTACCGGATCCCCGTGATCGTAGCGCTTGCTACCTTTGTGGTGATCGCGTCGCTGGTGGTGGTATTCACCTTCGGCGATAAGATATTCGCCTATTTGGATCAGAACGTCAACGTGAAGTCTCCTTTGGAGATCACGCCCGCTACTCTGGCGGTGGAGACGATCAGCCCCGATGAGATCTCTACCGAGGCGGCGCCTGCCGATACGCCTGCTACCGAGGCGCCCGCGCCGGAGCCGCCGAAGCAGTCGGAAGAGTTTGAGACGCTGCTCAAGAAGGCGGGCATCGTCGCGACCGGTATCTCCGGCACCCAGGAGATCATTGTGGAATCCTCCGGTACCTCCGCCAAGATCTATACCTATGAAAAGGGCGACGACGGCGTATGGGTGAAGAAGTTCGAGCCGATCAGCGGCTTTGTCGGAGAAGGCGGGGTCGGTAATTCCGCTCCTCTGGACGCGGTAACGCCCAAGGGCTCCTTTAGGATCGAATACGCCTTCGGTCATCAGCCGAACCCCGGCACAGCGCTGACCTACTATCCCATCGACAATTCGATGTTCTGGGTCACCGATCCCAACTCCATCAACTACAACCTGCTGTGCGACAGCAGCGCCGCCACACACGATTGGACAGATGCCCAGTGGCTGTATGAATATACCGTTTCCTATCCCTACGCGGTCGTATTCAACTATAACCGCGATCCGGTCAGCAGCTCCCTCGGCGCGGCGAAGTTTTTACACGTCAGCTCGGGTCCCACCTCGGGCGGCGGTATCGGGATGGACGAGAACAGCCTGCGATCCATTCTTGAATGGCTGAAGCCCGAAGCCGCGGCAATCGACATCTTTTAATACGAAAAGATAACGGGAACCTTCTTCAGGGAAGGTTCCTTTTCTTTTCACTTGACAAATACCCATAGGGGGTATATAATAGTGATACAAGATACCCCATAGGGGTATATAATTCGTATAAAAGAGGTCTGTTATGGAACACTGTGAATGTAAAAAGACCGTCCGCGCAGCTCAGGAGAAAAAAGCGCTGCTCAACCGCCTCTCCCGCTTGGAGGGTCAGATCAGAGGCATCAAGTCGATGGTGGAGAACGACGCCTACTGCGTTGATATTCTCACCCAGTCCGCCGCGGCAAAGCAGGCGTTCAACTCTTTCAACAAAGAACTGCTGTCCCGTCATATGCGATCCTGTGTGACGCGGGATATCAGAGAGGGAAAAGAAGAGTCCGTTGACGAGCTGATGGACATTATCGCGAAGCTGATGAGGTAGAGATGAAACAGTATGACATCACGGGGATGAGCTGCGCCGCCTGCTCTGCGAGAGTAGAGAACGCGGTAAAGAAGCTCGACGGCGTTGACAGCTGCGCAGTCTCGCTTTTGACGAACTCGATGAGCGTTGAGGGCAGCGCTTCACAGAGCGAGATCATCGAAGCGGTAGAAAAGGCGGGCTACGGCGCTTCTCCTAAAACAAATGAAAAACAGAATCATACCTCTCCCGCTATCAGAGAGCCGGACGAAGTAAAGCCGCTTGTCAGGCGTTTTGTCGCCTCTTTATGTGTGCTTGCGGTGCTGATGTACCTTTCGATGGGACATATGATGTGGGGCTTTCCGCTGCCTGCGTTTCTATCTGAGAATCCCGTTGCGCTCGGGATCGCTCAGATGCTTCTTGCGGGTGCGGTAATGGTGATCAACCAAAAGTTCTTTATCTCCGG
The DNA here is from genome assembly GCA_017404145.1 of Ruminococcus sp. Classification (GTDB taxonomy): domain Bacteria; phylum Bacillota; class Clostridia; order Oscillospirales; family Acutalibacteraceae; genus Ruminococcoides. The sequence continues at coordinate 33,266 of JAFRCW010000035.1, read as the reverse complement.
CTTCAAGGGAATTCTGCATCTTGCGCCGAATATGGATACATTAGTGTCTTTAGGTTCGACGGCGTCCTTTTTATGGAGCGTCTATGTGCTGTTTGCGATGACACAGACACAGGGAGATACAGAACAGCTCCACTCGCTTGCCCACAGCTTCTATTTTGAGTCTGCTGCGATGATCCTCACCCTGATCACACTGGGCAAGATCTTGGAGGCGCGCTCCAAGGGAAAGACTACCGACGCGCTGAAAGCATTGATGAAATTAAAACCGCAGACCGCTGTTATCGAGAAGGACGGCGCCGAAGTGACCGTCCCGATTGAAGAAGTGAGTGCGGGAGATATCGTGATCGTTCGTCCCGGCGCGGATATTCCTGTCGATGGCGTTGTGCTGTCGGGAGAGAGTACGGTGGATGAGAGTATGCTCACCGGTGAGAGTATTCCTGTGGAAAAGCAGGAGAGCGCGAGAGTATACGCCGGTACAACCAACCAGAGCGGCTATCTGCGGTGTCAAGCAGCGAAGGTCGGTGAGGATACCACCCTCTCCCAGATCATCCGCACAGTCTATGATTCCGCGGCTACCAAAGCGCCGATCGCACGTATCGCCGATAAGGCAGCGGGCGTGTTTGTGCCTGCGGTATTAGTGATCGCCGTTATCACGATCGCCGTCTGGCTGATCGTCGGGTATGACGCAGGATTCGCGTTGGCGAGAGGGATCTCGGTGCTGGTGATCAGCTGTCCGTGTGCATTAGGGCTTGCCACTCCGGTCAGCATTATGGTCGGATCCGGCGTCGGCGCGAGAAACGGTATCTTGTTCAAGACTGCCGAGGCATTGGAGCAGACCGGCAAAACGCAGATCATCGCGCTCGACAAGACCGGCACCATCACCAAGGGTACGCCCGAGGTCACCGATGTGATCCCGCTGGGATGTTCCGGGGAAGATCTGCTCACCATCGCCGCATCTCTGGAAAAACACAGCGATCATCCGCTCGCGAAAGCGATCATCCATTACGCGGAGAAACAGCAAACGGCGTATGCGGAGGTCACGGATTTTCAGTCGGTATTCGGCAAAGGACTTTCCGGCGTGATCAGCGGTCAGAGAATCCTCTCCGGAAGTCTGCGCTATATTACTGAGAATCTTTCCGTCAGCGATGATGTTAAAAAGAACGCCGCCATACTTGCCGCGCAGGGAAAGACGGTTACGGTGTTCGCCCGCGGCGACGCAGTTATTGGTGTGATCGCGATATCCGACGCGGTGAAAGAGGACTCGAAAGAAGCGATACAGACGCTTCGAGAAATGGGTATCCGTTCGGTGATGCTGACAGGCGACAACGAAAAAACCGCGCTCGCGATCGGCGAAGAAGTCGGCGTTGACAGCATTTACCCCTCTGTTCTCCCGACAGAAAAAAGCGATATCATTCTGACGCTGAAGGCAGTCGGCAGGACCGCGATGGCGGGCGACGGCGTTAACGACGCTCCCGCTCTGACTGCGGCAGATACCGGTATCGCGATCGGTTCCGGCACGGATATCGCAATCGAAGCCGGCGACGTCGTTCTGATGAACTCCAAGCTCTCCGACGCAGTTGCGGCGATCCGTCTGTCCAAAGCGACGCTGAAAAACATCAAGGAGAATCTTTTCTGGGCGTTTATTTATAACATCATCGGCATTCCGCTTGCCGCGGGTGTCTGGATCCCCGTGTTCGGCTGGACGCTCTCTCCGATGTTCGGCGCGGCGGCGATGAGCCTGTCGTCGTTCTGTGTGGTGATGAACGCACTGAGGCTTAACCTGTTTGACCCGAGAAAAAAGAGAAAATACAAAGCCGCTCCCGTTACACTTCCCGAAAGCGGCATAAACAATATTGATCATACTGAAAAAGGAGAAAACGCTATGACAAAAACCATTGTAACCATTGAAGGAATGATGTGTCCGATGTGTGAGAAGCATGTCAGAGAAGCTATCGAAAAGAACTTTGACGTCAAAGAGGTCACCGCCTCCCACGAGGAGAAACAGGCGGTCATCCTCTCGGATGAACCCCTTGATGCAAAGAAGCTGACACAAATCGTTAATGACGCAGGATATAAGACGGTATCAATTCGTAATAATTAACTGATTGTCCGAGCGAAGCGAGTAACCATCACTCTGCACTCTGCACCCTGCACTCTGCACTAAAAAAGGCATCCCGAAGGATGCCTTTTACTTATGTTCAGTTTCTTCTGTCTCTTCTGGGACGACGACCGTCTCTGCGGGGCTTTCTTTCCTCAGCGGGGTCGTTCTCGGGGGTAAGACCGTCTACCTCGATCAGAACGTCGCGTCTCGAGAGATTCAGTCTGCCCTTGTCGTCGATCTCAAGGACCTTGACTCTGATGACGTCACCGACGTTAACGACGTCGGTCACATGCTCGGTACGCTTGACGTCGAGCTGGCTGATGTGTACCAGACCTTCTTTGCCGGGAGCGATCTCGACAAACGCGCCGAAGTCCATGATGCGGGTGACCTTGCCGACGAAGATCGCGCCGGGTTCGGGATCGTTCGCGATAGTCTCGACTATGTCGATGGCTCTCTTGCACTTCTCGGTGTCCAGACCGGCGACAAATACCTGACCGATCTCGCCGTCTTCTTCGATGTCGATCTTGACCTCGCACTGCGCCTGGATCTCCTTGATGACCTTGCCGGACTTGCCGATGACCTCGGCGATCTTGTCCGCGGGAATGGTGGTGGTGAACATCTTGGGAGCGTACTTAGAAAGCTCGGGTCTCGGCTCGGCGATCGCCTTGAGCATAACCTCGTCGAGGATGTAGTTTCTCGCCTTGTGAGTCTTCTCGAGCGCTTCCTTGACCATCTCGGGAGTCAGACCGGAGATCTTTAAGTCCATCTGGATCGCGGTGATGCCGTCATGTGTACCGGCTACCTTGAAGTCCATGTCGCCGAAGAAGTCCTCTAAGCCCTGGATATCGACCATGGTCATCCAGCGCTCGCCCTCGGTGATCAGACCGCAGGAGATGCCCGCGACGGGTTCCTTGATCGGAACGCCCGCGTCCATCAGCGCCAGTGTGGAGCCGCAGACGGAGCCCTGAGAGGTGGAACCGTTGGAGGATACGACCTCTGATACCAGTCGGATCGCGTAGGGGAACTCTTCCATCGAGGGAATCACGGGAACCAGCGCTCTTTCCGCTAACGCGCCGTGACCGATCTCTCTTCTGCCGGGGCCTCTGGAGGGGCGTGTCTCGCCGACAGAGTAGGAGGGGAAGTTGTAGTGATGCATATATCTCTTGGTCTCTTCGTCGTCGATACCGTCTAAGGTCTGGATATCGCCGACAGAACCTAAGGTTGCGATGGTGAGGACCTGTGTCTGACCTCTGGTGAACAGACCCGAACCGTGTACGCGGGGCAGGATGCCGACCTCGGATGCGAGAGGACGGATATCGTTCATACCTCTGCCGTCAACACGCTTTTGCTCGTCTAACAGCCAGCGGCGGACGATGAACTTCTGGGTCTTGTATAAGCACTCGTCGATTTTCGCTTCGGATTCGGGATAGATCTCGTCAAATTTTGCGTGAACCGCCTCGTAGATGGGCTTGAGTCTCGCGTCTCTGACGGTCTTGTCGTCGGTGTCCAGCGCGAGCTTGACGTCCTCTTCAGCGAACGCCTTGATCGCTTCGAACATATCATGATCGGGCTCGTTGGAAGGATAAGAGAACTTCTCCTTGCCGATCTCTCTCTGGATGCCCTTGATGAATTCGATGATGGGCTGGTTCGCTTCGTGACCCGCCATAATCGCGTTGTACATCACTTCATCGGATACACAGTTCGCGCCCGCTTCGATCATCGCGATGCGGCTGTCGGTGGAGGCGACGGTGGTGGTCATATCGGAGCGCTCTCTCTGTTCGGCGGTGGGGTTGATGACGATCTCGCCGTCAACTAAGCCAACGGATACGCCGGAGATCGGACCGTTCCACGGAATGTCGGAGATAGAGATCGCGATAGAGGTACCGACCATTGCGGCGATCTCGGGCGCGCAGTCGGGATCCACGCTCATCACGGTGCAGACGATTGAAACGTCGTTTCTCATATCCTTGGGGAAGAGAGGACGGATCGGTCTGTCGATCACGCGGGAGGTGAGGATGGATTTTTCACTGGGTCTGCCTTCTCTTCTGAGATAGCTGCCCGGGATCTTACCTACCGAATATAACTTCTCTTCAAAATCAACCGAGAGAGGGAAGAAGTCGATCCCGTCTCTGGGTTTTGCGGACGCTGTCGCCGCAACGTTGACGACTGTCTCGCCGTAACGGACCAAGCAGGAACCGTTTGCGAGCTGGGTCATTTTACCGGTTTCGATCACGAGCGGACGACCGGCGAATTCGGTCTCAAATACTCTGTACTTGTCAAAGACCATTGCTGTGTTTGCCATAAAAATTTCCTCCTGTAAAAAGATTTGTTTTTGCAGGATTTCCAAAGTTGTGTTTAGCAATAAAACCAAAGCTTTACAAATCAGGAATTAGGAATGAAAGGCGGACGCTGTCCGCACCTGATTTTTATTCATAAAAGCTTTCGTTTTACCGCTAAATGACAACTGAAAACCCTGATTTTGATGAAAAAATAAGTGTGGTAAAAACGAAATGCAGGGCAAACGGAAAAAGCCCGTCTGCCCTTTCTTTCATCTTACTTACGGATGCCGAGTCTCGCGATAATAGAACGATATCTCTCGATGTCAACCTTGATGAGGTAGTCGAGGAGCGCTCTGCGCTGACCGATCATCTTGAAGAGGCCGCGTCTGGAGTGATGATCCTTCTTGTGGATCTTGAGGTGCTCGGTCAGGTCGTTGATTCTCTTGGTGAGAAGCGCGATCTGAACTTCGGGAGAACCTGTGTCACCCTCATGAGTGGCATATTCCTGCATGATAGCAAGCTTTTCTTCTTTCAGCATGATTTTCACCCTTTCTGTAAATTGCGACGAGCATAGTAGCGGGCCGGTGAACTCCCCGAAAGGGCTTTTCCCCGCAACCATATCACGCGCTGAATGTTATTTTATCATAATATGAAAGAAAAGTAAAGAAAAAACTGAGAAAATTAACGCGGCTATTCCGCAGTTTTATTAGTGATATTGTCAATAAACCGGTTGACTTCCTCTTTTTGTTCCTTTTCCATCGCGCGGTATCGCACGATGATCGAACGCTCGTCCTTCGAGAGCTGATAGATGGGATTGAAGTTTTCCGTCATGTCCGAAAAACGCATCCCGAAATCCGTATCCGGCAGCAGCTGCGCAGGCTTAACATGGAAAATCTCAGCCAACTTCTGCAGGGTTTTGATGCTCGGCATCGAGGTGCCGCGCTCATAGCAGCTGTAGGCGGAGCGATCCAGTCCCAAGGCGTCTGCTACCTGTTTTTGAGAAAGATTGGAGTTGACTCTGCATTTTCTGAGCTTAAACGCCAGTGTACGGGTATCGTCCTTATCCATTTTTTCGCTCCTTTCGTTCGAGTGTGTCAAAATAATATCACTATTGTTTTTTGATTTCATCTTTTGGTGAATCATTTTCACGCTTTCGACAGATCACTCTGTATATCATTCCCAAAGAGGACCAATTTATTCATTGTGAAAAAAACTACTTGAAAACAGAAAAGGAATATTGTATAATAGTCGGGTAACAAAATATGCTAGAGTGGCGCAGTTGGTAGCGCAATTGATTCGTAATCAATAGGTCGTGGGTTCGAGTCCCATCTCTAGCTCCATCGATCAGGGAAGCGCCTTTTGGTGCTTCCCTGATCGATTTAGTTGGAGGACACAACCCTGTCGAGTAATTGACTTGATAGAGGGGACCCCGAAAAGCATCCGCTTTTTGGGGAAAGGAGAAGCTGCGGCGCGAGCAGGAGGGTCATTTCGCCAAGAAATCGCCTTCAGTGAGTTCAGCAAACGACGACGCAGGTCGTGAGATCTGTCCCGTCTCTAACTAAAAAAGAAAGGAATCTTTTTCGTATCAGAAAATGAAAAGAAAGCCGGGCAGCGCGCTGTCCGGCTTGTTTCGTTAGGGTGATTTTGGTTTATTGATATTTGGAAGTACGGTAATATATCCTACAGTTGAATCCTTCGGGCGGAGAGATCTCATATTTTTCGGTCGGCGATTCGGTGAATTCCGCGTTGAGCTTACGCTGGATCTCTTCATCGACCGCAGGGGATTTGAATTCTTTGACAATAACGATATTGCTTTCGTCAATCTGCTGCAGCAGATTCTGCGCAAACCATGTGTCGGCGCTTCGGAAATTATCGGGATCCTGTGCAAAGACCGGACCCCGGGGAGAATGCTCCGTCAGTCCGATAAACGCATCCTCTCCGTTGAATCCGATAAATTGATAGCGGTCTTCTTGGTAGTGGTCAAGCAGAGAGTCCACATACTGCGCTTTTACCGTGATGTCATGATACTTTGCGGTATAATCTCCGGCGTAGGGATTTCCGATGCTCAGGATGACCGCCGCTAAAACAACGCCCCAGATCGCGACTGCCGGAACAAGATTTTTGGTGTCAAATTCATAAAACATCATGGCGCCGCAGATCAAAAACGCGACATAGATCGGAACAGCAAAGATATAATGATGGTTATAATACTGTCCGCCCATTCCCACACAGAACGAAGCGGCAAAGATCGCCGCGGCGACTTTTATCACATGCATCAGGATAAACGTCACTTTTCTTTTTTTGAGGATGCCGTACAAGAGTGTAAAAACAAGAAAAGCAATCAGCAGATAAAACAGCCATACGTTAAAATTCCGGATGTCCTTCGTCAGGAAGAGAATGTTTTTCGCTCTTGTGAACGCTGAGGATCCGGAATCACCTGCCAGACGCGTTCCGAACATTCTGCTGATATAGATCGAGAAGTAGGAGGGAAGCGTTCCGCTGACGGCAAGAACGATCAGAACCAATACGCCGCCTGCCGCGCAGGGAAGCAAAAGATGCTTGAGAAAGCTTTTGAAGCTGTCGATAAACAGCAGCGCGCCGAACACACAAGTCAGCAGGAAAGGCTCCTTGATCATCACGGAGCAGCCGAGCGCCAGCGCGGAACATACGGTGAGGATAACGGTTTGTCTGCGGGTTTTGGCGTTTTTCAGCTTCATCACCAAATAGATGAAAAGCACCGAAAAAGCCGCGCCGATCGCTTCGACCTGAAATCCGCCGGAACGCATTTCGGTATAGGTGGTGATCAAAAGTCCGCCCATCAGCACCATCAGAGAAACCACCAGTTTTTTGGTTGTGTCAGTTTTACGGTGATCGTTTTGGTCATATCCGTTCAAAACTGCCAGTACGGGAATGAAAGTGATCATCAAAGCGGCGAGTATGCTGAAGATATTGCAGATGATACTGCTGCCGGTAAGTCCGAAGGAAAGCGCTGAAATGAGGAAGATTCCCAAAGGCTTGTTTTCATACATCTGAGCGTAGGGAGTCAGACCGTTGAGCATCCCGCGTCCGACAGCCCAGTACAGCGGAGCGTCCGCGGTGTAGGCGTGATGCAGTTCATAGGTAAAGATGTCCTTGAAAATAAAGAAAGAAGCCGTCAATGATATCAAAATCATCAAAATGAATGTGATCTTGACGGATAATCCCAAGCTTTTAAATCGTTTCAGCATAGTTTCCTCCGCGATAGTTCAAATGATAGCAAGTCCCGGTATCTGTATCGTGATACGGGGCGGTGTTACAGAATGCATAGAAGCTTTTCGGTTTATCCGATCTGGGTATAGACGACGCAGGTCATCAGAGCGAACGCGATCGTCAGACCGACAGAGCTGTATCGAAGGATCTTTTCCGGGAGGCTTTTTCCGGAGAAACGCCTGAGCAGCAGTCCCAGTCCCATCGTACACAGCGGTATCAGCGGTACGCAGTAGCGGATGTTCATCGTGCATGTGAACGGGAACTTGAAGCAGAAAGAATAGAACGAAATCAGCATCGTCAGTGCGAACACCGAGAAAAAAATGCGGCTTATACCGTCAAGTCCGGAGTCCTTGCGGACCATCATGACGACAAAAGCGAAGAAGCACAAAAGTCCGAGTACGACGCCGATCCAGAAAAGGATAGGGCCTGTCACAGCGATCTGCGGAAAGTTGACGTCCGAGACGCCGTTGGTACCTTCTTCAAAGATCGCGGTTTTGAAAAGTCCCAGCGTAGGGTTGTATTCATTATACGGCGCGCCGTAGTCGGTGAAGGCGTCATAGACGAAGGAAAGCTGACCGTTGCCGAAATCAAAAAGCCGTTTGGCGGCGCTCATATTGCCGCAGTATTGGTTGCTCTGATCGCCGAGATACGGCACATAGGTGATCGGCACATCAAAAGCGATGAAGTTTCTGATCTGCCACCACAGTCCTAAAGGAGCACAGATACCTCCGAAGAGCGCAAACTGTCCGATGTATCTTTTCCACGATTTGATGTTCTTGATAAATACGTACAGGAACACCAACGCGATCGCCGGGGCAGGCATCCACGCCGAGAGCTTGGTCATCATTCCCAGACCGATCGAGAGAGCGATCGGAATGATCCGCTTCAGGGTGGGTTCCTTGTACCACCGCAGCGTGAACATCACCGACAAAAGCATCAGCAGCACCGAGAGAATATCGTTGTTGAAGAAGCCTGCCATCAGCACAAAAGTCGGATGGAAGCACAGTATCCCCATCACGATGATCAGCGGCAGTCCGTCGAGCTTGATCCGGCGGAAGATACGGTAGCATACGACCAAAATCAGAGAGGAGTAGGTCATCGGGAGGATCTGCAGCGCCTGACACGCTGTTTCATACTGCATTCCCATTAATGTCAGGATCCTGAGCAGCAGCGCCATGAGCCAGTGATGCAGCGGGGGATGATAATACTGCCAGATGGTTCTAACGTCAAAGTCCGGCAGCTTGAGTCCGTTATGATACCAATATTCGATGTAGTTTGCGTGACCCCATGTCCAGTTCCAGAAGCCTACGTCGTGCTGTCTGGAGCCCGAGTCGGTATAGAGGACATAGACAAATCTCAGCATAATACCCGCGGCGATCATCAGCATGACCAGTGTGCGGGTTGAGAGTGACCCGAGCATTCTCAAAATGATCCCGAACAGCGCGAGCATAAAGAGGAAGAGCCACAGCATCAGAGCGATACTGTTTTCGGTATAGGAGATCAGATACAGTGAAACGCCGGAGAAAGCGAAAGCGAAGAGAAAAACGATCAGGTTTTCCTTGGTGTCTCTGCCGATTTTTCCGTAAAACGCCAGTCCCGCGAAGATCGCGGCGGATACCGCGCCCGCGTAAATGTAGCTGCCTTTGGTGAGATTCGACTTTTCGCAGAAGCCGAAGAAGAATAAGAGCAGGCACATCCCGATCACGCTCAGATAAGGATGTTTTGCCAGTTGATGAAAGATCCGCTCTATAGAGCTTTTTTGTTTTGCCATATTTTTTTCCTAACGATAAAGAATAAATAACGGAAAGATCAAATTCTACAATTCGGGTGCGGGTATACCCGCCCTTCATTTTTCATTCTTCATCTTTCATTTTTCATTTGATTCATGGTACTCTTTCTCGGTGTTGACGTTCCAGATCGCGGATTTGTCGGTCGAGCCCGAGAGGATGCACTTGACGGTTTCGAAAGAGGTACACATACTGTGATCGAGGTTGTTGTAGCGGTGCTGACCGTTTCTTCCGACACAGAAGAGATTGTCGATCGTGTTGAGATATTCTCTGAGCTCGTCCATATGCTCATAGGTATCGAAGTAGGCGGGATACGCCTTCTTGACTCGCTCTACATGGAAGTCGATCGCGTCGGATTCTTTCTCGATCAGACCCATCTTCGCCATCTCGGCAATACCCATTCTGCCGAATTCGTCGTCGGTCATACTCCACATCTCGTCGCCCTCGTTGCAGAAGTATTCAAGACCGACCCATACGGTATGCTCGATATCCTTGACCATATACGGCGACCAGTTGTTATAGATCTGGAAACGGCCCATCTTGACCGAACGGTCATGCACATAGACCCAGTTGTCGGGAACGATGTTGCCGATGGTTTTGATCTTTGTTTTGTTTTGGAGCAGCAGACGGGGTACCAGCACGCCCGCCGTCATATAGTCGCGGTAGGGGAGTCCTTCGGCGATCGCGAGCATCTCGGCGGGTACGTCGTTCATACCCATTACGAGATCCTTGACCGGCATTGAGGAGATCACATAGTCGCCGTCGACCTGTATCTCCTTGCCGTCCTGCTCATAAACAAGACCGGTGAGGTGGTTGTTCTCGTCCTTGAGGACCTTCACTACCTTAGCGTTTTTGATGATAGTACCGCCCATTTTTTCAAAGTCCGCGGCGGTAAGCTCCCACAGCTCGCCGGGACCGAGCTTCGGATAGGCGAATTCTTCGATCAGCGAGGTCTCGACCTTGCGGTTCTTCTTGTGGAAGATCTTGCCGAAGATGTCCTTGATGATCGCGCTGATGGAAAGCCCCTTGACGCGCTGGGCGCCCCATTCGGGAGAGATCTCGGAGGGATGTCTGCCCCAGAGGTTCTCGGTGTAGTGTTCAAAGAACATACTGTAGAGCTTCTTGCCGAAACGGTTGATGTAGAAGTCCTCGAGCGACTTTTCCTCTCTCTTATGGAAGATTGTCTTAAGATAAGAGAAACCGACCACGATGGTGGTGCCGAAGCCCATATTTTTAATGGTCTCGAATTTTAAGGAGATTGGATAGTCAAAAAAGTTGGATTTGTAGAAGATACGGCTCAGACGGTTTCTTCTGAGCATTACGCGGTCGGTTGTTTCGGGATCGGGACCGCCTTCTTTGACGGTAGAGGTTCTGCCCAGCTTAATATCGTCGAACGGCATTGCGCCTTGGGTGGGGAGCATCTTCTCCCACCACTGATTGACCTCGGGAACCTTAGAGAAGAAGCGGTGGCCGCCCATATCCATGCGGTTGCCCTTGTAGTTGACGGTTCTCGAAATACCGCCGAAGGTATCCGATTCTTCAAAAACAGTCACCTCAAAATCCTTGCTCTTGTCAAGCAGCTCATACGCCGCTGTCAGTCCCGCGGGACCCGCGCCGATAATCAGTACTTTCTTCATTTGCATTTCCTCACTTCATTATTTTCACGTATCTGCTACGCACAATTATACATTATATATAATACCAAACACCATATATAGTGTCAATTTACAATGTTGTAACGGAAATTGATTATTGACTAATGATAAATGATGGATGATAAATGATAAATAATGGGCGGGACACCCGCACCCGAATGATTGGGTGAAGAGTGAATGGTTGATGGCGGGCTATGCCCGCACCCGAATAATTGGGTGAAGAGTGAATGGTGAATGATGAATGGTCGATGGTGGGCTCTGCCCACACCCAATTTGTATAATGATCAGAAACGTTTGAAAAAACATATAGAAATCCAAAAATCCGTAAGGATTTTCCCACAACCATTAATCAATCATCATTAATCATTAATCAAAAAAAGAAGCCCTCCAAAGAGAGCTTCTTGATGTTGCTATTCGATTATGCCTTACCCACTGATCCGAAGATTTCCATCTTCTCTTTGACCTTCGCCTTGATCGCCTCGGTGCCGGGAGCGAGGAGCTTTCTGGGATCGAAGCCCTTGCCCTGCTTATCCTTACCCGCTTCGATATAGGCTCTGGTAGCCTCGGCAAATACGAGCTGGCACTCGGTGTTGACGTTGATCTTGCTAACGCCCAGAGAGATCGCCTTCTTTATCATATCGTCCGGGATACCGGTGCCGCCGTGGAGTACGAGAGGCATCGCGCCTGTCTTCTCCTGGATCGCGTCGAGGGTCTCAAAAGAGAGTCCCGGCCAGTTCTCGGGATATACGCCGTGGATATTGCCGATACCGGCAGCCAGCATCGTAACGCCGAGATCCGCGATCATCTTGCATTCGTCGGGATCCGCGCATTCACCCATACCGACAACGCCGTCTTCCTCGCCGCCGATGGAGCCGACCTCAGCCTCGATGGAGAGACCGAGCTCGTTGCAGATTCCTACCAGCTCTTTTGTCTTAGCGAAGTTCTCTTCGATCGGATAGTGGGAGCCGTCAAACATAATGGACGAGAAGCCCGCCTCGATGCACTTCTTTGCGCCTTCATAGGAGCCGTGATCGAGATGCAGCGCTACGGGAACTGTGATGCCGAGTTCCTCGAGCATACCGTTGACCATACCGACAACGGTCTTATAGCCGCACATATACTTGCCCGCGCCCTCGGATACGCCGAGGATCACAGGGGACTTCAGCTCTTCTGCGGTGAGCAGGATCGCCTTGGTCCATTCCAGGTTGTTGATGTTGAACTGACCTACCGCATAATGGCCGGCCTTCGCCTTGGTGAGCATTTCTTTCGCGTTTACTAATGGCATAAGTTAGCCTCCTTTTAAAAAAGATTCAGAACGTTCTAAATGAATATAACTTCATTCAAAAAAATTATATCACAATCTTGTAACCGAATCAATTAGCAAAAGCGAAGAAATTAGAGAATTTAATTATATACCTTGCACAAAGCGGGATTTAAGCGTATAATAGAAGAAATCGATATTTGAAAGGAATGTACCCTATGCCGTATATCAACGCAAGACTGACGAACACCGTCACCAAAGAACAGGAAACAGAGCTGAAAACAAAACTCGGAGAAGCGATCACCCTCTTGGGCAAGGGCGAAGCCTACCTGATGGTGGAGATCTCTGACAACTGCCGCCTGTACTTCGGCGGGAAGAACGATACCGATATCGCCTTTTTTGAGGTCAAGCTCCTCGGTAAGGCGAGAAGAGAGCAGTATGAGGCGCTGACCGCGAAAATCTGTGACATCGTTTCCGAGATGTTCTCTATCTCCGGCGACAAGGTCTACGTCAAGTTCGAAGAAGTCGAGAGCTGGGGCTTCAACGGATTCCTGTTTTAGTGCAGAGTGCAGAGTGAGGGAACCATATGAAAAGCTATCGTAAAGAACTGTGGTTTGAGATACCGCAGAGAAGAAAAATCGTTAATATTACCCGCGACGTCCAGAAGGCGATCGACGAGAGCGGGATAAAAGAGGGCTTGGTACTGGTCAACGCGATGAACATCACCGCTTCGGTCTTTATCAACGACGACGAGGCGGGGCTTCACCGCGACTATGAGCGCTGGCTCGAGAAGCTCGCGCCCGAAAAGCCCTATTCCCAGTACGACCACAACGGCTTTGAGGACAACGCCGACGCGCACCTCAAGCGTACCGTAATGGGCAGAGAGGTCGTCTGTGCGATCACCGAGGGTCAGCTCGATTTCGGTACATGGGAGCAGATCTTCTACTATGAGCTCGACGGCTACAGAAAAAAGCACGCGCTGATCAAGATCATCGGGGAATGAGAATCACAATGAAAAATGATGTATGATAAATGAAAAGTGACGGGCGGGCTCTGCCCGCACCCGATTCTTAAACGCTTCCTTTACCGATGTATGTCTATCACATTTCATTTTTCATATTTCATAATTTACGGAGGAATGTATATGAAAATCGTTGTACTTGCCGGGGGAATTTCCTCCGAGCGCGATGTGTCGATCCTGTCCGGATCCCGTGTCGCCGCGGCGCTGCGCGCTAAGGGTCACAAGGTTGTCACCATCGATCCTTTTATGGGATATGAACAGCCTCTCGACAGTGTGGAGAAGCTGTTCGAAGAGAACTATGACTTTACATCCAACGCCAAAATCAAGAAAAAGGCACCGAATATCGCGGCGGTGAAGAAGAGCCGCAAGAATAAGTCGAATGAATACTTCGGAGATCATGTGATCGATATCTGCCGCGCGGCGGATATCACCTTTCTCGGTCTGCACGGCGGCGAGGGAGAGGACGGCTCCGTGCAGGCGGCGCTCGCGCTTTACGGCATCAAGTATACCGGCTCCGATATGCTCGGCGCGGCGATCGCGATGCACAAGGGCGTTACCAAGGGCGTTTTCCTCAACTCCAATGTTCCTACCCCCAAGAGCCGCCTCTTCAAGCGCAACTATCTGCACGAGGGCTATCTTGAAAGCTGGACTACCTTCCCCTGCGTCGTCAAGCCGTGTTCCGCGGGATCTTCCGTGGGCGTCCAGATCGTTCCCGACCGCGATTCCTTTGTCGCGGCGATGGCGGCGGCGTTCGGCTATGACGATGACGTTCTGGTCGAAGAATACATCTCCGGCAGAGAGTTCTCTGTCGGTATCTTAGGCGGCAAGGCGCTGCCCGTGATCGAGATCATCCCCAAAAACGGATGGTACGACTATGAAAACAAGTATCAGGCGGGCGCGACGGAAGAAGTCTGTCCCGCCAAGCTCGATAAAAGGATTGCCAAACGGATGCAGCTCGAGGCGGAACACGCCTTTGAGGTGCTCAGGCTGAAGGTCTACGGCAGAGTAGATTTCCTGCTCGGCAGGAATAACAAGCTCTACTGCTTAGAGGCGAACACCCTGCCCGGTATGACCCCGATGTCCCTGCTCCCGCAGGAGGCGAAGGCGGCGGGTATCGGTTATCCCGAGCTGTGCGAGAAGATCATTGAGCTGTCACTGAAGAAATAACGCTTCTCGTCGCAGGTTGAGATCGTAGGGCGGGGGCTTGCTCCCGCCGAAACCCTTTGAGAAGATGAATGGTAAATGTGCAGCAGTATTTGCTTCGCGTTTCAAATAGATAGAGTATCAACGCTTCGGCGGGAGCAAGCCCCCGCCCTACGGTTGAAATAAAAAGGAAAGTTCTATGAAACCCATCACATTAAAAGAAATCGCCGCAAGCTGTCAGGGTACGCTGTTCGGCGATGAAAATCTGACAATTACATCTATCGTCACCGACTCGCGTAAGGCGGGGGAGGGCTCGCTCTTCGCCGCGATCAAGGGCGAACGCGCCGACGGTCACGACTTTATCCCCAAGGTCAAGGAGCAGGGCACGGTATGTGTTTTATGCGAGAAAAAGCCCGACGCGGATATCCCGTATATCCTGACGGATTCCACCGCTGTGGCGCTCAAGGGAATCGCGCGCTATTACCGCTCGCTATTCACCATTCCCTTTGTCGGGATCACCGGCTCGGTGGGCAAGACCTCTACCAAAGAGCTGATCTACTCGGTACTGAAAGAAAAGCACAACACCCACAAGACGCAGGGCAACTTCAACAACGAGCTCGGCGTTCCGCTGACCCTCTTCGGCTTGGAGGAAAGTCACGAGGCGGCGGTGATCGAGATGGGAATCTCCGGCTTTGAGGAGATGACAAGACTGTCCAGGATGGTCTGTCCCGACGTCTCGGTCATCACCAACATCGGCTGCTGTCATCTGGAGAATCTGAAAGACCGCGACGGCGTGCTCAAAGCCAAAACCGAAATGTTCCGATATCTCAAAGAGGACGGTCATATCGTCCTGTGCGGCGATGATGACAAGCTCTCGACGATCAAAGAGTACAACGGTATTAAGCCGATCTTCTACGGCATCGACACCGACAGAGAATACTATGCGACAGAGATAGAGGACAATCTGCTTTTAGGCATCGACTGCACACTCTGCCACGGCGATACCAAGTTCCGTGTCCATATTCCCGCGCCCGGCAGACATATGGTGGAGAATGCCCTCGCCGCGTTCGCGGTGGGAGAGCTTCTGGGGCTGTCCGCGGACGAGATCAAAAGAGGGATCGAGAGCTTCAAGAATGTCGGCTCCCGCAGCAACATCATCGATAACGGCAGTTATACCGTGATCGACGACTGCTACAACGCGAATCCTACTTCCGTGAAAGCGGGACTCGATACTCTCGCTCCCATCAAGGGCAGGACGGTCGCGGTGCTGGGCGATATGAAGGAGCTCGGCGCGGAGGAGCTTTCTCTCCACTATGAGGTCGGCAGTTACGCGAAGGAGAAGGGAATCGACCTTTTGATCGCGGCGGGACCTCTCTCAAAGTCGCTAGCCGAGGGCTTTGGCGACGGCGCAGTGTATTTTGAGACCGTTGACCTAGCCTGCGAGAAGATCAAGGACCTGATCAAAGCGGGCGACACCGTCCTCGTCAAAGCGAGCCACAGTATGCATTTTGAAAAAATCGTTGAGGCGCTGCAATAATAAGGTCACTCGTTTCGCTCAAACAATTGAAAGATTATTTAAATACGGGTGCGGGTGTCCCGCCATCAACATTTCATTTTTCATATTTCATAATAACAATAACTCTGCACTCTGCACTCTGCACTATATAAGGAGCATCCATAAAAGAACACTTTCTATTATCCTTGCGCTGATTCTGGCGCTGTCCGCTCTGTCTTTCGCATCCTTTGCGGAGGAAACAGACCTCGCCGAATCCGCGTCGGCTGTACCGGGGCGTATCGGTTACACATCCGGCTCGATTACAGGTACCACAGGCGTCGGCACCAAGGCAGATCCCATCATCGTCGATACCTTCGATGAGCTGAAAAAGGCGCTCGAATATCCGCTCGACGGTCTGTGTAGTCAGCGGCGCCGCCGTGTTCAACTCCGGCGCCTTCAAGGGAGTCGGCATACTGATGAACAGCACGACGCCGACAGACAGTCCTTCCGCTGCGGTGCATGTTGAAAACGGCGCGCATGTGATCGTCAACGGCGGTACGTTTCAAAGCACAAAGGCGAAAAAGAATTATGGCCTTTATGCGGATGGATCCGCCGATGTGATCCTTGCGGGGGGGTACCTTCTACGGCATCTATTCCGGTAGTAACAGTAAGATGCTCTCATCACTTTTGAAATCGAACTTTGCTTATAAAAGAGTATCAAACGGTTCCGTCTTCAACGGCTCTTCCACAAATAAAACGGAGGAGACTCTGCGTGTGGACTACACCGGCAGCGGTCTCAGACCGACCGAACAGCTGAGCAACACCCAGATCCCGATGACAGTAGGATATGAGTTCCTGCAGTTTACTTCACCGGATGACAACACATGGTTTGATGATCCGCTGGAGTATTCTATCGAACACGGAGACAGGTATCCCTGCTACGGAAACTCTTGTTATCTGGACTATGCGGGCGTTGACTCGGAAGCCTATGATCTTTATGACTGCTCGGGTCTGCTGATGAAGGAAAGATCCTACTACTCCTTCACTTCGGACGCAAAGCCGATCACGATCCAATTCTACCTGACGGCAGAGAAGAATTATATCTTCAAAACCAGCAGTTATGTCCAGATCAACGGCAAAAAAGCCGATCTGCAAATCATCAATGGCAAGCATGCGATCGCCAGCGTTCAGCTGACCTATAACGACAGCGATAAGGTAGTGGATAACATCGCGCTGAAAGGCTCGTTTGTCCCGACTGCCGGACAGTCGGCAACCATCTATACCGATACACTGAATAATTATATCGACTGCGACGACGGCAAGTGCGAGGTAGTAAGCAGCCTGATCGGCGAGAGCGGAAGATATGACACCCCCTATACGGGAACGCTTGAAGCGGGCAACACCTACTATATGTGGTTTGAGGTCAAGAATTATAGTCCGTATCTCTACGGCGTAGATCTGACCTACAGCTTTTATGACAGCACCGGCAAGTCCAACCCCAGCAGCTACAGCAAAAACTATGGCTCGCTGATGGGAGAGGCAGGAGCGGTCTGGGTGTCCGTACCCTTCATTGTTCCCGCCCAGAGCGCGGGATGTATGATCCGCGGTACCGTGACAAGTTTTCTGGACTCATCCAATAATGTGTTCCTCCAGCTGCTGCAGGGAGATTCGGTGAAGAAAAACACAAACGTAACCGGCAACACGGCGAGCTATTCTATCACAAACGTTCCCGCGGGAACTTACACCCTGAGAGTTTCGAAGAAGAATCATGTTGATCGGGACTACACCGTCGTGATCAGCGGTGAAATGATTCAGAACGTGACGATCAACCCGCTCGGCGATGTGACTCTGGACGGTAAAGTCAACATCCGTGATGTGAATAATCTGTATAATCATGTAAAAGGGTCGGTTATCATTACCGATACCTACAGTCTGCAGTGCGGAGACGTTTACAGTCCCGGCAAAGGCGTTAACATCCGCGATGTCAACACGCTGTATAACCACGTAAAAGGAAACGCAACGCTATATTAATGAAGAACGAAGAAATAAAAGCCGAGGGCGAATAACGCATGCGCCGGATGGAAATAAGAAATCCCCCGACGTCCTGCGACGGAGGCTGATTGTATCCGAAACAGGACAGAAAAATCATCAGGAGTTTTACTATGAAATTCATTTCGTGGAATGTCAACGGTCTGCGCGCCGTGGTGAACAAAGGCTTCAAAGAGATATTCGAGTCGCTTGACGCGGATTTCTTCTGCCTGCAGGAGACCAAGCTGCAGGAAGGACAGATCGATCTGTCCTTTGAGGGCTATGAAAGCTACTGGAACTACGCTGAGAAAAAAGGATATTCCGGCACGGCGATTTTTACGAAGCATCAGCCGCTGTCGGTATCCTGCGGAATCGGTATCGAAGAGCACGACAAAGAGGGCAGGGTCATCACGCTGGAGTATGACAATTTCTATCTTGTCACCGTTTATACGCCCAACTCGCAGGACGGGCTCAAGCGGCTTTCTTACCGGATGCAGTGGGAGGATGATTTCCTCTCCTATCTGAAATCTCTTGACGGGAAAAAACCGGTGATCTTCTGCGGTGATCTCAACGTCGCGCATCAGGAGATCGACCTCAAGAACCCCTCCTCCAACCGCAAGAACGCGGGCTTTACCGACGAGGAGCGCGCGAAGATGACGACGATCCTCTCCTCGGGCTTTACCGATTCGTTCCGTCTGCTCTATCCGGATCTGACGGGCGTCTACTCGTGGTGGAGCTACCGCTTCAACGCGAGAAAGAACAATGCGGGCTGGCGTATCGACTATTTTATCGTCTCCGACAGAATCAAGAATCAGATCAAGGAGGCGAAGATCCACACCGATCTCTTCGGTTCCGACCACTGTCCCGTAGAATTGGATATGGACCTGTAAAAGATACATAATAAAGATCCCTCACGCATATAATTCTGATATCATCGGAATATTGCGGAGGGATTTTTTATGATCACGGCTGTGGAAATAGAGGATAAGAGAAAGAAAGGATTTTTCTCATTTTTTCCCTTTCGGACGAATAAGATCCGCGTAGAGCATCTTTACTGTGACCGCGCGGCGGTCAAGTGCGTGACCTACGAGCAGTACCGCAGAGACGTCAACTGGTGTGTGCTGGATCGTTTTATCAAGGCGCAGCGCAATCATCTGCTGTGCCGAAAGGATTTAGTCTTACCCGAAAAAGGCTACAAACGTTTCGAGAGCTTTGAGCTTTGTGCAAGAATGGCGGAGAACGCCGGTCTCTACGCCTTGGAGAACGCCGGCAGAAAAGATCTGAACGTTGTGCTGTGGGACAACAACGGCGAGAGCGTCGGGCTGTCCCGCTGGCTGCTCGACCATTCCGACAGTGTTACGGTCATCACTCAGAGCACCTCTCTCTATCTGGATGAAGCGTCTCTGCTTTTGGAGGAAAAAGGCGCGGTGCTTCGCGTAACGAGAAGTCTTGCGCCGCTGTCTCATGCCGATCTGATCATCTCCGCCGACCAAATCACCGAGCCGGTCAGCGTTAAAAAGGACGCGGTGATCTTCACTTCACAGAAGCCCTCTGTGCCGATACCCTGCCGGGTGATCAGCGACTACTGGTTTGATCTGCCCGAAAAGTACGAGAACATCCGTCCCGCCTTTTTAGAGCCGATGTATTTTGCGTCCGCCTTGTATGCGATGGCGGGCGTCTATGAGCTGGGAGCGGAGCTGTTTCGCTATTGCCGTGACGAGAAAAGCGTACATACCAGAAACTCCGTCAAAGAATTTTTTAAAACGGCGTCCTGATTTCTTGACATTAACACACTAAAGATATATAATAACTAATTGTATGCGAAAACCCAGAATTATCAGTTGAAAGGAAAGAAAAAACTATGGCTATCAAACCGATTATGCTTACCGCCGAGGGCCTCAAACAGCTGGAGGAGGAACTCGATTATTTAAAGGGAGAAAGAAGAAAAGAAATCGCGGAGAAAATCAAGGTGGCCCGCTCCTACGGCGACCTGTCCGAAAACTCCGAGTATGACGACGCGAAGAACGAGCAGGCGATCGTAGAGGCGCGTATCGTGACCATCGAGGCGACCTTGAAGAACGCGGTGCTGATCGACGAGGATAATATCTCCAACGAGCATATCCACATCGGCTCACTGGTAAAGATCGAGAACCTCAACAACTCCAAGACCGCCGAATACCGTATTGTCGGCTCTAACGAGTCTAACCCCAGAGAGGGAAAGATCTCCGACGAATCCCCGATCGGCAAGGGCCTGATCGGTCATTCTGTCGGCGACATCGTCACTGTGGAAACCCCTCTCGGCGAAGTGAACTTCAAGGTATTGGAAATCTCCAAGTAAGAATTGTTAAAATCAGGTGAAGTATATGGAATCGGTACAAAACTTAAATGAAATTTTAAGACTCAGAAGAGAAAAGCTGACTAACCTGCAAGAAGCGGGCAAGGATCCTTTTGTGATCACGAAGTTCGAGCAGACCCACCACAGCCTCGATATCCGAGAGAACTTTGATACGCTGGAGGGACAGGCCGTATCCGTTGCGGGCAGAATGATGTTCAAGCGCGTGATGGGCAAGGCTTCCTTCTGCAATATTCAGGATCTGAAAGGCTCTATCCAGGCGTATGTTGCGAGAGACGCCATCGGCGAGGAGTCGTATAAGGATTTTAAGAAATACGACGTCGGCGATATTATCGGCATTAAGGGCGAGGTCTTCAAGACCAAGACCGGCGAGATCTCCGTTCACGCGAGTGAAGTCGTTCTGCTCTCCAAGTCTTTGCAGGTACTGCCCGAGAAGTATCACGGCCTCACCGATACCGACACCCGCTATCGCCAGAGATATACCGACCTGATTATGAACAGTGACGTCAAGGAGACCTTTGTCAAGCGTTCGAAGATCATCTCCTCCATCCGCCGTTTCTTAGACGATAAGGGCTTTATGGAGGTCGAGACCCCGATGCTGGTCTCTAACGCCGGCGGCGCCGCGGCGCGCCCCTTCGAGACCCATTTCAACGCCCTCGACGAGGACTTAAAGCTCAGGATCTCTCTGGAGCTGTACTTAAAGCGTCTGATCGTCGGCGGTCTCGAGAAGGTCTACGAGATCGGCAGAGTCTTCCGCAACGAGGGACTCGACACCCGTCATAACCCCGAGTTCACCCTGATGGAACTCTATCAGGCGTATACCGACTACCACGGTATGATGGATCTCACCGAAGAGATGTACCGCTATGTCGCGAAGACCGTCAATGGGTCTGAGCAGGTGGTCTACGGCGAGCACACCATCGACTTTGCGAAGCCCTTCGCGCGTATCACCATGGTTGACGCCGCCAAACAGTACGCGGGCGTCGACTGGAACGAGGTTGAGACGCTTGAACAGGCGAGAGAGATCGCGGACAAGCTCCATGTGGAATACGAAGAAAGACATCAAAAGGGCGAGATCCTCTCCTTGATCTTCGAAGAGTATGTCGAGGAGCATTTGATCCAACCTACCTTCGTGATGGATCACCCGATCGAGATCTCTCCGCTGACCAAGAAGAAGCCCGAGAACCCCGAGTATGTCGAGCGTTTCGAGATGTTCATCAACGGCTGGGAGATGGCGAACGCCTATTCGGAGCTCAACGATCCGATCGATCAGCGCGAGCGCTTCAAGGCGCAGGAGGCGCAGCTCGCCAAGGGCGACGAAGAAGCGAACACCACCGACGAGGACTTCTTAAACGCTTTAGAGATCGGTATGCCCCCCACAGGCGGTATCGGCTACGGCATCGACCGTCTCGTGATGATCATGACCGACTCCCCCGCGATCCGCGACGTATTGCTCTTCCCGACAATGAAATCCTTAGATAAGTAACGCCCCAAAACCCCAGTGTTTATGCGGGTTTCGAGAGTTGCGATGTCTCGGATTTACGCCATTTACGCCAAACTTACGCCAAACGGTGCAGAAAGTTGTGCAGAGCGTAATCAATCGCATATTTTAATGAATTTGACCTTGATGGATTTGTTTTCATCAAGGTCTTTTTTTGTTTGACGTATAGACAAAATCAGGCTGAAATGATATAATGATAGAAAGATAAATCGGAATTGTGCGCCCAGACGAAGGGCGGATAGTCTAGCAGGTGAGAAGCCTGCACGGAAAGGTTTAGCCAACCACCGTTAGCGAGTCTTGTGCTGTAAACAGTAATGTTTACAGTAAAGCGTAGACAGCGAGGAAGTGGGGTTACAGGGTGATGGAGCCTCGAAATTTTACCATTCGGAGGGCTGACGCTTTAATTCCAGCGGAAAGCAAAATGTGTAAATCGTTAGGGCGAGATGAAACACACCTCTGCGGGGTCAAAGAGCCAATCACGCTTCACATAGTGACTATCCAGTCAACTGGGGAGAGCCTGCATTTTCTTCAATAAGAAGTATGATGGAACGACGGTAAAACGGAGAAAGTCAGATGAAATACAGGCAGTCGGACAGCTTCATAGTACCGAAGAAGTCGGGTAATGCCGACAGAGGGAAGGGAGTTGCATGATAAAGGTCTTTCTGAGGACACATTAGCCGTACTCAGGGACGGAGGAACTAATGGAAACGAAATTGGGAAGAATAGCATCGAAGTCAGCAAATACAAAACGACCTGAGTTTATGTCGCTGTACCATCTCATCAACAAAGAAATGCTAATGCAATGTCATAGGGAACTGGACGGAAGCAAAGCTGTCGGTATAGACGAAGTTACCAAAAGAGAATACAATGAAAATCTCGAAAGTAACATCGAAAGCCTTGTAGACAGACTGAAAAGGAAAGCCTACAAACCGCAGCCTTCGCTGAGAGTATACATTCCCAAAAGCAACGGCAAAATGAGACCGCTGGGTATTGCGTGCTACGAGGATAAGATTGTACAATTAGCATTGAAGAAGATTCTTGAAGCGATATACGAACCAAAATTTCTGAATTGTATGTATGGATTCAGACCAAACAGGAGCTGTCATACAGCAGTAAAAGCTCTGTATGACCAGATTAACTTCAGAAAGATAACGAGGATAGTAGACGCAGATATCAAGGGATTCTTCGACCATATGAAGCACGAATGGATACTTAAGTTTCTGAATTACTACATCAAGGACAAGAATATTCTATGGTTGGTTGAGAAATATCTAAAAGCAGGAATCATAGATAACGGAAGTCTTGTGAAAGGTAATGAGGGAACGGCACAGGGAAATATAATCAGCCCGGTGCTGGCAAATATCTATATGCACTATGTTCTGACACTGTGGTTCTACATTATTGTGGCGAAGGAGTGTAAAGGCGAGTGCTTTCTTGTGGTTTACGCAGATGATTTCATAGCAGGATTTCAATATCCGTGGGAAGCTGAACGGTTTTACGAACAGCTTAAGAGTCGAATGGCAAATTTCGGACTTGAACTTGAAGAAAGCAAGAGCCGAATTGTAGAAAGCGGACATTATCTTGCAAATGCAAAAGCCAAACGCGGCGAATCAACGAGATTTAAAACATTTGACTTTTTGGGCTTCACCTTTTATTGTGGAAGAACAGTAAAGGGAAAGCCGTGGATTATGCCCAAAACCAGTAGTAAGAAATTTCGACAGAAACTCAAGGAAATGAAAGAATGGCTATACTGCAATAAGGAACAAAAACTCTGTAAACTTATGTATATGCTGAACATTAAACTCATAGGGCACTACAGGTACTATGGGATAAGTTTCAACAGCAGAATGATAAGTAATTACAGACAGCAGGTCAGAGAATTGCTGTATAAAGTGCTGAACAGAAGAAGTGAAAAGAAAAGCTATACAAGAGAGGGCTTTATAGAAATGATGAAATATTACACTCTTGCAAAGCCGAAAATCTACTACAGCTTATTTTGATGATGTGAATTTTATTATGAAGAGCCGTATGCGGGAAAACTGCACGTACGGTTCTGTGAGGGGCTTACATTGTGAGGTGTAGGTCTACTCGACTGTTTAAGAGTTTTAAATTTTGATTTAAAGTGATACGCGCAAGAAAGGAATTCTTATGAATAAGAAAACACTGTATATGACTTTTGAAAAGAAATATGAGGAATTGAAGGTTGCTTTAGCTGGGAATGATTTGGATAAAATTAAGGAATTGACTTTAGAAGTTCATGCGATGGTACATCCTGCGGAAGTATCTGGTGCATCTGAAAAAACCATCTCTAATTATGTATTGGATTATATGTTATCTGGAAATCAAAATGTTCTTGTTTCAAGACAGATTTGGGATACGGATTTGCATTATGCTGGAGCTGATATGGTACCTCTTTGTTGGCAGTTTTGGCATACATATCGCATTGAAGATCTTGTCAGTAATATTTTAATGGCTGATAAGAATCAGATTTTTAATGAGGAATGGCAAAAGAAGATAGGTGCTACGATAACAGATACAGGAAATGCACTGGAGCCAGATGAAGTGCAGAAATTCGGAGAGAAGTTAAATGTAAATGAGTTACGTAATTACATGATAACTGTTGGGAAGAATACACGAACTATCATTGAAAACCTTACTTTAGAAGAGATTAAATCCATGGTTCCTGAAGAGTGGGTTATGAGGATTTTAGAAGTAGGTGGGGTAACAACGGATTTTCGCTCGGTATGGCTTCTTGTGTTCTGGGGTAGATTAACCAGAGGAGGAATGATCCTTACCCCAATGACATACCATCATATGATGCATCTTCCTGCTTGCCTAGATCATCTGTCGATTGTTGAATGATAAGTTGTTTTCGTGTACTATATAATATAAATAACTTAAAACAAATTCTAATTTATAGCAATAACCATTAGAATCACAGGCAACCTTAGAATGAGGTTGCCTGATTTTTTATGCCAAAAAACGAATCGCAAACTACGATTTTCTCCTGTTTCCTATATAATATAGGTAAAGGAGAGGATACGTTATGAAAAGAATGTTAGCTGACGTTAGCCCTGAACTTATAAATGAATGGTCACAACGCAATTTACCTCTTACGCCGGACAGTGTAACGCACGGCTCTAATAAAATAGTATGGTGGAATGGCAAATGCGGACACGAATGGCGAGCTTCAATAAAAAACAGAGTAATAAGTGGAAGCGGTTGCCCTTACTGTTCCCACAATGCGATATTAGAGGGCTACAATGACCTTGCTTCCCAAAAGCCCGAACTTGCCGCCGAGTGGTCAGCCAGAAACGCACCTCTACTCCCTACACAAGTAACAGTCTTTGCTAACCGCAAGGCTTGGTGGAGATGCAGGGAGTGCGGCAATGAATGGAAAACGCTCATTTCCACACGGTCAGATGGCAGTAAATGCCCGTATTGTAGTGGATATATACTGCTCAAGGGCTTTAACGATTTTGCAACGCTATATCCGCAGCTTGCCGAGGAATGGTCAGATCGAAACCTACCACTTACTCCTGATACAGTAAATGATAAATCCCGTAAAAATGTATGGTGGAAATGTCGGACTTGTGGCTATGAGTGGAAATCGGTTATACATTCAAGAGCTAAAGGCGCAATGTGTCCCGTTTGCGCTGACAGAGCCGTATTGACAGGATATAATGACTTGGCTACAACAGATCCACATCTTCTTGATGAATGGGACTTTGATAAGAACACCGACTTTTTACCAGAACACATTTCAAGACAATCAATGTACAGCGTTTGGTGGAAATGTCCTCTCAATCATTCATATAAAGCCACTATATCAGACAGAGCAAGCGGAATGGGCTGTAAGGTGTGTGATAAGGAGTACAAGAGCGTGCTTCCCAAATTGGCGATTATGGTATATGCCGGAATGAAAAAAATGTCTGCTAAGTTTGATGATGACAGCATTATCGGTATCCCATTAGAATCATATATATCCGAAGAAAAGCTCGCTATTGAAACTTCTAAGCCTAACGAAAACGAATATAGAATAAAACAGCACCTTTGTAAAAAGCGGAATATCAAGCTCGTGTATGTTCCATACGGACGTACCGATGAAATATCCCTATTGGAAAAGATAAAACAGGCGTTTCGCTCTGTTCATATCTATATAAACTCAGATACAGAAAAAGACGCAGAGATTATTAGACAACGCTTTTACGATTGGAGATTCAGACAATCTCAATCTGTTATAGCCCAAAAGTGAGGAGGAATTTATAATGAAAAACCCGAAATACCACGTTTACCTAACGAACGAAGAACGCTCAGAGGTTTTGAAATCACTGATTGACCTCAAGAATGATATGATCGCACGAGGAAAATATACGGATGTAATAGATGAGGTTATCACCAAACTTTATAATGCCCGCAAAAAGAATATAAAGGTAATATTCAATTAAATATAGCTTATGAGCCGTCTGTTCCTTAATTGGAGCAGGCGGCTTTTTTGCGTTTTAAAAGGAAATTTAAATTTTTTTAAAAAATTTTCAAAATCTTACTTCAAAAATGACCTCTCCCAGTGGGTACAAGTGAGAGGGTTGTTTCCGAGCAATCGGAAAAGACCTTTTCACGAACTTTGACAACTGAATATCATTTCTTCAAGTACGTTACTTGTGTAAGCAGAAATGCAAAGCTATTTCAGCGGTACGCCACGACCTCCTTTCAGGAGCGAGCGCTAATTCCGTCTGTGAGTATCGGGCTGCTCCCGATATGGCGACAACCTACACAAGCGATAATGATACTTCTCTACGGAGCTGGCGGAGAACCCGGCAGAGGTGAGATGCCTATGAGCCTGATAGCAGTCAGGCGCTTGAAGAACTTCCCATATAGATTTATCTATCCGCTGGGGTGTCGAGGACAAATAAGCGGAAAAGTTACATAGCTGTTTTTGCAGGACAGCTATAAAACTATTTGAAAGGAGGAAAACGAATGCCAAACTGCAAAACTATTGCTATTTGCAATCAGAAGGGCGGTGTCGGAAAAACGACTACCACAATGAACTTGGGCATTGGCTTGGCGAATAAAGGTAAACGTGTACTCGTTGTTGACTCTGATCCGCAGGGCGATTTGACGACCTGTTTAGGCTGGCAGCGTGTTGACGAGATACCCGTTACCCTCGCTACGAAAATGCACGAGATTATCAGAGATAACGAAACCAACCCCGAAAGCGGCATACTCCATCATAACGAAGGAGTTGACCTTATTCCGTCCAACACGGATTTGGAGGGCTTGGAGATGTACCTTGTGACGGCTATGAGCCGTGAGAACATCTTAAAGAGTTATCTTAATATGGTTAAGTCAAATTACGACTACATCCTTATTGATTGCAGACCATCACTCGGTATGTTGACCTTGAACGCTTTGACGGCGGCAGACAGCGTGATTATCCCTGTTCAGGCACAGTATTTGCCTGCAAGGGCTATGACACAGCTTCTTCGGACTGTTTCAAAGGTAAAGGCACATACAAATCCTAATTTGGCGATTGACGGCATTTTGCTGACGCTCGTCGATAACAGGACAAACCTTGCTAAAAGCACTGTGGACGCAATACGGAACAACTTTGGAAGCGTTGTTAAAATCTACAAAGCAAAAATCCCGATAGCGGTCAAAGCCGCCGAGGTAACTTCCAAAGGCAAAAGTATTTACGCCTACGAGCCTAACAGCAAGGTAGCACAGGCATACGCTGATTTCACAAAGGAGGTGTTGTCAGGTGGCAGACAGAAAGAGCGACTTCGCTCTGCCGACGCTCGATGACCTTTTCTCCACACAGGAGGAACGGGATGACGCAAGGCTCGAAAAAATCAGAGATATTCCGCTTGACTTGATTGATGACTTTCCCGATCACCCTTTCCACGTCAGAGATGATGAGGATATGGTTCAGCTTGTCGAGAGTATCAAGACAAACGGCGTTTTAACGCCTGCCGTTCTCCGTCAGAAAGAGGACGGACGATATGAGGTTGTCAGCGGACACCGCAGAAAGCGAGCTTGTGAGCTTGCCGGGCTTTCCACCCTCAGAAGTGAGATTAAGGACTTAACCCGTGACGAAGCAGTTGTATATATGGTTGAGAGCAATTTTCAGCGTACAACAATCCTTCCCAGCGAGAAAGCCTTTGCTTACAAAATGAGGTTAGAAGCTATGAAAAGGCAAGGAAAACGAACAGATTTAACTTCGTCGCCAGTGGCGACGAAGTTAGGTGGCGGACGTTCTGATGTAGAACTCAGCGAACAGGTTGGAGAAAGCAAAGACCAAATAAGACGATATATCCGCTTAACTAACCTTGTCCCCGAACTTTTGGAGCTTGTGGACGAGGGCAGAATCAAAATGCGTCCTGCCGTTGAGTTGTCCTATCTTGACGAGGATAGTCAGCGTGACGTTGTAGAGCAGATTGACATTAACGACTGCACACCGTCGCACGACCAGACAATCCGAATGAGGAAAATGTTTGAAAGCGGCAAACTGACGGCGGAAGCTGTTGAAGCGATTATGTCGGAAGAAAAACCCAACCAGCGTGAGCGCATTGTGCTTCGTGGTGACAGAGTACGAAGCCTGATCCCGAAGAATGTTCAGTTGAAGGACACGGAGGACTATGTGTGCAAGGCTCTGGAACACTACGCCAAGTATCTGCGCCACCGTTCAGAGCGTGACAGCAGGTAAGAAATGCAAAACTTATTTTTTTGACTTCCCCCTTCCTCACACTCTAACCCCTAAGACTAACTGTACTATCCGAAAAGAAAGATATAATACTATCTCTTACTATAACTCTATCTCTTAATCATATATCTTTCTCTAAGAGGGCAGGCAAGTCAATCAAACACACAATTTCAATTCAAAAAATTATGGAGGTAAACCAATGACAAAAGTATTCAACAAGAGGAACGCCAAGCGTATTACGGCAATTCTTTTAGCCGTTATCGCTGTCGTTTCCTCAATCTTAATCATCCCCGCCAATGCCGCAGGCAAAGAGGTGACCATCACCTTTGACTACTGCTATGACACAGGCGATAACATCATCACATTCGTGAAGTACACCGAACACGGCGGCTACACCGTCGGAACTGTCGGCGAGGAACTCTGCCGAATCTATGCAGACGGCAAGGACGCTTACTGTTTGGAGCCGGGACACTCGCTCTATTCAGGCAACACCCTGACAACAGATGCTTCGGCTGCGTGGAACGCACTCAGCAAGGCTCAGAAGAAAGCTATTAATCTTGCCCTTCTTTTCGGAAAGTCAGGAAACAGCTCCGGTCTTGTCGGAACAGACGGTCAGAAGTGGATCGCAACTCAGTTGGTCGTATGGGAATTCTGCACAGGCTGTCGTGACGCTTCTACGTTCAAGCTCAGCAATTCCAAGTTTATTGACGGTATCACCGCTGGCGACCACAATCCGAATGTAAAGACCAACTACAACAAGATTATTGCCAAGCTCAACAGCTATAACGTGATTCCGAGTTTTTCCTACGATACACAGGCAAAAGCAAAGAGCAACGTTAAGGAGCTGAAATACAGCGACGGTAAGTACAGCCTTACGCTGACTGACAGCAACAAAATCTTGTCCGATTACACCTTCAAGAAAACAGGCGACGTATCTGTTTCTGTTTCGGGCAACAGCATTACACTGACATCGACGAAGGCAATTCCTGATGAGCTTGTATTCAGCGCAACAAAGAATATGCCGAAGGTAACAACTACCCTTGTCGCTTGCGGCAGCTCTACAAAGCAGGACGTTGTAACAGGCGTTCAGTCCGACACAGAAACCAAGACGGCGTATTTCGCTGTTAAGACCTCGGCAGGCTCACTCAAAATCGTCAAGACCTCCGACGACGGAAAGATCGAAGGTATCAAGTTTAAGGTCACGGGCGCTGACAATTACAGCAAGACCGTTACCACCAACGCAGAGGGCGAATTTCAGATTGATGACCTCAAGGTAGGAACATACACCGTAACCGAGGTCACCGAGGAAAGATACGAGGATCAGAAGGCGCAGACCGTTAAGGTCGAAAGCGGCAAGACCGCAACCGTTAAATTCAGCAATATTCTGAAGCGTGGTGAACTTCAGGTCGTAAAGACCTCGGAGGATAATTTCAACGAGGGTGTAAAATTCCACCTTTACGGCACATCACTTTCAGGCGCAAAGGTTGACGAATATGCTACCACCGACAAGAACGGCGTAGCCAGCTTTAAGAATATCCTTGTAAGCGGAGATAACCCCTATACCCTTGAAGAAGTAGATACTTCTATTCGCTACGTTGTTCCCAAGTCACAGACTGCACCCGTTGTTTGGGACAAAGCAACTAAACGTGAATTTACCAATGTTTTGAAGAAGTTTACCGTAACCGTTGAAAAGACCGACGCTGAAACAAAGAAGGCGCAGGGCGACGCTACGCTTGCCGGAGCAAAGTACGGCATCTATGACGGCGATAAGCTGATTGATACCTACACAACCGACAAGGACGGAAAATTCATCACAAAGGAATATGTCTGCGGCGATAATTGGACTATCAGAGAGATTGAGCCTTCCGAGGGCTATCTTCTCAACGAAACAGTTTACAATGTCGGCGCTGAAGCGAAGAACTACACCGTTGAGCATAACCCCGTATCTGTCGGCGTTACCGAACAGATCATCAAGGGCGAAATTGAAATCGTTAAGCACACCGATCAGGGACAGACCAAAATCGAAACACCCGAAGAAGGAGCCACGTTTCAGCTCTTTCTCAAAAGCGCAGGGAGTTTTGACAAAGCAAAGGACAGCGAGCGTGATACCCTTATCTGCGACGAAAAGGGATACGCAAAATCAAAGAAGCTGCCTTATGGCACTTACACCTTCCATCAGACCTACGGCTGGGAAGGCAGACACTATGTTGACGACTTCGATGTATTCGTCTGCGACAACTCTAAGCCGTACAGCTTCATCATTAATAATGATATCTTCGAGTCCTATCTTAAGGTTGTTAAGGTGGATGCTGAATCAGGAAGAACCATCCCCTATGAGGGAGCAGGATTCCAGATTTATGCACCCGATAATACTCTGATCACTATGTCCGTTCCGTACCCCTCTAACCTTACCATCGACACATTCTACACCAACAGCGAGGGCTATCTTATCACTCCCGAAATGCTCGTGTACGATAAGGGCTACAAGCTCGTAGAGGTTCAGGCTCCGCACGGCTATGTGCTTGACAGTACACCCATCACCTTTGACATCACAGAAGAAAACTCCACAGAGGAGGGCAGCATTGTTTTGACTAAGGTAAAGAAGCCAAACTACGCTCAGAAAGGCAAGATTACCATTGCCAAAGAGGGCGAAGTTTTCTATGGCGTAAATGTCAGCGGCGGTACTGATGATGAGGGCAATGAAATCCCCACCATTTACCAGCCTGTTTATGAAACCGCAGGACTGAAAGGCGCTACCTATGAAATCCGTGCCGCAGAAGATATTATCACTCCCGACGGCACAGTCCGCAATCACAAGGGCGACCTTGTAGATACCGTTACAACAGGTAATGATGGCTTTGCAAAAAGCAAGGCGCTTTATCTTGGCAAATACGAAATCAAGGAGATCCACGCTCCCTACGGAATGGTACTCAGTGATGAAATCCATAACGTAGAGCTTTCCTATGCTGATCAGACCGTAGAAATCACAGAAACCTCTACTTCGTTCTACAACGAAAGACAGAAGGTTAATGTAAACCTCGAAAAGTGGCTTGAAACCAATGAGCCGTTTGACATCGGCACTAATGAGGAAATCAAGAACATTTCTTTTGGCTTATTCGCCACCGAGGAGCTTGTATCCGCAAGCGGAACCACCATTCCCGCAGACGGCTTGATTGAGATCATCACGCTTGATGAAAACGGCAACGGCTTTGTCGGCACAGACCTTCCCTTTGGCAGTTACTACGTCAAGGAGCTTGCAACTGACGAGCATTATATCTTGACCGACACCAAATTCCCCGTTGTATTTGAATACGAGGGTGAAAATACTAAGACCGTTGACCTCACCGTGAATGACGGTGAGCCTATCACCAATGAGCTGATTTACGGTACTGTTTCCGGTAAAAAGATTGACGAGAACGGCGAAGCACTCGGCGGCGCAGTTATCGGACTGTTTAAGAGCGCAGACGCAGAGTTTACTGCGGAAAACGCAACCTTGACAACAGAATCAGCCGAGGACGGCAGCTTCACCTTTGGCGAGGATACTATCCCTTACGGCACTTGGTATGTCAGAGAAATCGAACAGCCGACAGGCTTTGTCCTCAATGATACTGTCTATCCCGTTACAATCGGCAAGGACGGCGATGTTGTTGAAATTGAAATTGTCAACGAGCATATTCGTGGCAATGTCAAGACCACGAAGGTTGACGCTAATTATCCCGACAACAAGCTGACAGGCGCAGTGTTTGAAATCTATTCCGATACCAACGCTGACGGCAAGCTCGATAAGGACGATAAGCTGCTCGGCGAAATCAAAGAAACCGACACAGGCATTTATGAGATGGACGACCTTGTTTACGGTCACTATCTTGTAAAAGAGAAGAAGGCTCCCGACGGCTTTATTCTCGATGAAAACACCTATCCCGTCTTTATCGAAACTGACGGTAAGACCTATGATGTTGAGAACGACGCAGGCAAGGGCTTCCTGAATGAAGCTATGAAAGGCTCGCTCAAAATCGTTAAGACTTCTTCCGATAACAAGGTTGAAGGCATTTCTTTCCGTGTAACAGGCGAAAACGGCTTTGATAAGGTATTTAAGACCGACAAAAACGGTGAAATTCTCATTGAGGGTTTACGAATTGGCAAGTATGTTGTGTCTGAGGTAAACGACGACGCTTCTGCCGGATATATTCTTCCCGATGACGAGGTTATCGAGATTGAGTATGGCAAGACCGCAACCGTAAAAATGCACAATGAAAAGATCCACGTTCCGCAGACAGGCGACGGCAGAACGCCCAACAACCTTTGGCTTGTGCTTGGCGGCGTTTCGGCTGTCGGTGTTGCGGCTTGCGTGACAGCTCTTGTAAGAAAGAGAAAGAAGCATAACAAGGAGGCGGCATAATGAAAGTAATTATTGCTATCGTTTTACTTGTTTTCATTATCGGCGGTTTTATCTTCTTGCAGATTAAAAACCGCAACAACAAAAAGTGAAAAACTACTGCGACGGGCGGCTCAAAAGGTCGCCCGTCAGATTTAGGAGGTACGAATGTACAAGTTAAAAACCGTTGAGAATATGGTGTTAAACGTCTTAATCTCAAATCCCGACGCTCGTGACGACGATATGAGATTATACTTTTACGTTTGCCGTGATTGCATAAGCGAAACTCATGGTGAAGCAGACCTCTCTTTTGAAGAAGTT
>JAFRCW010000034.1 GCA_017404145.1 Ruminococcus sp. | reverse complement strand
TTCATTGTGATATGCTCCTTGTAATTAAGATTGGATATGATTCCTAATTACAAGGGCTGAACCTGTTCGAAATACGAACAGGTTCAGCCGCACATTTCTACCGTTTTGTCAAGCCTTTTTACATAATTTTTAAAAAAAAAAACAGGGCACCCACTATTTGTGAGTGTCCTGTTCCTTAACTAAATGATATTGCCTTTACGGACAATACCGTAAAGGCTGTACTTCTGTTCTTAGTGAAATCGGAGACCGGTATCAGTTCGGATTTTCGTCGTCCTCGTTGTTGAGATTATCGTTCAGGATATCCGCGATGATCTCGCGCTCGTCCATATGATACTTCACGCCGCGGATCTCCTGATAGTCCTCGTGACCCTTGCCCGCGAGCACGACGATATCGCCCGGCTGTGCGTTTTCGATGCAGTAGCGGATCGCGTCGATACGGTTGGGGATGACAACATAGTTGCCGCCGACCTTGTCAAGACCGATCTTGATGTCGGCGATAATGTCCATCACATCCTCAAAGCGGGAGTTGTCCTCGGTGACGACCGAGAGATCGGAAAGTCTGCCGGAAACTTCGCCCATCTCATAGCGGCGCTGCTTCGGACGGTTGCCGCCTGCGCCGAACATCGTGATCAGACGGTTGGGCTTATATTCTCTCAGGGTGGAGAGGACGTTTTCCATTGAAACGGCGTTGTGCGCGTAGTCGATCAGCATCGTATAGCCGCCGGGGACCGGTACGACCTCGACCCTGCCCTTGACCTTGACGTTCTTCAAGCCGTTTACGATATTCTGTTCGGTGATATCAAAGTGACGGCAGACAGAGATCGCCGCCAGCGCGTTATAGACGGAGAATCTGCCGGGGATCGCGACGTCGAGAGAAAGCTCCTCGGCTCCCGTGGTGTGGAAGTGTACGCCGATAAAGCCCGCCTTCGCCACCAGCTCGTCGCCGTGGGCGACCAGATCCGCGTCTTTCGAATAGCCGTAGGTTTCGATCGCGCAGGTATGATCCTTGATGATCTTATCGGCGCTCTCGTCGTCGATGTTGATCAGACCGGTCTTGCACTGTCTGAACAAGAGGCTCTTGCACGCGAGATATTCGTCCATATCCTTATGCTCCGCGTCACCGATGTGATCGGAGGAGAAGTTGGTGAAGATACCGTAGTCGAAGAGGATGCCGTCGGTGCGGTGCCATTTCAGACCCAAGGAGGACGCCTCGATCACCATCGCCTTGCAGCCCTCGGCGACCATCCGGCGCATCGCCTGCTGGATCTCGTAGGACTCGGGGGTGGTGTTGTTGGTTTTGTAGATCTGGTTGTCGATCACAATGCCCAGAGTTCCGATCGTACCTGTCTTGATACCCGCGTTCTCAAGGATAGAACGGATCATCGCGACGGTAGTGGTCTTGCCCTTGGTTCCGGTGACGGCGATGGTTTTTAAGGACAGGGCAGGGTGGTTGAAATATTCTACGCTCATCAGCGCCAGCGCCGCTCTTGCGTCCTTGACCTTGACGACGGCGGTGTGGATATTCGCCTCTACGTCATCCTCGACGATCAGCGCGGTCGCGCCCTTTTCGATCGCGTCGGGAATGAACTTATGACCGTCAACGTTGTAGCCCTTCAGGGCGACGAAGGCGCAGCCGTAGCTGACCTTTCTCGAGTCGTAGATGACGTCCTTGATGTCGATATCCAGCGAGCCCTGTACGAGTTCAAAATCTATTTTTGTCAGTAAGGTGGACAGTTTCATTTGCTTTACCTCCAAGTGATAACGCGTTTTTCCGCACCCATTATACTATTAATAATAGGTCCGTGTCAATCTGTTTTAAAGGCGTGATTTTACAGATTTAGTAAAAATACACGAAAATAAAGTTACAGACTGTAACCTTTTCGTTTTAGTTCTGAAATCGAATTTTATCACGGTGAAGCTACAAGCCCTTGGGGGTGCTTTTTACCCTATGGGTAGCAAGTTGCACAAATCTGAAATCGTGATAATTAACAAAGGAAAAAAGAAATCTTTGTGAAAGACAACCAACTATAAAAAAATCCATTGTAAAAATAACCAAATTCAAACTAAATATTTATTATTTTGGATAAAAAGTACAAAGGGAGTTGAAATCAGGGTACATTATATGGTAAAATTTATACAGTGATTAGACTCCCACCCGTATCGGATTTTGGGCGGAGAGCTACACTGTGTCAAAGACACAAAAATTTTATGGAAAGAAAGGAAATCCGACTATGAAAAAAATTCTTGCTTTAGTCCTCGCTCTGTTAATGGTCGCCACTATCTTTGCGGCTTGCGGCGGCGGCACAACCACTACCACCAGTGACGATACAGGCACAGCAACCGGCGGCGATCCGTTCGGCGGCGAGGACAACATCACCCTGAAGGTCTGGGCTCCTGAGAAGGCGAAGGACCTCACCGAGAAACAGTGCGCTGACTTCATCGCTCTGTATCCCGACAAGACCATCTCTATCGAAGTTGTTGCTCAGGGCGAAGGCGACGCCGCTTCCGCACTGCTGAACGACCCCGATACTGCTGCGGACGTTTTCTCCTTCCCTGTTGACCAGCTCAACAAGCTCGTCAGAGCAGGCGTTATCGCTGAAGTATTCCCCGAGTACCTCGACGACGTTAAGGCAAGAAACTCCGAGTTCACCGTAGACGCTGCTACCGTCAACGGCACCACTTGGGCATTCCCCGAGACCGGTGAGAACGGCTACTATCTCGTATACGACAAGTCTGTTGTCTCCGACGAGCAGGCGAAGACCTTAGAAGGTGTTCTCCAGGCTTGCCGCGACGCAGGCAGAAAGTTCATCATGGATGCCGGCAACGGTTTCTATTCCTGCGTATTCCCCTTCACAGGCGGTCTGACCCTCGAGGGTCTCGATGAGAACAATGTTCAGAAGTTCAACGAGTACAACGAAGACGATGTTGTTAACACTCTCGTAGCTTTCTCTACTCTGTTCCATGAGTATTCCGACATTTTCGAGTCCAACGCTTCCGATAAGATCGCTTCCGGTATGGCTGAGGCTACTCCCACTGTTGCTGCCGGTATCGACGGTTCCTGGAACGCTGCTACCGTAGAAGGCGTTCTCGGTGAGAACTTCGGCGCTGCGAAGCTGCCCACCATCAAGGTCGGCGGGCAGGACAAACAGCTTGTCTCCCTGAACGGCTGCAAGCTCATCGGCGTTAACATGAGCTCCAAGTTCCTCGACGCTGCTCAGGTTCTGGCTGATTACCTCACCGGTGAAGAGTGCCAGACTCAGAGAGCTGAAGAGATCTCCTGGCTGCCCTCCAACACCGTTGCGGCTAAGTCTTCTGCTGTTACCGGCAACGCGGCTCTCTCCGCTCTGCTCGCGCAGACCGAGTTCTCCGTACCTCAGGTTAACATGGCTGACACCTTCTGGACCCCCATGGGCGCTCTCGGCGACGCTGTCTGGAAGACCGAGAACCCCACCGACGCTGCTTATCTCAAGGGCGAGTTAGAGAAGTGCATTGCCAACATTAAGGATGAATAAGATCTAAGAGCTCTCGCTCGCAGCCCTCGGATATCGACGGGTGAGACGGGACCGTTCAAAAGGGTTCATAAAACCCGTTGAATGGTTAGTCGAACAGGAGTTATATGAGGGTAAGCGAAGAGCAAAGAGAGCTTGATATCATTTTTGATAACAGCTCTTCTTTGATCTGTTCTTTGAACACTTTTAGGATTTTTAGGTCAGGCGGGGGACTGCTCCCGCCTGACCGGGGATTTTTCCGCGTAGGGGCGAGCTTTGCTTGCCCGCGCACATAGAGGCGAGCGCGTAAAGCTCGACCCTACGGTTACAATTGTTTTGAAATTAACATGATACTGTATTGAGTGGCGGGGATTCTTCCTCTGTTACCATCAAAAATCTTTCAAGCTGGGAAGTGAACTGATGAAATATATTGATTATGTGCAGCTCAACCCCTTCCAGAAATTCGGATATAACTTCAAAGAGTTCTTCAAGGCTCTTCCGAGAAACTTAAAGAAGTTTTTCTGCATGATCGGCAGATTCTTCAAGAATCTCTTCTTAGGCATCGGAAAAGGCTTTGCCGGTTATTTCTCGAGATTTGTCAAGGGCGACTGGGCTACCAAGCTTTCCTACATCGTTATGGGTGTAGGTAATGCGGCGAAGGGCCAGATCATCAAGGGTCTTCTGTTCCTTGTGATCGAGCTCGCTTACATTTACTTTATGATATCCTTCGGCGGATATTACTTATCCAAGTTCGGTACCTTAGGTACAGAGCTTCGTCACATGGAGACCATCAACGGCAAGCACGTTACCGTGCCCGGCGACAACTCCATGCTGATTCTTCTTTACGGCGTACTGACGATCGTCGTCACCGTTCTGTTCTTTGTTGTTTATATTGCCAGCACCAAGTCCGCGTATAAAGCGCAGCAAACGGTTGCGGCAGGTGAGAAGCCCGCATCCTTCAAGAGTGAGCTGAAGGATCTCTTCGACAACAAGTTCCACGTAACGCTTCTTGCGTTCCCGACTACGACGATTGCCGTATTCACCATCCTGCCCCTGATCTTTATGATCCTGATCGCGTTCACCAACTATGACGCGTCGCATATGCCTCCGGGCTCGCTTTTCACGTGGGTAGGTATGTCGAACTTTGCCGATATCTTTAAGATCACCGGCGGCGGCGCTTCCGGCGCTGCCTCCAAGGGCGCTACTTTCTTAGAGCTGACCAAGTGGACCATCATCTGGGCGATTTTCGCTACCGTACTCAACTATATCTTAGGTATGGTTGTCGCTCTGATGATCAACAAGAAGGGCATCAAGTTAAAGAGCCTGTGGAGAACCCTCTTCGTTGTTACCGTTGCGGTTCCCCAGTTCGTATCCCTTCTTCTGATGAACCAGATGCTGGCTGTTGACGGCGCTGTCAACGTACTGCTCGTCAATGTTCTGCACTGGGCTCCCGAGCCGATCGCCTTCCTCAACTCCACTCCGCTTTTGGCTCGAGTCACGGTTATTGTTGTTAACTGTTGGGTAGGTATCCCGTATACCATCCTTATCACATCAGGTATTCTGATGAATATCCCCGCCGACCTCTACGAGTCCGCGACCATCGACGGCGCGGGTCCCGTGAAGTCGTTCTTCAAGATTACGCTGCCCTATATGCTGTTTGTTACCACTCCTTACCTGATCACCAGCTTCATCGGCAACATCAACAACTTCAACGTAATCTATCTGCTCTCTAACGGCGGTCCCAACACCTCCCAGCTCTATCAGGCGGGCTACACCGACCTGTTGGTTACCTGGCTGTTCAAGCTGACCATGAACTCTCAGGACTATGATCTTGCGGCGGCCGTTGGTATCTTGGTATTCATCGTCTGCGCTACTTTGTCGCTGATTACGTTCAACCTGACAAAATCCGCAAAGGATGAGGAGGCGTTCTCATGATAAAAAGTTATAAGTTCAGAAGAGTCCTCGCGAATACCTTCATCTACATTCTTTTGGGTGGTCTCGGCTTGATCTGGATCTCTCCGCTGGTATATCTTGTTCTCCATTCCTTCAGAGCAGAGGGTCTGGCGTCCGTATCCTATCTGATCCCGAAGACCTTCTCCTTCCAGAACTATATCGATCTGTTCACCGACACCGCGTCGCTGAACTTCCCGAGATGGTTCCTCAACACCTTTATCGTAGCGATCTTCTCCTGCATTATCTCTACCTTGGCGGTCCTGATGGTTTCCTATTCCTTCTCCCGTCTGAGATTTAAGGCGAGAAGACCGATGATCAACATCGGTATGATCTTAGGTATGTTCCCCGGCTTTATGACCATGATCGCTATCTACTATCTGCTGAAGGCGATGGGTCTTACCCAGACTCTGGTAGCGCTGGTTATCTGCTATTCCGCAGGCGCAGGCCTCGGTTATCAGATCAGTAAAGGCTTCTTCGATACGATCCCGAGAGCCTTGGACGAAGCGGCGACCATCGACGGCGCGACAAGAAACCAGATTTTCTGGAAGATCATTCTCCCGATGTCGAAGCCGATCGTTGTTTATACCATCCTGACCGCGTTTATCGGCCCCTGGACCGACTTCATTCTTGCGAAGATCATCATGGGCGATAAGGTCGACAACTACACCGTTGCGATCGGTCTGCAGAAGATGGTATCCATGGAGTTCTTTACCACCCATTTCAAACGCTTCTTAGCGGGCTCCGTTATCGTTGCTGTTCCGATCACTATCCTCTTCTTAAAGCTCCAGACTTACTATGTAGAGGGTGTTACCGCCGGCGGCGTAAAGGGTTAATTTCCCGAAAAAGCTTTATTAACATCACAAGAGGGCGGAAGTCACTTCCGCCCTCTTTAAGTAAGATCGTTATGAAATATGAAATATGAAGTATGAAATGTTTCGACTTTCCGCTTCACGATTATAACAATATACTAATCGGGTGCGGGCAGAGCCCGCCCTTCACTTTTCATTTTTCATATTTCATTTTTCATTTAAAAATGAGGTGCTTTTATGAAAAAAACAATTTCCCTTCTCCTGACGTTTGCGCTGGTTCTTTCGTGTATTGCGCTTGCCGCCTGTTCCGGCGGCTCCGCTTCGCCCGCTAAGATCGAGGCAAAGCAGAGCGAGGATAAATACAGAAGCTACTATCAAATCTGGATCTGGTCTTTCTGTGACTCCGACGGCGATGAGATCGGCGACATCAAAGGTATCACCAGCAAGCTCGATTATATCAACGACGGCGATCCGAACGGCGGCGACGACCTCGGTGCGGACGGTATCTGGCTTTCTCCGATGATGCCTTCCTCTACCTATCATAAGTATAACGTAGAGGACTATTACGCGATCGACGAAGAGTTCGGCACGATGGAAGATTTCGACGAATTCCTTGCCGCCGCTCACGAGAGAGGCATCAAGGTTATTATTGATCTGGTGCTCAACCATTCCGGCTCGGGACACGAATTCTTTATCAAGGCGTGTGAGGAGCTCAGAGAAGGAAAAGAGGACGGCTATGCCCGTTATTATAATTTTTCCAAACAGCGCAACCAAACCTATCAGCATAACGTCAGCGGGACAAGCTACTACTATCAGGGCGATTTCTGGGATCAGATGCCCGACTGGAATCTTTCCTATGAGGGTACCCGCGAATATTTTGAGGATGTGACCAAGTTTTGGCTGGACAAGGGCGTAGACGGCTTCCGTTTGGACGCGGTAAAGTGCTTTAAGGACGCGCATACCGACGGCGTGGAATTTCTCAAGTGGTTCTATGAAATGGCGAAGGGCTACAAGGAAGACGTCTATATGGTCGGCGAGGACTGGGAGGATACCGGTTCTATCTACGAATACTATGAGAGCGGTATCGACTCGCTTTTCAATTTCAAGTTCGCGACAACGACAGGCGAGTTCGTGATGGCGTCTCACGGTATGGTAGAGGATATGATCAAGTCGCTGAAGAAGTATGACGGCAACATCAAGACGCACAACCCCAACGCGATCAACGCGAACTTCCTGACCAACCACGATATGGTGCGTGTCGCCAACGTTCTGGATGAGGATGAGAACAAGTTCGCCGCGGCGCTGTATATGCTCGCTCCGGGCAACTCTTTCACCTACAACGGTGAGGAGATCGGTATCGAAGCGCCGAATACCACTAACGATCCTTCCTTCCGTACCGCGATGATCTGGGATAATGATAATCTGCCCGTGATCGATGTACCGAGCGTATCGGAGGTAGAGGAGAATGAGCTCGGCGGCGTTAAGCAGCAGCTGGAGCGTGAGAACAGTCTCTTGAACACCTATCGCAAGCTGATCACCCTCAGACTCCAGAATCCCGCAATTGCGCGCGGCGATATTACCGACGTCGTTTCCTTTGACGATCTCCGCTGTGCGGGCTTCTATATCGAATATGAGGGAGAAAAGCTGCTGATCATCCACAACGGCAACAGTGAAGAGAAACAGGTCACGATCGATATGATCAAGAGCCCCGAGCTCAGAGGATTTTCTGTCGCCTCCGTCAACGAGGACGGATCTGTCTCCGATGTGACCCTCTCCGGCACGACCCTCACTCTCCCCGCAAAATCCTCCGCGATTTTAAAGGAAAACTAAAATAACGTATGAAATCCCTGTCTGCGGACAGGGATTTTTTCCTTTTTACAAAACAATCTAAAAACTCTCATACACCCGCCGACAAAAGCAAAACCCACAGGAGACTATAATGGAGGTATCATCTGATAAAGGAAGTTGACTATGTCGGTTTTGGAAAAGGTCGCAAGGCGGACAAGCATCCGCTCACAGACAAATCTTGCGAGAGGCGCGGCGGTGCATATCGCTTATTTTGTATCGGGACTGCTGATTTCACGCGGCGCGGTGCTGGGGAGTTTTTCGCCGTTCGGCGCGTCATTTTCGGCGGCGGTGCCGTTTCCCTATATGCCTGCGGGACTGCTCGGCGCGGCGCTGGGATATCTGATCTCTTCGCCGATTTCTGCGTTTCGCTATATCGCGATCGTGATCTCGATCGGCGCGATCCGCTGGGTACTGCAGGAGATCAAGAAGATATCAAACAGCAGGATCTACCCTTCCGTGGTAGCGTTTGCTCCGGTGTTCGCGACGGCTTTGGCGCTGACGTTTACGAGAGCGAGCGAGATCACGGAGCTGTCATCGGCGCTGGTAGAGGCGCTGATCGCTGCGGCAGGGGCGTATTTTATGAGCAGGACAGCCGCGCTTTCTCAGTCGAGGAGGGGACTGAAAGGCTTTTCACAGCAGGAGATCGCCTGTATCGCGATGACAGGCTGTATCTTGCTGTTGGCGTTTTCGTCGCTCGAGATCGGGAATGTCTCCGTAGGGAGGATCCTCGCGGTACTGGTGATACTGTTGTGCGCGAAGTACGGCTCGGTGTCGGTCGGCGCGATCGCGGGGATCGCCTCGGGAGCGGTGTTCTCTCTGTCCCGACCCGATATGCTGTTTCTCTCGGTCGCTTATTCGCTGTCGGGACTTCTGGGAGGATTGTTTTCTCCGATGGGAAAGATCGCGGTCGCGCTTACGGCGGTGCTTTCCAACGTGATCCTTTCCCTGTGCGCCGATGACAGCGCTCTGGTGCTGGCGGTACTGATCGAATCCTTTCTTGCGAGCGCGGTCTTTCTGCTGATTCCGAAGGACGCGGGCAATTTCTTTGGCGCCGTTTTTTCCGACAGCAGAAAGGAACTCAGCGAGGAGGCGATGCGCAGGAATATCACCATGCGGCTGTCTCACAGCGCCAAAGCGTTATCCAACGTCTCTTCCTGTGTGAACGCCGTATCGGACAGGCTCTCAAAGCTCTATACGCCCAACGCGTGGTGGATCTACGAAAAGGCGCGGGAGGACACCTGTGAAAAATGCGGGCTGAAGGTCTATTGCTGGGAAAAGGAAAAGAGTCTGTGTGTCGACGATTTTAACCGCCTGACGGAACCGCTGAAAAGACAGGGCTTTGTCAAAGAAAAGGATATCGAGGATCAGTTTCAAAAACGCTGCTGTAAAACCGGCGAGCTGGCGCGCAGCGTCAATCGCGCCTATCGGGAGTATCTTTCCTTAGAGGCAGCGCGCCGCCGAGTGGTCGGGGTGCGGTCGGTAGTGGCGGGGCAGTTTTCCGGTCTCTCAGAGATTCTGGAGGATCTGTCGGAGGAGTTTGAGGGCTGTGAGAGCTTTGACGGCGATGCGGCGGAGAGGATCATCGCCGCGTTATCCTCACTGGGGCTGACGGTAGTAGACTGCGCCGTAAAAAAGACGCTC
The DNA here is from genome assembly GCA_017404145.1 of Ruminococcus sp. GTDB lineage: Bacteria > Bacillota > Clostridia > Oscillospirales > Acutalibacteraceae > Ruminococcoides. The sequence goes on along the minus strand of JAFRCW010000034.1, from coordinate 10,638 downwards.
GGCAGAGGACTTCTGGTAGAGATCGAGTTGGCGGTATCAAAGAAAACCGCGCTCTCCAAATCACAGCTCTGTCACGAGGTGTCGCGCGCCTGCGGCAGACCCTTTGAGAGTCCGGAGCTGTCTTTTGAGGGAGACAGAGTGAGGATCTCGCTGTGCGAAAGACCGCTGTATGATGTGGAGATCGGTTCCGCCCAGCACAGCGCGCAGAACGCCGATCTCTGCGGCGACTGCTTGAACTATTTCAATAACGGTCTGGGATCGTCCGTTGCGGTGATCTCCGACGGCATGGGAACGGGCGGCAGAGCCGCGGTAGATTCCAATATGGCGGTCAGTATTATGACAAAACTACTTAAAGCGGGACTGTCATACGACTGTTCTCTCTCGGTGGTCAACAGCTCTTTGATGATCAAAAGTGAAGAGGAGTCGCTCGCGACATTGGATGTGACCGACTTCAACCGTTTCACCGGCAAGGCGGAGCTGCTGAAAGCGGGCGCCTGCGCGACCTATGTGAAGAAGAATTCGAAGCTGTGCAAAAAGGAGATGTCCTCCCTGCCGCTGGGAATTCTGAACGAGGCGAAATTCTCTAAAGAGGCGGTCACGCTGACGGAGGATGATATGATCATCATGATTTCCGACGGCGCGCTGATCGGCGGCGAGGGCTGGCTCGAGCGATTGATCATGTCCTCCAAGGAGGTGTCCTGTGAACAGCTGTCCAACCTGATTGTCGACGAGGCAGTAAAGAGGAGAAAGAACGATCACGACGACGATATCACCGCATTAGTGATGAGAGTGGTGATCAACTCATAATTCATAACGAAACATAACAAAACGCAGGAGATATAACCGAAATCTCCTGCGTATATTCAGTCGTTATTTCATTCTTTGTTCTTGACTAAGCTGACTGCCAGCTCATAGATGTTTTCCGCGGAGTTGGTATAGCCGCAGCGCTGACAGGCTTGTCTCATTTCGGCGAGTCTTTCTTTATCGCCGAGCAGCTCCTTCATCTGTGTTTTCAGTCCGTCGCCATCCTGCAGCATGACCGCGATGCCGTTTCTGACAAGATAGTCGGCGTTCTGCGCCTCCTGACCGGGGAACGCCTTGAAGATCGCCATCGGCAGATGTGAGGCGATGCTCTCCGAGGTGGTAAGACCGCCCGGTTTGGTGATGATCAGGTCACAGCAGTGCATATAGTCTTCTACGTTATCGACAAAGAAAAGCAGCTTGGTGGGTTTTTTGTTATGAGTGGTGCGGACAAAGGTGCTTTCGATCGAGTCTCGGAGACCTTCTGTTTTGTCATAGAACCAGCGGAAAACGTTGTCGTCGGGAAGCTCCTTGATAAAGTCGGGAACGTCGAGAGTTTTGAAATTTTCCTCATCGGAGAGCAAATTTTCAAACGCGTCATACAGCTTTTGGTTTTTTCCGGTAATGACGATCATCTGGAAGTTCATATCGGTATCGACGAGCGTTTCATAGATTTCGAGGATATCTGTCACGCCGAAGGAGCCTGCCATGACCAGGATCGTGGGAAGAGCGGGATCCAGACCCATTTCTTCCATTTTTTTGTTCTTGTCAAAGCTTTCGTCTTTATAGAAACGGTCGAAGATCGGCAGACCCAGCGGATGGACGATGTCCTTGTTGACATGGTATTTTCCTACCAGCACTTTTGCGGTTTCCTCGGACGCGGTGACATAAGCGTCCATATTGTTGCTGATATACGCCATATGAGGCATAAAGTCAGTGATGACCGCAATCGTCGGCACATCATAGCCGTACTTTTCCTTGATGGTGGACATCATCGTCACGCCGAAGGGATGACAGGAGATGACAACATCGGGTTCATAGCTCCGGATCACACCGAGCAGTTTTTTCGCACACTGGATATTGACGTTGTTCATCAGTTCGTTCAGCGGAGTCGCCTCCTTGTCGGAGCTGATATACATTCTGCCGTATAGATTCGGCGCCTTTTGCGCCAAGAGCTTATAGCCCTGTGTCACGGCGACATTGAGCAATTTGGAGCATTCTACAAAGATATCGATGATAGCGACCTTTGCCTCGGGATCTTTCTTTAAAATAGCGGTTTTCATCGCGTTGGAAGCGCGGTTGTGACCGCCTCCGGTAGAGCTGGACAGGATAATTATATTCATTTGGACGCCTCTTTTGTTTGGATTTCATATATCTTTTCAAATTATATTACTTTTTGACGGGCAATTCAATAGCAGATTCAGTCAGTTTAGAAAAAATTAATAATTTCAGCGGAAGATACTCCCTGAAATACCAGCATATTTTTCTTTGAATATTCGAATCGGGAATATTAACTGAAATAACCTACGTTATTATATTACTGAATAATAGTATACTCAAAAAGTAGGCAAAACAGAAATTAGTATTAGTTAGGAAACAGATACGGAGGCGAACAGAGTGGCTGATAAAAATATGTCCAACACTCAGGAAATCAACTCAATATTGGAAGAAGCCCGCAGAAACAGAGAGCCTAAAGCTCCCGCTCCCCGGCCCGCTCCTCAAAAACAGCCCGCGCAGCAGCCCAAGGCAGAAGCTCCGACAAGGGTGATCGACGACGATTTTGTGGTGGTAGATGACACAAAAGGAAATAAAAAGACGCAGAATTCCCAGCCTCAGCCCAAAAAGAAAAAGAGCAAGGCAGGGCTGATCGTTGCGCTGTCGATTTTAGGCGTTCTGATCTTAGCCGCCGCGGGCGGTTTTACATGGTATATGCTTTCAGGCAGCTCGACCATGGCGGATAACATTTCCGTCAACGGCGTATCGCTGGCGGGTATGAGCATGGAACAGGCGAAACAGGCGCTGGCTCCCGTGGAGAACTCTCTCGCGGAAGGCATTAAGGTCGAGATCAAGGGTCCCGCGGATAAGGCGGTCACCCTGACCAAGGATGATTTTAAATATTCCTTTAATACCGAACAGATCCTCAAACAGGCGCAGGCATATTCCGAAGAAAAGGGTCTCAAGCGCGGCGAGCAGACCTATACCATTACCATGACGCTGGATCCGTCCAGCTGTAAGGAAGCTGCCGAAAAAGCAGCGAAAGAGTTTAACGCCGAGGCGAAGGACGCAAAGGTGACCTCCTACGACTCCGAGGGAGACGGCACCTTTACCTATCAGGACGACGTTGTCGGCGTCAGCGTGAAGGTTGACGATCTGACGAACGCGATCGCGGGCGCGATCAAGGACAAGCCCGAGGCTACGCTGGAAGCTCCCTATGAGGAAGTCAAAGCGAAATACACCAAAGAATTCCTGCAGAAAAATATCCAAAAGCTCAGCGAGTTTACCACGACCTCTACCAACAGCTCCAACGGCAACCATAATATGGCGACTTCTTTAGAAGCCTGCGACGGTTCTATCATCGATCCCGACGAGGTGTGGTCGTTTAACGACTGTACCGGAGACTCCAACCTGACCTCCAACGGTTATCTTCCCGCGGGCGTTATCGTTGAGGGCAGACATGAGACCGGCGTCGGCGGCGGTATCTGCCAGTCCAGCACGACGATCTATAACGCGACTTTGCTGTGCGGTATGGAGGTAGAAGAACGCTCCTGCCACTACTATAAATCCGTTTATGTTGACGCGGGCAGAGACGCGACCGTTGACTACGGCAATTTGGATCTGAAGATGAGCAATCCCTTCGATACCCAGCTCTTTATGAAGTGCTATATGGACGGCGTTGTGCTCCACTGTGAGATGTACGGCGTACCGCAGGAGGATTTTGATGATATCGACATCACTACCGAGACGGTATCCTCTTTCTCCAACGGTTACAAGGTAGCGGCAGAACGCCATTATTATAAGGGCGACAAGGAAGTCAAGACCGACGATTTGCCCGATTCTACCTACTACACATCCGCTCCGTCATCAGGCGGCTCAAGCAATAACGACAGCTATGATGACGATGATGACGACGATGATTCCGATTCCGGTTCCTCTTCGGGCAACTCCGGTGACAGCGGCAACTCCGGCGATGGCGGCAGCTCCGGCGACAGCGGCAATTCCGGTGAAGGCGGCGGTTCCGGCGAGGGCAGCTCCGGCGAGGGCGGCTCCGGCGAGGGCGGTTCCGGTGAGGGCGGCTCCGGCGAAGGTGGCTCCGGTGAAGGCGGCGGAGAAGGATAAGCTCCCGAATGATACGTAATGATAAAAATTTCTCCTCTTTCGGAAAACGATCCGAGAGAGGAGTTTTTGTTTGGTAGAATAAAGTAAAAACTATAGTTAAAAAAAGAATAATATTGACATTTTTTAAAAATAAATATAAAATATTATCAAAAAAGGAGGATGGTTATGGATAATATAGAAAATTCAGCAAACACCTCTGCTGCCGATGAAAAGGATACACCGTCTGTTCAATCTGCAGACACTCCGGACGAAAAAGCCGAAGAAAAGCAAGCCCCTGTCAAGAAACGGTTTATAAAATACCTTAAAATAATCGGTATAATTGCAACAATATTAGTAGCTCTGATAGCCGTACCGAATTTTGGAATCAATTGGTTTAGTTGTTCCAAGAGCGTTTCAGATTTAAGTCTTATGCTGATCAGCAAAGATAATCGGTATGGAATCAGCAAAGAAACTTTACGAATAGGAGCTAATAATTTCAGTGACGATGATAAATTTTTGACAAAAGGGGTTATTCATATTACCCAGCTGCGATATGACAATACTCCGAACATCAATTCATCCGCCGTTCTCACTGAAAACGGAGTAAATATCACGATCTGTAATTTGGGATGGAACGATCTCAAAAATGTGACCATAGAGGCAGACCCTGATGAACCGTCATATCAAAATTTAAAAAATCCGGAAGACTTCAGTATGAAACTGGATACTATGCAGTACGGCCAGCCTTATATACTGAAAGAACTGACGGCTGAGGATTTAAAGGATCCTACAGAAACATCTGTCATTCCCCTATTATGCAAGGCAGAAGAGGATGGAAGTGAATATCATATTAAATGCGGTTTTTATTATGATTCGAAAACAGGAAAATTCAGTAAAACCGGCGGAAAAGGGGGAGATATACCGACAACGGATATCGAGTACTGTGTTCAATGTGAAAACGGAACCGGTGAGTTTGAATTTCCTGTCAAATACTTATGTCCTGCTCATAAATACGAAGAAATCAATTTTTCTGTCACTGCAGACCGCTCATGTGATATCAGTTATTATATCGAATTCTATGCAATGGACAAGTTTATTCTGAGAACAGAAGAAAGCGGAACGCATTTTACTATTTATTCTTATAATCTTTTTTCTTAACATATGTCCATCTATATGAAATTTAAAGAATTCCGGAGAGAAATCAGTTATGAAAAAAATCGTTTTAATATTGTTGATCATATTTGTTTTGTTTTTATTGACCTCTTGTCAAACGGAACAGCTTTGGTATCTTGCCGATGCAACAGAAACCACTATGAATACGATCACTGTCAGAAAAACAGATCAGGATCATCTTCATGTCAAAGCGGAATGCATCAACGGAGTAAACACGGGTTGTTTTGAGGAGGATTTTACTCTGATAACGGAGAATCTTGCTGTCTATTCCGGACGAAACTATCGGGGGTACGGGTATACCGTAATTCTGAACTTTTCAGATGATAAGCTAAAGGTGGATGTTAAAAACACAGAATCTGCAACTGAGGCAGAACTGCTGTGGTTCGGTGATACGGTTAAGTTAAGCGGAAAATATTCATTGGAAAAACCGGACTTTGAATATATCAATATTGTGATAGAAAAAGTCTTTCACTCTGATATGGATTTGGCACAATCGGTAGAATCGTTACTGGGAGAAGAGGAATACGCTGTTTTTGTGCATAACTTTGGAATGTCTACAAGTATATATGAAGAAGAAGTTCAAGGACACAAGATTATCAAAGGTAGATTGAACGGACTGGGAGATTGGTGCGGATTTTACAGTTCCTCTGACGGATACTTTTACGGAGTATATGATCATCGCTGTTTTTCAAATGATCCTGTCTATCAAAATAATCCTCCCGCTTTTTTATCGGCGTTATATTAATCAATACATATCTCATCACAGCACGCTTTTGCGGTGTCTGAACGATCCGGGGCAATTGGGTGCGAATTGCCCCTTTTATTTCATCCAGTTAAGCACAGTATGGATCTCTTTGATGTATCCCGCGTCATCGTTCGGGGTTTCAAGGATGAAGGGCTTGCCTTGCAGAGCGGGGTGCAGGGCGATGCGTTTCATCGCGTCCGAGCCTATGGTTCCTTCGCCGAGCTTCTCGTGACGATCCTTGTGCGAGCCGCAGGGATTTTTGCTGTCGTTGAAATGTACCGCACAGAGCTTGTCAAGCCCGATGATTTTATCGAAACGGGTCAGCACGCCGTCGAGATCATTCACGATATCGTAGCCCGCGTCCCATGTGTGGCATGTGTCGAAGCATACGCCGAGCTTATCGCTGAGCTCTACGCGGTCGATGATTTCCCGCAGTTCTTCAAAACATCTCCCGATCTCCGAGCCTTTGCCCGCCATTGTTTCGAGAAGAACCGTCGTCTGCATTTCGGGGAAAAGAGCGGAATTCAGCGCTTCGGCAATCAACTCAATCCCTTTTTCCGCTCCCTGACCGGTATGCGCGCCGGGGTGGAAGTTATAGCAGCTGTCGGGGAAGTATTCCATCCGCTCGATATCCTTTTGCAGCATATCGAGCCCGTTTGCCCGGGTGGACTCGTTGGATGCGCACAGATTCATGGTGTAGCTGCCGTGAGCGACCAATTTACCAAAATGATTTTCTTTGAGCAGAGTATTCAGAGCCGCCGCATCTTCGGGAACGATCTCCTTTGATTTTCCGCCGCGCGGATTGCGTGTGAAATAGGCGAAGGTGTTCCCGCCGAAGTCCAGCATGGTTTTTCCCATCGCCTCATATCCGTTCGTCACACTCAGATGACAGCCGATGTAAATCATATCAACACCTCATCTTTTGATTACTGTTCTTATTATATCAAATGACGGTATAAATTCAAGGGAAAACAGAGAGAACGATCAGGAAAAATCGCAAAATAAAACCTCCTTTTTCGGAAAAACTAATCCGAGAGAGGAGTTTTTATATGATCAAAAATATCGCGGGAACATTGTTGTTTACGGAAGAACCAAGGATCGCGTCCTATGCGTCGGTAGTTGGGAAGAAAGAGGCGAAAGGACCTCTGCGATCGGATTTTGACAAGATCATTTATGATATGTACGCGGGACAGGACACCTTTGAACAGGCGGAGTCCGCGATGGTGCGGGAAGCGGTAGAGATTTCTTTATCCAAAGCAAAGCTGAGAGCGGGAGATATTGATTTTGCTTACGCGGGAGATCTGCTCAATCAGTGTGTTGCCTCGTCGTTCGGACTGAAAGAATACGGGTTTCCGTATATCGGTATCTACGGAGCGTGTTCGACGATGGCGCTCGGACTGATCAACAGCGCGATCGCGGTAGCATCCGAAACGGCGAGGAATGTCGTCTGTGCCGCTTCGTCACACTATTGTACCGCCGAGCGGCAGTATCGCTTTCCGCTCGAATACGGATCCCAGCGCCCTCCTACCGCGCAGTGGACAGTCACGGGAGCAGGCGCCTGCGTCATCTCTGACAGCAAGGAAAAAACGGCGCCGCGCATCCATGCCGTCACGATCGGCATTATCCGCGATATGGGCATCACCGACCAGAACAATATGGGCGCCGCCATGGCACCTGCTATTGTCAAGTAGGAACAATACATGATTCGACAATAATGGCTTAAACAAGCAAAAAAACGAATACTTTCTCATTCGATGAATTAGAAATATTGACAAACAAATTCTAAATATCTATAATTGATTTGAGGATGGTGAACAGTGTGAAAACAATAGAAAGAATACTCAGCGAATTCAAGCCGGATGAACCGATATTAGTGGAAGATATCATCAGAATGTTCCCGGATCGCTCGCGTCAGTGGGTGGATAATATGTTATCAAATATGACGACTTCAAAGCAGATGATCCGGTACTCAACTGGAGTGTATTTCATTCCGAGTACAATTAGACGGGGATCGTCCAACCTGAATCCATATAAGGTGATCGAAAGAAAGTATATCAAAGACGAGAACAGTGTATATGGCTACTATGGCGGTGAGTGGTTACTGTGGAAGATGGGGATCATTCCTCGACATTCTGAAGTGATGACGATCGTGTCTAATCACGAAAAGTCCCGCGGCAGAAGGGTCAAGGTTGGGAAAGTAGATCTATATGTGAGCAAAGCGCCTACCGAGATAAACAAGGAGAATCAGCGGGTACTCCAGCTATTAGAAGTGATTAGATTGGTGGATGTCAATGAATTGCCCGATATGGAAAGAAACCGGCTTGTGAATTATATCCTAGATCATAAGATCACAATAACCGATGTCCGACAGTACTGCGAATACTTTCCTGATGTTGTATCCAAAAGAATACTGACCGGTTATGTGTTTGATTTCTTACAGTCAAATGCAAATCATTACTAACGCGAGATGAAGTATTGTATAAAGAGAAGGGTATTGATGATATAAATATCACTTAAAATGATATTTGGAGATCATTTTAACGCATTTGTGATTATTTCGTGAGTTTTAGTTGTCATTTTGAGGTGGATAGCTATCATAATTTATAACTAGCGATTATTTTGATTGACTTATGATTATTTTGTGTTATAATAAATACAATAGAAATCATTTAGGAGAGTAAAAATGCAATCAGAAGATTTAAAGAACCTAGTAATAGAGATTATTAACACCAAAACAGAAACGCAAAATATAGAACTAAAAGCTGCTAACAGCGGTTGTCCAACTCACCTGTTTGATACGTTATCATCGTTTTCGAATCAAGATGGCGGAGGTATCATTATTTTCGGAATAAGCGAAAAGGACAATTATGAGGTCTGTGGTGTATATGATCCGCAGGATTTGCAAAAAAAGGTTACTGAACAATGCAAGCAAATGGAGCCGATTGTCAGAGCTTTATTTACAACCTGTGATATTGATGGGAATACTATTGTGTCTGCCGAGATTCCGGGCGTTGATATTGCTTACCGACCTGTTTTTTATAAAGGTATAGGACGTGTCAAAGGATCATATATCAGAGTCGGGGAATCGGATGAACCTATGACAGAATATGAGATATATAGTTATGAGGCGTTTCGACAGAGAAAAAGGGATGATATCAGGACGGTTGAAGAAGCAAATATGCGGTTATTTGACCAAGACAGACTTGCCATGTATTTGATGGAGGTTAAGAGAGAACGAAAAAATCTTGCCAAGAATATGAGTGACGAAGAAATATTGGAAGTAATGGGAGTAACGGTTGAAAGCAAACCGACCCTTGCCGGATTGATGACATTTTCAAAATACCCGCAGACATACTTTCCCCAATTGTGTATTACGGCGGTGTCTTTACCGGGAACAGAGCATGGGGCAGTGGGTGAAGATGGTGCAAGATTTATTGATAATAAGCGGATTACAGGCGCTATTCCCGATATGCTTGAAGAAGCTGTAGAGTTTGTAATAAAGAACAGTCGAACAAAAACTATCATAGATGAAAGAGGTCGTCGTGCGGATAAACCGGAATACCCGATTATTGCGGTACGCGAAGCGATAGTGAATGCCCTGGTTCACCGCGATTACAGTATTCATACTGAAAATGTACCTATTCGAATAGAAATGTTCCGGGATAGAATGGAAATAACCAACAGTGGCGGCTTATACGGAAAAATCACTATTGATGCTTTGGGCAAGGCACACCCTGAAACCAGAAATGCTACACTTGCAAATATGCTTGAATTATTACATGTAACTGAGAACAGATACCCAGGCATACCGACGATGAGAAACGAATTTCTGAAAGCGAAGTTGCCCGCACCGGTTTTTTCCGTAATTCATGGAGAGTTCAAGGTCGTTATGAAAAACGGATACTATTCCGATGATTTGAATTTGACAGAATCGATCATAGAGTTTTGTTCTATTCCGCGAACCAGAGATGAATTGACCCAGTTTATTGGCAAATCACGAAGCTATGTTATGAATAAAATCATCTATCCTATGGTTGAAGCAGGGGAGCTCAAAATGACAATACCGGAAAGTCCCAAAAGCCATAGCCAGAAATTTGTAAAAAAGTACTAATCTAACTTGCTTTAAAAAATACAGATTGAGTTTATATTAGATTATTATGTAAATTCATTTAACGGTTTCGAATCAAAAAACGCGCAGCCGATAGTATTATTTGATTTCTCGTTATCAACGGGAATGGGTACTATGTATGAAAAATTGCAATCAGATTTTGGAGAGCTTCTGATTTGCAGAAATCTCGCCTAATCTTCAGAAAGGATTATTATGGCAGTTGAAAAACAAAACGGCGATATGATTCAGTTCATTAAGCAAAAGGATTGCATTTACTTTTACAATTAACGGAACAAACTTTCTTTTCAGAGGGAAGATTATTGGACTTTGTTTGTGATATAATATAAGAAAAAGAGCTAGAATGAAAAAGTAAATGTCGAGAAAAGGGTGAGAAAACAGGGAAAAGTATTGCGTTTAGTATTGCAATAAGGTAGTGTAAAGCTGAGTGATTACCGTCTGCGGAAAAGAGGTAATCACGAAGCAAATAACACTGAGT
>JAFRCW010000033.1 GCA_017404145.1 Ruminococcus sp. | reverse complement strand
TCGCACCCAGTATCTGATGAATTTTAGGGATTTTGAGGTGCGGAGTCCGCAGATAGGCTGGCGCCTATCAAGGATGACAAGCCACAAAAGCACAAAATTCACTGATTATGGGCTATTGGGGTTCGGTTCTCTTAAACTATACTACTAAAATGGGAGCCGAACTAAAACGTTCGGTTCCCATAATTATCTCATCAAATCGCCGTCAGATAGAAACGCGCAGCGCAACATCATAAAGATGCTTGTCAAAATCATTCTGCATATCAAGCGCCTCGGTAATATCGAAATCAACGATCTTTCCGCCGCGGGACGCGACAACGCGCGAAACCTGTTCCTTGGAATCAATGCTGTCATAAAGGATATCAACCGCTGCAACACCCATAGCGGTAGCCATAACTCTGTCGCGAAGAGTAGGACAACCGCCGCGCTGTACGTGACCTAAAATAGTCGCTCTGGTCTCGATACCGGTTCTCTTTTCAATGTAGTTGGCAAGGCTGTCGGCGATATTTCCGTGGCCCTTCTTTCCGACACCCTCGGCGACGACAACGATGAAGTGCTTCTTGCCGGTCGCCTTCTGCTCATAGATACGGGCGATCACATCTTCTTCGATGTTATAAGGAACCTCGGGAACAATGATCGCGGTAGCGCCGACCGCAATACCGGTCTGGAGCGCGATATCTCCGCAGTGTCTGCCCATTACTTCGATGACAGAGCAGCGGTCATGCGACTGAGCGGTATCTCTGATCCTGTCGATCATATCCAAAGCGGTATTCATCGCAGTATCAAAGCCGACGGTATAGTCGGTGCAAGCGATATCGTTATCGATCGTGCCGGGGATACCGACGCAGGGGATTCCCTGAGCCGCCAGCGCTCTCGCGCCTCTGAAGGAACCGTCGCCGCCGATGACAACCAGACCGACAATATTGAGGCTGCGGCAGAATTCTGCGGCTTTCATGATGCCCTCGGGTGTTTTATACTCTTCGGAACGCGCGGTATACAGGATGGTGCCGCCTCTGCCGATAATATCGGAAACGGAACGAAGTTTAAGTTCTTTTACATCGCCGTTTAACAGGCCGTTATAACCTCTGTAAACGCCGATCATCTTGAAGCCCTTGCCGATACCGGCGCGAACGACCGCTCTGACAGCCGCGTTCATACCGGGCGCATCACCGCCGCTGGTCAATACCGCAATCGACTTTCCCTTCACTTTATCATCAATAGGTTTTTTATCTGCCATAAAGATATCCTCCTTTTGCATATATACATTTATTATAAATGTTCAACTGCAAATAATCAAGTGTTTTGTCAAAAATAACGACAAATTTCCGAAAAATCTTTATTTGAGGACGACATTTTCTTCTCCAAGTTGGTAACACAATTCATCGAGAAGGGTATTATTAAGCTTTGCCCACAAAGATGAGGGCGCAAGCACCTGCTTCTTGGTCTCGGTAAGATAAAAGATCACTCTGGTATTTCCGTGGAAAATCTCCAGCAGATTCTTCGCTTTACGGTATTTTTCACAGTCCAGATCGGGAAGCCTGAGATAAAGCGTTTGCTCTTTTCCGGAAATGATTTCATTCACCGGCTTCTTCCCTTGACCGGATTCATCAGAAGCCTTCAATAACTCTTCCGCAGGAGGCAGCAGGAAAACTTGATTGGCAATCAGCTTAGGCTCTTCTTCCTCCTTGAAGGAAAGGGTTCCCTCCACCCTGAGGACCGCTCCGACATAAAGCGAGGAATGACACTGTGACAGTACATCGGGAAACACGATCATTTCCATACTGCCGGTTCTGTCCTCGATACTGACGAACGCCATCATCTTATTGGACTTGGTCAGCTGACTCTTGTTATTGGTCACGGAACAGATCAGACGGACAGACTGACGATCCCGATAAGATGTGTTCTCATCAACAATTTTTCCGATAAAGTCGGCGCGGATGCTCTCGGCGTAAGGACGGTAGCTGTCGATCGGATGTCCGCTCAAATACATTCCGGTCATCTCTTTCTCCTGAGAAAGCCGCTCCATCAAATCGAACTCCGGCATTTCTCTGGTCATAAAAGGAGGCTCTTCGGCATTATCGGCGCCCATATCAAAGAGAGAGATCTGCCCCGCTGCGCCTTTCTTTCTCTGATATTCCAAATCGGAGAGTAATGCGGGGATAGCAGAAAGCATCGTACGGCGGGTTGAGCCGAGATGATCCAGCGCGCCGCACTTGATCAGCGCTTCCAAACTCTTCTGATTCAATCCTCTGCCGTTGAGACGCTTGGCAAAATCATATAACGAGATATAGTTTCCTCTCAGCCGCTCGGTAATGATCTCATCGATAAAATGCACGCCTAAGTTCTTCACCGCGGACAGTCCGAAACGGATGTTGCCGGAGGATACGGTAAAACGGCTTTCGCTCTCGTTGACTGAGGGCGGCATTACGGCGATGTTCATTCGTTTGCACTCGCCGATATAAGAGGCGGTCTTGTTCTGGTTATCGATCACGGAGGACAGCAAAGCCGCCATATACTCTCTTTTATAATGGCATTTCAGATATGCGGTACGGTAGGTCACGGCGGAATATGCCGCGGCGTGAGACTTGTTGAAGGCGTAGGAAGCGAAAGTCTCCATCTGAGAAAATATCGATTTAGCGGTCTGCTCATCAACGCCTCTTCTCAGACAGCCGTCGACCTCTACGGTGCCGTCGTCACGGACAAGACCGTGAATGAAAATCTCACGCTCTTTCTCCATCACAGCGTGCTTCTTCTTGCTCATCGCACGGCGCAGGATGTCCGCTCTGCCGAGAGAATAACCCGCCAAGGAGCGCGCGATCTGCATCACCTGCTCCTGATAGACGATGCAGCCGTTGGTGACGGATAAGATCGGTTCCAATAAAGGATGTTCATAACGTATCCGGTCGGGATGGCTGCGGTTATTGATATACTGCGGGATGGAATCCATCGGACCGGGACGGTAAAGCGATATCACCGCGATAATATCCTCGAGCTCTCTCGGCTTGACCTGAACGAGCACATTCTTCATCCCGTTCGACTCCATCTGGAACACGCCCTCTGTCTCTCCCGAGGAGATCATCTCATAGGTCGCCTTGTCGCGGCAGTCGATATTTTCAATCGAAAAATCCGGCTCGCGCTTGCGGATCAGTTTCTCGGCTTCGTGGATCACAGTGAGGTTGCGAAGTCCGAGGAAGTCCATCTTTAAAAGTCCCAGCTCTTCCAATGTGGTCATCGTATACTGGGTCAATACCGCATCGTCGCACTTGGTCAGCGGGACATAGTCGGATACCGCTCTGTCAGTGATCACAACGCCGGCGGCGTGAACGGTGATATGCCGCGGCATACCTTCGATCTTTTTCGCCAGATCGATCAAACGGCGAACCGTATCATCTGCGGTATACAGCTTTTTCAGATCAGCGGAAAGCTCCAGCGCCTTATCGATGGTGATCCCGAGTGAAAACGGAATCAGCTTTGCCACTTTATCCACAGAAGCGTAAGGAATATCTAAAACTCTGCCGACGTCGCGTACCGCCGCCTTGGGCTGAAAGGTACCGAACGCCGCAATCTGAGCGACGTGTTCGGGTGTGTACTTTCTCGTCACATAGTCGATGACCTCTCCCCTGCGCTCGGTGCAAAAATCAACGTCAAAATCAGGCATCGAGACTCTCTCGGGGTTGAGAAATCTCTCGAAAAGCAGATTGTATCGGATCGGATCGATACCGGTGATCCCGATAGAGTAAGCGCACAGAGAACCGGCGCCGGAACCTCTGCCGGGACCGACGGGGATATCCTTGGACTTAGCGTAAGCGATAAAATCCGCGACGATCAAAAAGTAATCGACAAAGCCCATCTTACGGATCACGGACAGCTCATATTCCAGTCTATCGATGATCTCTTTATCGGGAGATTCCCCATATTTCATTGTTAAGCCGTCGTAGCATTTACGGCGGAAGAAATCATAATGATCTTCGTTGTTGGGAGTTTTAAAATCAGGCAGCTTGCGAACGCCGAATTCGATCTCCACATGACATCTATCGGCAATTATCTGCGTGTTCTCGACCGCTTCCGGGTATTCTCTGAAAAGAGCGCGCATTTCTTCCTCGCTCTTCACATAAAACTCCTCTGAGGGAAATCCCGCTTTATCCTTATCGCTCAGCGTATGGTTCGTCTGGATGCACAGCAGGACAGAATGCATCTCGCTGTCCTCTTTGCGGATATAGTGGCAGTCGTTGGTCGCGACAAGCGGTGCGCCGATCTCACGGCTGATCTTTACCAAATCAGGGAGAATCCGCTTCTGTTCTTCAATGCCGTGATCCTGTATCTCGATAAAAAAGTTCTCTTTCCCGAAAACACTTTGATAATATTTCGCTTTTTTCAGCGCGCCGCTGTCATCTCCGGCTAAAAGCTTCTTTGGAATCTCACCGGATAAGCAGGCGGAAAGGCAGATCAAGCCCTCATGATACTTCTCGAGCAGCTCATCATCAATTCGCGGCTTGGAATAAAAGCCTTCGGTAAAACCTAAAGAAACAAGCTTGACAAGATTTTGATAACCTTGATCGTTCTCACACAGGAGAACCATATGGCAGTATTCTTTGTCCAGCTCATAGATCTTATCAAAGCGGGAACGCGGCGCGACATAGACTTCACATCCGATCACGGGATGGATCCCCTGCTTTTTACATTCCCTATAAAAATCAATCACACCGTACATCACGCCGTGGTCAGTGATTGCAAGCGACGTTTGTCCTATGCTTTTTGCGTAGGAAATCAGCTCGCCGATACGGCAAGCTCCGTCAAGCAGGCTATACTGAGTGTGCAGATGCAGGTGTGTAAATGACATAAATTCCTCTGTTAATCAATGACCTGAGCAGATATTTCTCCGTCGCTGAGGGTGATATTCAAAACATCGCCCTTTTCAACATCCTTTGCGGATGAAACGCGTTCGCCGTCTTTGGAAAGATAGGAAAAGCCTCTCCTTAAAACTGCAACGGGATTCAGCGCGTCCGTCTTAGCGGCAGATTCCGAAAGGGATTTCAGCGATTTCTGAAAAACACTGTCAGATGCGTTTTTTGTTCGTATCATAAGGTGTTCCAGCGTATCTTCTTCGCTCTTGACAGCGGTCAGGGGAGAATGCGCGAGACAAAGCTCGATCTGCTTTTTTAAAGAATCCCGATCATTTCTGAGACGGTTATCCAGCAAAGAATCGATATACTGCGCCGTCGCGAGCAGATTCTCTTTCAGCGTCGTTCTGTCCGGAACGGCAAGCTCCGCCGCAGCGGATGGGGTCGGGGCGCGCAGATCGGCGACAAAATCGCAGATGGTAAAATCCGTCTCGTGACCGACTGCGCTGATAACAGGCAGCTCACAGTCATAGATCGCGCGGGCAAGATCTTCGTTGTTAAACGCCCACAGATCTTCGATAGAGCCGCCGCCTCTGCCGATGATCACCACATCGGCACATTTGTACCGTGAGAACAGATTCACGGCACGGATCAGCTGTTCGGGCGCGGTCTCGCCCTGCACCAACACCGGTGCGAGGATGATCTCTGCGCATGGAAACCGGCGGGAAATAATATTAACGATATCTCTGACCGCCGCTCCGGTCGGCGAAGTAATTACGCCTACCGTCGACGGAAAGTCGGGAATTTTTTTCTTATGCTCAGCAGCAAACAAACCCTCTTTCTCGAGCTTCTTCTTGAGCTGTTCGAGCCGGATAGTCAAAGCGCCGATCCCGTCGGGCTGCATATCCTCTACATACAGCTGATACTGCCCGGAGGGTTCATAGACGCTGACTCTTGCGCGAACGATCACCTTCATCCCGCTCTCGGGTCTGAAGCGGAGATTCTTCGCATAAAAAGAGAACATCACCGCGGAGATCACACTCTTCTGATCTTTGAGAGAAAAATAAATATGACCGCTGGCGTAGTGGTCTTTCAGGTTGGAAATCTCACCCTCTACCAAGATGAATTTCAAATGGTCATCCTGTTCAAAAAGAGATTTGATATAATAATTCAGTTGTGAGACGGTAATGATTTTCGAAACCATAATACTTTCACAGACAATTGGTTAAGCGAGTGAAGCGAGAACCGCTACACCCGCGGCGTTATCGGAGGAAAACTCCGGTTTGGAAAAAAGACAGTCATATTTGGCGGTCATCGCGTCACGAATGATGGAATCGGACATCACACCGCCTGCAAAAACGATCGGGAGTCCCGGATAATCCTCGGTGATTTTCGATGTCATCGCATCAACGGCGGATAAAATATACTCGATCGCGTAACGCGCGATATATACGGGAGATTTGCCGCTTTCCAGCAGCTTTCGGCACTGATTTTCACCGCCGGAAAGACAGCAGTCGCCGCCTTTCAGCGTCGGTCTTACTTTGATCTTTTCCGTACAGCAAAGCGCAAGCCGCTCAAGTTCTTTTCCGCAGGGAAAGGACAGCCCGAGCATCACACCGACGCGGTCGATCAGCTGACCGGCGTTGAGATCAAGGGTTTTGGCAATAATTCGCGTGGAGAGCAAACGATCATCCGCGTTGACCAAGATCGCCTCGGTCGTTCCGCCGCTGATATGAAAAGCAATATGCGGCTGACCGATCAGATCCAAACGGTCAATGCTGTACAGCGCCGCTGCGATATGCCCCTGCTGATGCGAAAACCGATAGAGCGGAATGTTCAAAGCAGACGACAGGATTCTCGCGGTATTCTCCCCGACCGTAAAGCACGGCATATAAGAGCCTTCTTCTGTGCGCGGCGCATAGGAAACACCGATCGCGCCGATCTTTTTATCAAAGCGGGAGAACAGCTCTTCTGTCAAAGGAGCAAGCTGCTGTGTATGATGAAAGACCGCGTCGCTTTGGCGAAGTCCCTTCTCCCCCTTTTTGACCGGAAGGAGCTTTCTCAGTGAGATCACTTCTCCCGATTCGTTGTCATAAAGGCATACAGAAGTGGTATAGTTAGAGGTATCGATTCCTAAAAAACAGCTCATAGCTCTTTTGCCGCGGCGCCCAACAGACCGTTGATAAACGCGGTATCATCTTCATAGGAATACTTCTTGGAAAGCTCTACCGCCTCATTGATGGATACGGAAACGGGCACTTCTTCCACATACAGCATCTCATACAAGGCGACACGGAGGATCGCAAGCGCCGTTCTGGAAATGCGAGAAATCTTCCATCCGCTCTTAAGATGGGATGAAATCACCTCATCGATAGCGGCTAGATGCTCCAAGATCCCCTTAGCGCAGGAAACTGCATAGTCAGACACATAGACGTCTCTCGCGTCGGAAGCGTTATCGATCAGCTCATCAATATCCGTATCGGAAAACAGCGTCTCAAAGCACAGGATAAACGCCTGCTCGCGCATTTTATAGCGGGATATATGGTTTCTGTCGTTCATTTTTTCTTGTCTCTCATCTTCCGATGATAAAACGGCGTTGGTTTCGTTGTTGTCGCACATAGACAGCACCTCACAAATTCTCTCATAATAATTATAA
The DNA here is from genome assembly GCA_017404145.1 of Ruminococcus sp. Taxonomy (GTDB): domain Bacteria; phylum Bacillota; class Clostridia; order Oscillospirales; family Acutalibacteraceae; genus Ruminococcoides. The sequence continues at coordinate 30,655 of JAFRCW010000033.1, read as the reverse complement.
CACAAAAACAACTGTTTGTAAATAAATCTAAGGCTGATATATACCAAATCTTTACAAAAATCATATCATAACAAGAGAGAAAAAAACACACGATTGTGCAAATAATCGCCACTCGGATAAATTACGGTTATATTATGTCAAAAAATCTAGAATTTTCTTGAATTTTATTCAATGAAAAGGTTGTCATTTTATTATTTTAGTGATAAAATATTCAATACTGCATTCACTCCGAAATCAATTCTTACATTTGATTCGTTATCGAGGTATATATGAGCAGAGCGTTCTATTCCAACAGTACGGAAATTTATAACACATATGAAGGAAATGACTTAGGTTTTACCTATTCTCCGGAGAGGACTACCTTCAAGGTCTGGGCTCCCTCCGCCGAGCAGGTGCTTTTAAAGCTGTATTCCACCGGTTCTTTCCACGAAAGAGGCGCGCAGGTGCTGGGCATCAAGCAGATGAACTTTGACGGGATGACCGGCGTATGGTCGACGACCGTGGAAGAAGATCTCAACAAAGTCTACTACACCTATGTCATTAAGACGGAAAAAGGCACCCATGAAACCCAGGACGTCTATGCAAAGGCGGTTGGCGTGAACTCTGCGCGCTCTATGGTAGTCGACCTGAGATCGACCGATCCCGAAGGCTGGGAAAACGACAGACATATCCTCCCCGAAACTCCCAACGACGCGATTATCTGGGAGATCCACGTCAGAGACTTCTCCTCTTCCGATACATCCGGCATCTCCCGAGCGCACAGAGGAAAGTTCCTTGCCTTCACCGAGAAGAATACTACCGTTCCTTTCACCGACTACCCTACCTGCGTCGCATACCTCAAGGAACTGGGGATCACTCACATTCAGCTCAACCCTGTCTTTGACTTTGGCTCTGTGAACGAAGAAACCGGCGTGGAATTCAACTGGGGTTATGATCCTGTCAACTACTGCGTTCCCGAGGGTTCTTACGCTACCGACCCCTATCACGGTGAAGTCAGAATCAGAGAATTCAAGGAAATGGTCAAGGCGCTTCACGAAGAAGGGATCGGCGTCGTTATGGACGTCGTGTACAATCATGTCTATGACGCCGAGACTTCCCCCTTTGAAATGACTGTACCGGGGTATTACTTCCGTATGCAAAACGGAAAATTCCTGAACTCCTCCGGATGTGGCAACGTTACCGCCTCCGACAAGTTCATGTTCCGCAAATATATGACTGACTCACTCAAATACTGGGCAGAGGAATATCATATTGACGGTTTCCGCTTCGACTTGATGGCGTGTCATGATATCGACACGATGAATCATATCCGCGAGGAACTGGATAAGATCGATAAGCGCATCCTGATGTACGGCGAGCCGTGGACTGCCAACGACGGCGAGAACGGTATTTCAGGAGAGGACTGCTGCAACAAAGCAAACGCGAAAAAGCTCTCCGACCGCATCGCTATGTTCAACGATGATATGCGTCACGGCATCAAAGGCGGATCCGACGATGACTCCAAGGGATTTATCCAAGGGAATACCCACTCCGCGTATAACGTGATCGCAGGACTGATGGGCGCATCCTCCGTCACCTTCGGCAACTGGGCTAATACCCCCTCACAGTGTATCACCTATGTATCCGCGCATGATAATCTCACGCTCTGGGATAAAATTATGAAATCCAATTGGTGCAAAGATTACAACACCAAGGATACGATCTATATCAGACAAAACAAACTTGCCGCCGTTATGATCATGATGTCACTGGGTATTCCCTTTATGCTCGCAGGCGAAGAATTCGCGAGAACCAAAAAAGGAGATCATAACTCCTACAAATCACCCGACTCGGTGAATACCATCGACTGGAAACGCTCTATCGAATATAAAGATCTTGTCGACTACTATAAAGGTCTTATCAAAATCCGTAAGGCGTATACTCCCCTCAGAGATCACACCACCAAGACGGTCAACGACAGTTATATCGTCTATAACGGTCAGTCGATCGCGGTAACGATCCGCAACGACAGGGAAAACGAATGGAAATACATCACTATTATTATCAACAACAATCCCGATAACCCGTGTCTGCCCGAAGTCAAAGCACACTTTGAACTTCCCGATGACGCGTATGTGATCGCCAACGGCGAAAAAGCCTCCGATAAGGCGGTAGCGATCTACAGCAGGCAGGAGCCGATCCCTCCCCGTACCGCGCTGATCATCACCGACAAGCACTCCTATGATACCATCAACGGTATCGTTGAGGCGGAAGAAAAAGAATCGGATGATACCGATCACACAGCAGAACAAACATCATAATACAACAGCAAAACCCGAGGTTTGATCCTCGGGTTTTTGTGATTCATATTGGTTTGTATGAAATAAAAGCTGTTTGCTTCAGCGGTTTCTTCCGCCGAAAATCGTCATCAGCAGGTCAAGAACCTTCAGATAAAGCCACAGTACCGTAAAGGACAGACCGAACGCCGCCTGCCACTCGTATTTCTTGGGAAACTGCTGGGTAACTGCCATATCGATCACTGCAAAATCCGAAATCAAGAACAGCGATGCGATAATGATAAAAATAACGGAAACGACAATCGATAATACCATATTGCCCATGATCGTCTGAACGATCTCTCTGGTAAAGGGGATAAAATACGCGAGCGTTGTCAGAATCGAAATCGACACCACGCTGATCATCAGCGTCAGCATCACCATTCTGAACTTTTTGGTGACCCTGATCACGCCGGTGGTATATAGGATCGCCATAATCAGAACGATCAGAAGAGTCAGCGCCAGCGCAAGCGATCCGAGATACTCATATCCCTTCAAAACCGTGAAAACCAACAGGGAAATAAAATAACCCTGTGTAATACAGTAGAGCGAACCGGTCACAGGCGTCGTCTTTTTGGCAAAGAAAGCCAGCAGCTGGAATCCGATTCCGAGGATAACCGACGCAAACAACGCGATGATTTCTCCCGTATGCAAGGAAAACTCGAATCCTTTGATATTAAAAGCAAAGCTCTGACCGGAGGAAAGCATATTGGCAAGGACTCGCTGCAGGACGATTCCTCCGATAGTCATCACCAGAAAGAATGCGGTCTTCCCTAAAATGCCGCCGTAGGTAGCGTGGTTGGCTTCATCATACTCATCAACCTTTTCCAGACGTCTCATCACAGGATTGGAGGCTAAAAACGAAGCTCTTTTCGTTTTAGCGGCAGCTTGAGCGCCGTTGCCGGATAATCTGTTCATATTCTCACCTTTCTTTTTCATATACTTTTACGGCTATCCAAATCATCTTTGGATTGGCACAAGTATTATAGCATAATAAATCAAAGATGGGAATACCTTTTATCAAAAAACCGCCGAAATCCGGCGGCTTTTTCTTTTCAAAATTTTATACTTCAACGATGGTGATATCGTTAAAATCCATCTCATACTGTGACAAAACGGCGTCTTTGATGATCAGCGGAGAATTATCCTTCAGCTCTGACGCCTTCACCGCTACAGAACAGCCGTCGTCAGAAATAAAACACAAACATTCGGAAAAGCCTTTCGCCTTGAGAACGCCCTCAATATTGCTCTGGGCTAAAAAGCGTTCCTCAAGATCACCCAGCTGTTCTGCTGCCTCGCTTTTCGCGTCATCGGATGAATCGGACAGCGTCAGCACCTCTTTGGCAAGATCAACGGCGTTATCCTGCGACTGTTGACGTTCTATCTTTGCCTGCGCAAAGTAGGACGCGCTGTCACTCTGCTCCTTAGAAACCGCTTCCGCTTCATCTGAAGTCGCCTCAGCTTCGGCGTTGACATAAGTGACCTCGCCCAGTTCCTTTGCCGTCGGAGCGATCAGGGAACCCGCATCGGCATACTGCCAGTTAAGATACACCGCCGCTCCGAGCGCCAGAATCATCGCTGCAAGTACAACATGTCTTTTCTTGATTTTCATAGTATTCTCCTTTTCTTTCTATAAAACTTATTTCAGCTTGGTGATACTGACTTTGTCTGATGAAATATCAAGCGATTTGGTAACGGCGGACATCACTCTCTCCATCACGACCGGATCGTCTCCTCCGTCGCACACGACGACTACCCCTCTGACGGTCGGCGTGATGCTTTTGACCTTAGAATCCGAATTGTTCTGATAGATGTTCTCTCCGGCGTTATCCATTGTGAGAAAAATCCTGACCTCTCCCACTCCCTCTACGGAAGAAAGGATTTCCAACAGCTGTGAGGAAAGCTGAGAGGAATACTTTTCCATATCGGCGTTCTTTGCGCCGATATCAATATAGGATGACAGAAAAATCAGGATGATTGCGATAATGCCAACCGCTGCGGCGATCTTAACCGCTTTGGGATTGTTCAATAATTCTTTGAGCTTATCCTTCTTCAATGATAATTTTCGGCTCCTTTGAAAAGTTCCTGTAAATAATACTTTCGATGTCCTGTTTTCTGTTATCGATATCTCTGCTTATATATATGATGATGTTACTGACATATATGCTCTCCCCCTCGGATATTTTCAGAGAGAGGCGGATATTATCAGCCTCGATTCCTTCGTTTTTCAATAGATGATCAGCGCAGAGAACAAGATTATCAGCGGTTTTCTGCATAATCGCTTTGTTATACTCTTCTTGTGAAAAAGAAAAGTCGCTGTATTTATTATTGATTTCATAATCCAATTTGATATCAGACAAAAGTGACTTGACGGGAAGGATCAGCGAGCACAGCAAAAAAAGGGACAGCACCAGATTCAGTACCTTTTTCATCCGCTCCTGCGGAATCAGAAGAGTCAAAAGAGAACAGACAATACAGCAGGCGCACAGCGTCGTCGCCGCGAGATTCAGAGTATTCATACAAAACCTCCCGCGTAAATCAGCATAGCGGAGGACACCAAGAATACCGTGATCACGCTGACAATTACCGCGATCAAAATCGTCAGAACATCGCTGACGGATGTCAAAAGCTCCGTGATCGTATCGGCGCCGACCGCCTCTCCTACCGCCTTGCATACATTAACGGAAAGCAGGTATAGTATCGCTTTCAGCGTAAGGGGAAGAAAGGTGACCAGCAGAGCGATGATCACATAGACGCCGGCACCTGCACGCAGCATATTCACACTGCCGGACACCGTCTTGTATGCCTCGGATACCGCTGCTCCGACAACGGGAATAAAGGATGAGAGAGAAAACCGTACCGCGCGTGAGGATACGGAATCATAGGCGTTGGTGATAAAGGACTTGATCGACAGCACAGCGGAAAAAATGCTCATCGAAAATGCCAGCGTCCACTTGATCAGCTTGCTCAAAAGGGAGGAAAAACCTTTCAGCCGGATTTGATTGGTCAGCGCGGAGGATACGGACAAAGCCATACTCAGACTCAGCAAAGGAGAGATAAAACGCGACGACAGCTGAGAAACGCTCTGAGACGCCGTCATCAAAGCGCCGTAATATCCCGCGGAGCTCATTAGCTTTCCCGAAAAAGCAAGCAGCGATACCAAAACGGGAATAAACAGCAGCATCAGATTTGCCGACGCTTCGATCACGCCAACAGCGGAATGGATCAGAGATAAGATCGGCGCAATCAACGCGGCGGTGATCGCTGTGACCGATACCGCCTCCAGCACCTCCTGCATCGCCGTTCTTTTAAGAGAATCCCGATATACCTCTAACACCGCTCCGATCAGAATGATCGCCGTCACTGCCGCGCAAACGCTCAGAGGGGACGCGGCGTTCTCAGACAACTTGTCTTTGATCAGCTCCAGTACGGAGGAAAAGGACACAGAATCGGAGATCGTGTCGGTATAGGACTCTACGCCCAGCCCTTTCATATCCTCCAATACCTCGTCGGAAAGCGCAGAGCGCAGATCCTCCAGTTCTTTTTCAACACTCTCGATCTCCTGCGCTTTGACGGAAAAGGTCAGCAGTATGATTATCAAAGGTATCATCGCCAATATTTTTAACATTCTTTTCATTGGATCATCCAGACATTATGATGATGTAGATAAAAGCGAGGTCACGGTAGCAAATATATCCTGAAACAGCGGCATAGCGGTCACAAGCACCAGCACCTTTCCCGCAAGGAGCACGTTGGAACTCAACGACGGCATTCCCGCCTCGCTGACGGTATCACAGGTAAATTCTGTCACGAAGCATATTCCGAGGGATTTCAGCAAAATCACGATGTACTCCGCTTTGATTCCCGCGGCAGAAAGCATATCTGAAACGGCGCTGACGCTCTCTAAGACCTCTTTGATCACACACAGCAATATCACAACGCCGGCTCCGACAGAAACCATTATCGCCTGTTCCGCGGAGTATTTTCTTACAGTCAGAATCAGCGCAGCACTGACCACGGCAACCGCACAAACGGAAAGGATATTCATTTTACAGTCCGAAGGTGGTTTTGATGGTGGAGAACAAATCACTGATCTGGGTAATAATCATCATCAGCGCCACCACCAAACCTGCTATCGTTGTCAAAAGCGCCTGCTCTTCTCTGCCGCTTCTGATCAGCAATTGGTTGAGGATCGCGACAATGATCCCGATCGCCGCCATCTTAAAAATCATATCAACGTCCATCGTTTTTCCATCCTTTTATATAAGCATTAATGACAGCGTGACTCCCGCCGAGAATCCGAGAACCCGGTACAGCTTTGCTTTTTTGATGATATCATTCTGCGCATCCTGAAGCTGATGCTCCAACAGCGTTATGTATAAATCCATATGCTTGATCTGGGATTCACGGTCTGAGCTTCCTAAGCTGTTTGCAAACTCCGACAGAAGATCGATATCTTTCTTTCTCAATACAGCTTTATATCCGGAAATCAATGTATTCCACTGAGGGAGAAACGGCTTATCCCTTTCAAAAGTAAAATCGTCAAACAGCTCATATATCGTCGCATTATCATAATTCAGCCTGACTTTGGCGGTATGGAGATTCCTGATAAAAAGCGAAATCGTCTCTCTGCGGCGGTACAGCCTTGACGACATACTCTGACCGATAAACAAAGCGCTGAGCGTTATCATCACAGATAATATCAGCTTAAACATTGTATCTCCTCGATCTGTCCGGGATTTCGGCGCTGTGACAGAGTCACAAGATAAGAAAACGCGCCGGTATCCAGCAAGCCTTTAACGATCTTTCTTTCTGCGGATACTCCGTGAACGGTTGCGATAAACGCCGCGCCGCTGAAAAGCGCGTATCGGATCGCCTCTGACTCTTTCTCGCCGCCAAGCTCGTCACAGGCGATGATGTCGGGAGACATCCCGCGGATTGCCTGCAGGATTGCTTGATCCTTCGGATATCCGACATAAACGTCGCACAGACCGATATCATTCTGAAAACAGCCGTCAACCGACGCCGACAGCTCGCTCCTCTCGTCGATCAGCGATACCTTATTATGAAAAGATAACGCGCGCGCCATATCTCTGAGGATCGTGGTTTTTCCGCTTGAGGGAGCGCCGCAGATCAGCACGCCTTTGAGCGGATCGACTCTCTTCAGCAATTCATCCGAACAGCCGACACGCTCGCGGGCAATACGGATGTTGATAGAGGAAATGTGTTTGACAGAGGTGATTTTCCCATCTGTCATCACAGCGGTACCGCAGATTCCGGCGCGGCAGCCTTCGCCGATCGTAATGTAGCCGTTATTGATTTCCCGCTGAAAGCTGTATACCGAATAGGAACACAGCTTCAGATAGGTACTTTGGATATCATCCCGCGTAATGATCAGCGTTTTCTGAGATAACGAATCGCTGACCAAACAACCGTTATCCGACAGATAATATCTGCCGAGGGAGGTCTCAAGCGTCAAGGGACGGTTTACTCTGAGGATAATTTCATAGCAGGTTTGTGACAGCGTCTGCGTATGCTTCTCAAGAGCTGCGGATAATCTTCTCGGCAGTTGAGAAATCGCCGCTGTCCATCCTTTGTTTTCACATTCCATGGCACAAGCCTCCTTACTAAGATGTATGAACGCTCGGACAAGATTAGAACAAAAGAAAACGCTTCAAACAGCTCATTCGCTGTCAGAAGCGTTTTTTGTTAATTTGAAATAGGAAATTATCCGATCTGGGTAACGCTCAAATCATTCCCGACGGATACGGTCATCGGAACCTCTACCGTCTGATTGTCGCCGACCCAATATATCAGCGTAAAGCTTGCGGTACCGGGATAAGCGCCCTGAATCGTAAAGTCATACTGCTCCTTTGAGAAATCATAAATACAGTTGATGCTGACGACTCCGCCGCCTCCGGAATAATCCCAGTTATACCCTTCTGTCGTCTTTCCGGTAGCGTAGTAATGAAGGATCGAGCCTTCTGAGGTGGCAGTACCGGACGAAGTCGTAGTTGTAACGTCCTGTTTTGGCGCCTCTGTCTGCTGTTGCTGCTGATCATCATTGTCATTATCGTCATTTTGCGCAGGCTGAGAAGCCGGCGACTTTGTCGGAACGGGTGCGGCGGTCACAGGCACTTGTGTCGCTTGCTGTGTCTGTTCTGTCGCAACGACTGCTGCCGTGGTAGGATCTGCGGTGGGCTTGTTGTTATTAACAAGGGAAACCACAAGGATCACCGCGCCGACAACTACCGCCAGAATGATGACGGCAATCAGCACATTCGCGACGATATATTTCTTCCTGCTGCGTTCTCTTCTGTATCTTCTTTCTTCGGCTTTGGAACGATAATAATCGTCATCTCTCATTGTTATTTCCTCCTTAGGATATAAATCACGCTTCTTCTATCATACTGAGAAGCTGTTCTTCTGAAATAATGGTAACGCCCAAGGACTGCGCCTTGGTCAGCTTAGAGCCTGCATCCTCTCCCGCTAACACATAGTCGGTCTTTTTAGATACAGAGGACGAGGTCTTGCCGCCGTTTTTTTCAATCAACAGCGACGCTTCCTTGCGGCTCATGGTCGGCAGGGTTCCGGTCAGAACAAAGGTCTTACCGAGAAAGACGCCTTTCTTTTCTTTACGCTCTAACGGCTTCATCTCAACGCCGGCAAGTTTCAAGTCGGATATCAGCTTTTTTGTTTCTTCTAAAGAAAAATAATCATAAACCGACTGTGCCATAATCGTACCGAAGCCGTCGATCGATGCGATTTCCTCGACACTCGCTTCAAACAGCGCGTCAACAGAAAGAAAATGCTCGCATAAAAGCTTTGCCGCTTTCTCGCCGATATGACGAATACCGAGCGCGTATACCAAGCGGGAGATATCCGCCTGCTTACTCTTTTCAATTGCGTTGATCAAATTTGCCGCGGACTTCTCGCCCTTTCTGTCCAGTGCGGCAAGAGAAGAAAACTCCAGATGATAAAGGTCGGAGAACGACCGTATCAAACCGCCCGACAGAAGCTGTTCCAGCACCGCGGGACCTAAACCGTCGATATCCATCGCGTCTCTCGAAACGAAATGAATCAAATGCCGCAGCAGCTGAGCGGGACAGTCGGTGTTGGTACATCGGATCGCCGCTTCTCCTTCTTCCTTCACCAGATGGCTGCCGCAGGAAGGACAGGTCAAAGGGAATTCATAGGGTTCTGCGCCTTGCTTGTGCTTGACTGCAGAGAGTACCTCGGGGATGATCTCACCCGCCTTGCGGATCAGCACGGTATCGCCGATATGAATATCGCGTTCGCGGATAAAGTCCCGGTTATGAAGTGTCGCGCGGCTGACGGTGGTTCCCGCCAACAGTACGGGCTTGAAGATACCTACCGGAGTGATCGCGCCGGTTCTGCCGACATTGATCTCGATATCCAGCAGTTCGGTTTCTTTTTCTTCAGGCGGATATTTATACGCCTCCGCCCAGCGGGGAAACTTTGCCGTAGAGCCTAAAACTGCTCTCTGGGAAAGATCGTTGAGCTTAACGACCGCGCCGTCGATCTCGCAGGGAAGCTCTCCCCTGTGCCTGTCGATCCACGCGATATTCCCGATCACATCCTCAATGTTGTCAAAAACTTGATGGAACGTTACCGGAAAGCCAAGCTCAAACAGATAATCCAGCGAAGAGGCGTGGGCGGTGAGTTCTTTTCCCTCTATCTGCTGGATGTTGAAGCAGAAGATATCCAAATTTCGCTTGGCGGTGATCTTCGCGTCCTTCTGTCTGAGGGAACCCGCCGCGGCGTTGCGGGGATTCTTAAACGGCTTTTCGCCGTTGTTCTCCTGCTCGGCAACAATGCGCTCAAAGGTCTCAACGGACATATACACCTCGCCGCGCACCTCCATATAGGCGGGAGCGTTCTCGATATATTTGGGCAGGGATTTGATCGTCATCAGGTTTTCTGTGACGTCCTCGCCGACTATCCCGTCGCCTCTGGTGGAACCGCGGACAAAGCGTCCGTCGCGATATTCGATCGAGACGGAAAGTCCGTCGATCTTTGGCTCGACTACATATACGGGATGGCTGACAGTCTCTCTGACCTTTCGATCAAAATCACGCAGCTCGTCATCGGAAAAGGAATCGTGGAGGCTCTCCATCGGAACCGCGTGGGTTACGGGAGAAAACTTCTCTCCCCTCTCGCCGCCGACGCGCTGGGTAGGAGAATCGGCAGTGATCAGCTCGGGATATTCCGCCTCGATATTCTCCAGCTCTCTGAGCAGCATATCGTACTCATAGTCCGAGATCTCGGGGCTGTCCATATTATAGTAACGGTTGTTATGATATTGTAATTCTTCTCTGAGCTCGGTGGCTCGGATGTTCGCAGTTAAAAAATCCATAGATTGGGTTCTCGTTTCTGTTCAAACGGTAGTAAGAAGAAGGAGATTGCCACAGTCGCTTTGCTCCCTCGCAATGACAAAGAACAATTCCTAACTCCTCATTCCTGATTCCTCATTATCGGTGCTATCTTCTGACGGAAGATGTTCCCTTCTCACGAAGGTAAGTGCTTTCCAGATCGGCAAGGTGGAGCTTGACAGCAAGCGGATAACGGTCATACGCCTGACTGATAGCATAGCCCGAATTATCGTCAAAACCGCCCATATGCCAGCGAATCGCCATCGCCTCGTCGATCTTGAGCCGCATAAAGCGTTCGATCAAGAACACGGACTTCTCTCCGTGACCGTAGGGAAAGCTGTCTTCCACCATATAGTAAGGCACCTTTTCCCACTGACCGGTCTCTTCGTTCTTGACATTGCGGGTAGAAACCTTATAGAACTGCGCCTTGCATAAATCGTGCAGCAGCGCGCAGATGGCAAAGCTCTCGGGGTTATCGGTCTCTTCATCAAAATGCTTTTCCATCAGGGTATTATAAACAGAAACGGAATGCATCACCAAACCGGATTCACACGCGCAGTGGAACTTAGTAGATGCCGGAGCAGTAAAAAAATCGGTCTTTTGGATCCACTCCAAAAGCTCAGCGGAGCCTTTGCGGGAGATATTATCGGTATAGATCTTGATAAATTCTTCTTTCGCAGTCATTTGACACCTCACAGCATCTTCTCGTCATAAACAGCTCTTGCGCCGCCGATGAACTTCGCGCGCGTTCTTGCGGAAGCGACAAACGCTTCGCCGATCTTCTTTTGCGGCAGTCTCAGCGGAACAGCAGTTTCTTTTAAGTGCATACCGATCAGTGTGCCGCCTATATCAACACCGGCGTCAGCTTTAATATGTTCCACCAGCACAGGATCCTTAAAGGTCTTGTAGGCAGTGGTAGCGGATGAACCGCCCGCTTTCGGCTGCGGAACGGCGTTGACGATCTCGAGATTCAGCTTCTCTGCCAGTTCTCTCTCGATCACCAAAGCGCGGTTAAGATGCTCACAGCACTGCGCGGCGAGATAAATGCCTCGCTCCTGAAGAAGCGGATAAAAGCTATCGTACAGCGCCTTGGCGACGTCCTCGCTGGAATGGGTACCGATACGGTCGCCGATGATCTCGCTGGTGGAACAGCCTAATACGACAACAGACCCCTCTTTGAGCTTTGCTTCTTCAATCAATTGTGAGAAAACGTTATACGCGTCTTTCTGAATTTGTTCGTACATAAAATCACCTGGGAATCATAAAAATTCGGGTGCGGGCAGCGCCCGCCCGAAACTTTTCATTTTTCATTATTCATTCTTCATTATAACAAAGCGGGCACCCATAAGGATGCCCGCAAAATATGTTGATTATTCAGCGTCGGCAGCTTCGGTCTCCTCAACAGGAGTCTCTTCTACAGTAGTCTCTTCTGCGGGAGCTTCTGCTGCTTCCTCTGCGACGGGCTCTTCAGCAGGGATCTCATCCTCAAGCTCTACCACGGGAGCGGCGTCGGGCTCTGCAACTGCAACGACCTCGTCCTCTTCAGCCTTGGCGGGAGCGATCTCGGGCTCGGGAAGCAGGGCGCGGATAGAGAGGGATACTCTCTTCTTCTCAAAATCGATCGCGATGATCTTCGCCTCGATCTCGTCGCCTACCTTCAGCTCATCGGAAGGCTTCTCGATTCTCTTGTTGGAGATCTGAGAAATGTGGATCAGACCGTCGATACCGGGAATGATGTTGGCAAACGCGCCGAACGCGGTCAGACCGACAACCTTCGCCTTAACGATGGTGCCGACCGGATACTGCTGCTCCAAGATGAGCCACGGGTTATCCTCGGTCTTCTTATAGCCTAAGGAAATCTTCTTGGTCTCGGGGTTGATGTCTTTGATATAAACTTCAACGGTATCGCCGACGTTGACAACTTCACTCGGATGTTTGATTCTCAGCCAAGAAAGCTCGGAAATGTGAATCATACCCGAAACGCCGCCCAGATCGACGAACGCGCCGTAGGATGTGAGTGTTCTGACGGTGCCGGTATAGACCTTACCGACCTCGCAAGACTCCCAGAAAGCAGCTCTCTGCTTAGAGAACTCGTCTCTGAGCACCGACTTGATGGAGCCGATGATCTTTCTTCTTCTGCCGCGCTGGGAGAATTCGATCAGTCTGAACTGCACTTCCTGACCCTTAAGCTGAGTCAGATCGGCGTCGCGCTCCAGAGTAGCCTGTGAAGCGGGAACGAACACGCGGATGTCGTTTGCGACAACGATCACGCCGCCATTGACGACTTCTGTCACAACGCCTGTGAGAACGGTCTTTTCTTCAAACGCCTTTTCAAGCTCTTCAAAGCCCTTCTGAGAATCCACTCTGCGCTTAGAGAGCATGATCGTGCCTTCCACGTCGTTGGTCTTCATAATCAGAAGCTCGACTCTGTCACCAATCTTCACCACTTCATCAGCGGAAGAAATAGGAGTAGCGGACAACTCATCCAGCGGGATGAATCCGGTCTGTTTTCTGCCGTCGACTTCGACATACACCTCGTTAGGCGTGATGCTCGCAACAGTACCCATGACCCTTTCATTAGTATTTAAGCTCTTCAAAGACTCCTCCAACATAGCCTCGAAGTTTTCATTTTCATTTGCGCTGGATGTGATATTTTCATTCATTGTATCCAGTACCTCCTTTATTATCCTGTCGGGCGTTGAAGCGCCCGCTGTAACGCCAATGCGGGAGAAGCCTTTGATCTCATCCATATCAAGATCATCCGCTGTTTCAATCAGGACGGTGTGACCGCAGTTTCGCCTACAGATATTGTAGAGCTTATTTGTGTTGGAGCTTTTGCGGTCTCCTATGATGATCATACAGTCGGAATCCTTTGACAGAATGAGAGCTTCCGCCTGCCGCTTTGACGTAGCATTACATATTGTATCAAAAATTTCCGTATTTGTATATACTTTTTTTAAAATTTTTAAACATTTTTTCCAAATTTCTTTGTCAAATGTTGTCTGAGCGACGACACAAGCGCCGTTATATTTCTCTATTGGAATTTTATTGATTATTTCTTCCAATTCAGACTCATTTTTGAACGTATAGAAATCCGAAACGGAGCAGGAGAGAAATCCCTGTACCTCGGGGTGGTCCTTATCCCCCGCCGCTAAGATGAGCTTACCCTCGGCGCTTTTTTCGGATACGATCTTCTGGATCTTGGAAACAAAGGGACAGGTCGCGTCAATGTATTCCAGAGAATATTCTCTAAGCTTTTCGTAAACGTCCTTGGTCACGCCGTGGGAGCGGATGATCACGGGAGAATAGCTTTTTGCTTCTTCCACGCTGTCTACCGCGACAACGCCTTTTTCGGCAAGCTCCTTCACCATCTCTTTGTTATGGATGATCGGACCGAGCGTACAGCCGTGTTTTCCGCTTTGTGCAACCTCATACGCAATATTGACGGCGCGGTTGACGCCGAAGCAAAATCCCGCGGTCTTAGCCAGCTTAACTGTCATATTTCGCCAAATCCTCTTCTCGGAGCGCTTTGATCTTCTCCATGATCATACGCGAGGCAACGCGGAATTCCCTCGCCTTGCCGTTAAGAAGTCCCAGTTCTTCGATCGACAGAGGCTTGTCAAAATGAACCACCTTGCCGCGCTTGGTCTTGGTCACGCAAATAGGGATAACAGGCGCCTTGGTGTCGTATGCGATCAGCGATACGCCGTTCTTCGGAGGGAGAAACTCTCCGGTCTTGGAACGGGTTCCCTCGATGAAAATGCCCATCAGATAGCCTTCCTTGATCACTTCTTCAAAATGATTGATCGCGGTCTTGTCTCCCTTGCCTCTGTCAACGGGAAAAGCGCCTAAATGGCGGAAAAACCAAGCCGCGAATTTGTTTTCGAACAGCTCCGCTTTCGCCATAAACATAATCTGACGCTTAATAGCAAGACCGATATGGATCGGGTCGGTAGCTTCGATATGGTTGGAGGCTAAGATATATGCGCCTTCCTCGGGCACATTCTCTCTTCCCTCGATCTTGATCCTGTCCTTAAGATAAAAAATCGGTTTGAATATCGCCCTCACCACATTATAGAAGGCATGGTTCTTCGGTCTGCTCATATATGATCCCTCATAATTTTCAATAATCTTTCGATCGATGTATCTCTGTCCTCGTCGGAGGTGTCTACCATGATCGCGTCGTCAGCAGGCTTCAGGGGAGCGATATCACGGTGGGAGTCGTTATAGTCGCGCTCTATCACATCTCTTAGCACATCCTCAAAGTTCACTTCTTTCCCGTCGGCAAGAAGCTGATCGTAACGCCGCTTGGCACGGCACTCCGGAGAAGCAAAGAGGAAAATCTTGAGCTTTGCGTCGGGAAGCACCACGGTGCCGATATCTCTGCCGTCCATAATCACATTTTTGGTGTGCGCCATATCGCGCTGGGTATCCAGCAGGAATGCTCTGACCGCGGGGATCGCGGAAACAGCGGACGCCATCATCGAAATCTCGGGCGTACGGATCAAACCGGAAACGTCCTCGCCGTTTAGCAGGACGATCTGTACACCCTTATCGTTGAAAGAAAGCTCCACTTTGATCTCGTTCAGTAAAGCCTCTACGGCGTCTCTGTCATCGCCCGAAACGCCCTTTCGATAAGCGTAAAGCCCGATCGCTCTGTAGAGCGCGCCGGTGTCTACATAGATGAAACCCAACTCCTTCGCCGCCATCTTCGCGATGGTGGATTTTCCCGCGCCGGCGGGGCCGTCGATTGCGATTGCGATAGACATATAGTATGACTCCTTTTTAGTGCAGAGTGCACAGTAATTGTTAATCCATCTTTGCGGCGCTCTCTCCCGCCAGTCTGCCGGTGGAATAGGCGATCTGGAGATTAAAGCCGCCGGTATAGGCATCGAGGTCCAAAACCTCTCCGGCAAAATACAAGCCTTTCATCAGCTTGCTCTCCATCGTTTTGGGGTTGACCTCTTTTACATCCACGCCGCCGCAGGTGACGATCGCCTCGTCGATCGGACGAAAACCGTGTATCAAAAGATCAAAACGCTTGATTGCTTTCAAAAGCCGATTACGCTGTACTGCCGTCACTGCGTTGCACTTGGTATGTCCGTCGATATCCGCTCTGCGCAGTATCACGGGAATCAGACTTTTCGGCAGCAGCTCATACAGAGAGTTGGAAAGATCCTTGTTAGAGAACTTTGAAAAATCCCTCAGGATCCGCTTATCAAGCGTTTCTTCGTCCAAGGCGGGCTTCAAATCAATACTGACGGTATATCTTTCGACGCTCATATTCCTCATATGGGCGCCGGCGGATAAGATCACCGGACCCGAAACACCGAAATGCGTGAACAGCATTTCTCCGAAATCGGTATATATTTCTTTTTTAGAATAATTGTCTGTTACGGAAATACGAATATTTTTCAGCGCTAATCCCTGCAACTCTCCGCACGCGGGATCGTCGCATACCAGCGGTACCAGAGAAGGCAGGATCGGGGTGATCGTGTGTCCCGCGGCTTTGGCAAAAGTATAACCGTCTCCGGTGGAGCCGGTGCCGGGGTAAGACAGCCCGCCGCAGGCGATGATCACACAGTCAGCGAGGAGTTCTTCATCCGCAAGACGAACCCCTTTGATAGAGCCATCTTCGATGATCAGCGACTTGACCTCCGCGGTTTTGATTTTCACACCGGCGGAAGTGATATAACGGCAGAAAGCATCCACAACATCCGACGCTTTATCAGATGCGGGAAACACACGGCTGCCGCGTTCCACCTTTGTTTCCAGTCCCAAATCGTTGAAAAAAGCAACCGTATCATAACAGGAAAAGCGGTTGATCGCGCTGTACATAAAGCGGGAATTCGACGTCAGATGACGGATAAATTCGTCGTTATCACAGTAATTGGTGATATTACAGCGGCCTTTGCCGGTGATCCGCAATTTTCTGCCAACCTTCGAATTCTTTTCGATCAAAATTACGTCAGCGCCGTTCTCAGCCGCAGCGCCCGCCGCCATCATCCCCGCAGGACCTGCGCCGATGACAATTACCTTACGCGCTCTCATCCCTGTTCTCGCTCTTCGGCTCTACGGTGTAGAGATTCTGTTCTTGCCAAACCTGTTCCAGATCGGAGAAGGTACGGATGATTTCATCCTTGCGTTTGATGACGATCGCAACCAACAGGGCGTTGATCAGGCTCAAGGGAGCGACAAGGGTATCGACGACAGAGGCGATATCCGAACGAGCCAGCAGCACGGAATTTGCCGAAGCGACCAGCGGAGAAATCATCGAGTCGGTGATCGCGATAACATCCGCTCCCCTGTCGCGGGCAAAGCTCATCGCATCCACCGCCATCGTGGAATAACGCGGGAAGCTGATACCGATCATCACATCCTGCTCAGAGATACGGAACAGCTTCTCATACGTAGTGGTTTTTGAAGTGGAATTCAGCATCTTGACATTACCGAAAATCAGGTCAAGATAATAACCGAAAAAGCTCGCAATATGAGACGCGGACTTCACGCCGAAGATATAGATATTGCGCGCGTTGATGATCGCATCGACAGCTTTGCTGAAATCCTCGCGGGAGACCTCTTCGATCGTACGCTTGATTTTATCGATATCCTGATTCAGCACATTTTCCACAACGTCGCCGCCTGCAATACGTCCGGTGGTAACTTCGATACGCTGGATCGAGGTCAGCTTGTCCCTGATCATCTCCTGCATCGCCTTCTGAAGATAGGGATAGCCGTCATAGCCGAGTGTTGCAGCAAAACGTACGACAGTGCTTTCAGACACGCCGACGACCTCGCCGAGCTTTGCCGCGGTCATAAACGCCGCAGTGTCATAATGCTCTTCGATAAAAGACGCGATCTTTCTCTGTCCTTTGGAAAAGCTCTTTCTGGATAAATCGATTCTCACCAATAAATTGGAATCCATTTCATATACCTCGAAATCTCAAAACTTCTTTCATTTTATCACATCATCCTGCATTTTTCAATAAGAAAGAAAAGAAATCGAAAGATTTTTGAAGTTTTTCAGAGAAACAATTGCAAAATGGAAGATATGAACTTTCGTTTAATCCTCTTCCTTCGCTTCGGGTATTCTTCGGAACACCTCCGCGACCTTATCACGCTGCCACAGCATCGGAGTGATCCGCAAAGAATAGCCGAAACCGTTATCACAAGCCCAGTCAAAAGGCTTTGCGGAGGGCAGTCCATAGACCGACAGCAGCGTCGTCATCACACCGCCGTGCGTGATGATCGCCGAATCGGTAACGCCTGACTTGATCAAACCGTTTACGATCTGCTCAAAGGTCAGGCAGATCCTGCGGACGAAGTCGGCGTTCGACTCTCCTCTGGGAGGCTTGACGGAAGTGTCGCCCGCGAGCCACTTTTGAAATTCGGGATCGCCGAGCATTTCATCGGCGGACTTGTTCTCCCATTCGCCGAAGTGACATTCGGTCAGTCCGTCTATGATGATCGCTTCTTTTTCGGGATAAATGATCTTCGCCGTCTGGGTACAGCGCTTCAAAGGAGAAGTGAACACCGCGGCGGCATAAGGATATTTCATCTCATAATCCAGCCGACGGAGCTTGGTCTTTCCCTCTTCGGACAGCGGAATATCCGTCGTGCCGATATACTTGCCCGAAAGAGTGGGACTGATCTCGCCGTGACGGATAAAATGAATATAATAGGATTTCATAAAATCACCGTTCTTTACAAATTGTAGAATATGGTATATACTGGTTGTATAAAGGAGCTGATCATATGAACAAAAGTTTTTCGAGAAACATCACCCTGCTGAGAAAGGAAAAGAATCTCAGCCAAAAACAGGCGGCACAGGAGCTTGGTATCTCTCAGGCGCTGCTCTCTCACTATGAGAAAGGGATCCGGGAATGTTCTCTGGATTTTGTCTGTAAAATCGCCGACTACTATGACGTTTCCGCCGATTTTCTGCTCGGCAGAAACTATGACAGAAACATCAGTGAAGAGGACGCCTCAAAAGCGTCGGCGCTCAAACCATCCGGCGTCACTCCCGGCGGACGTCTGCAAATGAATACGCTGAACGTCATCTATCGAACGCTGGGCAAAATCGGACGCAGAAAGCTGACCAGAAACGTCTCGGAGCTTTTGATGCTGACGCAGTACAGGATCCTCAGAGCGATATACCCTGAGAGTGTCGGAGAAGAGATGCTTTTCTCCGTTGACGGCGCGCACTATCAAGGATATACGGCGTCTGCGATCATCAAGCTGTTTTCCGATATCGAAGCGCAGTGCGCAGCGATCGCTTCATCTGAAATCGAAACAATGCCGAAATCAGTATCGACCGAAAGATTTCTGGATGATTTTCCCGAGGACGCCGCCTCGGCGCTGAATGTGATCACGCATGCGGAAACCATCATCAATAAGATCAAATGAAATTACAGGTGGGAAACTCCCACCTGTATTTTTTATCAAACTTGTTATCAGTATACCTCTTCCTGAGGATAATTGCCGAGGGAAACACGCAGGACTATCTCAGAGCCCGATTCGATCTTATCTCCGGCAGAATGATCCTTGTAGTCGATAACCTTGCCTTCTGCAACCTCTGAATCATACTCAACCTCCTGTACCACCACAAAGCCGAGATCGGTCAGCTTTTCAGCCGCGGCGGATACGGACTTATCCTTGACTTCGGGGAGGATCTTGAGCTGAGGTCCTTTGCTCAATACAATATAAATCACAGAGGATCCGGAGGTCATCGCCTCGCCGGGAGCAGGCTGCTGAGAAATCACATTTCCCTCCGCTACGGTATCGCTGTATTCTCCGTCGGCGGCAATCTTCAAAGAAAGGTTGCTGTCAGCCTCAACCGCGGCGACAACTTCCTCATAACTCTTGCCGACATAATCGGGAACCACCGGACCCGTCCAGTCGGGAGAAGCGGTAGGCGCCTGGGTCGGAGCCGTAGTCGCGCTTTTGGCGAACACGCCGACCAGAGGATTCTGCCCCAGCCACCATAAGCCGGCGGCGCCGAAAATCAACAGCGCAACAATGGTAGCGACAACGCCGACGGCTCCGGCGCTGACGGTAGACTTCTTCTCCTCTTTGCGCTGAACCGGCGTCATCGAAGCAGTGCGGGAAATCTCATCCTGGATCGCCTGCACGGTAGAAGCAACCGACAGCTGAGCTCTCAGCTCGTCAAAATCGGAGATGCGGTCATCTTTTTTCATCTGTAAGCCGTTAGCGAGAGCCGACACCACATGCGGAGGAAGTCTCTTGACGGTGTTGGTGCTGATGAGCAGACGGGCGTCCTTCTCGCGATCTTTGGCGTTTGCGGGAAGGTTTCCGGTCAAAGCATAGAATAAAGACGCCGTAAAGCCGTAGATATCGGCAGCAATATCCAGAGGCTCGTCGTTTCTGTACTGTTCGGGAGCGGCACAGCCGGAGAAAAGCTGGCTTTTGAGCATGGTGCCGCGTTTTCTTTCGTTCTCGGAAGAGAAGCCGGAGAGCTTCAGCTTTCCGTCATCGGAAACAAACAGGTTAGAAGGAGAAACAGCGTAATGACCGACTCCGTTCTTATGCAGATTTTCGAGCAGCGTCACCAACGGCATAAACATCGGACGCGCAGCGTCCCATTCCAGATGACCGCCGTTTTTCTCGAGATACTGAGAGAAAGGAATCAGATCGTTACTTTCTTCTATCACATAAGCGGTGTTATTTTCCGTAAAGGTATCGAGAATCTGCGTCATCGCGGATGTGTCGGAAACAGCGGAAACAGCGTCAAAGTAATTCTGAAAATCAGACATCGCTTTGGCAAACTTCAATCTGTCGTTCGGAGAGACAAAGAGCTTGCGCTCGCCTTCTCCCCTGTCAAACAAACCGATCGGCAGAAACTCTCTGATAGTAACGACCTTGCCGTTGTCGTTGTTATAGCCGAGATAACGGGTGGATTCGCCGTTGGTGTCCAGATTCTTCGCGACGACGTATTTACCGTTCAAGAGTGTGCCGTAAGGCAGAAACGGCGACTGCTGGCTTTTGGAATTATCAAATCCGCAAACCCTGCAAACCGCATCCGCGCGGGATATTTCGTTTAAGCAACCCATACATAAAGGCATATTACTTCCCCCTAAGTCGCATAATAACTCATTATTGCATAGTATTATACCACAAACGCAATTGCTAAAGCAATATCATAAAAGAAAAATAGAGTTACAGTTTTGACATAAAAGACCAATACAAAAAACTGCTTCGGATGTTAAGACATCAGAAGCAGTTAAATCAATTGTTTTTTATTCCCGGGTATCTTCGATAAACCGCAGTAAGCCGTCGGGAAGTTCATAGGCGCCGCTCAGACCGGTGTCGCCTAGTTTCACGAGCTTATTGGCGCCGTGATAGTCGCTGCCTGCCGTGATATACAGATCATATTTCTTCGCAAGATACAGCATTTCATTACGCAGTTTACGGGTAAAGCCGGAATAGAACGCCTCCATTCCTTTAAGTCCGAAGCTCATCAGTCTGCGCACTCTGTGTTCCATCTCTTCTCCCAAAATCAGCTGGCCGCCGTCGCCGTAGCAGGGATGTGCCAGCACAGGGATTCCGCCGCCGCCGAGGATCGCCTCTATCGCTTCTTCGGGTCGGATATAACCTCCTTTGAGATGAAGCTGATCAATATACTGCTGTATCGCGATCTCCTTTGTTTCGGCGTATCCGTACTTCACCATCAGGTTGCCGATATGCGGCTTGCCGGGGTTATCCTGTGACAGCAGATTGTCGATCTCTTCCTTCGGAAAAGTAAAGCCGAACTCTGTCTTGATAAAGTCCAATCGAGCATTGACTTTTTTCATCCGCAGAGAGTGTCCTTTTTGAATCAAACCGTTGATAGAATCGGATGAAGGATCATAGTGATAGCCGAGTATATGATACTTTCCTTCCTCGTCTCTGCAGGAAAGCTCCGTCCCGCAGATAAAGCTGAGATCGCTGTCCTTCAAAGCATTTTGTATCACAGCGCAGCCTTTGATCGCATCGTGATCTGTCACGGAAAAGAAGGATATACCCGCGTTTTTGACACACTCGATGATCTCAAGCGGCGTATCGGTACCGTCCGAGACATTGGTATGCATATGCAGATCGATCTTCGGAATATTCATCCTTTCTTCACGCTCCTGTTCCACTATCGTTTTGTTCCTTACAGAGTCTTTTTCAAAGTCAGAATATTCTGACCGTCTTTATATTCATATACAATATCATCCATCGTCTTTTTAGTAAGGAAGATACCTAAGCCGCCGACATTGCGATCATCCGCGGACAGCGTTACATTGGGATCTTTTTTGATCAGCGGATCATACGGTACGCCGTGATCCATAAAGGTGATCACTACGGAAACGGGGTCGTGCGTTACTTCTACACGCACCGTTGTTGTCCCTTTTTCAGACAGATAAGCATACTGAGCAATGTTGGAAAAAACCTCTTCCACCGCTACTCCGATATGCATCAGCGTCTTTGGATGGCAGCCGTTCCTTGCAAGCTGCTGTTCTATAAAATCCTGCACTTGTAACAAGTTCTTAGGATCGGCGTCGATCACCAGCTCCTGATAGGCTGTCTCGGGTTCTGACAGAAATTCCAGAGAATCCACCTTATCCAGCAGCGCGACAAGCTCGCTGACCCATAACGGCAAAACGGTTTCTCTTTTCTTGCTGTCGGATGTAAAATGTCGTCTTCCCCAGTCGATCAGACGGGTATATGCGACGCATCGTATCTTTTCTTCAGCCTCGTCAATCTTCTTTTCATCATCAGTTTCCAGATACGCTCCTAATGAACGGCGCCAGAATTTATTTGCGACGTCCGAGGGATAGCCTTGGAACCGAGCTATGATTTCGGGATCGTATTCTCCGAATCCGATATAAGAATTATACATTTGAGCAAACTCAAAAATAGGATGGCCTACCGATAAGGTATCCATATCGATCAGCAGCACTTCGTTGTCCGCCAATACGATATTCTTGGTATGATAATCGCCGTGAATCATCGTATCCCGCTCGGGGAGCGCATCAATCAGCTCTTTGAGCTTTTCTCCGTAAGACTGCGGCAAAAGCGAGACCGCTCCGTCTAACCATTGACGCACGGTGGTCATTATGGAAGGAAGCTTTCCCTCGGGTACGACTGTCTCGTGAATATGCCTGAGCATTTTTACATATTCCGCGACACACCAGTCAAAACGCTGAGGCTGCTCGGCGATGATTTTTGCGAACGAAGAAGCGTCCAGCAGTTCAAACACAGAGCCGTAGCCGTCCCCCACCTTGACAACGTCGTAAGAAATTGCGGTAGGGATTCCGAGCACCAGCGCGGTGCGGGCTACTTCCCGTTCGTGCTGGATCTCCGCAAGCGCGTCGGTGTTCTTGTAGGTCTTGACAACCATATCTCGGTCGATACGGTAAACCTTTCCGTTCGCACCCTCGCCAATCACCTCACAGCCATCTACGGAAACTCTGCGATACGCTTTTTCGATCTTCATAATCTCCGTAAAGCCGGTCATCTCAAAGATCTCATACACTTCGGGATTTACATCCGTAACCGTCAGGTCGGGATGATTCTTTTTTATACGAAGCAGGATCCTGAGTCCCGCGCTGGAGATATACTTCAGCTCTGCGGCGTAAATCACAACCGGAGAGCCGGCGTGATTCTTCAGCGCCGCCAAAAGCTGCTGCTCCACCTGTCCTGCGTTATTGGAATCCACACGCCCCGTCAGCGGTATGGTCAACAAAGATTTTTGATTATCAAGCATCTGAATACGCTCCTTTGATCGTTCATATCAAATCGTCTTATATATCATATCATATATTTTTGAACAAATCGAGAGTTTTTTTCATTTTTACGGAATTTCAGCGAAAAACATTATTCGGTTATTCAGTTTTCAATCTTCAGTATTCGTTTAAAAATCCTGTTACAGTACTGAAAACTGAAGACTGAAAAATGAAAAATGAAAAATACAAAGTAAAAATCCTGCCACGTTGTGACAGGATTTTTACTTTGGTGGAGACGGACGGGATCGAACCGTTGACCTCTTGAATGCCATTCAAGCGCTCTCCCAGCTGAGCTACGCCCCCGAAGCAGTATTATCATAACACATGATGATGAATAATGCAAGAAAAATTTTCGGATATCATATAATTCCTGATTCCTTCCAAATTCCTAAATCTTCAACTGCCACTCCTTGATGTCCTTGACCTCGTCGTACATTTTCAGATAGCTTTGGTGACGGGATGCGGGAATGATCCCCTCTTCTACCGCCTGCAGAACCGCGCAGCCTTTCTCACAGAGATGGTTGCAGGAGTTAAAACGGCATTTGCCGAAATACGGATCAAACTCGGGGAACGCAAACTTCAGCTCATCCTTGCGGATCAGCTCAAAGCGTTCGATATCCAGTGTGGAGAACCCGGGCGTATCGGCGACATAACCGCCGTACTTCTTGAACAATTCCACCGTGCGGGTAGTGTGCCGTCCTCTGCCGAGCTTGTCGGAGATCTCGCCGGTCTCCAGACACAGCTCAGGAAACAGCGCATTGAGCAGGGTCGACTTTCCCACGCCGGAGTTTCCGCAAAAAGCGGAGGTCTTGTCTTTTAACAGCGCTTTGATCTCATCAAGACCCTGCATATCTTTGATAGAAAAATCAAACGCCTTGATATTCACCTTGCGGTAAATCTCCACCAGCGCGGAGGTATCCGCAAGATCGGACTTGGAGAAAATGATGATCGGTTCTATTTCCTTGGAAAACGCCGCAGCGGTCATCTTATCGATCAGATACAGATTACAGTCGGGTTCTTTGACGGAACTGACGATAAACAGCCTGTCAAGATTGGCGAGCGCAGGACGCACCAGAGAATTCTTGCGTTCTTTTACGGAATCGACAGAACAGTAGCCTTCCTCGAAAACGGTAAGGGTCACAAAATCGCCGACCTGCGGCGTGATACCCAATTTACGGAATACGCCTCTCGCCTTGCACTCATATGTAGTATCGGCGGCTTCCGCATAATAGAAGCCGCCTGATATTTTGGTAATAATTCCGTTGACTGTGTTACTCTTCTTCATACGCCGATGTTTCTTCCTGTACGGGAGCGGTGGTCTCCTCCTGCTTTGATTCATAGTTGTATGCGTTCTCGGTCGTCACAACGCCGCTCTCGTAGTTGATGGAATACTCTCTGTATTTCTCGTCATCCAACAGCACGACGACCTCGGCGTTATCCTTGATCTTTACTTTAACATTGTAGGTGGAGCCGTACGCGGGAATCACTGTTTTGGAGTATTCTTCGTCAACCGCTCCGTCTACCAGAACCGTCACCTTGACCTCGTCGGTTACGTTGGTAGGAAGGTCAACAAAGATCGTAGCGGTTTTCTCTTTATTCTCACCCTTGGAACAGGTGATGATCATCTCTCGGTCGGTTTCCACCTTGCTGCCCGGGAGAGGATTTTGGCGAACGACCTCATCCTTATCACCCTTGACACGGTCGTCGTATTCGATCGTATAGTTCTCAAAGCCCGCGTCGATCATCTTCTGTGCCGCGTCGGACGCGGAAAGTCCCTTGATATCGGGAACCTCTTTCTTCTCCTTGGTAATGCCCTTGGAAACAAAAACATATACCGGAGAGCCGATCTTGATGTTGGAGCCGACAGGCGGGAATACGGAATCGACCTTCATCGCGGTTTCCTGTGATTCCACATAAAGAATCAGGGGAACAAGATTCGCCGCTTCGATCTTCTTCACGATATCCTCGGTACCGATTGCGGTATTGATATACGGCACCGTTACCTCAGAATCGGAGGAATTGACAACAAAGGAAATCGTCGCGCCTTCGCGTACTTTCTTGGATCCCGCCTCGGGAGTCTGGTACATGATCGTATCCACCGGGAACTCGTCGGAATAGCGGTTCTCATAGGTAAAGACAAAGTTGTTGGTATTTTTAGAGTTCGCCTCGGAAACGGACATACCGACAAAGTTCGGAACGTCCACTTCTTTGGGCTGCGCCGCGAGATAGCCCTTATACAGCGCCGCGCCGCCGAAAATCAGCATAGCAAGGATCGCCGCGATGATGATGCCCTTGATCGCGGACAGCGCGGGAGACTTGACCGGAGCGTCGTCGTCATAATACGGCTCTTCATAATCGTCGTCGGGATTATCCTCCGGCTCGCCTTTACGCTTTCTGACAGCGTCGGAGTACTTGGGCTTTTCATCAAAATAGCGATATTCAAAACGAATGCTCGGATTCAGACGGAAACGCTCGATATCGGAAAGCATTTCCACAGCGGAGTGATACCTCGCCTCCGGGTTCTTTTGCATCGCTTTGATCGTGATCTCTTCTAAGCCCTCGGGGATGGAAGGATTGATCTCTCTGGGACGCTTGGGCGTCGTCTGCAGCTGCATCAGCGCGACAGAAACAGCGGAATCCGCGTCAAAGGGTACCTGACCGGTGAGCATCTCATACATCATCACGCCGACAGAATAAATGTCGGTCTTGCCGTCGGTCTTGTCGCCTCTCGCCTGTTCGGGCGCGATATAATGAACGGAGCCGATCGCCTGTTCGGTCATCGTGCCGGTCGCATTAGAAGAAAAACGCGCGATACCGAAATCGGTGACCTTGATACTGCCGTCCTGCAGCAGCATAATATTATGGGGCTTGATATCGCGGTGGACGATACCGTTCTCATGCGCATGCTGCAAAGCTTTCAGCACCTGTGTGGTAAGATGGACGGTCTCTTTCCAGTCGAGCACACCCTGCATATCGATGTATTCTTTCAAGGTAATGCCGTCGATATATTCCATAACGATGTACTGAATCATATCGCCGAAGCTGACGTCATAGACACGGACGATGTTCGGATGATTTAAAACAGCGATCGCCTTTGACTCGTTCTTGAAGCGGCGGATAAAGTCCTCGTTATCAAGAAACTCATCCTTTAATATCTTGATCGCGACCTCGCGCGCATCGATGGTATCATAACAGCGATAAACATTCGCCATACCGCCGACGCCGATCAGCTCGCGTATCTCATATCTGCCGTCAAGCTTTTTTCCCGTATATTTATCCATAAACCTTCACCTCAGTATATTACCGTTACTGTGATATTATCCGAACCGCCGCGCGACTTCGCGATTCCTACCAGCGTGTCGATCAGCATCACGCCGCGGTTCTCGTGGACGGTCTTGACCATCTCCGCCTGAGAAACGAAATTGGACAATCCGTCGGAACAAAGCAGGATCACATCTCCGTAAGAGAAATCCGCCTCGATATAATCAATATGTACTGTCGGGGATACGCCCAGCGCGCGGGTGATGAAGTTCTTGTTCGGATGCCGCTGCGCCTGTTCTTCGGTCAGCTCTCCGCGCCGTACCATTTCCGCTACGACAGAGTGATCCTCCGTCAGCTGCAGGATCTTCCCGCCGCGGATGGAATAGGTTCTCGAGTCGCCTACATGAACGACATATACGGAAGAACCCTTCACAAACGCCAGATCACAGGTGGTGCCCATTCCCGCTAACTCGGGATCGGACAAAGCGCGCTGATACACCAGAGCGTTAGCAGATTCAACAGCCTGAATCAGCATAGAGGACAGATCCGAATCGTTCATCCTCTCGTGATATTCGCGGTTGATGAATTCTGTGATGTGTTCTACAGCGATCGAAGAAGCGGTCTTGCCGCCTGCCGCGCCGCCCATACCGTCGCAGATAACCGCCCAAACACATCCCGAGGATATGACAGAAAACGCAGAAGAATCCTGATTCTCGCGTCTGCTTAAACCAATATCGGTTTTAGAGAAAACCTCCAAGTCATACATCCCCTTTCTGATAATTTCTTTTTAGCTGTCCGCAGGAGGCGTCGATGTCAGCGCCGAGCGTCCGTCTGACGGTGGCGTTGAGCCCTCTCGAGGACAGAATATTCATAAAAGACTGCTGTCTTTTGAATGTGCTTTTGGTGTAGCCTGCTCCCGTAACGTTATTCACGGGGATCAGATTGATGTGGCATAACATTCCTTTGAGTAAAGAAGAGAGCGCCTCGGCGTCTTTGTCGGAATCATTAACGCCCGCGATCAGCGCATATTCAAAGGAAATCCTGCGGTTGGTTTTATCAAGATAATAACGGCATGCTTTGATCAGATCCGCAATCGGATATCTGCGGTTGATCGGCATGGTCTCGGATCGCTTCTCGTTATAAGGAGAATGAAGAGAAATCGACAAGCCGCACTGCAGTTTCAGATCGGCAAAGTCGTATATTCTCGGCACAATGCCGCAAGTGGAAATCGTGATATGCCGCATACCGATATTCAGAGAATCCTCTGACGATACAAGCCGCAAAAAGCGGATCACATTCTCATAGTTATCAAAGGGCTCCCCCATCCCCATCAAAACGACATTGGAGATACGAATGTTGTTATCTTTCTGCGCCGCTTCGATCTGAGCGATCATTTCGGACGCTGTGAGAGAGCGGGAAAATCCGGACTTGCCGGTCGCGCAGAAGGTACAGCCCATCTTGCATCCAACTTGCGTTGAAATACAGATCGAATAACCGTGATGATAGTTCATCAGTACGGACTCGACATACTCGCCGTCATATAACTTAAAAAGATATTTTACCGTGCCGTCGATCCGCGAGATCTGCTTTCTTTCGACAGAAGCTGACGCGATATAGGCGTTATCCTCTAAAAACACGGTCAGCTTCTTCGGAAGATTGGTCATCTCTTCAAAAGAGGATACGCCGTTTTTGAGCCAATCAAGAACCTGTTTTGCCCGGAACTTTTCAAAGCCGCTGTCGGTCAGATACGCTGTCAGCTCGGAAAGGTTCATCGATTTGATATCTGTCATACGCGTACCTTTCTGAGCTTGGCGATAAAGAAGCCGTCGGTATTGTAAAAGCCGGGAAGGATCGTCAGCATATGGGAGGGCTCGTCAATCATGCGGGAGAAACCCTCCGGCAGTTCAATCGAAACAGGAGCAAAATTCTTGTGCTCAGAGAGAAATTTCTCGACGACCTCGCGGTTTTCTTTCGGGTTTAAGGTACAGGTGGAATATACGATCTCACCATCTGTTGGGAGTGAATTCACACTCATACACAATATACTGTATTGCAAGGACGGCAAAAAGTCAATATTTGTGTCTTTTTTGTAACGAATTTCGGGTTTTCTGCGTAAAATTCCCAGCCCGGAGCAGGGCACATCGCACAAAACTCTGTCAGAGGCAGGCAAAGGGTCATCATTCTTCGCCGCGTCGCGCACGGACGCAGTGATGATATCAATGCCGAGCCGCTCGGCGGTTTTGCGGATCAGCTCTGTCTTATGGGGGTATATATCATAGGAAAATATCTTTCCCCTGTTATTCATTTTAATCGCGCTGTAAAAGCTCTTGCCGCCGGGCGCGGAACATACGTCGCAGAGGGTCTCCCCCTCCTTGGCGTCGAGGATCTCGCAGGCAAGCTGGGAGGCGGCGTCCTGCACATAGAACAGACCGTCTTGGAATTCTTTAAGATTCTCCAGTGAACCGGTATGAGAAAGATGCAGTGAATTTTCTAAAAAAGAAATATCCTCTGCTGTGATCCCCTTTGCCTCCAAAGAGGCTTTGAGCTGTTCCTTGGTGGTTTTCAGCGTATTGACGCGAACGGTGACCGGCGGTCTGCCGGATAAATCTTCCAAAATCCGGAGAGTATTCTCCTGACCGTAGCTGTCTAAAAACAGAGTGACAAGCTCTTCGGGGCAGGAATATGTAACAGACAGATATTTTACCGTATCGTTTTCATCGGGCAAAGTATACTGCTTATGATTGCGGATGATCGCGCGCAGTACCGCATTGACAAAGCCGGAGGATTTGTAGAGTCCGAGCTTTTTGATCAGCTTGACAGACTCATCTACCGCAGCGGCATCGGGGATCTTATCCATATAGATCAACTGATAGACGCCGAGTCTGAGCACCAGCAGGGTCTTATCCTCGATCTTTTTGAGACGGATCGAAGAATATTGGCGGATGATCTCATCTAACGTAAAAAGTCTTTCCAGCACGCCGTACACCAGCGCCGAGAGAAACGACGCGTCTCTTTTGTCAAGAGAATGCTCCTTTACCGCGGCGTTTAAGGCAAGCGCCGAATACGCCCCCTCAAAAAGGACGCGGTACAGCACGGTATAGGCGATTTTTCTCACGTTAGGCATAGGATTATCCTTTATCTTCTTCTGTTGGCGATCAGGATCAGTCTTAAAAGCTGTAAGGTGGCGGTAGCGGCGGACGCGACGTAAGTCATCGCGGCGGCGGAGAGCGTAGACTTTGCTCCCGCATATTCGCTATCATTTAACATTCTTGTCTCTTTGATAGTTTTCAGCGCTCTGGAAGAGGCGTTAAATTCTACCGGCAGGGTAATCAGCGTAAACAGCACCGCGGCGGAAAACAGAATAATGCCGATGGTAATGACAAAGTTGAACTGTACCGGAAGCATCATTCCGACG
Organism: Ruminococcus sp.; assembly: GCA_017404145.1. Classification (GTDB taxonomy): domain Bacteria; phylum Bacillota; class Clostridia; order Oscillospirales; family Acutalibacteraceae; genus Ruminococcoides. Next base: position 504 of record JAFRCW010000033.1, on the reverse strand, counting down.
ATGACAAAAATCCAGCTCAGACGCGAACCGATATTGGCAACCGGCAGGATCACGGAACGGAGCTTGTTCGGAAGATATCCCTCGGCATGCTGTACGGCGTGTCCCGCCTCGTGACAGGCGACGCCGACCGCCGCTACGGAAGTGCTTCCGTAGACGGAATCGGACAAACGGATGGTGTTGGTGCGGGGATCGAAATGATCGGTGAGGTTTCCCGCTACGTGTTCAATCCTGACTCCCGTGATCCCGTGAGCGGACAAGAGCTGATACGCCGCCTGTGCGCCGGTCATATGGCGGGAGTTCTCAATTTTCGAGTATTTGGAAAACCTGGACTTGACCGTTGCCGAACAGACAATAGAAAGGATCAGGCACGGTATCATAATCAGAAAATAGGTCCAGTCGTAGTATATTAATCCTGAAAACCGGTGGTTCATCGGTATCTCCTTTTGAGCGCAGCGTGCAGAGTGCAGAGTGCAGAGCGCTGGGTGCAGGGGGCAGGGTGCAGAG
>JAFRCW010000003.1 GCA_017404145.1 Ruminococcus sp. | reverse complement strand
CAGACTGTAGGGAGATTAGTGGTTAGTGATTAGGGATCAGCAGAGAGCGGATCGGGCATAATTTTCCCACTGCTAGCGGACGGTTTCTTCCTGTTCGCTGTAGTGCTTGTTGAACACCGCTTCATAGGCGAAATGTTCGCAGTTGTTGTGGATCAGGTTATAGCCTGTCTCGCCGATCCGTGAACGCGCGAGCTTCTCTGTTTTATCGGGAGAATTTTTAGCGAGTTTCTCTTTGAGCGTATACAGAGGCGCTTCTACGGGACACCCGCAGGCGAAAACGTCGATATCGGTGGAGAGCACCGATACCTCTTCCTGTTTGTTCTGAAACTCCGGCAGCGGCGGATAGCCGAACGCGACGACCTCTTCTTCAGAGAGGAACACGCCGTAGTGATAAACGTTACCCAGCTTCACACGGATCATATCGCCCTTTTTCAGTTCGCGGACGGTCCACTTCATCGGGGGAGCTTCCTTTCGATATAGGTGATCACATCGCCCAATGTTTCAAAATCCTGCAAGGTAACGCCCTCGAACTCGATCCCGAACGCCTCTTCGATCGCGATGACCATATAGAGGATCGAGACGGAGGAGAAGCCGAGATCGGAGGTCAGCACCGCGTTCTCGGTCGCCTTCTCGATCTTTTCTGCGCCGTTGGGATCGGCAAACAGCAGGATGTCCTTTAACTTTTCAGTGATTTCCTGTCGGGTCAGCATTTTTTATACCTCTTGATCTTCATACTCGGCGTACGCTCAAAGTCGGAAGTGCGCACGACGATTCTTTGGACTCTTTCATAGGGCTGCAGAGTGGTATTGATTTTTTCTAATTCTGTTTTGATGAAATCAGCGGGATCGCTCAGCCCCATCGTTTCAATGATGGCGGCTCTGGGAACGACCTCTAAAGAGAGAAAGTGAGAGCCGTTTTCGTCGACGTCCTCAAACACCTGAGAATCCTGGATAAAGTCGGGCTTGTTGAAATGAACCTCCAGCTCCGCGGGGGAGATGTTCTCGCCGTTGGAGAGTATGATGATCTCCTTGATTCTGCCGGTGATGTAGAGATAACCCTCTTCGTCGATCCTGACGAGGTCGCCGGTCTTGAACCAGCCGTCCTCGCTGTAAACGCCGGTTTCGTCCTCGCCGACATAGCCGTCCATCATATTTTTGCCTTTGAGCCACAGCTCGCCGTCAACGATCCTGATCTCCTGGTTGGGATAGAGCAGACCGACGGAGTCAGGCTTGCGCAGGGATTCGGGATTTCCCGAAACGAGGTTGGCGGATTCTGTCAGACCGTAGCCTTGCAGGAGCTTAACGCCCAACTGGGTCTCATATTCCTTGATCAGATACGGAGATACCGCCGCGGCGCCCGCAATAATGTATTTCAGAGATTCGCCCAGCATATTTCTGCCGAACTTTTTCGAGAGCATCAGGCTCATTTCCGCCAGAGCGGGAACAAGCACGAGGATCGTCGGACGGAACACGGCGACATCCTTGAACATATCCTTGTTGTTGCGGCAGATATAAAGGTCGGAGCCGGTATAGAGCGAGGTCATCAGGTTGCGGATCAGACCGAACACATGAGACAGCGGAAGCACCAGCAGATATCTCTGGTGAAAAACAGTCTCATAACCGTAACAGCCGTTGACGGTACCCTGCATCACGGCAGTGTTAGAGAGCAGCGCTCCCTTAGACTTGCCGGTGGTGCCGCCGGTGAACATGATCACGCAGGGATCCGATCCCTCGGGGATAACGATATCGGTTTTTGTATCGGAAGTATCCGCGGCGGAAACGGTGATAAAGTCAGGACGCTGAGAGCGAAGCACACCTAAGTTTTCTTCCATATCGGGAGCGTAGACGAGCTTGTCGAGTGAAAACTTCATCGAACAGCCGAACACGGTCGGCGCGTCGAGCTGGGGCGGCAGGATCACCGCGCAGTATCCGAGGGTAACGACCGCAAGATACGCCTTGACAAAGTCATAGGAATTTTTGCAGTAGATACCGACTCTCAGTTTTTTGTCGGAGTCGTCCTTTAACAGAGTGCGAAAACAGGCGACATCCTCATCCAGCTTTGAAAAGGAATATTTTACGCCGCTGTCTTCGATCGCGGTATCCTCAGCGTATTCTTCGATACAGTGAAGCCACATCTGTGAAACGGTGTCGTACTCTTTGATTTTGGCAAAATCTTCTGCAGAGCAGTATTTTGCGAAAGGTTCTCTTGAAGTCAGCATTTTCATAATCCTCCAAATTTAATGATATTCTTCAGCGAGCTTTTCCAGCTGCTGCATTTTATGAAATAATTTTTCAGCGATCTCCTCGATCTGAGAGAAGGTCGGCATAGCGCCGTATGTTCCTACGACGTCGATTGGTTCGCCGACAACGAACAGCATCCGATCCCAAGCGGAGCGTTTATCCCTGATGAAGATGGGGAGAATAGGAGCCTTGCCCCTGACCGCCATCAGCGCTACGCCGGACTTGAACTGTTCGAGATCGGTGTTGGTATGGGTGACATGACCCTCGGGGAACATATCGATGATCTCTCCGTCCTTCAGGGCGGCAGTGACCGCTTTGATGGTGTCGAGAGAGGCGTTCTGCGGATCTACCGGGATACATCTGCCCGCTTTAAGGACCCACTGCGCCTTGGAGTCGTATATCTCCTTTTTGACGATAAAGCGGTTTCTTCTGTACCACATCGCGATAGAGATATAGATCGGATCGTAGAAGGTAGAGTGGTTGGCGATCACCAGCGCGGGACCGCGTATTTTCTTTTTCGCGTTCTCGTTTTCATATATCCACTTCGGTCTGAGCCATACAAGCCCCGGGAGCGCGCCCGTGACCCGTATGGAGTCCATCGGCAGATATTTGAGCGAGAACAGCGGCGCTTTAGGACGCTGTTCGGGCGTCTTCTGTTTTTCGTTCATGGAGCTGTTTTCCTAAATCAATGATTTTCTCGCGCATCGCGCGGGTCAGGTTTTCAATGGTTTCTTTTTCGTCTTTTCCACTGTCGGCGAAATCCGCGGGATAAAGCGGCGTGCCGATGATGATATGCGCGCGGTGTTTCCTATCAAAGTAAGATCCGTCGGTATAGACGGGGATGAGGGGCGTATCGGTAGAAAGGGATAAAAACGCCGCACCGGACTTAAACTCCAGCGGTCTTTCTTCGTCCTTTTTCGGTATCCTGCCCTCGGGCCAGATACCGACTACGCCGCCCTTGTTCAGGATCGCTTCGCTCTTCGCCATAAAGCTCAGGTTAGTGGAGTAGCGGTCGACATAGATGCCGCCGAGCAGCCGGATCAATACGCCGAGAAACGGCTTTTTGAACAGCAGCTCCGCCATCTGAACGCGCAGGGTTCTGGTAAAGAACGCGAACATCAGTACAGGATAGTCAAAGACCGAGGTGTGGTTGCAGATGACGATCGCTTTGCCTTTGAGCTGTCTGTTCTGGACGCTTTTGTCCTCATAGTAGATCTTGGTGCGAAACAGGAAGAACTGTATAGGCCATCCCGTGATTTTCGCAAAAAAGTTAAAAAACGAATAAAACATATATTGGTTCCCGGTTCCCGGTTATTGGTTCTCGGTTCCGTCTCCTACAAAGTTTAAAGATAGGGATCTACATATTCTTCCGGATAAAGTCGCGGAATTCTCTGACAGTAGACAGGGTTTTATCCCCTTGGGTCGGGAAAGCGATAGAGAGCTTCTGTGATAGCTCGGACACCATCGCGAAGTATTCCAGAGAGGAGCCGCCGAGATCTAAGAAGAAGTCCGCCGACTCGGGGATATCTTCGGGAGATCTGGAAAGAGCGGTCGCAAACGCCGTTTTCAGAGCAACGGTCAGCTGATCGGTCGCGTCCTCTGTCATCGCCGCAGGAGAAAGAATATGAAATTCGTTGTTCTCCGCCGCGTTCTTCAGGCGGATGCGGTTGAGCTTATATTCGTCCGCGATCATCAGACGGTCATCGGTGTAGATGATCCTGCGGATCTCAGAGCCTAAGCGCATTTCGGAAAGCTTGTTTTTCAGTTCTTGATCAAGAGCCTCAAAGCGTTCTTTGGAAATGAACTTGTTGACGCCGACGATCAGGGTGGGAACGGTTTCTTCGCCGTCTTTCGCGCCGACTAAGCAGATGTTCTCGATATCCTTGGCGGCAAGCTGAGGCTCGATCAGATTCGGGTTGAGGTTCTCGCCCGAATAGCCGATCACAAGGTCGTCTCTTCTGCCGAGGATTTTGTAGTGACCGTCGACACATTCCGCCAAATCTTTGGTTTGGAAAAACGCGTCGTGGTCGAGCGGCTTTTTGACGCCGTCCTCAATCATATATTTGGCGATCGCGCGTCCCTTGACCAGCAGTTCGCCGTTTTCGTCGATTTTATATTCCATTCCCTGCATCGGCTTGCCGACGAAGCGGTCGTTTAAGATGCTCCTCTTGGAGGAAAGCTCTACGGAGGTGATGCCGATCTCGCTCATTCCGTAGCCGTCCGCGAGGTGATAGCCGATAGAGTTAAAGAAGCGAACGCTCTCATAAGAGATCGACGAGCCGCCGGTGATGAGAAAACGGATGCTCTCGCCGAAGAGATTCTCTCTGACCTCCTTGAACGCGGCCTTAGAGAAAAGATCGCCTAAGGCAGAGTCGCCCAGCTTATCCCTCAGCGTCATTGCCTTGTTAAATTTCGCTTCGGTCTTTTCGCCTCTTTGCTGGATGGTTTTCATCGCCTTTGAATAGACGGTCTCCCAGAACAAGGGAACCGCAAAGATATGGGTGACCTTGTGACGCTTGACGGTGCCGGTGATGGTGTTGGGCATCATATCCTTCAGCTCGACAAAGGTACGTGAGAAAAACGAGAACCAGATGTACACCGCTACCAGTCCGAACGCGTGATAAAACGGCAGGAAGGTCAGCAGCTTGAGGCGGTTCTCAAAGTGGCTCTGGATCAGCTTGCAGTTCTTGATGATATCGAGCGAGCCCTTGATCTGGTAAAACAGCTCTTCTGCGGTATAGGCGCAGAGCTTGACATGCCGCGAGGTGCCGGAGGTCATCACAAGGATCTCGGCGCCGAACGCTTCGGGAACATACAGTTCCTCTGCTTCGGTGATCTCGCTGTCCATAACGGTTTTGACGGAGTATTCCCTCTTGTCGGAAACGACCGCTTTGGCGTTACAGTCTAAGAGCGACTGCTCTACCATCTCCTGCGAGAGTCTGAGATTGATCAGAAGCGGGTTATAGCCGCAGAGAATAATCCCCCAGAAATTCTCGATCCAGAAGAGAGAGTTGTCCTGAGACAGACCGACGAAAGAACCTTTGGGAACGTCCTTGAGCAGCTTTGCAAGCGTTTTTGCGCGGCGCAGGGTCTGCTCCTTTGCCTCTTTGTAGGTAGTGGTATGGATACGGTAGCCCGACGAACGCTCATACATAATGTTGTCGCCCTCCGAGAACATCAGAGAGAAGAGCATTTCATAGGTGATACCGTTCTGTTCAAAGCGTTTTAATTTGGTTTCAACATAGTCGTTGACGCTTTTGTAGCCTTCGATGCCGATTTTTGCGGTGTTCATATATCTTCCTTAATCCATTCTTACAGATTATTACACACTTGTACACATACACAAATACTATACTACAAAATCATTACTTTTGCAAGGAAAATCGACAAGGAGGTTATGGCAATTAAGGGAGAATCGGGAAAAACAAAAAAACAGAACCGTATTTCAGGCTCTGAAAAGTATGGTCAGGTTATTTTTCGATCCGGATGACAGAGTAGTCATATCCGTTTGAGAGAGTAAAGCTGTCGGCGATCCCCTCCGTGAGATAAAGATGTTTCTCCTCGTCAAGGATCAAGAAGTCAAAGTGATACTTTGTGTCATTTTGGTAAAACTCAGCTGCCTTTTCTGTTCCCATCACGAACAGCGCGGTAGAGAGAGCGTCGGCGGCGATACCCGACTCACAGACGACGGTGACGCTGAGGATGCCGTTGTCGACCGGATATCCCGTCTTGGGATCAATAATGTGGATATACCGTTTTCCGTCCTCGCCGATAAAATACCGCTCATAGCCGCCGGAGGTGGAAATGACTTTTTCAGTGACGGAAAGGATGCCGAAATAAGAGGAGGGATCCTCGGGATCCTGGATACCGATCGTCCAGAGATCCTTGCCGTTTTTCATTCCCCACGGGATGATGGTGCCGCCGTAGTCGACGATACCGCTGACGGTGCCGGTATTTTTCAGGATTTCCGTCGCATAGTCGGCGGCGTAACCCTTTGCTACTGCGCCGAAGTCGAGCATCATTCCGTCGGGAACGGTTACTTCAAAGGTCTCTGTATCCGCTTCGATCCGACGGTAGTCGACCTTTTGCAGGAGCTCGTCGATCTCAGCTTGTTCGGGAATACGGTAATCACCGGTGGTAAAGCCCCACGCCTGACTGACGGGATACAGAGTAAAATCCAGATAGCCGTCGAGATCTTCGCACAGCTCCTGTGACAGTTTGATCAGCGGAGCAACGTGGTTGTCTACCGTGAGGGTTTCGCCCTTTGCGTGGTTGAGCCGGTAGACGTCGCTTTCTTCATCTGTGACGGAAAGCACGGAGTCAAGAAACTCCGGCTGACCCTCGATCCCGCCCGCGGCGAGATTCGCGCTCTGACCGTAAAGCCGGATGCTCATATGAGTATCCATCGCGAAGAAGTCATATTTTGCGGGAGCCGCGTTGTTGCAGGAGATCAGCGAAAATGCGGTTGTGACCAGCAGGAACACTGCTGTGAATAACAGTAGCTTCTTTTTCATCATATCACCGTCTGTATCGTACCATATCGGATACTTTTCTGTCAAATCTCTTTATTGCAACAGCGGACAGTTTATGCTAGAATAAATTTAAATGACCGGAGGCTTTCTATGAAGTACAAAATTCTCATCATGATAGGCGTCGTGATCTTCCTGCTCGGAGTAGGCGGGAGTCTTTTTGTGCTGTTTTCCGGTTCAACAAACACGGTGAATATCTTTTCCGACGGAGAACTGATAGAGAGCGTCGATCTGAAAGCCTCTCCCGACAGAGAGATGATCGTTGAGTATGAGGGCAGAACGAACACTGTTGAGATCAAGGACGGAAAGATCCGTGTGATCGACGCGGACTGTCCCGATCACACCTGTATCCGGATGGGTTATCTTGAGAACGCCGCTATGCCGATCGTCTGTCTGCCCAACCGGCTGGTGATCACATTTGCGGATGATGCGTCCGGCGTTGACGCGGTAACGAGGTGAGCGTATGAAAGAGAACGTCAAACGCCTCTGTGAGCTGTCGCTGCTTACCGCTGTCGCGCTGATCATCTTTGTCGTGGAATTACAGATCCCGAATCCTTTCCCGATCCCCGGGATCAAGCTCGGATTTGCTAATATCATCACGGTATACGCCGTCTATCATTATCGGTGGTATGAGGTGTCTGCGGTCGTCATCCTCAGAGTGGTGCTGGGTTCGGTGTTCTCAGGAAATATGATGGCTTTGATCTATTCCCTTTCGGGATCGTTTCTCTGTCTTGTCGGGATGCTGCTGCTGAGAAAGATCGTTGACGAAAAACATATCCCCATCGCCTCCGTATTCGGCGCGGTGCTCCACAACACGGGTCAGATGGCGGCGGCGCTGTTGATCACGCGAACGCCGCAGATCCTCGCCTACTATCCTTTCCTGATCGTCGCGGGATGCTTGGCGGGACTTTTCACGGGACTGCTCGCCCGGTTCGTAACAGCAAGAATAAAGAAAGCAAAGCAGGGACGGAATTGACCGTCCCTGCTTTCTGCCATTTTTTATTATTTAATGAACAAACAATATGATAAGATCCCTCGGGGATCTATTCTATATAGCATATGACACAAAGTGTGTTTTTCGACTGCAGTAACACTGAACGCTTCCGGTGAAAAAGGAACATATCTATTTCTAAGAATCACTTATCCATTATACTCTCATCAAGCAGGAATTCCTCGATACCGACATAGAAAATACCATTTTCATCATGCCATGGAACGATATTATCTCTTACGATGACGGTCTTTCGGAAAGAATCGCCGATCCCGTTCAGCGAAGCTGTCTCCTGCTTTCTCTTTTCTTCATCGGGAATCGCAAACGCCGACTGGATATAATATCGAACATTTCCTTTATTCGCCACAAAGTCAACCTCATGATGAACGCGCTTGCTCCTGCCGTTTTCATCGCGGGTATTCAGCGTCACAATGCCAACATCCACATCAAAGTCGCGAACCTTCAGCTCGTTGTACAGAATATTCTCCATAATGTGGTTTTCTTCCTGCTGACGGAAGTTTAGGCGAGCATTGCGTAATCCCACATCGGAATAATAGTACTTCATTGGGGAACCGATATACTTTCTGCCCTTCACGTCATACCGTTTCGATTTATACAGCAAAAAAGCATCAATAAAGTAATCCAGATAACGGCTGATAGTATCATCCGCGATCGCTGTTCCCTTGACCGAAGCAAAGGTTTTTTGTATTTTCGAGGGGTTTGTCAGCGATCCCACTGAGGATGAAACAATATCCAGTAAATCATCCAGTACAGGCTTATCATTCGAAATACTGTGACGTGACATAATGTCATCCAGATAGATTTTGTCAAAAAGTGTATGAAGATATCTGCTTTTATCCTCGGTTGTTTTTTGCGACAACACTAAGGGCATACCGCCGAAGGTAAAGAAATCACGCCACGCGTTGCGTTTATCTTCACCGTAAGCGGAATAGAATTCACTGTAGCTCAGAGGATTGATTCGCACCTCGTCTCCTCTGCCGCGAAACTCAGTCAGTATATCGGTTGAAAGCATTTTGGAATTGCTTCCGGTGACATACAAATCAACATTCTTGATTTTCATCAAACCCAGCAATACATCAACAAAGCCTATTTTTTCTTCTGTTCCCGGAAGATAAGGATTCGGAATATCTGCGACCTTTTGTATTTCATCAAGAAACACATAATACATTCTGCTTTTATCAATTATTAAACTGCGGATATACTTTCCCAGCTCCAGCGGATTGCGGTAACGGGCGTTTTCATCCTCGTCTAATGCAAGCTCGATGATGTTTTCGTCCGATACTCCGGTTGAGTTAAGGTATTGGTGGTAGAGTTCAAACAGGAGATAGGATTTTCCGCAGCGGCGAATACCGGTGATTACCTTGACCATTCCGTTTTCTCTGCGCTGTATCAGTTTATTAAGATAGCGTTCACGTTGTATCTGCATTTTAACCTCACGACTAATTTGCGTTAATACGCAATTTTTTCTCGTGATTAAAGTATAGCACATATTATATATAAAAACAAGCATATTTTGTCGACGACAAGAATATATTCTGCAGATACGAAAAAATAAGCGCAACCGAAGCGACGTGTTCTAAAGGATAAAACTGAATACGAGAGTAGCATTAAGAATTTGAGCTGAGATTTCTCGGCTCTTTTCTTTTGAAAAACAAATTCACACATTCGATTTTTCTGCAATCTCCGTGTACAATAAAATCACCAAATTGAAACGGAGGTAATACAATGAAAAACATCATCAAAGAACTGTATTTTGGCAACATTGAACCGCAGGCACGAAGTTTTGAAAATGACATCTTCCTTCAAAAGCAAATGTCAATTCTGTCAAGTAGCGAACAAGCACTCACAGAAAAGCTAAAGGGCGAGGAGAAGAAAACCTTTCTCGCCTTTGCCAACGCTTCAAATATCGTGCTAAGCGAATCGGAACTTGACAGATTTATTGTCGGATTCAGGCTCGGCGCTAAATTCATCTATGATACTTTTGTCAGTAATGGCGCACCGTACCGAGATTATTTGAAGGAGGAGTTTGAGTGAGAAACCCGAAATACCATCTTTATCTGACACAAGATGAGCGAAGGACAGTTCTCAACAGCCTGATTGAATTGAGAAATGATTTCATTTCACAGGGCAGGTACACCGACATAATTGACGAGCTGTTAGTTAAGCTCACGAAAGCCAAAGTCAAAAGAATCAAGATTAAGGAGGTCTGAGTTATGGCTACAAAGATTACATACACACAGCAGGGCGATTATTTACTGCCCGATTTGAAACTTCCCGAACAACCGAAGGTTGAAATTGGAATTTGGGGCAAACGCCATTTGCAGTATATTAAGCAGCATCATCCAATCAGATACACCAATCTGCTGACAACCTGTAAATTGACCGACTATCTCGCTGATATTGACCAAGAAGCAACAGAATTGTTTGACAGGCTTGTCAAGCAGATTGCGGAGCGTGAAGGAGTGACGGAACAGCTTAAAGCTAACAATCAAATGCTGTGGGTTGCGAGAATTAACAATATCCGTAGCCGTGCAATGGAGATTGTAAATACGGAGTTAATTTTCATCTGATAAGCACAGCCGCCAAGTGGGATTATTCCCTACTCGGCGGCTTTTGTTCATCGCGCAAACAGCTTCTATAACCTCTGTGTTTGAACTTCGTTTACTCCGATTTACAACTACGACAATTATATAGACATCATCTGCTCTGGCAATCGTGATACTATCTGTTAAAAACAGACGTTCTGTTTTATGTTTGGGATTGCGTTATAATCGAATCATTATTGTTTGCGGATAACTCCGGTGATGATCCTTCCGCAGTAGCGGCAGGCGTAGTTTTCGGTGACTGCACCCACGATCGGCGCGCCGCAGCCGGGACAGCGATCCTTGACGATTTGCTTTGCAAGCGAAATTCTCAGCACCCCGCCGTGCTTTTCCGGGGAGCAGCCGCGCAGATACCCCTCTTTAATTGATTTTACGATTTTTTTATAAACCCATTCGGGAGTAATACCGCTTGACTGTCTCAGCGGAGAATTCGCCCTGCTTATCTGCGCAAGCTCCGATATTGAAATAAACGGAGTGGGAATCTGAGCGAAACGGCGCGCGTAACGCTGTGCATTTTCTATGGATAGCATCCTCACAAATGTGAACACAAGCGCCGAGCCGACGGATACAAGCCCAAACGCGGAAAAGATAATCACATTCATCAGGCTTGCCCTGATCAGCTCAAACGAAGAATAGCTTCTTCCCGAAGGCAAGGTCTCTCTCAGATATTCGTCGTTGTTATAATTGGAAACAAAGTTCAGAAACACGATCAAAAAAATGAAAACAAAAAACAGAGCGATACCGAAGCCGATTGCATAAGCAATTCGCTTTGCGTTTAACGAAGGAGCTTTATAATAGTCGGGATTATTTGGCTTTCTGCCTGCATTGTCGTTGATGAAGTAAACCCGCTGTCCCGATACGACCTGCGCAGTCAGATCGGAGCTGCCGCAGTACGGACACATTCCCGTAAAATAAACGCGCTTTTCCATCCATCCGCCGCAGCTGCGGCAGGAGCAGGTGACGGTTTTGCTGTAAAGCTCGATGATTTCGGGATACCGATAGTTTACGGTTTTGATGATTCTGAAATTTTTCATATATAATAGGTGAAGCAGCGCAATACGGCTTTTGATTTGCAGCGTAGTTCTGCCTGTCACCTCGGCAAGCTCCGCAAAATCGACGTATCCGTTCAAATCACCCTCAAAATAGCTTGAGAAAAAGCATGCGTCGTTGATAAGCCTTCGTGAGATTCTTGAGCATACGATCATCAACACGCCGATGATAAAGAGAAATACCGAACCGAGAGTGCTGTTTGCGTGAATAATCGTGAACCAATCGCCGAAATAATATACAATCAGCTCAATCATATTAGAGGCAGAAGCCGCCGTAAAAAATATGCCGAGAATCAGTAAAATGACATTCTTGACTTTTAAAAATGAAATAAGACCGTTTTTAAGATACATAACGAAACCTCCGAAACATGAGGAAAATTTGACTGCTATACTCTCTCAAATTTCATTACAACCCAATCACGGTTAACCAGATGATATTCATTGGAGCAGTTCGGACAGTGCCTGATCCTTGACGCGTCAAAGCTCGCGCCGCAGGTCGGGCAGGATACCGCGTGAATCGTAAAGCCGTAGTCGTTCCCGGCGCTGACGCTCTTGCACAGCAGCAACCGGAACTTATCTTTTTTGCCGAAGATTCTTTTGCCTCTGCAATGGATGTCGTCCATATACATCGTAACGTCCATATAGATAAAGCCGTCCTTCACATAGTATTGATTCAGATTGAATATTCCGCTCCAGCGCAGGTCAATGATATCTCCGAAGGTGTTCTGCATTGGCTCACCGCCATATACGGTGAGGTCGTCGTAATTCTCGGAAAACACCATCGTGCCGGTCAGATTCATCAGCTTGACGATGAAATAGTCAAGGGAGAAATCCGGTTCAATGCTTTTCATAAAGCCCGGCAGATTTCTTTTGATTTTTATAAACTTTATCAGCGCTGGCATACCGGTTATCACTTTCCATAACATCAAACCTAAGGTAGAAGCGGCGAAAAGGATATAGCCCAAAACCGCTCCGGCGCCCGCACTTATTATCAGCGAGATGATGAAGCCGATAACGGATTCGATATCTCCTGTCTGAAAGGCTTGCGTGAACGCGCCGTAATTGGTCAGGAAAGTGAAGAGCGGAGCCAGCACAATGCCCGCAATTACAAACGGAGCGATGTTGCGAAGAATATAGGTAACGCTCTTGAGCGTATAGAAGCTCGTGATTTTCGGGTATAACTCATGCAGCAAGAACCGCGTTCCGCAGAATTCACAGCCGTTTGTGAGCTTGCTGACGCGCGTTGCCGCGCCACAGTGGGGACATACATAATCGGCGTCGGTCTGTCCTCTAAGCCACATGGAATAGGCGTAGAGGTTCTGCTTTTCGTAGATTTTCTTTTTCAGCTTGCCGCCGACGGAATACCCGATTTTCGCTTTGACGGCGTGGAACGGTATTCTTGTGATATATCGCGCGTCTTTATCCATTTTCCACGCGATACCCTTGATCATTTTATTGTAATTTTGACTGTAATCGACCGACATCGTCACGCTTTTTTTCAGGAGCCTCGCTCTTTGCAGAGACCGCGTATACTTCAAATCTGCCGACGCATCGTCAGGATCGGCTTTACCGCTCTGCGAATCCAGCTGAGTGATAAACCTGTCGAGCATGATCTTTGCCTGCTCGTCGTAGTTGTAGTTTATATTGTTTGAATTTGAATTCATAGTCATGCTCTCTTACCGCCTTATTATTCAATGTATAAAATATACCATAGATACGGACTTTTGTCTATATTCAAAGCGTTTCTGGGGACAAGTAAAGTCGCCAAGCAGGATAATCCGTCGGACGGCTATATTATTTTGTATAATAACCACTTATCTCCCAAAACCGACCACTTATCGTAAAACGGTGGATTTGATTCTCCAAGCGTGCTATACTGTTGTCAACAAAGGAGGAAAAACAATGCAGGTAGAAATCAAAATCGACGACAGCTGTATTGAGCCGAAAGTGATTATTATTACCGATAAGGTAAATGATGAAATCAACGACATACTCAATACGCTTTCATCTAAAACGCCAGAGGTTATCACGGGCTTTTACAATGATTTGGCGGAAATCTTATCACCCGAGGACATTATCCGTATTTACGCGGCGGGCGGCAAGACCTTTGCTTCGGTCAGCAAGAAAGAATATATCCTCAGGCAGAGATTATACGAGCTTGAGGAACAGCTAACTAAGCACAGCTTTGTGCGTATTTCCAACTCCGAGATCATCAATCTGAAAAAGGTGCGCAACTTCGATTTGATCTTATCGGGTACGATTTGCGTAACGCTGTCCGACGGTACGGCAACATATGTTTCAAGACGCTATGTGTCAAAAATCAAACAGGTTTTAGGTTTATAGGAGGTAAATTATGAAAAAGAAAGTTATTCTGCGCAGCCTGATCGGTGCGCCTATCGGCTTAAGCATCAGCTTTATTATCACACTTATCATTTCGGTAATAATCAACAAGGGTGAGTATTATCCCGTTGTACCGCAGCTGACTGCTCTTTGCGGCAATGAGCTGAACGCCGTCGTAATTCAGACGATATGCTCTTTAATTTACGGAGCCGCGTTCGGTGGAGCATCGGTTATCTGGGATATGGAAAACTGGAGTCTTTTGAAGCAGACGGTTATTCACTGCCTTATCATCTCCGTATCAATGCTGCCGATCGCTTACTGTATGTACTGGATGCCGCATAACTTTTGGGGTATCGCGGGCTACATTGCTATCTTCTTCTTCATTTATTTCTTCATCTGGTTCAGCCAGTACTTTGCTATGAAGAAAAGGATTCAGGAGTTTAACGACAAAGTCAAATCAGATTAATTAAAAAACAGCCGTCAAACGGGATAAGCTCCTGCTTGGCGGCGTTTTATTTTATTGGTTTTACTTTACCATATTATTCTGAAAGTTTTTCAGCTGTTCAGTGAGCTTTTTGGATTGCTGAACCTTTTGCAGCCACATCATCACCATAGTTAGAACATATATGACGGCAATTACCGCGCCGAGAACAAGATAAAACATCGGTTTCGCTATTCCTTCGGGCGCTGATATTAGAAACATTACTACCGCTTCAATCAGTGCCAATTCTATTATTTGTCTTATTATAAACTGTGCGGGAGTCGGCTCCTTTTTAAAGTATGTCACACAGGTCGGCAGGACGCAACACGCGGCGAGAATAACGGGACTGAGCAAATGATAATAGCGCAGTTCCTTATCGGGCTGATAGATTGCGCCGAGAATAACCGTCGCTGTCAGAATCAGCGTTACCAGCGTGAAAAAAATCTGAACACGTGAGATGATAAACTCTTTAATTGTCATTTCATTTATCTCCTTTCAATGCCTTTTTGAGCTCCGGTACATATTTTCGGGTAATAACAACCTGCTCGCCCGAAAACAGCTCGGCTGTGAATCGACTGTTCAGTGCGGGTTTAATCGCGCTGACCTTCATCAGATTGAGCAAGGTGGATTTTGAAACTCGGAGGAAGCGCTTTTCTTTAAGTATTTCCTCCAGCTCATAGAGCTTCTGCCGTGTTTCGTAGACTTTATCTTTTGTATAGATGAAATTCCTGTTGTCGACCGATTCAATATAAAACACATCAGACACGGCAATTTCATACTGCCTTTCGTCAGCGGTACCCGTCAGCTGTCCCTGTCTTGACTTGACAAAGGCTATGATCTCGCGCACCTCGTCGCTGATTCTGTAGCAGTGTATTTCTATATATTCGGGTTGGTCTTTGCCGATCTTTGTGATCCTTGTTTGCATATCAGTATTGCGGCTGAATATTCAATGCGCCGTTGCCTTTCAAATAATAATCGAACCAGTTGAGGACAACGCTGTTCAGCGTATTCATCATTTCCTCGTTGTCGCGTTCTCCGCTTCCGAGCATATTGCCGAGGAAGGGAGAAAACAGCGGAAGGTCAGTAAAGTCCATATGCTCCGCGTTTTCGAAGGTCACAATTCTGCCGTCCTTCGCATTGTTGATCATATTCTCATTGACACGATAGAATCCGCTTTCATCTGATTCTATCATATTATAATTGTTTTCGGTGAATAAAGCAAGCACGGGAACAGGATAGGACTCGGAATTATATGTGTATTCTCCGTTCATAACGCCGGTGATCTCACCCATCATCGTACCGTCGATATCGATCACGGCGTCGATATCCGTTCTATCTCTGCCGAGTTCAACAGCCGTCGCGCCGCCGAGGGAATGTCCTGTCAAGCCGATTTTATCGGTATCGATCCTGTTGATAACGCTGAGAACAGTATCTGCGTCAGAGGTATGCCATGCGGTTGAGAGTGTGCTGCTGTTCTTTGCCTCTTTAATGGTATCCAGCACAAAGTTCTCATCGTCGACTCTGACCTTCAGCCAAGCCTGAGAATCCGTCATCAGTTCCTCTTTGCTGACAGCATCGTCATCTCTTGTGACCTCATAGATAAACTCCTCGTCAACGGTGATCATTTTCCCGTCGGTATCCTTCGTGAAGAAGGAGTGGTGCGGATGATCGAGCGCGACAACAATATAGCCGTTGGAGGCAAGCTCCTCATAGGTGGAGAAGTTGCTCTGATAGTAGCCGAACGCGCCGTGCGAAAAGATAACGAGCGGATATTCGCCCTCGGCGTTTTCGGGATAGTAGAAATGCGCGGGAACCTCTCTGAACGAGCCGTCGTTTTCAAACTCGTCAACTCTGTTCTTGTCGACGAGAATCGCGCTTGTCTCACTCACCTTGTACTCACCCGTTGTCGGAAGTCCGTTGTAGTTGGTAAAAATAAACGCGGGTACAAGTGAGAAGGCGATCAGAGCCACAGATAACACGCAGCTAATAACCGTTACAGGCTTTTTTCTCAGCCCGTTGGATTTCTTCCTCATGACCAGCCAAACGATACCCGCTATCAGCAGGCGAACGGTCAAGACGATCAGCGCTCCGAAAAAGCGCCACTTCATATTGACCGTCGGGATCAAAACCATTCCCAGCAGCAAAACGGTCTCGGCGGCTCTGATGATTGCGCGGTTTTTCCGCCACGAGTCTTTTTCTCTGAATTTTGTAAAGGTCAAAACGACCAGTCCGATTTCTGCCAATGTAAATAAGATGAAAAAAATAATGCCCATAATCAATCTTCCTTTCGGTTTTGTTATGGGCATAGTATAGCTTATTATTTTAATTTTTTAAATAGATTTTGCTGTAAGTTGCAAAAATCGGCGGTAAGATGCAAAACTGAGAAAAAATCGCTCGCAGCAAAAAACGGACGAGGATGAAAAGCTCATCTTCGTCCGTTAACTTTTATAAAGTATAGGTCTTTTCACCGTTTTGGTAAGCGGCAAAAATCTTCTCAAGCTCCTTCACCGCGGATTCCTTGTCGGGGAAACAATCGAGTATATCGTCATGGTGATTGACAGAGCCGATAACGGCGTATTTCTTCTCTTTTCCGCCGCCAAAGTTTTTCTGAACAATGATGCGGTTATACTCCGCGCATTTTGTTTTATCCTTTGAAATAATAATCATCGTCATTTTCCTTTCAGCTATTTTTGAACTGGACGAAGCGTAAAAAATGATAGTAAATAATATCAAGAAAAAGATAATCATGTACATCGGATAATTCATTGCTTCACGTCCCTTTACT
>JAFRCW010000032.1 GCA_017404145.1 Ruminococcus sp. | reverse complement strand
GTAATTTTATTTCTGGTTTAATTTTTCCTTTTCTGGACATAACAATGCTCCCTTCATAGTTAACAGTTTTTTATTTCACTGTCTTCCATAAAGGGAGCATATCATTCTGAGCTTGTGCTTTTTTGATTGTGTCGCAGTACTGAGCTATGTTTTCTGTGTGACAACAAAGAGCCGCGTGAAGCGTTTGTATAGTACCTTACATAATCATAAATTGCAAGAGTATTTTTAATTATCTTTCATTTGGATTTATCAAAATCTGAGACGCGGTAATCAAAGAATACAGAATTTATTTATCCTTCCTCTTTCTATTGGGAAAACTGCCCTCGAGCCAGTCAATGTATTCCTCGGGAGTTATATCTCCGGCGGAGCACTCATCACGCTTGACAAGAGCCTCGTACTTCCATTTTTTGAAATCGTTTTTCTTGATCTGGTTAACTTTTACGCGAGCGTAGTAACGGCGATAATATTTCCTATAGATTGGCAGAGCCTCGTTCTTTTCCATTTTCAGCTTATAGTTTTCCTCTGCAGCGAGGTCGCGGCAGGAACGCAATTCACCTAAATGGGTCCGGCTGCAGTATCGCGCGTCATAGTTGCCCTTGTAGGTAAACCACTGCCCGCAGCGTTCACAGCACTTCAAGTTGACGTTGTATTCGATTAGCTTGTTAAGCTCAAGCTCCAAGAACTCATGCAGGCTCTCACACCGATAACGGAGAACCGGATTGTGATTATAGTTATGAAAATACATTAGTGTGGCTGCGTCAATGTCATGTTCCTGTGCGAAATCAGCAAGCGCAGAAAAGTCATAATCCGACGGAGCCTTTTTGTCTCCCATTATCAAGCGCTGTTCTTCGTTGAATTCTACGAAGGGCGGCATTTTATTTATCTTCCGGTAAAGATAATACCGCGCGGAAGCCGTCATGTCGCCCAGCACCTCAGAATAATACCTCGATTCAAAACAGAACTCCAAAATATCACTGTATTCCTTTTGCAGCATTATCAGATATTTATAATAGTCAAGCATAGCTGCTGCCAAATCCGCATCCTGCATAATAGCCGGCGGAAACAATGCGGATGCAGTCGATCCAAACGCCAAATGATTGATCAACCACTTATAGTTGCGGTAGATTTGATAACGATTAATCATATCCTGCATTTCATTGTCAGCATTTGGTAAATCAATATCTTCATACATGCGAAGAGATACTTTGACCTCCTTGTACAGCGAGTCGAAATCTGCATAAACAAATTCAAACAACACTTCACCCAATGGCAGAGTGACCTTGCTACCGCTGAGAGGGTTGTTTTTTAGCTGCGGTTCAATGTCGGGGTTGTGCTGATAAAACAGTTTTTCGAATTCATCGATCTCGGTTGAGTCAACCGGAAACCGAATGTTTTCAAGCCACTCAGAGTTATCATCATTTTTGTGCTCCTGCAAGGAGCATGCTTGTTCTCTCGCGTTTATGCAGAGCGTGACAAATTCATCGTCATTAGATTTCATCAGCTCGGTCGAGTTGTTGCCGCTATGATATGTAACATAAACCATACCATCATTAAACGCAATATTCTCTGTTCCTGTCCGTTCCAGTAAATACTCTTCATATTCAGATAACTGATAGTTTTCTAAAACCATTTTTGATACCTCATTTTGTACAATCTGAATTTTGCAATAAATCAACAATCTAACCGCGCTCTACTGCCGCCTCTCAAAAGACGATTTCAATGTCGGTGACAGCGACAGCATCGTGCACCAAAGAGCCATACTCGAAAAGTATGCAAAGGATAATTGCTTTCCTAACATTCGCGTGTTTGTTGACGACGGCTACTCAGGCGTCAGCTTCGACCGTCCCGGCTTTCAGGAGATGTATAAGCTGATTGAAGCAGGAAAAGTTGGAATTGTTATAACAAAAGACTTATCCCGTCTCGGCAGAAATTATATCGAGGTCGGCAACTACACCGAGTTCGTATTTCCGAGATATGGTGTCAGGTACATTGCCATCAACGATAACTATGATTCGTTGTTCAGCGACAACAATGAGCTGGCGCCGTTCAAGAATCTGTTCAATGAATGGTATGCTCGTGACACGAGTAAAAAGATTCGTGCTGTGTTCAAAGCGAAAGCCGAGCGTGGAGAACGTTTGGGTACAACTGTTCCTTACGGTTATCGCCGCGATCCTAACAGCGGAAAAGAATGTCATCTTCTGGTTAATGAAGAAACCGCGCCTGTGGTTAAAATGATATTTGCTATGTGCGCCGAGGGTATTGGACCATGTAATATAGCAAAAGCACTGCAAGAAAAGAAAATCCTCAAACCGACGTTTTACCGCTTTCAAATGGAAGGCAGATACGGAACGCACACGGACACAGATAATCCGTATAAATGGAATGAGCGCACGATCGCCGATATTCTTGACAATGAGATTTATCTCGGACACACGGTCAACTGCCGCACAAGGATCGCCTCATTCAAGGACAAGCGCACCATCAAGGTTCCGAAGGAAGAACAGCTTCGCTTTGAGAATACTCATGAAGCGATCATTGATCAGGAAACATGGGACATAGTCCGCAAGGTACGCGAGGGCAGAGTCCGAAGAACCCGTATAGGAGAGATCGATAAATACAGTGGTTTGGTTTTCTGTGCCGACTGCGGAAAAAAGCATTATCTCTATCGCGGAAGAACTATCAAGCGTGAAAGCTATGGTTTCATCTGTGGAAATTATCGCAAACATTCAGGCGAAGGAAAATGCACGCCACACTCTATCCGAGAGGTTGTGCTTGATGAGATTGTATTGGAAGAAATCAACAGGGCGCTTTACTACGCGAGAAATAACACAAAGGAGTTCACTGATTATATTAGTAAAAAGACCTCCTCGCAGTACAGAAAAGATTTGAACGCCAAAACCGCTGAACTGTCAAAAGCTGAAAAGCGTATCGTGGAACTGAAATCACTTTTCAAGCATCTGTATGAGGATAACGTCCTCGGACGTATCAGCGATGAACAATACAGAATGTTATCCCTTGATTACAACGATGAGCAAAAGGAGCTTGAGCAATCAATTCCTGATTTGCAAAAAGAAATTGATACACTCAAAAGCGAGTGTACCAATGTGCAGAAATTCCTTGATATTGTCAGGAAATATGTTCATGTAGAGGAACTGACGCCGGAGGTACTGCGAACCTTCATCAGCAAAATTGTTGTTCACGAACGTGAGAAAAAGCACAGTCAAACCTCACCGCAGCAAATCGATATCTACTTCCGCTACATCGGAACATTCGCCCCGACAAGTGCGACCGATGAAACAGAAGAGGCAAAGCAAGACGAAAGGCGGACAGCCTGAACTGTCCGCCTGCGCATAGGACGCCGCCTTAAACTGAAAACATCCTTTTCGGAATCAGCCTAACGCCCTCCCCGATTTCACTGATAACTTAATATATCGCAACACTTTCAATATCTCTGGTATTGCTGACTTCCAAATGCGCAATATACTTCTGGATCGCAGTCGCGTCAGTAACATTCAAAACTCCGCCGTCAAGGAGTACCTTACCGCGAATCTCGATTCTGTCAATATTCATCAGCATCGCAATATGCTTCTGAATAGCGGTCGCGTCCAAAACCGAAACCTCTCCGTCGTCGTCCGCGTCACCGATGATGTAGGTCTCGGGAGCGTCTGTCGGCGCCTCTGTAGGAGCGTCGGTGGGAGCTTCTGTGGGAGCTTCAGTCGGAGCTTCTGTAGGAGCCTCTGTCGGAGGATCTGTGGGAGCTTCTGTGGGAGCCTCGGTCTCGATCACACTCGCGTCATAAAGACCCAAGCCGCCGGAAGCTGTGCTCTTATCCATAAACGCTCTGCGCTGGGTGAGCCAGTCGTTGAGGTAATAGACGGTGTTGTCATAGCTGAAGGTCGCGCCGGTACACTTGTTGCCGCCGACCGCGAAGGCGGTCTTGGAGGTGCTTCCCTTCTTAAACTGGGTGGTAGAACGGGTACCCCAGTAGTTTTCGGGATGCTCGTTCATATCATGGAGAACGTTCCAGCGGCTCTCATTCATCGCTGCGGCGGAACGGAAGTGCGGCAGGTTGGTGCCGAGCAGTGTCTTGCCATCTCCGAGGTAGTTGTTGAGGACCGGAGTAAACTTGTTGGTCCAGACCTTCTTACACTCGGTCCAGAAAGCAGAGATCGTGGTCAACTGCGCCTGCAGATTACGGGTACTTTGGGTGCGTCCGTCGTTCGAATCGATCTTGACGGACTTCTCGGTAACGAACTTCTGGGTGAAGTCGGCTACATCGACCTCACCGTTATATGTCAGCTTCTTGCCGTTATACATACCGGCAGCCCAGTCATAGTCCCACAGCGGAGCCGCGAGAAGCTTCGGATAGGAAGCACCGCCAAGGATATAGTAGGAGGTAGCGCCGGCGTCGAGGTTCTCGGTGAGTTCCTGGATCAGGTAGGTGGAAGCGAAGCTTTCCACATCCGCAACAGCATCGACAGCGGCAAGGGTTTTTGTTGCATAAGCTGCGGTCTCGAGCGCGTCATACTGCTCGATCATCCACTGGACTTCCTTCTGGGTCGCAAACTCGGGATACTTCGGCACAAGCGCCTGTTTGGTCCTTTGGGAAACGAACCATGTGCCCTCGGGCTGGTATCTTCCGTTGATCTCGTGCTCTACGAGGAAGTCATAGCTCTTCATCAGAGTTTCGTCGAGAGTATAGGTCTCAGCCGCTTCGCCCTCGCCGATGGTAACGGTAGAACCGTCGAACTCATAGGTCTTGCCGGATTCGGAAGCAACAGAGTACTGATACTGGTAATATGTACCGGATTTTGCCTTATAGGTACCGGTGACCTGCTTGAGGGAGTCATAGTCGATGCCCTTGCCGGCAGCGAGGATGTCTTCGTTGAACTTGTCGAGGCTCTTCGCGTCGGGGATCAGAGTGTTCTTGCCGTATTCAACCTTCTCGGTCAGGACATAGGCGCCGAGATAGTTACCGTTGTCATACAGGTCAATCAGGCGGGTGTTCGGGATATAGGGCATACCGACCTCGTCCGCTATGCCGTATACGGTGACGTTGCGCATCAGGGACTCGTCGGCGTTGTTCGCGAGCAGGCTGTATTTCTTGGAGGAAGCGCAGCCCTCGATCAGCGGCGCCTTCTCGTTCAGGGTAACGTTCATCGCGTACTTGCCGTAGAGACGCATAGACGCCTCAAAGGTAGAGTTGCCTCTGCCCTTGATTTTCTTGAGTCCATCGTCGGTATTGAGCTTAGTACCGGTTTCATCATAAAAGACATACTTGCCCTTGCCGGAAACATACTGGCTTTTGTATGCGGCTACACCCTCATAGTTGGCGGTGCCGTCGCCGTTATCGCCGTAGGCTGCAGCAAGACCGGTATACAGATCCTTCGCAGTCGTCAGCATCATCGCCGAAACGCCGGTGGTACTCATCACATGGAGTTTGAAATCGGAGTGAGTGGAGCCGCCGGTGTAGCGCTTATAGGAAAGATTATAGGTGCCTGAACTGAGGTTGACGGTGGTCGCGGTCGCTCTGGGAACAGAGGTGGAACCGATCTTCAGGTCATACAGAGAGGTGTAAACCTTTACCGCGCTGCGGTTGACATAAGACGGCAGATAGAGGTAGTAGTCGGTGCTGCCGTACAGATCGGAAGCGTAGAGCTTGACGAAATCCTTCGTGTCTCCGTTGCCCTTGGTATCGACCCAGATGCCGTACCAGAAGTCGGTCGCGGTGCCTTCGGGGATCGTCGGCGCGGTGCCGAAGGAGCCAACGCTGTCATCGGTAGCGACATAGCAGGGATTATTTGTGTTGAACGTACCGGTCCAGTGATTCCATACCGTAGAGGAATTGATCGCGGAAACGCGGTTGAATGTAATCGAGCTGTTATTAGTAATGTTGACCTTACCGTACCAGACCGTCCAGCCGGTATGCTCGTCAACGGATTTTGTCAGCTCGGTAGAGCCGACATAGATCTTCGCGTCGTCGTTGCCGATCCACTTGTCGGTCGTATTGTCAGCAAAATAAACGGTGTACTGGGTCGAAGGCGCCTGTGTGGGAGCCTGAGTCTCGGGCTGGATCAGCGAAGCGGGTGTATCAGCCCACTGGGTAACTGTTGCACTGGTTGAGTTCGCGTTTCCTGAAATATAGTACGCGACAACGGATTTTCCGGAAGGCAGTGTGATATTCGCGGTCTGGTAACTGCCGCTGCCATTGTTGAAGATAATGCTGGTCGTATCGGCAGGAATGGTTGTGTAATAGACAGACTGGCTGTAGTCGTTGGTATACTTCCAAGTCATTCCCTGTCCCGGCCAGCTGGAAGAGGTGGATCCGCCCCAGTAATGGACGTTCGGATTGTTGCCCCAAGAGGTAGGTCTGGTGAACCAAACCTCGATCACGGACGCGCCGGACGCGGCGATATCCGCTTCTGCGCCGGATGCGGCAAGCTCATCCTCCTCGGCAGGCTCGGCAGGTTCGTTATCGTCATCATCGTCATCAAAATCGTCGTCCGCAAACTCATCCGAGACATCGACGATCGCCTGTTCACTGCTGTCCGCGGAATACGCGGAAATCATACCGACGGCGATCATGGAAATCACTATCAGCAGAGAGAGAATCAGCGAAACAACACGTTTTGATAGTCTTTTGGTTTTCATTATTTCCTCCTTAGAATCTGAGCAGAGAAGAAAATGGTCGGACTGCTCCATAATTTTGCGATTATATTATAACGCAAAACGGATTCTTCGTCAATAAAGCCAAAATTATTTCGACGGATTTATCATATTATCTACATATCCTACAATAAACCCCCATCCTATTTGTGCAAAAAGATGACATCTTTGTAACAATTAGGAGCTAGGAACGGGGAATTGATTTGGTTCCCGGTTGTTAGTTGTTGGTTGTCGGATTGTCATTCAGAGCGAAGCGAAGAATCCCCTTCCTCCTCCGACCGTCCGTATAGAACCGTAGGAGAGACCATCGTCGCCCGCTGTAGGGCAAGGCGCCCTCGCCTTGCCGGTCGCAGTAGCGCATAGATAATATCAAGCGTTTATACAGGAGCTGGATTTGACCTGTATCTCCTATAACCAATATGGATAAACTATCAATGTTTCGGCAAGTCGAGGGCGCCTTGCCCTACATTTTTTGATCATTGTGTTCCGATAGCGGTAAACGGGATATAATCACGGCGTTCGGAACGGTCTTGACAGCTCCTCACGGTGTCACAGCAACGTTTTCATAAGCAACAACCAACAACTAGAAACCGGGAACAAACAACCGATCACGTGATAATCAGGTCAAGATCTTCCGCCTGCGGGGTATAAGCGTTGTCGGGCTTTACCTCTTTCTTTTTGCTGTTAGGGATCTCTTCATCATAGACCTCTCCCCTTTTGGGCTTGCGCTCACGCTCGGGCAGCTCTTCGGGATAAAGATAGGGTTTTGTTGTGTTGATCATCAAATTCCTCCTTTGACAGTAGGATGCGGAAAAACGGGAGGATTATGCAATGAGGAATGAGGAGTTAGGAATTAGGAATTGGTTGATGTTTCGTAAAGTATTATTGTAGGGGAGGGATTCCACGCCCTCCCTGACTATGCAATTATATCTGTGTATATTATTTATAAGAAAGCGTTGATTACAAAAATGTAGGGCAAGGCGCCCTCGACTTGCCGAAACGTTGTTATTAACTCTATATCGGTTATAGGAGATGCAAGTTAAATCTTGCTCTTGTTAAAAACGTTTGAAATTATCAAAACGTTGCTGCAACCGGCAAGCCGAAGGCGTCTTGCCCTATGGTTGATGTACTTCGTAACCAAAAACGTCATCTGCTATCAACGTTTCGGAACGGTCAAGACCGTTTCCTACGGTTCTATTTTTCCACGCAAAAAAAGGACTGCTCCGACCGGAACAGTCCTTGATTGTTACGTAAGGTGAAATTATTTGATTTCGACCTCTGCGCCTGCCTCTTCGAGAGCAGCCTTGAGGGCGTTCGCTTCGTCCTCGGAGATGCCTTCCTTGACAGCCTTGGGGCACTCGTCAACAAGAGCCTTCGCTTCTTTCAGGCCAAGACCTGTAGCAGCGCGGACAGCCTTGATAACGTTGATCTTGCCGGCGCCGGGGGACTTAAGGATAACGTCAAACTCGGTCTGGACATTGCCGCCGCCGTTGTTCTGATCGTCACCGGGAGCTGCAACCGCAACAGCTGCGGCAGCAGATACGCCAAATTCTTCCTCTACAGCGTGAACGAGATCGGAAAGCTCGAGTACGGAGAGGGTCTTTAATTCTTCGATAATAGCAGTAATCTTTTCAGATGCCATTGTAATTTACCTCCAATTTTTTGTAATAATCATAATTTAGTAATAGGTTGAAGCAATTATTCCGCTGCTGCTTCTTCAGCGGGCGCCTCAGCGGGCGCTTCTGCGGGTGCTTCAGCGGGAGCTGCCTCCTCAGCGGGAGCTGCTTCCTCAGCAGGAGCCTTGTCGGCTGCGCAAGCATCGATGCCGCCCTTGTCCACGATCGCCTGGATCGCTCTCGCGAAGGACGCGATGGGAGCCTGGAACGCATTCAGAACGGTAGCGAGCAGGATGTCTCTGGTGGGGAGCTTCGCAAGACGATCGATTGTAGATAACTCTACGACTTCACCGTCAAGATAACCGCCCTTGACTTCAAACGACTCGATCTTCTTCGCATAGTTGGAAAGAATACGAGCGGCAGCGGCATAGTCCTCCTCAGAGGTCGCGATAGCGGTGGTGCCCTCTAATGTGGGCTGCAGACCGGTCAGATCGGCTTCTTCACACGCTCTCGATAACAGGGTGTTCTTTACAACGGTGTACTTGACGCCCGCTTCTCTGAGCTCTTTTCTCATAGCGGTGTCATCTGCGACGTTGATACCCTTGTAGCTGACTAACACGCCGGTGCAGGAGCTCTTGAGTCTCTCGCTTAATTCGGCGACGATAGCCTTCTTGGATTCTAATACCTTAGCGCTTGGCAAATTTTTCACCTCCGTAATGATAAATGTTACGCGGTTTCTAAAAAACAGCCTCTCCTTTTCGAGGAGAGGCGGAAGTTACATAGCTGTACACAAAGTACGATGCAACCGCTTGAAACGCAAAGCGTTTCTAACTCCTCGGCAGGCAACCTGAACGGTTATTATACCAAAAACGGAACCTGCTGTCTTTAGAACAGCGATTTGTATATTAATATTCTCTAAAAGAAATTAATATCAATTAGACAAACTTGGTGGGGTTGATCCTGACGGACGGACCCATAGTAGACGCAACAGCGCAGCTCTTGACATACTGGCCTTTTGCCGCAGCGGGCTTCGCCTTAACGATAGCGCCCATCAGAGTGTCGAAGTTCTCAGCGAGCTTCTCAACGCCGAAAGAAACCTTACCGATCGGGCAGTGGATGATGTTGGTCTTGTCGAGACGATACTCGATCTTACCGGCTTTTGCTTCCTTGATCGCGCGGGCGATATCGGGAGTAACGGTGCCTGCCTTGGGGTTCGGCATCAAACCGCGGGGACCTAAGATACGGCCGAGACGACCGACCAGACCCATGCAGTCGGGAGTGGTGATCAGAACGTCGAAGTCCATCCAGTTCTCCTGCTGGATCTTCTGGGTCATATCCTCAGCGCCGACATAGTCTGCGCCGGCTTCCTGAGCCAGTTTCTCGTTCTCGCCCTTGCAGATCGCAAGAACTCTGACGTTTTTACCGGTACCGTTGGGCAGAACGACCGCGCCTCTGACCTGCTGGTCAGCGTGACGAGAGTCAACGCCTAACTTCACGTGGAGCTCGACGGTCTCGTCAAACTTTGCGGTAGCAGTTTTGATGACGGTGTCAAGAGCCTCGTTGGTATCATATAATTTTGTTCTGTCGACAAGCTTGGCGCTGTCAACGTATTTCTTACCGTGTTTCATAGTTGTTCCTCCATTATTAGGTGGTTAAACGGAAATTTCCTCCCACCCGGAAAATTATCAGTCGACGACTTCGATGCCCATTGAACGAGCGGTGCCCATAATCATAGAGGCAGCGGTGTCAATGTTGGCGGCGTTTAAGTCTTTCATCTTCTGCTCTGCGATCTGCTGGCACTGAGCCTTGGTGATCTTGGCGACCTTCTTCTTGTTGGGCTCGCCGGAAGCCTTCTCGATGTTGCAGGCCTTCTTGATCAGGACAGGAGCAGGGGGAGTTTTGGTGATAAAGGTGAACGAACGGTCGGCGTATACGGTGATGACTACGGGGATGATCAGACCGATGTCGTTCTTGGTGCGCTCGTTGAATTCCTTGGTAAAGGAAACGATGTTAACGCCGTGCTGGCCGAGTGCGGGACCTACAGGCGGAGCCGGAGTCGCTTTTCCGGCAGGAATCTGTAACTTGATTAAACCTGTTACTTTCTGAGCCATAGTGTTTTCCTCCTAAATTCGTGGTGTCTTGCGGAGATTTCTCCTCCCACAAGGGATCAAATCCCTCATATAAAAAGCATTATGCTAATTATTCCAAAGTAAAAAATCTTAATCTTCTAACTTCTCTGCTTGATTGAGTTCAAGCTCCACAGGCGTCTCTCTGCCAAACATCGAGATCGTGACCTTGACGTAGTTCTTGTCGGTGTCAAGCTCGTCGACGATACCGACGAAGTCCTCCAGAGGACCGTCGATGATGCGAACCTGATCGCCTACGTCATAGGAAACCTCGACCACTCTGGTCTCAACGCCCATCTTATAAACCTCAGACTCTGTCAGCGGAACCGGCTTGGAAGAAGGTCCTACAAAGCCCGTGCAGCCGCGGATGTTCCTGACCACATACCATGTCTCGTCGGTATATACCATCTTGACAAAGACGTAGCCGGGGAACAGCTTGCGCTCCACTTCCTTGGTAGAGCCGTCGTCCTTGACCTCTGTGACCTTCTCGGTGGGAACCTTGACGTCCTGAATCATATCAGACAGTCCGCGGTTCTCAACAGTGGTCTGCAGAGTGGACATCACCTTGTTCTCATAGCCTGAGTAGGTATGCACCACATACCATTTTGCTTCATCAGCCATATGTGTTCTCCTTTTTGTACAGACAGTATTGTCACGCCTCGTTGTCCTCCGCTTCTCCCCGAATAACTCCTGTTCGACTAACCATTCAACGGGCTTTCAGCCCTTATGAACGGTCCCGTCTCACCCGTCGTTATTTGAGGGCTCCGGACCTCGGACACTTCGTTCTCTTAAACGCCGGTATTCATAACCAGATTCAAGAGAGCGTAAAGACCTCTGTCAAGTCCAAAAATGAAAAGTCCCGCAATGACGATAACCAGCACGACGACACCAAAGTTCTTGAAAGTCTGACTAACTGTCGGCCATGTGATCTTCTTCATCTCGCCGATACAGGCGCGGAAGAAGGAAGCCATTCTCTGAAAAATGTTTTTCTTAGCTTTTGCGTCAGCCATAATATCCCTCCGTTACTCTTACTTGGTTTCCCTGTGAAGAGTGTGCTTCTTGCAGAATCTGCAATACTTGTTCATCTCTAAACGGTCGGGACTGTTCTTCTTGTTCTTCATGGTGTTGTAGTTGCGCTGTTTACATTCAGTGCAGGCCATAGTGATTTTTACTCTCATTTCGGCACCTCCCGGTATTTTCTCGGAATAAATTAGCCTCCCTCAAAGACTTAGAGCCTCCCGGCTCCTTGAAAAGGGCACAAAAATAAAGCCCCCTTATACGAGGTAAGTAAAATTATAGCACATCTTTGTCAACTCGTCAAGAGAAACTTTCGATTTTTCGGGATTATTTTAATGAGGAATGAGGAGTGAGGAATGAGGAATTGTAGGGAACGGTCTTGACCGTTGAGGACTTTGATACTAGATACCGATTTCGGCTGCAAGCCATATTGGCCGTAAGGCAAGTCGTAGGCGCCTTGCCTTACATTTAATGTCCGAGCGAAGCGAGTAACCTTCATTATTCATTCTTCAGTTTTCAGTCTTCAGTATTCATTAAGAAAAGCCCCAAACGGGGCTTTTCTCACTGTCCCTGCAAACGCTGGGCAATCGTTTTTCTTTGTTTCTTGGGCTTCTCGGGCTTGAACTCCTTGCCTCTGAACTTTCTGGAGGCTTTGAACGCCGTCTTAAGATCATCGGACATATACTCCATCATCTTATCATCGTATTTTTCTTCTATGGAATTAAGAATGACGATTGTAATAATAGAGCGGGTATCGATATCGCCGTTGTTATACTGAGCGGAAAGAAGATTCATCAGCTTCTTGATATCGTTGTCCGTTCCTCTCGTGATAGAGTCCTGAACCTTCGGCACCACGGATGCTCTGAAGAAGGTGACAGAACGGAAAGGATAGTAGCAGTCCTCTTCGTTCTTGATCTCGTCCTTGAGTTCAGGGTAGATCGTAACGAAGCGCTTTGCCAAAAAGACGGGATCGGCGTTGCCCTCATCGTCTTTCTTCGCCTTTGTTTTCTTAGCGGTCTTGACCTTTTTGATCGCCTTGGGAGCGCTGATCGCCTCGACAAAGTCGTTTCCGATAGAGTTTGCCTCTTTCATCGTGTCGACCTCGGGATCGAACATCCAGGTCGCAAGGGTCTTCCAGTTATTATCGGGACCGTCATCGGTCATCGGACACTCGCGCATCACCATATGCTGCTTGTCGGTATAGTATACGACAGAGTAGGCAAGATTCTCGGATACAAACAGCGCGACCATTTCATTCGCGTCATTCGAAGCCGCCTTCACGCGGGTAAAGCACTGCTCCTTCAGCGCTTCTTCTACCTTTTCGCAGATCGCGTCAAATGCTTTATTTAACATCATATCAGTCCTTTGTTTCTGTTATCTCTGTATTATTGAGCATATCATAACAAATAATCGGCGTTTTGTCAAAGGTTTTCGTACTTGCAACGGAAAAGTCTTTGTGCTATTATATAGATGTATATGCGTTTAGCGTAATGAAAAATGAAATATGATAAATGATAAGTGGTGGATACTCGCTTTGCTCGAACAATTCTATATCCCTCCACCACTGATCGTGGTCCCCCTCCCTTTCACAAGGGAGGCATAAGAGGTGAAACCTATGAATCAAGAAGCGATCGGGATTTTTGACTCCGGTCTGGGCGGACTGTCCGCCGTCAGAGAGATCATCAAAACACTCCCCCATGAAAATATCATCTATTTCGGCGACACCGGCAGAGTGCCCTACGGCTCCAAAAGCCGCGAGACGATTTCAAAGTACGCCGTACAGGACGCGCGGTTTTTGAAGAATATGGGCGTCAAGTTCATCGTCGCCGCGTGCGGCACCGTCAGCTCCGTCGCTCCCGACCTGACCGACGAGCTGGGCGTTCCCTACACCGGCGTGGTATATCCCACCTGTTTCTCCGCCATCAACGCCACCAAAAACGGAAAAATCGGCGTGATCGGCACCTCCGCCACCATCGCCTCTCACAGCTATAAAAAGCGGATCCAGGCGAAGCATCCGGAATTTGAGATCTATGAGCAGGACTGTCCGCTGTTCGTTCCGCTGGTAGAAAACGGGATGACCGATCCCGACGACGAAATCGTTCGTCTGATCGTCAAGCGATACTTACAGAAGTTCAAGGACGCGGGCGTCGACACCGTCATTCTCGGCTGTACTCACTATCCGCTGCTCAAAAGAGCCATCGGACAGGAGGTCGGCGAGGACGTCATCCTGATCGATTCCGGCAAGGAGACCGCCCTCTACACCGCCAAGGTGCTGGAAGAAAAGGGACTGCTGAATGACTCAAAAAAGCAGGGAAACGCGCGGTTTTATGTCTCCGATACTCCCGCGGACTTTGAGAAATTCGCAGGAATATTCTTGAAAAGAAATATAAGCGAGTTGGTCACTCAGATCAACATCGAAGAATACTGATATGAAAGATAACTACATCATCTCTATCATCGGCACCCAGATGATCGACGGCGAAGCGGACAAGATCGAGGTGCTCACCACCGGCGAATATGAGGAAACAAACGGAGAGAAGATCATCCGCTATGTAGAATACTCGAATGAGGATCCTTCCCTCAAAACCGACACCGAGGTCGTTGTCAAAAACAGCGCCCTGCTGACCATCACCCGCAAGGGAGAGCTCAGCTCTCAGCTGGTGCTGGAAAAAGCCAGACGCCACCAGTGCCACTACCGCACGCCGGTCGGCGATATGATGATCGGGGTATTTACCTCCTCGCTCACCGACGCCCTCTCCCCTCTCGGCGGCGAGCTGAAAGCCTCTTATACCCTTGACTTCTTCGGCGACGCGGTCTCCGAGAACGAATTTTACATCAAACTGAAACCTAACGCAAAGGAAATCTGATATGTCAAAAACCAATATCAACGTTACCGAAAATCTGAAAAACAACATCATAGCCGCAATCGAAGCTGCGCAGTCGCTCGGCGAGCTGCCCGAGGGCGATATTCCCGCCTTTGTACTGGAAGAGCCCGCGGACCGATCCCACGGCGATATCGCCTCTAACGTCGCGATGGCGGGCGCGAGGGTATTCCGCACCGCTCCGCGCAAGGCGGCTGAGATCATCACTTCACACCTGAATCTTGATAATTCTTTTATAGAAAAATATGAGATTGCCGGTCCCGGCTTTATCAACTTCTTCCTGTCTGACGGTTACTTTGCCGCCGTGCTCAAAGAGATCGAAAACGAGGGTGACCGCTACGGTGAATCCGACTTTGGCAAAGGCGAGAAGGTGATGGTCGAGTTCGTCTCGGCGAACCCCACCGGTCCGATGCATATGGGCAACGCCAGAGGCGGCGCTTTAGGCGACTGCCTTGCGGCAGTGATGGACAAGGCGGGCTTCGACGTCTACCGCGAATTTTATGTCAACGACGCGGGTAATCAGATCGAAAAGTTTGCCTGTTCCTTAGAGGCGCGCTATCTGCAAATCTATGATGAGAGCATTCCCTTCCCCGAGGACGGCTATCAGGGCGCGGACATCACCGAAAGGGCGAAGGAATTCGCCGATATCCACGGTGACAAATATGTCTCTGCGGATGAAAAGGAGCGCAGGGACGCACTCGTAGACTTCGCCCTGCCCAAAAATATCGCGAAGATGCAGGCGGATATGGAAAAGTACCGCATCCACTTCGACCGCTGGTTTATGGAAAGCACCCTGCACGAGTCCGGCGAAGTCAAAGGCGTCGTCGATCTGTTGACTGAAAAAGGTCTGACCTATGAAAAGGACGGCGCGGTGTGGTATAAGAACAAAGAGATTTGCACCGATCTCCTGCTCAAAGAAGGCAAGTCGCAGGACTACATCGACAAGCTCGAGCTCAAGGACGACGTACTGATCCGAAACAACGGCAATCCCACCTACTTTGCCGCCGATATCGCTTATCATAAGAATAAATTTGACCGCGGCTTTGAGAAGCTCATCAACGTATGGGGCGCGGATCACCACGGCCATGTGATGCGTCTGAAGAACGCGATCACCGCAATCGGCTACCCGGGCGACAAGCTCGATATCCTCCTGATGCAGCTGGTCAAGCTCGTCAGAGGCGGCGAGCTCGTGAAGATGAGTAAGCGTACCGGCAAGGCGATCCAGCTTTCCGATCTGCTCGACGAGGTGCCGGTAGACTCCGCCAGATTCCTCTTTAACACCAGAGAGGCGTCTACCCAGATGGACTTTGACCTCGATCTCGCGATCCAGCAGGATAACCAGAATCCCGTCTACTATGTCCAGTATGCGCACGCGCGCATCTGCTCGATCCTTCGAAACATCGAGGCGGAGGGTATTGCAGTAAGAAAATGCTCCGATGAGGAACTTATACTGCTGACCGCCCCCGAGGAGAGAGAGCTGATCCATCTGCTCTCATCCTTTGACACTGAGATCATCAGTGCCGCGAAGGACTACGACCCCACCAAGGTCACGCGATATGTCACCGCTGTTGCGACAGGATTCCATAAGTTCTATAACGCGTGCCGGGTCAAAAATGATAACGAAAGCCTGATGCAGGCAAGGCTCGCCCTCTGCAAAGCGGCGAAAACCGTCATCAAGAACACCCTGACGATGTTTAACATCGACTGTCCGGACAGAATGTAGCTTAGTTGATTAATGATTAACAATTAATGATTAATGGTTATAGGCGGGCTTTGCCCGCACCCTACTAAATTATTGTTTTCCGCGGTTGTAGCTAATGAATTAAGCTACAACCGTGGTTTTTTATTTGGATAATTGTAAGATATACCACAAAACACACTTTGTTTACCACTTTATGATTTTTAGCGCAGTTCATGCTATACTGATTATGAATACTCAGATATTGAAAAGAGACGGTAGAGAATTATAATTGATAGAGAAATCACTCTTAACAATTCTCAGAACAGAGAGGACGAGCTATGAACATCGTATTAGTTGACGACGACAGGATCTATCTGGATGAGCTGCGGGATACGGTCACGCGGATGTGCGAAACAAACCATATCAACGTGACGATCACCGCAACCGACAAACCGCTGTCATTACTGGAAAAGAACATCTACAATCATTATGATGTGATCCTGCTCGACATCGATATGCCCCGGATCAGCGGCATCGAGCTTGCCTCAGAGATAAACAAGCTGAAGGGCTTGTCCGAGCGTCCGTATATCATCTTCGTATCCGGTCGTGATGGCTTGGTATTCCAAGCGCTTCGGGAACAGCCGTTTTCGTTTGTGCGCAAATCAGAGATTAATGATCTGCTCCCGTGCCTGATCAGAATTAACAGCCGATTATCCGTTGAAAACACTTACGGCATCAAGTCCGGCAGAACGGTAGAGAAGATACTGATACGAGAGATAGTATATCTTGAAAAGTCCGGCAACTATGTCATTTTTCATACGCTCAGCGGCGACGTCAAAGAGCGCACGACGACGGATGAAAAGGCAAAAGACTTCAAGCCGTACGCCTTCATTCGTCCGCATATCGGCTATCTGGTGAATCCTCTCTATATCCGTGAGGTAACAAGCACTAATGTCATTCTGACAGATGATACGACATTACCCCTGACCAAGAAGCTGAGCAAGGCGGTCAGGCAGGAATTCTTCGATTGGATGGTGAGCAAAAGATGACGGTAGGGTTGGTTGTAGAGATAGCGGTCAACTTAGTACAGCAGCTGTTATTCATCGGGTTTCTCTATCTCTTTTTTGATAAGGGTGATAACAGGGTGAAGAATATCGCGGCATTTACCGCAACGGTACTGATTCTTTTCACGATGGAAAACTATTTTACATTCAATGAAATGACATTTAATCATTTGGATTCTATCGTTATTGTTGTAGTGATGCTGATTTATTCATTAGCCTTCCTGAAAGGAAAACTCTATCTAAGAATTATCATGCCTTTGATTGATTTTGGATTGAATATGATAATCGCTTACACAGCAATTTATCTGATGAGTTGGATAACAGGAAAGACTTTAGAAGAATCATTGGCTTTTTCTACATCCTTTAGATATCTGTACCTTTGTGTAGTGTATATAACATATGCTTTTTTGCTATGGCTGATTTTGCGTATTCGTAAGAAAAACATTACGCTCAGCAATTGGTATGATATTTTTGCTTTTATAGTTATCCCGGTATTATGTATGTTAGCGATGTATGCAGATGTAATACTATATCAGATAGTTAATTTTGATTCACGAATTTTGTTACTTATTATTATTAATCTCTTTGTATTAGTAGTCGTTTCCGTTCTGGTATGGTTCCTGTTGATCAGGATCAGCAATGACAATCAGGTGAAAACCGATTTGTTGCTGAGCAGACAGCGGGAAGAACTATACAGAGAATCTGCGATCAGCACCGGCGAGCAAATCAGTCAAATATCGGAAATCAAACACGATATGAGGAATAATCTCAAATCAATATATCGCCTGATTGAGAACAACCAATATGCCGAGGCAAAACGCCTGTGTATAGATTGCACTGAAAGTATCGAAAAGGTCTATACGCCGATCAATACCGATAATCCGACGCTGAACGCGATCCTGAATGTTGAAATAGAAAAAGCGCTGAAGAATGGTATCTCTTTCTTCTATACGGTCACAGATTCGCTGCGCTTTGTTTCTTCTACCGATGTAGTATCCATCATCGGCAATCTCTGCGATAACGCTATCGAGTATCTCTTAGGTGTTGACCAAAGTCGGCGGAAGATGTCGCTTGAGATCACGGTTAGAAACGACTATAGGATCATCATGTGTAGGAATACGATCCTGTCCTCCGTTCTGAGCGTCAATCCCGATATGAAAACGACAAAGAAAGACGCTGCCTTGCACGGAAAAGGGCTGAGCATTCTTCGCGGAATCGCAGATAAGTATAACGGTACGATTGGGTACAAAGAGGATGATAATAACATAGAGGTGACACTGGTCATCAAGGAAAACAAATAGGAAACGGTCGTTTTTTACCAGAAACCATACTTTGTTTACCATTTGCAACATTTCTCCGAATGAATTGATATGATGTATATAGAGGAGTAGCATAGATAAAACAACCTAAGTATCCAATCATTAATCTTATAAGGAGGAATTGACATGAAAAAAGTATTATCATTTATCTTGGTTATCGCCATCGTTATCGGATTTGGCGTTGTTTCTGCCTCAGCTAAAACAGCAGCGCTGAATGCAAAAGTCGATGATAACCTGCGAGATTATTTAGCGGGAAAACCAGATGATGAAAAGGTAACCATATCGGTCAGACTTGATAACAGTATGAGCGATGAAGAATTAAGTATTTATCAAAGCCTTGATTGGGATTTAAAACTGGGGTTCTTAAAAGAAAAGTATCAGCATCAGGAAAGAGTTTTCCTTCAAAGTGTCAATGAGATATGTGATTACGAAGAAGTTGCAACCCAAGGGAATTATATTGTTATAAAAGTTTCTGTCTATGCTGTTGCTGAGATATCAGATTTAAAAACAGTCTCATTTATTTCTTTGTATGTATCTGATGAACACGAGAAGCTGAGCGATGACGTAAAAAGATTAATCGGCAAAGCAGACGCGAGTGAAACTGTAACCGTTACGGTGAGTGGTCATTTTGATATGCAAAACTATCTGAATATCAGCGATAAAGATATGGCAACAATGCTTGAAAGCAAGACGGATGATGGTTTGAATGAATGGATCAAAGCTTCTTTGGCTTTCTATGGTCCGAAGAATCGAGCCTTGTTTGAGAAAATCGCATCTGTTTCAGATGCTGAAATGATTGAGAAACCGATGGCAATTGTCAACTCTAAATATGGAGTATCTTCCGAGTTTATGATTTGTGATTTGTATGACTGGTTTGAAATTAAGATTCCTGTCGGACAAATCAAAACCGTCACGGAGATAGAAGAAGTTTACGGTGTTGGATATAACGGTTATGTCGGATCTTCGCCCGATGCGGACAGAGCCTTTATCGGCGGTGATCCCGACAAAATCAAAGAACAGTATGGTGATCCGGATGAAGACGGAGCTTATACAATTCCTGTTACACCGTTTGCTTTCGGCGATGCTGACGGAGACGGTTTTGTTACAATCCTTGACGCAACCGCTATCCAACGACATTTAGCCTCCCTCGCTTCCAAAAAAGAGATCGTGCCTTCTGTTGCCGACGTTGACGGCGACGGAGAAGTAACTATCCTTGATGCTACCGGTATTCAGAGAACTCTTGCAAATCTGGATTAATAATTCAAGATAAATCAAACCATTGAGAAAATGCCAAAGGCGGAGCTAACCACTCCGCCTTCGGTGCGTTTTGAAGTCCTATTCGCTTACCTGTTGACTATCTTGTAAAATCGGTTATAATAGAAGTGTAGAGAAACAAAGAAGCTGAGGTGATTACCATGCCGGAATTGTGTAGGTTTTATAACATCATTATCAGAATGTTGTACGCAGATGACGAACAGCATCATAAGCCTCATGTGCATGTACAGTTTGCTGAATATAAGGCATCTGTCGCATTGGACGGTGAGTTGTTAGCCGGTAGTATTCCCGAAAAGCAGCTCAGACTGGTTCGGGCGTGGCTGATCATCCACGAAGAAGAATTGTACGCATACTGGAACAAAGCAGTTAGATCTGAACCGATCGGAAAGATCGAACCCCTGAAATAAGGAGGTATGACCATGTATACAGTTGACGGAATCGCTTATGCCGGAAATCAACAGGAGCTGATAGAAATCATGGCTGTTAGAGCACTGCCTGATTATGTGCTCTGGGTAAAATTCACAAACGGTGAGATAAAAACATTTGATTTCAAGCCTTATCTCGATAAGCCTGTCTATGCTCCACTCAAAGATGAAGAAGTATTCAGATCGGTCTATGTTGACTCCGGTATTCCCATGTGGTGTGACGGAGATATCGACATAGCGCCGGAGCGTTTGAATCAGGATGGTGTATCAGCGGCAAAGACAGCGTAATAAAACTATGTAATACGATCTGGACGGAGCGAATCACTCCGTCCTCTTTTATTATATGCAAGCCGATTTTTGCGGAAGGGAAAGTGTTAGAAAAACCAATAAACACAGGATTAGTCACTAAAGACATATGAGTAACACTATCTCAAATAATAGCAGGAGGCTTTCCGTAAGCCTCCTGCTATTATTTGAGAAAAATTTCAATCAGGTGCGGGCAAAGCCCGCCCTTCATTTTTCATATTTCATAAATAAAAAATTATGAATTATCCTCATCATCGTTCTTCTTGTTCTTGCGGTTGGAGCGGATGATGATGACTACGCCGACCAGTGTGATGACCACACAGCCGATCGCGATATAACTGGAAACCAATCCAAAGGTTTTTTCGGACAGCACCAGTGAGATCCCCATCAGCAGGATAGAGACCGCCAGCAGTGATATCAATATGATCAGATATTTAAAGTTCTTGCCTTCCATATCTTTCCCTCTTTCACAGAGCGGCGCTTTCATAAAAAGCGTCGGCTATTCTGCCGAAGTCCTCTACCGTGAGGCGTTCGGCTCTCGCGGAGGGCTCGACCCCCGCCTCTTTCAGTATATCACTCACAGCGTTCTTGTCAAGTGCCAGAGCAGAAGAAATCGAGTTGAGAACGGTCTTTCTGCGCTGGGCGAACGCCGCCTTCACCACCTTGAAGAACAGCTTCTCGTCCTTCGGCCGATAAAGGGGCTCCCTGAGATTTAAACGGATCACAGCGGAATCCACATTCGGCGACGGCATAAACGAACCGCGCGACACGTGAAAGAGAAGCTCCGGTTCGGCATAGTAGCGCACCGCTATAGTGATCGCCGAGCTGTCACGGGTGCCGTCTTTCGCGGTGAGCCGGAGTGCCGCCTCCTTCTGTACCATCACGGTGATAGATTTGACCGGCAGCTTGTCCTCCAGCAGTTTCATAATCACAGGAGAAGTAATATAGTACGGCAGGTTCGCGCATACCGCGACATCCATCCCGTCAAATTCTTCATTGATGACTTTGTTCAGATCCAGCTCCAGTACGTCGGCGTTGATCAACTTGAAATTGTCATACTCACCGAGCGTCTCTTCCAAGACAGGAATCAGACGCTTGTCCAGCTCTACGGAGACGACCTTGTCGGCAAGTTTCAACAGTTCGTTGGTCAGCACACCGATGCCGGGACCGATCTCTAAGACACCGACGCCTTCTCCCGCGCCGGAGAGCTCCGCCATCCGCGGACAGACGGAGGGATTGATCAGAAAATTCTGTCCCAGCGCCTTGGAAAAGGAAAAACCGTGGCGTGAGAGAACGTCTTTGATCACGCCGATATTGCTCAGGTTCTCCATGAGAGGGTACGCAGTCCTTTCGGATATTTATTCTTCAGTTTGCCGGCAGACGCCTTGCCCAGTCCGAGTGAAATTCCCTCAACAGCGACAACGGACCAGCCTTTGATCCATGTATCGATCTCGATCTCCTCGCCGCGAATATACTTGACGACCAGTTCATCGTCCAGTTCGAGCTTGAGCCTGCGCTGAAACTCGTCGGGCTTGGCGGCGGTGGCAAGGTTATGGTGCGGTTCGATCCTGCCGGTCTTGAAATCGCCGAGCTTTACACCTGCGCGCAGAATGTTCAGTCCGCTGAAATCGGGGAGCAGGGCAAGATCGGGATAGGAAAGGATCCTGCCGTTGATCACGGTAATATTCCCGTACTGTTTCGGGTCTCTGAGGATATCCTCCATAAACGCGGCAATCATCTTCTGCTCGTCCGTTGAGGGCGCCTGATACGAAAAGACGCCGCCCTTATCCGCGCAGTCGGAATTCTTTCTGAGCTTTGCGACAAAATGACCCTCTCCGCCGTGGAAGGGATAGATCCTTCTGCAATATTCCATTGACGCGACGCCGAACGTACAGCCGGTGTCGATCAGCTCAAAGTCGGGATTCTCCTCAAGAAACGCCTCAATCACCCCTTCGTTCTCCTCTCTCGAGAACGTACAGGTGGAATAGACCATCACGCCGCCCTTTTTCAGGGCTTTTTTGGCGCTGTTCAAAATCGCCTTCTGCCGTACAGCGCACGCCTTAGAGTGTTCGGGAGACCATTCGTAGATCGCGTCCCAGTCCTTTCTAAACATCCCCTCGCCGGAGCAGGGGGCGTCTACCAGCACCTTGTCGAAGAAACCTTCGAGCTGTGTACAGAGAGCTTCGGGCGACATATTGGACACCACGGCGTTATGGACACCCATTCTCTCGATGTTGGAAAGGAGAATATGCGCTCTCGGACGGATGATCTCGTTCGCCCAGAGCAGGCCTGTCCCGTCAAGTCGTGAAGCGATCTGGGTACTTTTGGAGCCGGGAGCAGCGCACAGGTCAAGCACCTTGTCGCCTTTCTCCACGCCCAGCGCGGTCACAGCGGACATCGCCGAGGGCTCCTGCACATAGAAGGCTCCGGCGTGGTGCATCGGATGCTTGCCCAGATGCTCGCGCGTGACATAGTAGCCGTCCTCGGCAAAGGGCGTTTTCTCACCGACAAAGTCGAGCAGCGGCACCAGAATATCGGGCTGTATCTTCAGCGTATTGACACGGATACCTTTATAAGGAGGCTTGTCCGACTCTTCAAGATACAGGGGGTAGTCCTCCCCCAACAGGTCTTTCATTTTATCAAAAAATGTCTGCATCAGTATATTCTCCCTTCTTTTGAGGATAATATTATTGGTTATCGGTTCCCGGTTCTCAGTTGTCGGTTTCGTTTCAACTGAAAACGGAAAACGGCAACTGAAAGCTCATAGGATAAGGAGGTGTTTGTATGTCCAAGAACAGCAAGAACCAGAATTCTAACAAAAATACACAGAATCAGAATTCCAATCAGAATCAGAGCAATAACCAGAACAGCAACCAGTCTCAGAACAAATCGGAAAATAAGTGCGACTGAGTCACTGTCCCCCTGAGGGGGGGTACATATTAATCAAATTAGGAATTAGGAGGGAGGAATTAGGAATTACAAACGAAACACTCACAAAGATACTATCATTTGCAATTTGTTTATGCTTCAAAAATTCCTCATTCCTAATTTCTCATTCCTAATTTCTTAATATCCCAGCTTCTCTCCCACGATGATAACCTTGATCCTGTCCTTGTGGCGCTGTTTGGCGGAGATGACATAGTTGCAGCAGATGCGGTCCTCGGTACGGCAGCCGTCGCACATAAACGACGCGTCTCTGCCGATCGCAAGACACTCGCCCGCACTCTTGCAGTAGGTCTCGCAGTTTAATCGCTTGGTATTCATCGGCGCCGCCTTCTTCTTGACGCGGTAGGTCGCCTCGTCCAGATCCTTGACGATCTTGTTATAGCCGCAGATCACGATCACCGACTTGGGACCGTAGAGGATCGCGGAGACACGGTTGGAGTTGCCGTCGACATTATAGAGCAGACCGGACTCAGTCACCGCGTTGGAAGAGGTCAGATAGATATCCGCAAAGTAGGACTCTCTGTAGAGTTTTTCTACCTCTTCGCGGCTCTCACACTTGGAGCGATCCAGATAGTTATATTTGCCGGAGTTGAGTTCTTCTATCAGTCCGCATTCCTTGATGGTCTCAGAACCGCCGTGGGTCACGGATGCGCCTTCTTCCGCCAACTCTCGAAAGAGAGGAAGAACATCCTCCTTCTTCTCGACATAGTACGCCGCCATATTGTTCTTTCTCAGGCGTTCCATCGTATAATTGATGACATTCATATCTAATTCTTTCATCGGTATCACCCTTCTTCATTCATAATATTCAGGGAGGCTCAGCCCTCCTGAGTGTTATGGTTCTATTATACATAGGGAATACCGCTTTTTCAAGCAAAATCTTATCAAACCTCGACAAAAGGCACATCGAGGATCTGCGCAATACTAAAGGCGAGATTTCTGCCGATGACGCCGATGTTTTCCTGAATCCACTCGGCGTCGGAAAGGTTGTCGTGATAGGCGACCTCGGCAAGCACCGCAGGGGCTTTGGTGCGCTTGATCTCCGCTAAGGTCGTCGTGGCGACGGTTCTGACCTTCTCGGGCAGAGGATAGATCTCTTGGAAGTTCTCGACAAAGATATCGGCGGCGCGCTTGCCCTTGGTACTGGTGGGATAATAATAGAAATCGGCTCCTCTGACCTTGCCGGCGTTCGCTTCGCCCGCGGCGTTGGAATGGATCGCAAAGTGCAGATCATAATTTCCCTGATTGGACTTCGCGATCGCCTGTGAGAGCGTCTCGTTCGGGTTGTTGCGCGAGAAGGTGATCCCCGACGCGGTCAGATACGGCTCGATCGCGTCCGCGACAAGGTTCATAAAATACTCCTCTGTACCGCCGTTTACATACGGGTTTCTCTCCTGTGTGGAAGGGCTCAAAAATACTGACGGCATAGCA
The DNA here is from genome assembly GCA_017404145.1 of Ruminococcus sp. Taxonomy (GTDB): domain Bacteria; phylum Bacillota; class Clostridia; order Oscillospirales; family Acutalibacteraceae; genus Ruminococcoides. The sequence continues at coordinate 40,675 of JAFRCW010000032.1, read as the reverse complement.
GTCACTCCTGTCTGAATCATAGATTATCGGTTAGCAAAACCTAACGAAATATATGTGAATCTGCTTTGAATTATTCCTCTTTTCTCTTTACAAAACGCTGCTGTTATGGTACAATTTTGATAGCCTGAAGAAGGCAAAACAAAGGAGGAAATATTATGACAAAATGGGTTTGTCCCGTATGCGGATATGTTCACGAGGGAGATACTCCCCCCGAGAGATGCCCCATATGTAAAGTACCGGGCGAAAAATTCAACAAGATGGATGTCGACGCTCCCTTTGCCTGCGAGCACGTTGTCGGTATCGCGAAGGACGCAGCTGAGGATATCAAGGCGGATCTGCGCTCTAACTTTGAGAGCGAATGCTCAGAAGTCGGTATGTATCTTGCGATGGCGAGAGTCGCCGACAGAGAGGGCTATCCCGAGGTTTCCGCTGCGTTTACCAAGTACGCCTTTGAAGAAGCGGAGCACGCGGCAAAGTTTGCGGAGCTCTTAGGCGAAGTTCTCACCGATTCCACCGAGAAAAACCTCAAGATGAGAGTTGAGGCAGAGACCGGCGCCTGCGCAGGCAAGCTGGATCTCGCAAAACGCGCAAAGGCAGCCGACCTCGACGCAATCCAAGACACCGTCCGCGAGATGGCGAAGGACGAAGCCAGACACGGCGCGGGCTTCAAGGGTCTCTTAAAGAGATATTTCGGCTGATTCATAACCGCATAAACACTGACTTTTGAAGGAGTGGGATTTTTCCCGCTCCTTTCCTTTTGCATAATATTTTTGATTATTTCATATTGTCCGTATTTTTGTCCCTGTTTTGTCATAGTGGGTATGTTATGCTATAGCCACAGTCAAGAAAACAAATCAACATGATCCATTCAAATATAAGGAGAGATTAAAATGACAAACAAGTACATCGCAGAAAGAAGAGAAGAAAGAGCCAGAATGATGAGAATCAGAAAGGAAAGACAGGCTCTGAAAACCAAGAGAACCGTCGCTACCGCAGTAGCCGTCGTACTGGTCGCCGCCTGCGTCGCATGCATCTGTGTGATCGGCGTTACCGTAACCAACAACATGCTGCCCGCTTCTCACACCGTGGCAGCGACAGAAGTCACCAAGCTCGGTATGATCTCCGCCGACACCGGTATGGATACCGCGACACAGGCGTCCTCACAGGATACGACGACAACTCAGCACTCCTCCGCGAGCGGATCCGCGCTTCACTTCTACGGACAGGGCAGCACCGCCGAGGGCTACGGCTGGACCTACTTCGCCGACAACGATATCGTCAAGGTCGACTGCCGTTATGATTTCAGCACACACAGCTATGACTTCATCGTCACCGGTAAAGCGGCGGGCACGGCAAACGTGATCCTCTACTACTCCATCGACGATAACAATCAGGTTTCTATCCCCGTCACCGTCAGCGTAGACAGCAATCTCAACATCACGCAAATATAAAATGGTGATTAGTGGTTAGTGGTTAGTGATTAGTTGTTAGTCATTAGTTAATTCTGATACTGCGCACGGCTATTATCTACCTCGCTTTTTCGTATTATCAACCGACAACCAGCAACCGGGAACCGGGAACAAATGAATATAAACAAGTAACCGCCCGGAAATCCATCCGGGCGGTTTTGCTTGTACTGATGACCAATTATGCTTGATACGGTGTTGAGCCGTCGAGGTTGCAGATCTGAGCTTTGAACTTTTGGATACGCGTCGCGTCGATAACGGAAACAACGCCGTCGCCGTCGACGTCCGCCGCATCCATATCGATATCGTTCTCAGTCAGGATCAGGGCTCTGAACTTCTGGATCTTGGTCGCGTCGATAACGGAAATCACCTTGTCGCCGTCGACGTCACCGAGGATGTACTGCGGCTTGGGAGGATTGTACTGTGTTCCTACCGCGTCAGTGATATACGCGCCGACTTCCGTATATCCGTCATAAGACACACAGCGTACTCTGTAATTGTATGTCTGCCCTTCCTCGGCGGGGATATCCGCAAATTGGACATCGGAAGAATAATAGGAATCGCTTGAACCTGAATTGTACGCATACGCCTCAGACGGTCTGGGATAGGAATCATCATATACCGGAGCGATCTTTTCTTTCGCCCTGTGCAGGAAGGAGGTGCCGTAGGTATCGCCGATCGCTTTCCAGAGGATACCGTCTCTGACATAAATACGGTATCTCGCGTTGCCGCTCACACCGCTTAAGTAGATCATCACGCCCTCCGCGGTACTGCTGAGCGCGGTAATCTTCGGTGCGCCGATATAGCGGTGCATCGGGGGATAGGTATGGAAATCTGAGATATATTCGCCTTTTGCGTTAAGCGCGCGGACGGAGTAGGCGATCACATCACCGGACTGCGCGGTGGTATCGACAAAGCTCATATCGGCGACCTGACCGAGCGACTTCCAGTTTCCGTTATCGTCCGAGAAATAGACTTCGTATTTCGCGGCGCCGTACGCATCCCACGAAACCTTCACTCCCTTGACGTCGTCTTCGACCTTGGTGATCTTAACAGTGTTTGACGAGGTGCCGCCGGAGGAACTTCCCGTACCGTAATTGCTTCGATACTCTTTAAGGAAGTTAAAGCCGAAGTTATATCCCTCGCTCTGAGGGCGGAAGAAGAACAGATACATATCAAAGCCGGGCATTTCCAAACCCTTTTTAGTGACAACGCTAAAGGTATGATCCTCGTTGAACTGAACGACTTCTGCGATTTCCTCTCTGAGAGCCTCTGTTTCACGAATCGTATAGTAACCGCTGTTCTCGTCATAGGTCATCCGGCGTTTCTCGTCGACATAGGTTTCTCCGTCCTTATAATTCAAAACCAAATAATACGCGCCGACGGTATACTGATAGCCGCTTATACCCTCGGGAAGGGTGGAGTTCTCCTTTGACCAGCCGACGTCGCCCGCACCGATCATGGAGAGCGCACGCTCAACGTCATCCTGATACATTCCGTATGCCTGTCCCGCCTCGTCGATCAGCTGCTGATCGGACTTGCCGGGATTCTGACGTACCACCTCGGCAAACTCGTTTGAGGAGAGATATCGGCAGAACGCGGCGAACACAGTGGTACCGAAGCCGGGGTCATCGACTGTTCCGTCATCGGGAAGAGCGGATTTATTTCTGTCCCACTGTGTCGATACCCCTGCTTCGGCGATCGCTTTCTCCACATCATAGGCGCTCAGCCCGAGAGCGCTCGCGGTATCGTCAAGCAGTGTCTGGTCATCCTTGCCGGAATACATCCGCGCGTTGGGCAGGTAGTTCTTTAAAAAATCTATATACATCATATAGGGCGAAGTGCTGGGCGCGCATACGGAGCCGGCGACATTACCGATAGAAGTGACCAGCAAAACAGGACCGTATCGGGAAGGATCGGCGTTCTTCCATTTTACTTCACAGCAGATTTTGGTAGAGTCTGCAGGGTTCTCAATCATGTTACCGGTAAAATACGCGGTATCGCCATAGCACGTTGAGTCCAGCAAAAGAGGATAAGTCTGACCGTTTGACCAATCGGCAGAGAAAATCACAGAGTAGGAGCCTCCCTCATAAAGAGAGATCCCTTTCTCATCCAAGTCTAAAGACCAGATACCGTCTCCCTCATCGGTGCAGTAACCCTTTTTAGATCCCCATACGATGATCTCGCCGTCATTATAGTCATACAGATAACAGCAGATACGCTGATAATCTCTCCACCCGGTATTTGCTGTGTCAAAGTAGATCTTGCTTGACGATCCCGAGGGAGAGAGCTCCTCCGCGGACGCGGGGATCGCCGCGAAAATGACCCCAAACAGGATCATCAAACTGCATAACACACATAAAAACCTTTTCATCGTTCTGTCCTCCCGAAAATGATTTTTCAAAGTAAGCTTATTATAACACAAGTACAACGGACATACAAGATATACGATAAAAACCGCCGGATTATCCGGCGGTTTACTTTATGCCTTCTGATAGAACTTGTTGCTCTGGTACTGGGGCTCGGTGGTGAGCTTGACGCCGAGCTTCTTAAGCGTCAGAGCATCGGTCTGAGAGAGGATGACCGTCACGTGCGCCTCACAGTCCTTGAGCTTTTCGAGCTGCTGCATCGCGAGCCTTGCGGTGGGGTTGGTGACCGCGGAAATCGACAGCGCGATCAGCACCTCGTCGGTGTGCAGTCTGGGATTGGCGGAACCGAAGCTCTCCACCTTTAATCGCTGGATCGGCTCGATGACCGCCGGATCGATCAGATCGACCTTTTTCGGAATATCACCGAGGCATTTCAGGGCGTTTAAGAGCATCGCCGAACACGCGCCGAGCAGATCGGAGGTTTTGCCGGTGATGATCGTACCGTCGGACAGCTCGATCGCCGCGGCGGGCTCGCCGGTCTCTTCCGCTCTCTTTAACGCGGGCGCGATCACCGCGCGGTCGTCAGCGGACAGCTTCGACTGCTTCATCAACAGACCGATCTTATAGACTTCTTCCTCGGAAGAATTACCCTTCTTGAAGTTGCACATCGCATCATAGTAGCGGCGGATGATCTCCTGATTTGCCGCGGCGCAGACCGCCTCGTCGTCAACGATACAGTTGCCCGCCATATTAACGCCCATATCGGTAGGAGACTTATAAGGGGACTCGCCGAGAATCGTCTCGAATACCGTGTTGAGCACAGGGAAAACCTCAATGTCGCGGTTGTAGTTGACGGTCGTAACGCCATACGCCTCGAGATGGAAGGGATCGATCATATTGACGTCGTTTAAGTCGGCGGTAGCCGCCTCATACGCGACGTTGACAGGATGCTTTAAGGGCAGGTTCCAGATCGGGAAGGTCTCGAACTTCGCATAACCCGCTTCGATATTTCTCTTATGCTCGTGATACAGCTGAGAGAGGCATACCGCCATCTTGCCCGAGCCGGGACCGGGAGCGGTGATGACAACGAGCTTGCGGGAGGTCTCGACATAGTCGTTCTTGCCGAAGCCGTCATCGGAGACAATCAGATCGACGTCCTGCGGATAGTTGGGGATAGAAAAATGGTGATAGACGCGGATGCCGCCCTCTTCCAGCTTCTTCTGAAAAGCGAGCGCCGCGGGCTGTTCGCTGAATCGGGTCAGCACAACAGATCCGACATACAGTCCTCTGCCGGAGAATACGTCGATCAGACGGAGGACATCGAGGTCATAGGTGATGCCGAGATCGCCTCTGACCTTGTTCTTCTCGATATCGTCCGCGTTGATGACGATGACGATCTCCGCCTCGTCCTTTAATTGCATCAGCATCTGAAGCTTGGAGTCGGGCTTGAAGCCCGGCAGCACACGGGAGGCGTGATAATCGTCAAAAAGCTTGCCGCCGAATTCCAGATAGAGCTTGCCGCCGAACTGAGAAATGCGGTCGCGGATATGCTGTGACTGCATTTCCAGATATTTCTGATTGTCAAAACCGATTTTCATATTCTTCCTCCCGTATATTTTCAAGCTTTATAAAAACATAAATAAATTTACCACACATTTTGTCGCCTATAAATACACAGAAGAAAATTACAGAATTTTAACAAAAGAAAAAGGAATCGGAAAACAATCCAATTCCTCATTTCTAATTCCTAATTTAATAAAGGACGCAGATACTGTCCCGTAAATGAAGCGGGGTTTTCAGCCACTTCCTCGGGAGTACCCTGAGCGATCACGGTGCCGCCTTCGTCGCCGCCCTCGGGACCGAGATCGATGATATGGTCGGCGGTTTTGATCAGTTCGAGATTGTGCTCGATCACGATCACGGTGTTGCCCGCGTCCACCAGCTTCTGTAGGACGTCGACGAGCTTGTGAACGTCGGCGATATGCAGACCGGTGGTCGGCTCGTCGAGAATATAGATCGTCCTGCCGGTCGGACGCTTACTAAGCTCCGTCGAGAGCTTCACACGCTGCGCCTCGCCGCCCGAAAGGGTGGTAGCGGGCTGACCGATCTTGATATAACCCAAGCCGACGTCAAAGAGCGTTTGCAGCTTTCTTTGGATCTTCGGAATGTTCTTGAAGAACTCCAATCCCTCTTCTACCGTCATCTCCAACACATCGTGGATGTTCTTGCCCTTATAGCGAACCTCTAAGGTCTCGCGGTTGTAGCGCTGTCCCTTACAGACCTCGCAGGGAACGTAAATATCGGGGAGAAAATGCATCTCGATCTTGATGATGCCGTCGCCCTGGCACGCCTCACAGCGGCCGCCTCTGACGTTGAAGGAATAGCGCGAGGAATTAAACCCCCTCATCTTTGACTCCGTGGTAGAGGCGTACAGCTCGCGAATATCGGTAAACACACCGGTATAGGTCGCCGGATTACTGCGCGGCGTCTTGCCGATCGGGCTCTGGTCAATGTTGATCACCTTATCAAGGTTTTCCAGCCCCTTGATATCCTTGAACCTGCCGGGCGTGGTCTTGGCACGGTTGAGCTCCTTCGCCAAGTGCTTATACAGCACCTCGTTGATCAGAGAGGATTTTCCCGAACCGGACACACCGGTGACACAAACAAATTTCCCTAGAGGAATATTAACATCGATATTTTTCAGATTATTCTGGGCGGCTCCCTTGATCGTGAGCTTCTTGCCGTTGCCCTTTCTGCGCTTTTCGGGGAGCGGGATCGAACGCTTTCCCGATAGATACTGACCGGTGATAGAACCCTCACAGGCGATAATGTCATTAACCGTACCGGTAGCGACGATCTCGCCGCCGTGTACGCCCGCGCCGGGACCGATATCCACGATAAAGTCCGCCGCGCGCATCGTATCCTCGTCGTGCTCGACAACGATCACGGTGTTGCCGATATCTCTGAGACGTTTCAGCGTATCAAGCAGCTTGTCGTTATCCCGCTGGTGGAGTCCGATGGAAGGTTCGTCGAGGATGTACAGCACGCCCATCAGGGAGGATCCGATCTGGGTCGCGAGACGGATCCGCTGGGCTTCTCCTCCGGAGAGAGTCGCCGCGGCGCGGGACAAAGTCAGGTACCCCAGCCCGACGCTCTTGAGGAAGTTCAGGCGGGAGACGATCTCTTTCAGTACCTCGCCGGCGATCAGCTTCTCACGCTCACTGAGCTGAATATCATCTATAAAGTCCAGTATCCTGACGACGGACATATCGCAGAGATCGGCGATGTTCATCCCGCCGACCGTCACGCCTAAGGACACGGCGGAAAGCCGCTTGCCGCCGCACTCGTCGCAGGGGATCTCAGTCATATAGCTCTGGATCTCGTCGCGGATCCACGCGGAGGAGGTCTCCTTGAAGCGGCGTTCAAGGTTCGGAATAACGCCCTCGAATTCCTTATAGAATTCGCCCTGCTTATAAACAGAGTTACGGATCAGGTGGAGCTTCTCACCGTTGGTGCCGTAGAGGATCGCGTTTACCGCTTCTTTGGGCAGATCCTTGATCGGCTTGTGGAAGGAAAAGTCGTATTTCTCCGCAATACCCTCCAGATACATCTGAGCGATGGTGTTGCCCTCCAACGCCCAACCGGAGGCTTTGATGCCGCCCTGTGCGATCGTCTTTTCGGGATCGGGGATGATCAGCTGAGGATCAACTCTCAGGAATATTCCCAAACCCGTGCATTTCGGACACGCACCGAAAGGATTGTTGAACGAGAACATCCTCGGAGAAAGCTCCGTGACGCTGACGCCGTGGTCGGGACAGGCGTAGTTCTGAGAATACAGGATCTCTTCCCCGTTGATCACTGAGATCAGGATCAGACCGTCGCTGAGCTTTGAAGCGGTCTCGATCGAATCCGACAGGCGGGAACGGATCGAATCCTTGATCACCAGACGGTCGACAACCACTTCGATATTGTGTTTTTTATTCTTTTCAAGAATTATTTCTTCCGTCAGATCATAGAGGATCCCGTCGACGCGCACTCTGGCAAAGCCCGACTTGCGCGCGGAATCAAAGACGGGCTTGTGCTCGCCCTTCTTCCCTCTGATCACGGGAGCCAGCACCAACATCTTCGTCCCCTCGTCCATCGAAAGAACGGAATCGCAGATCTGATCGACCGTCTGCTGAGAGATCTCTCTGCCGCAGACGGGGCAGTGCGGGATACCGATCCGCGCGTAAAGCAGACGGAAGTAGTCGTAGATCTCCGTCACGGTGCCGACGGTGGAACGCGGGTTCTTGGAGGTCGTCTTCTGGTCGATCGAGATTGCCGGAGACAGTCCGTCGATCGAGTCCACCTCGGGCTTTCTCATCTGTCCGAGAAACATCCTCGCATAGGAGGAAAGGCTCTCGACATAGCGGCGCTGACCTTCGGCATAGATGGTGTCGAAGGCAAGCGAGGACTTACCCGAGCCGGAGAGCCCCGTCAGAACGATCAGACGGTCTCTGGGGAGTTCGAGATCAATATGTTTCAAGTTGTGCTTTCTCGCGCCGCGAATGATGATTTTATCCTGCATAAAAACCCTTCTGACAGTCATTCAGAGGAGGGCAGCGCCCGACGTAGGAATCCCCTTCCCCTTCCTGCTGTTCTCATAGATAATCTATAAATAAACCGTTATTAATGACAAGGGGATTGCCACGCCCTAAAGGGCTCGCAATGACAATCCCTTTTTGCTGTTTATTCTTCGTCTTCGTCCTCTTCTTCAACAGGCTCGACGTAGGTGCCTTCCATCACCTTTTGGAAGACTTCGCCGGACATCTTCTCGTGCTTGATCAGATATGCCGCGGTCTCGTGAAGCTTACTCATATGAGCGTTCAGGATACTCTCTGTCTTTTGATAGGCGCCGGCGATGATTTTGTGGATTTCGGCGTCGATCTTGGCAGCGGTCTCATCGGAATAGTTCTTGACCTGACCCATATCTCTGCCGATAAATACCTCGTTAGAACCGGAGGTATAGTTGATCGGACCAATCACATCGGACATACCGAACTTGACGACCATATTGGTCGCAGTCTTGGTAGCCTTTTCGATATCGTTGGATGCTCCTGTGGAAATATCACCCAGCACCAGCGCTTCGGCGACTCTGCCGCCGAGGTCTACCACGATCTCCTCGAGCATTTCCGCCTTGGAGCGATAGGACTTGTCCTCGGTAGGCAGCGGCATCGTATAGCCGCCCGCCATACCGCGCGGGATGATCGAGATCTGATGGACGGGATCCTGCGTCTCGCAGGCGTAGAAGCAGATCGCGTGACCCGCCTCGTGATAAGCGGTGAGCTTCTTCTCCTTCTCGCTCATCACCTTAGACTTCTTCTCGGTGCCGACCACGACCTTGATCGCGGCTTCTTCGATCTCTTCCTGTGTGATCGCCTTCTTGTCCTTTCTCGCGGCAAGAAGCGCAGCTTCGTTGAGGAGATTCGCGAGATCCGCGCCGGTAAAGCCGGCGGTCTCTTTCGCGACGGTCTTTAATTTCACATCGGGAGAAAGCGGCTTCTCACGGGAATGGACCTTGAGGATCGCTTCTCTGCCGTTGATATCGGGATAACCGACCATAACCTGACGGTCAAAACGGCCGGGTCTGAGCAGCGCGGGATCGAGGATGTCGGGACGGTTGGTCGCCGCGATCATGATAACGCCTTCGTTCGCACCGAAGCCGTCCATCTCGACCAGCAGCTGGTTTAAGGTCTGTTCACGCTCATCGTGACCGCCGCCGAGGCCGGTGCCTCTCTGGCGTCCGACAGCGTCGATCTCATCAATAAAGACAATACAGGGGGAGTTCTTCTTCGCAGTGTCAAAAAGGTCTCTGACACGCGACGCGCCTACGCCGACGAACATTTCGACAAAATCGGAGCCGGAGATAGAGAAGAACGGTACGCCCGCTTCTCCCGCTACCGCCTTGGCGAGCAGAGTCTTACCGGTTCCGGGAGGGCCGACGAGCAGTACGCCCTTGGGGATCCGCGCGCCGAGAGTATTATACTTTTCGGGATTCTTCAAAAATTCGACGATCTCTTCAAGCTCTTCCTTCTCTTCGTCCGCGCCCGCAACGTCGTCAAAGGTGGTTTTCTTCTTCTCGTCGGGGTTGGACTTGAACTTTGCCTTGCCGAAGTTGATCTCTCTGCCGATGCCGCCGGAGCCGCCCATTCTCCTCATCATAAAGAACCAGAATGCGATCAGCGCAACAAAGAGGATCAGAGTAGGCACCAGCTCCAGAAGGAAACTGTTATCGGACTTCGACTTCAGATCATATTCCATCGGATCGTTGGGATGCTTCTTGTTATACGCTTCGATATCGTCTTTGATATCGTTCCAGAAGGTATCCCAGTCCATGATCTTCTCTTTGATAACGGTATTGCCGTCATCGTTGAGGGTCATCTCTATCTTTCCCGCAAAGGAGGTAGAGCTCTTCTCAACCGTGAACTTCTCGACTTCCAGATTATGGAAATGACTCACGATCTCGGAATAAGTCGTCTCCTCCTTCGGCGTCTGTGAAAACACAAACGTCATAATCAGGATCACAATAATGGGAATACCGAGATAGATAAGAAGATTTCTTATCTTGATCCCGTTGTTGTTATTGTTATTTTTGTTCTCCAATACTATTCACTCCTTACAGTAGTATTGCCGTATATCAATGAAAAATGATAAATGAAAAATGAACAGTGAAGGTCACTCGCTTCGCTCAAACAATTGGAAGATTCTTTAAATTCGGGTGTCGGGCGGAGCCCGCCCATCACATTTCATATATCATATATCATATTTCATAATCAGGTTCGGACAGCGTCCGCCCTCAACTCTTCACTCTTACTTCTTACCTCTTCACTCTTTATGAGTATATTTCCGGCTTGAGGACGCCGATATAGGGCAGGTTGCGGTAGTATTCCCGATAGTCAAGGCCGTAGCCGACCACAAATTCATCGGGAACGTCAAAGCCGACATAATCTACGTTGATCTCCACCTCTCTGCGGGAGGGCTTGTTGAGCAGGGTACAGATCCGCACGGACTTCGCGTTCTTCGCGGCAAAGTACTTCTCGATAAAGCTCAGCGTATTGCCGGAGTCGATGATATCCTCGACGATAACGACGTTCATTCCGTCGATCGGCTCGGAAAGATCCTTGATGATATTGACTCTGCCGGTGCTCGTGGTGCCGCTGCCGTAGGAGGACACGCACATAAAGTCAACCTTGCATTTTGTCTGAACGTTTTTCAGCAGATCCGCCATAATCTGGACAGAACCCTTGAGCAGCCCGACAAAGAGGATCTCGCTGCCCTCATAGTCGCGGTCGATCTGAGCGGCAAGACGCTTTGCCGCTTCCTTGATTTCTTCTTCGGTAATCAAAATCTCTTTCAAATCCTTATGCATAACCGTCTCCCTCAAAACCGGTAAACCGTATATATTTTCCGATCCCTCTCGGGGTCAACCAGCGCCTCTTTGGAAGGGCCGATGCCCTCGCCGATGTACAGCACGCGGCTGCCGTCGGCAACCAGCAGAATACTGTCTCTGCGTTCTCTGGGGATCTTCAGCTCGTTAAAGAGCTTTTTCACTGTTTTGGTGACGCCGCGGCGGGGATCGGTAAAGGTGTCTCCCGCGCGGCGATGGCGAATCACGGTGTTCTCCGTAATGATATCACATCGGATCGCCCGTTGCGTAAACTTTTTGTAAAGATTTCCATTTGCTGTTTTCAGCGGCTCGGTCACAACGGCAGTATCTTCCGGTATCGCGTACTCTCCGGGAAAGGGAACGCAGAAATCATCCGGCTGAGGATCATCTTCAACGATGCGAAGGATCCCCTGCGCACACACCGCGCGACAGCCTCTGCCCAGATCTACCGAACCGCCGCTTTGGAGCGCTTCTGTCAGCAGCTCGATATGGCGAAACTCATACGGCGCGTCCTCCTCTTCGAGGATGTTTTTCAGCGCGTAGGACAGCACCGCTTTGTCCAGAGCGAGCAGCTTCTCACAGCTGTAGCCGTAGGTAGTCTTACAATTCTTTAATTCTTTTAAAGAAATTTTATTCAGATATTCGTCAACGTCCCGCATCAGGCGCGCGGTCCTCTCCACGCTCGCATCCAAAGAGGGATTGAGCTCTCGGAGCGCGGGCAGCGCTTCCAGCCTGATCTTGTTGCGGGTGTAAACGGTCTCAAGATTGGTCGAGTCGGTCACATAGCGCAGACCGTTTTCCTCGCAGTAACGCTCGATCTCGGCTCTCTCAAAGCACAGCAGAGGACGGATAAAGCTCCCGCGGCGAACGGGTATCCCTTTCAGCCCCGCAACGCCCGCCCCGCGGACGAGATTCATCAGCACGGTCTCGGTGTTATCGCTGAGCGTATGGGCGGTAGCGACCTTTGCGCCGTGATCGTTACAAAGCCTGTCAAAAAACGCGTAGCGTAGCCGTCTTCCGCAAAGCTCTACGCTCTCACCGTAGAGTTTGGCGATTTCGGGAACATTCGCCTGCTCATAAAACAGAGGAACATCCCATTCTTTGCACAGTTCTCTGACAAAGTCAACGTCGCGCTGCGCCTCTTCGCCGCGGATCTGATGATTGATGTGCGCCGCGTATAGTTTCAAATCATATAATTCTTTTATCGAAATAAAAAGATGCAGCAGGGTAACAGAATCCGCGCCGCCGGACAGGGCGACAATGACGCTGTCACCTTTCTCGATCAGTTGATGCTCGGCGATAAAGCCGAGGAACTTATCCCTCACGGTTTCTCTCCACGCCGGTAAATCGCATAAACTCACCCTGCCAGTGGAGCTTGACGGTGTTCATCTCACCGTGACGGTTCTTCGCAACGATACACTCACCGGAGTTCTGGTCGATCGCGGCGTTCGCGTTCTCCTCCTCGCGGTCGTAGTAGCCCTCGCGATAGAGGAACAGCACGATATCTGCGTCCTGTTCGATCGAACCCGAGTCACGCAGGTCGGAGAGCTTGGGACGGTGGTCGGAGCGCTGCTCGGACGCGCGGGAGAGCTGGGACAGACAGATCACGGGAACGTTGAGCTCCTTCGCCAGCACCTTAAGGTTTCTCGTGATCTCCGAAATCTCCTGCACACGGTTGTCGGAACGTCTGCCGGAGGACATCAGCTGGAGATAGTCGATGACGACAAGATCAATGTTCTTCAGCCGCCTGAGCTTCGCCTTGATCTCCGGCACGGTAATGCCGGGCGTATCGTCGAGATACAGATCGGCTTTTCCCAAAATATCGGTCGCCTGCCAGATACGCTGCCATTCTTCCTTAGAGAGCTTGCCGGTACGGATGGTAGTACCCGATACCAGCGCCTCGGAGGACAGCAGACGGGAAGCGAGCTGTTCCTTGGTCATTTCCAGAGAGAATACCGCTACGGTCTTTTTCGCGCCGCAGGCGACGTTCTTCGCAATATTCAGCGCAAAAGAGGTCTTGCCCATACCGGGACGCGCCGCCAGCAGGATCAGGTCAGAACGGTTGAGTCCCGTGATGACTCTGTCGAGATCGGATATACCGGTGGAGACAGGCATAATCGTATCGTCGTGGCGGGAGAGCAGATCGAGCCTCTCCATCGTCTGGACAAGCACGTCGGAAAGTCGCTCTAAGCCGCGGATATTCTTGCCGCGTCGGATATCGTAGATCTTCTGCTCCGCGGAGTCGATCAGCAGCTGGGGCTCCTGTTCGCCGTCGGAAGCGTCCTCGATGATCGATCGCGCCGCGCCCATCAGCGCGCGCACCTCGCTTTTGTCCCGCACCAGTGTGGCGTAGATCTCTACATTAGAGATCGAAGGGCAGCTCTGCGCCAGCTGCATCAGATAGGTCTTGCCGGTCGCCTCGTCAAAAGAGCTTTGCTTCTTCAGCGTTTCGAGAATCGTTACCAGATCGACTGCCTTGCCCGCGGTAAACATCGAGAGCATCGCGGAGTAGATGAGCTTATGATTTTGGATATAGAAATAGTCGGAGTTCGGGAGAATTTCCGCAACTGTCGCGAGAACCTCCGGCTCCATCAGTATCGCGCCCAGTACCGCCTGCTCCGCCTCGGGAGAGTACGGCATACGCATACCGTCATATGTAGAATTGATTTCAGGCATAGTAATATCCTTTTAACTAAGAAATAAGAACTAAGAACGAAGAAATGTGGGAGGGCTCTGCCCTCACCCGTATTCTATCATTTTCTTTTCTTAAACACTGTCATAATGCATTATGAATTATTTCGCTACTACTTCGATATTGACCTTCGCGGTGATTCCCTGATAGAGCTTTAGTTCGGCTTCGTATTCGCCGACGTTCTTGATATCGCCTTTGAGCACGATCTTGCGCTTGTCGATATCGATGCCTTTCTGCTTCTTGATCTCGGCGGAAAGCTCCTTCGCGGTGATCGAGCCGAAAAGCCTGCCGTTGCCGCCTGCCTTCGCGGGCATCACAAACTTCTCGCCCTCGAGGATTTCTTTCGCCTTGGTCGCGGCGGCGATCTCGGTATCACGCTTAAACTTCTTAGACTGCTCGGCGTTTTTCAGCTCGCTGAGCGCCTGCGCGTTCGCTTCTTTCGCCAGATTCTTCGGGAAAAGAAAGTTTCTCGCGTAGCCGTCCGAAACGGTGACCAGCTCGCCCTTCTTTCCTAAGGACTTGACGTCCTGTAAAAGTACAACCTTCATATTGGTTCCTCCCTTTATTGGAATCCCTTTCACAAGGGGATATATTGAAAGTTATTCTGTAAATTCGCGGATCACTTCGATCAGCTGTTCCTTCGCTTCGCTTAAGGATACGCCGACCAGCTGCGTTGCCGCCATCGTCTGATGACCGCCGCCGCCCAAGCGCTCCATAATCAACTGGACGTTGATCTTGCCGAACGAACGCGCGGAGATGTTGACCGTATGTAGATCCAGCGTAGAGATGACAAAGGACGCGTAGCTGTCCTGTATCGTCAGCAGATCATCGGCAGCCTGCGCGCAGACGATTCTGGAATTCGGGATCGGCTCCTCCTGCACGGCGATCGCGCAGTGGTGATAGATCTGCGCGGACGCAACCAAGCGGCTCTTGTCGCGGTAATTCTCGAGAGAATTCGCGAAAACGTCTCTGACCGCTACGGTATCGGCGCCCTTCTTCCTGAGATACGCCGCCGCCTCAAAGGTACGCGAGCCGACGTTGACGACGAAATTCTTGGTGTCAAGCATAATACCCGCCAAAAGCGCCTCCGCCTCTAAGCGGGAGATCACGTCGTCTCCCAGATATTCCACCAGCTCGGTCACCAGCTCCGAGCAGGAAGAAGCGGACGGCTCGTGGAAGAACACCGACGCCTTGTCAATGAAATTGACCATCTTGCGGTGGTGGTCGATAATGATCACGTTGCCGCAATTCTTATATATCTTCTCGCTCTCGACAAAGTCGGGAGAATGGGTATCCACAATAAAACAAAGGGTTTTTTCACCCGTGTGCGAAAACGCCCTGTCCGATGACAGAAACACATTATAGTTATCGTTGGCGAGCGTTTCGATCATCGGCTTCGCCATGGAACGCTCCACATCGGTCACGATATACGCGGACTTTTTGAACTTCTTGGTCACAACGGCATACACGCCCGCCGCGGAACCGATACAGTCAAGATCGGAGAACCGATGCCCCATAATCAGCACCTTATCCGCTTTTTCGATCGCCTCTCTGATGCTCTCGGAAATCACGCGTACGCGCACCTTTGTGGTCTTTTCAACACTCTTGGAAACGCCGCCGAAGAACTTGTACTCGCCCTTGGAGAGCACCGCGACCTGGTCGCCGCCTCTGCCCTGCGCCATATCGAGCGCGCGCTTCGCCTCTTTGGAGGACTCCGTCAGTGTCGCGCAGTCTCTGCCGATACCGATCGAGACGGTCACGGGACGCGACGCAACGGTAACGGTACGGATACGGTCGAGTATCTTGAATCTCTTCTCGATCTGTTTTTGCAAAATCTCGTCGTCAAAAATCGCGATGAACTTTCCGTCGGAAAGCTTTCTCAGCAGCGTATTATGCTTCTCCGCCCAGCGATAAAGATACCTCTCGGCAGTGATCCTTGAAGTCTCGCCCTCGGGATCCGCGTCGGAGGAGAAATCCTCGGGGTTATCGAATACGATCATCGCCACCGACTTTTTGGTTTTGTTATACTCTTTGGCGATATTCTTATAGAAGGTGTTGTCGACATAGAGAAGCATCAGTCCGGAGCCGACTCTTCTGGAATAAACAGTGAACTTTCTGTCCTTATACTCTGTCTCGAGCGAATCGATCCGCGCGACGTAAGACAGATCATTGTCGGAGATATAGGGAAAAATCTTATCGTTCTCCGGCTCGGAGTCGGTAGAAAAGGTCTTTCTGAAACGGGTGTTGCAGAACAGGATCTCTCCGTACTCGCCTACCACCGCTACGGGCAGTCTGAGCTGTTCGATCGACTTCTCATTGACGTCAAAGCTGGCGTCCAGCGCTTCGGTAACGACGCTTTTCACATATTTTTTGAAATTGACGGTAAAAAGCAGCACCACCGTAAATGCAATGATCGAAACGCCTATTTCGATAAACGAGAGTATTTTGTTGTAATGATAGGTGCCTATCGACATCGCCAGCATCAGCACAACGAATATCAGATAGACAGGCATCGCTGTCCAAACGTGTTTTCTCATAAATCTGAAACCCTTTTTTATCAATCGTCATTGCGAGGAGGGCACAGCCCGACGCGGCAATCCCCTTCCTATCACTACCGTTAGTAATGACAGGGGGATTGTCACGGCTCCCGAGGGAGCCTCACAATGACATTATTACTGACTGCGTTACACTTCCATCAAGATCGGCAGGATCATCGGAGAACGTCCCGTCTCTTTGTTGATCAGCTTAGCGACGTCGTCCTTTAGCTTGTTCTTGATGACGCCCCACTCGTGGATGTTCTTTCTCGAGCAGGTGTCAAGGATCTCCAGCGACAGCTCCTTGATCTCATCCATCAGGTCTCCCGACTCCCTGACATAGACAAAGCCGCGGGAGACGATATCGGGACCCGAGATCACATGACCGTCGTAGACATCCAGAGAAGCGACAATGATGATCAGACCGTCCTGTCCGAGATGCTTTCTGTCGCGGAGTACGATAGATCCGACGTCGCCGACGCCTAAGCCGTCAACGAACACTTTACCCGCCGTAACGGTCTCCGCTTCTTTCATACCCTCTTCGGAGATTTCCACTACCTTGCCGATATCGCCCACATAGATGTTCTTTCTATCCATTCCGAGAGACTGAGCGATGCTCATATGCTTTCTTAAATGCTTCTGCTCGCCGTGAACGGGAATGAAGTATTTCGGCTTGACCAGACTGTGGATGAGCTTGAGCTCTTCCGTACAGGCGTGACCGGAAACGTGAACCTCGTACATCGACTCATAGACGACCTCGCAGCCTCTTTTAAGCAGTTCATCCACGACGTTGCCGACGGTGCGCTCGTTGCCGGGGATCGGGTTCGCGGAAATAATGATGAAATCCCCTGCTCCCACCTCTACCTTGCGATGGTCGGAATACGCCATACGGGAGAGCGCCGACATCGGTTCTCCCTGAGAACCGGTCGTGGCAAGCACGATCTTCTCGGGCGGATAGTCCTTTAATCTGTCGATATCAATAATGGTGCTGTCGTTGACCTCGAGATAACCGAGCTCCTTGGCGACATTCATATAATTGATCATACTTCTGCCGGAGAACGCAACCTTTCTGCCGTTCTTCTCGGCGCAGTTGATGATCTGCTGGATTCTCGAAATATTGGAAGCGAAGGTTGCGATGATGATACGGCTGTGACGCGCTCTTCTGAACAACGTGTCAAAGGAATCCGCCACCTTTTGTTCCGTCGGGGTGTAGCCCTGCCGTCCGGCGTTGGTGGAATCCGCCAAAAGCGCCAGCACGCCCTCATCGCCCAGCTGAGCGAAGCGGGAGAGGTCGATCATACCGCCCGACATCGGGGTATAGTCGATCTTGAAGTCGCCGGTATGGACGATGGTTCCCGCGGGAGAATGGATCGCCACGCCTACCGAATCGGGAATCGAGTGGTTAACATGGATCAGCTCAACGTCAAAACAGCCGAGCTTGATATGATCGCCCGCGTTGCGGCTTTGAAGATCCGCCGCGTCAATGTGGCTGTGCTCCTTTAATTTGTTCGCGATCAAACCGACTGTCAGCGGCGTGCCGTAGATCGGTACTTTCATCTTGGAGAGCAGATAGGGCAGACCGCCGATATGGTCCTCGTGTCCGTGGGTGATCACAACGCCCCTGATCTTCTCTTTGTTCTGTTCCAGATAGGTATAGTCGGGGATGACCATATCCACGCCCAGCATATCGCCGTCGGGAAACGCCATACCGCAGTCGAGGATGATCATATCGTCCAGGCACTCGAACACGGTGAGGTTCTTTCCTATCTCGTTGAGACCGCCTAAGAACGCGATCCTGACCGCGGGCTTGGGTTCCTTTTTCGGCGGTTTTTTTACCGTACTCTTTCTGTGGAACTTCTTTGCGGTCACTGTATTCTTTTTGATAATTTTCTTATCATCGGCGCGCTTTTCTGTCTTCTGTGTTCTTGCGCGTCCTGTTGACTTTTTCTTTTCGTTAGCCAAAAATTTTCCTCCTGTTTTTTAGTCGGCAAGCGGAAAACGATCTTCTGACGTCCGCTTACTGCCGTATTTTATGTAATCCGCCCACTTTCCGCTCAGGAACGGATGAAAATACATTGAAATGATATAAACAGGCAGATTAAGCCTATTATCCTGATTATACACAGTACATTATAGCGGAAACTCCTTAGAAGGTCAAGTCAAACCGCCACAAACAGTTGCAAATTTTACCAATCCGGAGCGGATTTTTTGGTAGAAAATGCCTATTCTTCTTCATTATTTCCCTTTGAAAGGCAATATATACGGTTGCAAATCCCTGCCAATATGGTATAATGATCCTAATTAATCTATAGGAGTGTTTCTCTTGAAGAAAGTGGAAATTTTTACCGACGGAGCCTGCTCAGGAAATCCCGGTCCCGGAGGCTGGGGCGCCGTCCTCAGATATAACGGCAGAGAAAAAGAAATATCGGGAGGCGAGGCGAATACCACCAACAACCGTATGGAGCTGATCTCGGTGATCGAAGCTTTGAAGCTGCTCAAGGAGCCGTGTGAAGTGGAGCTCTTCTCCGACTCGCAGTATGTCGTCAACGCCCTATTACAGGGCTGGGCGAAGCGCTGGCGTGAAAACGGCTGGATGCGCAACAAAAAAGAAAAAGCGCTCAACCCCGAGCTGTGGGACGAGCTTTTGAAACTGTGTGAGATCCACGACGTTCACCCCAACTGGGTGAAAGGCCACGCGGGTCATCCCGAAAACGAACGCTGTGACGCCCTCGCGACAGCGCAGGCAAAAAAGTTTATGCAGTAAGCGGTCAACACCTACATCCGACAGCCTCCCGAAAACGGGAGGTTTTGTTTTGCGGGTGTTTCGGTTGACGCACGCAGAGCGTGGGTATAGCACCGTAGGAAAGGGTCTTGACCGTTCCGCACAACAGAAACGTTGATATAATATCAACGTTTCGGCGGGAGCAAGCCCCCGCCCTACATACGGCACGATGTGGGCATCGTTCCCTACGTCTTTATGCAACGCCCTACCAATCGGGTGCGGACTGCGTCCGCCCGAAACCGTTCACCGTTCACCGTTCACCCTTCACATTTCATATTTCATTTTTCATATTTCATAATAAAACAGTCCTTAGCTCAAAACGATGTGGGCATCGTTCCCTACGTCTTTATGCAACGCCCTACCAATCAGGTGCGGACAGCGTCCGCCCGAAACCGTTCACCCTTCACCATACCAATCAGGTGCGGGCAGAGCCCGCCCACAACTCTGCACTCTGCACTCTGCACTATTAACTATTATGTAATCGTTTATTACAAAATCTTAACTTGCATAATCATTTGGCTGATTTTATAATTTCATTATAGAAATATAATTGCTAATGTATTTTTATGCTGTATTAATGTATTTTTAAAATGGGGTGAAAGCAAATGAAATGTCCTTACTGCGGATATGAGGAAAGCAAGGTTATCGACTCGCGTCCTGCCGACGAGGGAGAGAGAATCAGAAGAAGAAGAGAATGTCTGAAATGCTCCAAGCGTTTCACGACCCACGAAGTTATCGAGACGGTCCCGATCATCGTTGTCAAGCGCGACAAGTCCAGAGAGGTCTTCGACCGCAACAAGCTCACGGCGGGCATCCTCAGAGCGTGTGAAAAAAGACCGGTTTCTATCGAGCAGATCGAGAAAATGGTCGACAACATCGAAGGTCAGCTGCAGTCCTCTTTGGACAGAGAAGTCACCTCGATGAAGATCGGCGAGCTGTCGATGGAACAGCTCAAGAGTGTCGACGAGGTCGCGTATGTACGTTTCGCGTCCGTCTACCGCCAGTTTAAAGATATCAACACCTTCATGGAGGAGCTCAACAAACTCCTGCAAGAGAAATAATAAAAAAGGAACACCACTCAGACTGCGCTATCGTCTGAAAAAACAGAAACGCTTACTGTACGGAAAAATCCCTGACCGAGAAGTCAGGGATTTTTGTTATGTCAGTTGATATGACTTTCAAACGGCTTTAAGGCTCTTTTCAGTATGCCGTGCATGTGGGCGATCGCCATACCGTAGTTGACGACGGGAACGCCCGCATCCTTTGCCGCTTTCATACGGTACTGCATCTCTTTTTCGTTGAGCATACAGCCGCCGCAGTGGACGATCAGCTTGTACTTTGACAGATCATCTGGATAACCCGCGCCGGAAGAGAATTCGTATTCCGGCTTTTTTCCGGTGAATTCTTCGATCCAGCGGGGCATTTTGACCGCGCCGATATCGTTGCACTGGCGGTGGTGGGTACAGCCCTCGGCGATCAAGACTTTGTCGCCGTCTTGGAGTGTGCCGATGGCTTTTGCGCCCTGTACCAGCGTATTCAGACTGCCTTTATAGCGCGCGAAAAGAATCGAAAACGAGGTCAGAGGAATATCCTCCGGCGTATCCGCGGACACTCTCTCAAACGCCTGTGAATCGGTGATCACGATCGACGGCTTCTCTTTCAGATGAGAAAGAAGCGTTTTCAGCTCCTCCGGCTGACAGCATACGGCGGTCATATGGTGGTCGAGCAGTTCTCTGATTGTCAGCTGCTGGGGCAGGATCAGCCTGCCCTTCGGCGCGGACTCGTCCACGGGGATCACCAGCACAGCGGTGCTGCCGTCCATGATGTCGACAACGATCTTTTTCTCATCGGGACGTTCTTTTATAAGAGAAGCCAAACGCTCTTTGAGATCGTCGATCCCCTCCCCTGTCAGCGCGCTGACATATAGAGCGTTCTCGGGGAGCGCAGGTCTGTCAGAGAGCAGATCGCACTTATTATACGCTACCAAATACGGGAGCTTTCTGTCGGAAAACTCTCTGATCAGCTGTTCTTCCGCCTCGCCCAAGCCGAGCTGAGAATCCGCTACCAGTACCGCGATATCGGTACGCCGCAGCACCTCGCGGGTCTTCTCCACCCTGAGCGCGCCGAGCTCTCCCTCGTCGTCAAAGCCCGCGGTATCGGTGATCACCACTGGACCGAGCGGCAGCAGCTCCATCGCTTTTTTCACGGGATCGGTGGTGGTGCCTTTATACTCGGAAACCACAGATAGATTCTGGTTGGTGACCGCGTTGACGACGCTGGACTTGCCCGCGTTTCTGCGTCCGAAAAAGGCGATATGAACGCGGTTCGCGGATACGGTGGAATGAAGTGACATAATGACTCCTTAGAAAAAACAATGTAGGGCGGGGGCTTGCTCCTGCCGCAGAACATTTCGTAGAATGGTAGGGCGGGGGCTTGCTCCCGCCGCAGAACATTTCGTAGAATGGTAGGGCGGGGGCTTGCTCCCGCCGAGACCTTTCTGTGAAAAGATTGTGTATATATAAAGCAACTTCTGTTTTACGTTTCAGATAGATAAAGTATCAGCGTTTCGGCGGGAGCAAGCCCCCGCCCTACGGTTGAATCCTTCCAACTCAGAACCTGAAATCTCTCCGGTTCGAGCTCTTGATATCCTCGATGTTCTGCGCGGCAATGGCACGCACCTTGTCTTTGGGGATACGCTTCAGCTCGTCCTCAATCATCTTGAAGCCGATCTCTTTCGTATGGGGACTTGCGTAGTCGACAAGGTACTCCGCAAGCGTCATCAGCGCGTTCGGATGACAGCAGTTTAAAATCTGTCCCGACTTGCACAGGCTCATAAAGCGGTCGCCGGTTCTGCCTTCGCGGTAGCACGCGGTACAGAACGACGGGATGTGACCGTTCTCCATCAGCCACGCGACGACTTCGTCCAACGTACGCTGGTCGGAGACGTCGAACTGCTCGGTGTCGTGAGGACGCTCTTTCTCGGCATAGCCGCCGACAGAAGTGCGTGAACCGCCCGATACCTGAGAGATACCGAGCCTGAGCAGCTTGGAGCGGACTTCTTCGGACTCTCTGGTAGAGATGATCATACCGGTATACGGCACCGCCAGACGGATGCAGGCGGTGATCTTCTCAAAGGTCTCGTCGTCGATACCGCCGTCAAAATCGTCGGGGTCGATATCGTCGGCGCGCTTGACACGCGGCACCGAGATGGTATGCGGACCGACGCCGTGGACAGCCTCCAGATGCTCGGCATGCATAATCAACCCCGCGAACTCATACTTATACAGCTCCAGACCGAACAGCACGCCCAGTCCGACGTCGTCGATACCGCCCTCCATCGCGCGGTCCATCGCCTCGGTGTGATAGTCATAGTCGTGCTTGGGACCGGTGGGATGCAGATGGAGATAGCTTTCCTTATGATAGGTTTCTTGGAATAAGATGTACGTACCGATCCCCGCGTCCTTGAGCTTCTTGTAATTCTCAACGGTAGTGGCGGCGATGTTGACGTTGACGCGGCGGATCGCGCCGTTTTTATGCTTGATGCTGTAGATGGTGTCGATACATTCGAGGATATACTCGATCGGGTTGTGTACGGGATCCTCTCCCGATTCGATCGCCAGACGCTTGTGACCCATATCCTGCAAAGCGATGACCTCTGCCTTGACCTCTTCCTGCGTGAGCTTTTTCCGCGGAATGGTCTTGTTCTTCAGATGATAGGGACAGTAGACACAGCCGTTGACGCAGTAGTTTGAGAGATACAAGGGCGCGAAGATCACGATACGGTTGCCGTAGAACGCGAGTTTGATCTCTTCGGCGATCTCATAGATCCGCATGGTCACCTCGGGATCGTCACAGGCAAGCAGCACCGACGCTTCTCTGTGAGTCAAGCCATTACAGTAACAGCCGGTCGCTGTCGGCACCGGTCGCGCCTTCTCGAGTATTTCGTTGATGAGTTCTTTATTATTTTTATTCTTCTCGGCATACTCTAACGTGTCGAGGATCTCCTGATGATTGATAAATTCATCCGCGTGCATCGATTTCGGATTATATACAGCCACAATTCTTCTCCTTTAATTTATGAATTATGCATTAAATTGCCGAGTATGCGATCTTGACGCTTACTCCGCTGAGTTTTCCGATCTTTCCCGAGAGGGAGGATATCTCGTTCTGCGGCGCGTCAACCGCGACACAGATGATCCGAACGCCCCTCTCCTTATATGGTACCCCCATTCTGCCGATTACATAATCGGAAAATGAGGATAACATCTCGTTGATTTTTACCGCGGAGGCGTCGTCCTCCACGATAATGCTGATCACAGCAACTCTGGTGTCCATAGGTCACATCCTTAATCATTTTCGCAAAACAAAAGCCGCGCTGACATGCACGGCGAAAAAGACACAGATACCCTCTGTTTTTCCATCGCCTTTCAGTCAGGACATTCCTTTCTGTCAGGGGAACTCTTGTTTTATTCATTTTATCACAGAACAGTGCATAATGTCAATGGGAATCTGTATAGATTGCAAGCCGATTCAAATTGACAATTTCTGCATATCGTAGTATAATTTGGTGTGTATGTCGGGATTTAGCTGCGTTGTTTTTCTCTTAACTTATCAGTGAATATAACCAACAACCAACATTGGTTCCCGGTTTCAAGTTCCCAGTTTTTAGTGTTTCGGCTGCTGCACACAACTTTTTTCTCCTGACTTAGCAGTGAATATAACCAACAACTAACAACTAACAACTAACAACCAACAACTAATCACTATCATTTATTCCGGAGGAATTTATGAACACTGTACTTCTTATGATGGGCGGCTCGGGTACCCGCTTCGGCGCGGATATCCCGAAGCAGTATGTCAAGGTCGAAGGCCGTCCTATCTTCTCCTATATCTTAGAAGGCTACAATAAGCTCCCCTGTGTCGATCGGATCATTATCGTCTCTCACACAGACTGGATCGACTATGTTCAAAAGGTTGCGAACGAGATCGGCGCCGGCAAGCTCTACAAGGTTGTCTGCGGCGGCGACACCCGCTCCGAATCCGTCAAAAACGGACTTAAAGCCGCGGCGGAATACGCAGAAGACGACGACGTGATGCTGATCCACGACGCGACCCACCCCTATGTGGATGAAAAGGGCACAGAAGAAGTGATCGAAGGCGTGAAGGAATATGGCGGCGCAACGCTCGCGCAGTTCAACTATGACACCGTGTACCGTATGGACGACGATCACATCCTGACGAACATCGAGCCCCGCTTCAACATCGTGGCGGGTGCGTCTCCCGAGGCGTTCACGTTTGGTAAGATCTACGACATCTATATGAACTCCCCGAAGGAGGAGCTCGAACAGATGACCTCCGCAGGCGCGATCGCGCTCGCTCACGGCATCAAGATGAAGGTCGTCAGAGCCAACGTCCTTAACCTCAAAATCACCTATCAGGACGATATGGAGCTGTTCACCAAATTAGTGAAGAATTACTTTTTCAAATAAAAAAGAACATCGGAAAGGAAGTATCATATGAAGAACAAACTGCTGGATATTTTAGAGAAACGCACCTTAGGCATCCACTCGGGCGTGCCTTCGTTCTGTTCCGCCAACAAGATCGTCATCGAAGCGATCATGGATCAGGCGAAGCGTTTTGACGATACCGTACTGATCGAGGCTACCTCTAACCAGGTCAACCAGTTCGGCGGATA
This sequence comes from Ruminococcus sp., assembly GCA_017404145.1. Taxonomy (GTDB): domain Bacteria; phylum Bacillota; class Clostridia; order Oscillospirales; family Acutalibacteraceae; genus Ruminococcoides. The sequence continues at coordinate 15,711 of JAFRCW010000032.1, read as the reverse complement.
TATGGCGATGACCTCTGTGGATTTCAGAGACTATGTCTATAAGATCGCGGATCAGATCGACTTTGACAAAAGTAAGATTATCTTAGGCGGCGACCACTTAGGACCTCTGCCGTGGTGTGATCAGCCTGCCGAAGTTGCGATGGAACACGCGAAAAAGCTCGTCTATGACTGTGTGGCGGCGGGATATACCAAGGTACACCTCGACACTTCGATGAAATTAGGCGACGATCCCGTGGACGAAATGCTGCCCAACGAGGTGATCGCCGAACGCGGCGCGATCCTCTATGCCGAGTGCGACAAGGCGTATCAGGAGCTTTTAAAGGAGAATCCCGACGCGGTGCATCCTGTCTATATTATCGGCTCCGAGGTTCCGATCCCCGGCGGCGCACAGGAAGAGGACGACAGCCTGAAGGTCACTTCTCCGAGAGGTTTTGAGCAGACGATCATCACCTACAGAAAGGTCTTTGAGAAGCACGGTCTTTCCGACGCGTGGAACTATATCATCGGCATCGTGGTACAGCCCGGCGTAGAATTCGGCGTATCCGACTTCCACATCTATAACCGTCTTGACGCGGTCAAGCTGTGCAACCGTCTGAAGAAATATCCCAACATCGTGTTCGAGGGTCACTCCACCGACTATCAGCCTCCGGCAAAGCTCAGAGAAATGGTCGAGGACGGCATCGCTATCATCAAGGTCGGCCCCGCGCTGACCAACGCTGTCAGAGAAGGGATCTTCGCCCTCTCCATGATGGAGAAAGAGCTGATCGAGGACGAGAGCCTGCGCGCGAACTTCGAAGAGGTTCTGGAAGCGGAAATGCTCAAGAACGACAAGGACTGGATCAAGCACTACCACGGCTCAGAGCTGGACAAGAAGCTTGCGAGAAAATACAGCTTCTCCGACCGTTCAAGATACTACTTCTCTCATCCCGCAGTCGTCGAAGCGCAGGAAAAGCTCTTTGAGAATCTCTCTAAGGTAGAGATTTCTCTGCCGATCCTGCACCAGTATATGCCCCTGCAGTATCTTAAGGTGCGCGACGGCAAGTTAAAGCCCACCCCTCACGAGCTGGTCAAGGACGCGGTCGTGCAGGTGGTCGAGGACTACAACTACGCGGTCAAGACAAACTATATGGTCACACCGATGTTTTAATAAACGATGTCATTACGAGAGCTTTAGCCCGCGGCAATCCCAAAAATGAGTGATTAGTGTTTAGTGGATAGTGGTTAGTTATTTTGAATAGCCGTCCGCAGGACCCTACACACTAATCACTAATCACCAACAACTAACCACTATATTTTTAACAAGGGGATTCCCACGTCGGGCGATGCCCTCCTCAGAATGACCGCAAGTATTTAATGAGGTACTATTATGAAAGCTGCTGTTTTACACGCAAAAAAAGATATACGCTATGAAGAGATCGAAACTCCCGCAGTAGGAAAAGGCGAGGTCAGGGTCAAGGTTGTCGCGACCGGCATCTGCGGCTCGGATATCCCGCGCTTCCACGGCGACGCGGCGCACTCCTTCCCCATCATCCTCGGACACGAGTTCTCAGGATTTGTCGACGAGGTCGGCGAGGGCGTCACCTCCGTCAAAAAGGGAGATCACGTCGCGGGCGTTCCGCTGGTGCCGTGCTTTGACTGTGAAGACTGTAAGAAGGGCGACTTCTCCTTATGCAAGCACTACAGCTTTGTCGGCTCCAGACAGAACGGCTCTATGGCGCAGTATGTCACCCTGCCCGAATCCAACGTCGTCAAGGTAGACGAGAACATCCCCTATGAGACTGTCGCGCTCTTCGAGCCCTCCACCGTTGCGATTCACGGCATTCGTCAGGCGGGCTATCACTATGAAAAAGGCAAAACCGCCGCGGTATTAGGCGGCGGCACCATCGGTCTGTTCACCCTCCAGTGGCTGAAGATCTTGGGCTGTGACAAGGTCGCCGTCACCGATATCGACGACAAGCATCTGGCAAACGCCGCAGCCTTAGGCGCCGACGCGACCATCATCTGTATCGGCGATGAGTTTCAAAAGAACGTCGACGCGTTCACCGAAGGTCGGGGCTTTGACTGGGTATTCGTCTCCACCGGTTCGGTCGCCGCGATGAAGTCCGCCTTTGAGATTGCGGGCAACAAGGCGCACCTGTGCTTTATCGGCACTCCGACCAGAGAGATGAGCTTTTCCATCAGAGAATGGGAGAATATGAACCGTAAGGAGTTTTACCTCACCGGCTCGTGGATGAGCTACTCTGCTCCGTGGCCGGGTATCGAATGGACTCTCACTGCCGAGCATTTCAGAAAAGGCGATCTGTGTGTTCTTCCCGAAATGATTCACAAAGAATATGACCTTTGCGACGCAGAAAAAGGATTCAATGAATACCTCCATCCCGAGAACGTGATGGGAAAAATACTCTTAACAGACAAATCATAAAGAAGAGGCGGCTGAAAAGCCGCCTTTCTGACAGAAACTATTGGATGACAAAGATATGAACGATGACACAAAAATCACTGACGCTGCCGAAAGCAGCGGTATCTTCAAATTCAATACGATCAAACTGCTCGCGATCCTGCTGGTGATCACCGAGGACTTCATCCTGCCTTATTCGGACAGCTCCGATATGCTGGAAAGCTGGTCGATCTTTATCTCCTCGTTCAGTATTCCGCTGATCATTTTTTTGACGGGACTGTTCTATGACAAGTATCACGAGGGCGAACCGTTTCGCGCCTACAGCTTCTCTTTTCTGATCATCACCGGCTTTTCTCTGAAAATGCTGGTATACGGACTGAATGTTCTGCTGGGCAGAGAGGCGCATCTCGATCTTTTCGGAGGCAGAGGAAGCGAGTGGCTGTTGTTCGGACTGGCGGTCTATATGCTGCTGTCCTATCTGATCCGAAAGCTTCACTGCAGCATTGTGCTGATCCTCTCCCTTACGCTGGGACTTGCCATCGGCTTCTTCCCTGTTACGGATGAGTTCTATCTCTCGAAGATACTGGTGTTTCTGCCGTTCTATCTGCTCGGATACTATCTGACGCCCGAGACTGTCAGGAGCTTCTCCCACCGGCTCAACGTCAAGTTCGCTTCACTGGGCTTTATGATCATCTACTTTGTGATGTGCTTCCGCCAGAGAGATATCCTCGCTCCGCTGAGAACGCTTTTCGTCGGCAGAACGCCGTATGAGCAGACAGCGATCACCGGATGCAGTTTTTATCACAGACTGCTGTGCTACGGGATCTCCGCGGTGCTGATTTTCGCGGTGGTGTCCTGTATCCCGAATATACGGGTACCGTTTCTCACCAAGCTGGGAGAACACGCCTCCGGCGCGTATTTCTGGCATGAGCCGGTGATTCTGCTGTTGTCCTACTTTGGGCTCTTTGAACTGATCCGGACTTTATCCGACCCCATCTGGAAGCTCGTGCTGTTAGGCACGGCTGTGGTGCTGGGACTGATCCTCTCCCTGCCGCCGTTCGCCTATCCGCTTAAGGCGCTGACCAAAGCGATGAAAAAGCTGAGTATCAAAACCAACCTGATCGTGCCATGCACTCTGCTGCTGATCGCGATCATACTGCGGATATTTGTTCAATGATAGGAAAAACCTCCCTGACGGGAGGTTTTGCTTTTATCTTCTTAGCTTGTCCCAGATGACGGCCTTGCCTTGCTGCAAGGTCTTTTTCAGATCGATCACACGCTGGTTCTCGGAGCCGCGAAACTGCAGCATGATGTTGCGCAGCTCCTCCACATACGGCCCATCCACAAGGATGTCGATCAGAGAGAGCAGTTCATCGGTACAGGGCGTATGCTTTCTGCCGCCTTTCAAGAGATCGTCCTCCAGCACAAAGCCGGTGAAGCACCAGATGCTTTTCTCGGGATACCGTTCCCTGACCCGTCTGAGAAACGGCAGCAGCGCCGCCTGATTGGACGGCTCCATCGGCTCGCCGCCGAGCAGGGTCAGCCCGTCGACATAGTAAGGCTCCAGAGAGTCAAGGATCTTGTCTTCTACCTCTTTGGTGAACGGTTCGCCGTAGTTGAAGTCCCAGGTTTCGGGCTGAAAACAGCCCTTACATCGATTGGTGCAGCCGGAGACAAACAGCGTGGTACGCACGCCCTCTCCGTCTGCAATATCAAAATATTTGATGTTTCCGTAGTTCATTGTCACGCATCCTGTCATTCCGAGGAGGGCATCGCCCGACGTGGGAATCCCCCGATTACTAATACTGCCGACTGAGAGACTCTTTGAGTAAACAGTCGTTTTTGGAAGGGGATTGCCACGGGCTAAAGCCCTCGCAATGACAACGCCTCTCTTACAAATGCAGTACTCTCTCTTTGATCTCCTGTGTTCTGCCCTGATTCCAGTACTGGGTGCCGATATAGCCGCAGGTACGGCGCGCGACGTTCATTTTATTTTGGTCACGGTTTTGGCAGTTCGGGCACTCCCAGACCAGCTTGCCGTCCTCTTCGACCACAGCGATCTCGCCGTCATAGCCGCAGACTTGGCAGTAGTCGGACTTAGTGTTCAGCTCCGCGTACATAATGTTATCATAGATAAAGCGCATCACGTCCAGCACCGCCTTGAGGTTGTTCTGCATATCGGGAACCTCAACGTAGCTGATCGCGCCGCCGGGAGACAGCGCCTGGAACTGCGCCTCAAAGCCGAGCTTCGAGAACGCGTCGATCTCCTCGGTCACGTGGATATGGTAGGAGTTGGTGATATATCCCTTGTCGGTGATGCCTTCGATCACGCCGAAACGCTTTTGCAGGCACTTCGCAAATTTGTAGGTGGTAGACTCGATCGGCGTACCGTAAAGGGAGAAGTCGATACGGTGCTTCTCCTTCCACTTCTTGCACATATCGTTCATATGCTGCATCACAGACAGCGCGAACGGCGTCGCCTCAGGGTCGGTATGGCTTTTGCCGGTCATAAATTTGACGCACTCATACAGTCCCGCGTAGCCGAGAGAGATAGTGGAATAGCCGCCGTAGAGCAGCTTGTCGATGGTCTCGCCCTTTTGCAGTCTTGCCAGAGCGCCGTACTGCCATAGGATCGGCGCGGCGTCGGAGAGTGTTCCCTTAAGGCGGTTGTGACGGCACAGCAGGGCGCGGTAGCACAGATCCAAACGCTCGTCAAAAATTTCCCAGAAGCGATCCATATCGCCGCCGGAGGACAGCGCGACGTCCACCAGATTGATGGTGACGACGCCCTGATTGAAGCGTCCGTAATACTTCGGCTTGCCGTTCTCGTCGACATAAGGCGTGAGGAAGGAGCGGCAGCCCATACAGGTGTAGCAGTGACCCTCGCCGTTCTTGTCGATTTTGAGTTCCAGCATTTTCTTCTCGGAGATATAATCGGGCACCATCCGCTTGGCGGTACATTTCGCGGCAAGCTCCGTCAGATAGTAGTAGGGAGAATCCTCGTAGACGTTCTGTTCCTCCAGCACATAGATCAGCTTCGGGAACGCGGGAGTGATATACACGCCCTTCTCGTTTTTGACGCCCTGATAACGCTGTTCGAGCGTCTCCTCGATGATCAGCGCGAGGTCCTTTTTCTCCTGCTCATTCCTTGCCTCGCCGAGATACATAAACACAGTGATGAACGGTGCCTGACCGTTGGTGGTCAAGAGGGTGACGACCTGATACTGGATCGTCTGGACGCCGCGGTTGATCTCTTCTCTGACGCGCTTCTCTACGATCGACTCCACCTTCTCCTTGGTGGGGATCACGCCCAGCTCGTCAAATTCCGCAAGCACCGCCTTGGTGATCTTCTTTCTCGAAACGTCGACAAAGGGCGCGAGGTGAGTCAGAGAGATCGACTGGCCGCCGTACTGATTGGAGGCGACCTGCGCGATGATCTGGGTCGCAATGTTGCAGGCGGTAGAGAAGGAATGCGGCTTTTCGATCATGGTGCCGGAAATCACGGTACCGTTCTGGAGCATATCCTCCAAATTGACCAGATCGCAGTTGTGCATATGCTGGGCAAAGTAGTCCGCGTCGTGAAAATGGATGATACCTTCGTCGTGCGCCTTCACGATATCCTCGGGTAGGAGGATGCGTCTGGTGATGTCCTTACTCACCTCTCCCGCCATATAGTCGCGCTGAACGGAATTGACGGTGGGATTCTTGTTAGAGTTCTCCTGCTTGACCTCTTCGTTGTTGCACTCGATCAGGGTCAGGATCTGGTTGTCGGTGGTGTTCGCGGTACGCGCCAAAGAGCGGGTATAGCGATAGCGGATATAGAGCTTCGCGGTCTCATAGGCGCCGAGCTTCATGATCTCGGTCTCCACGAGCTCCTGTATCTCCTCGACAGAAAGCGCTCTGTAGACACACGCGCCGGTGTCGGCGATGGTCTTGGCGATACCCTCGATCTGCTCGTCTGAAAGCAGTCTGCCGTTGGTATTCGCGAGATCCGCCTTTTTCACAGCGTCAATGATCTTCTGCGGATTAAAGGTTTCTTCCGAACCGTTTCTCTTGATGATCTTCATAACCATTCCCCGTTTCTGTTTAAACAATATTCTATATCAGAATTAAATACTATATTTTGGTGTGTACTTATATTTTAACAACAATATCTTGTGGTGTCAACAAATATCCTGCAACTTTTTGATTACAGTTTTTTCATCACTTTCTTTTAAGTGTGTATCAAATATCATACCACAATATCTTGCAATAATATTCTTCTATGATATAATATAGATAATTATTTTTTTAACAGAGGATCATATGAACATTTATCGAATCGCCGAAATGAATATCGCTGTCTCTCCGAGATATACTTATACCAAGGAATACCTCAAAGACTACGAAACCGATGAAACCGAATATGAACTGGAAGTGAGAGTCACCGACGAGATGATCGCCTATGAGCAACAGCTCAATCAGGAGATCCACGGTGATCCGCTGGATGCCGCCTTATGCGAGGCGGTAGCGATCCTCAGAGTCATCTGCGACTATATTATTGACCGACAGGGCTTCTTTCTGCACTGTTCCTGTCTGAGATTTGAGGATAAAGCGATCATCTTCACCGCGCCCTCCGGCACGGGAAAGTCTACCCACGCGCGTCTGTGGAGAGAATACTTCGGCGAAAAGGTCGAGATGATCAACGACGACAAGCCGCTGGTACGCGAGAAAGACGGACAGTTCATCATCTACGGCACCCCGTGGGACGGCAAACATCATATCGGCAACAATATTTCCGCCCCCATCGGCGCGGTATTCTTCCTCAAACAGTCAAAGGAAAACCGGGTGGAAAAAGTCGACACCGTCACCGCCTTGACACTGCTCTTACAGCAGACTGTCATTCCGCAGACAAAAGGCGCGCTGCAAACCTTGCTGGATATGCTCTCGCGACTGATCGAAAACGTTCCGATGTATCAGCTGTACTGCAACATTTCGTATGAGGCGGTAAATGTTGCCTTTCAGGCAACAACTAAGAACTAAGAACTAAGGGAGGGCTCTGCCCTCACCTGATTCCTATAAAAACAAATCATAAAGCTGGAGTTTCAACCGAAGCTCCAGCTTTTCGTTTAAAATCTATAAAATTGTTCGAGCGAAGCGAGTATCCATCGCTATTAATCATTAATCAATAATCATTCATCAATTATTTCGTCATAAACAGCACGCCCAAGGTGTTGGGACCGCAGTGGGACGAAATCGTACAGGACGCGCGAGTGATGTGGATCTCATCGAAGATCTTCTTCGCCTTTAATGCCTCATAGACCTTCTGGACATACTCTTCGTTCGCGCCGGCGTGGGTGATAAAGACGCGGTCGTGGTCGATGTTGTCATATCTTGCCAGCGTATCCTCCATATACTGGAGCAGGACCTTGTCGTACTTGCCTCTGTACTTCTTGCCGACTGTCATCGCGCCGCCGTCGGTGTTGACGACCTCGATAGAGGGCTTTAAGGACAGCATATTCGCGCCGAGCATCGCGACGGTGGAGCATCTGCCGCCGGCTCTCATAAAGTCGAGACGATCCAGTACAAAGGACGCGTGAGACTTCGTGACCATACCCTGTATCGCTTCGGCGATCTCCTTCGCGGATTTTCCCTGATCTCTCAGCTCTGCCGCCTTGATGACCAAAAGTCCCGTACCGGTGGACAGAGAGCAGGAATCGACCGAGAACACATGACCGTCAAACTCCTGCGCCGCCAGCGCGGAGCTCTGATGGGTGACGGAAAGCTTGGAGCCCAAGCTGATATGAACGACGTCATAGCCGTCGTTGACAAACTGCTGGAAGAAATCGGTATATTCGCCTACCGACACCGCAGTCGTGTGGGGCAGCTCCTTTGTCTTATAGAAGATGTCGTAGAGCTCTTCGGGAGTGATGTTCACCCAGTCCTCATAGCTCTTGCCGCCGATCACGATGTGCAGCGGCATCTCCTTGATATCATAGCGCTCTGAAAGCTTTTTGTTCAGATCGCAGGTGCAGTCAGCGGAAATGATTACCTTATTACTCATTTTTATCCCCCTGTAGTATTGAGATTTATCCGAATATTTGCTATACTAATTATACACATTTTTATCAAAAAATCAATAGAAAGAATTTCGGGGTGCGGATATGATCAGAAAATGGAGTTTTTCACCGTATATTGATACCAAAGCTGTTGTCAGGAAGATAGAGAGCGAGAGCGCTCTTCTGCCCTACTTTTCCCATCAGGACGGAAAATACACCTATCGGATGAATGAGCGTACCCGCGTCTACGGACTGGGAGAGCAGATTCGCGGCATCAACAAACGCGGCTGGGTCTATGAGAGCTACTGCGCCGACGATCCCATCCACACCGAGGAGAAGCGTTCGCTCTACGGCGCGCATAACTTCATTCTTGTCGACGCGGGAAAGGATGAGAGATTTCTCGCGTTCTTCGACTATCCCGCAAAGATCCGTTTCGATATCGGCTACACCGACTCCGATATCATCCAAGTCACGCCCGAGAACGACAGGCTCGATCTCTATCTCATCGAGGGCGGCACTCTCAAAGAGATCATCCGCGAATTCCGCTCGCTGATCGGGAGAAGCTATCTGCCGCCGTTCTTCGCGTTCGGCTACGGACAGAGCCGCTGGGGCTATGTCAAGGAAGAGGATATCCGCGAGGCGGTATCCAAACACCGCGAAGCGGGCATCCCGCTGGATACCGTCTATCTCGACATTGACTATATGGAGGACTTTCAGGACTTTACCGTCAACAAGGTGCGTTTCCCCGACCTCAAGGCGCTCTCTGCCGAGCTGAAAGAACAGGGCATCCGCCTGATTCCGATTATTGACGCGGCAGTCAAGGTCAGAGAGGGCTACTCTGTCTACGACGAGGGCAAGGAGAAGGGTTATTTCTGCAAGGATGAGAACGGAGAAGAATTCGTCACTGCGGTATGGCCGGGACGCTCGGTCCTGCCCGATTTTCTCAATGAAGACGCGTCACGGTGGTTCGGCAATCAGTACCAAACCCTCACCGATATGGGGATCGAAGGCTTCTGGAATGATATGAACGAGCCCGCGCTCTTCTACTCCGACAAGGGACTGAAAACCGCCTTTGAAAAGATCAAGACCTTTGAGGGAAAGAATCTCGAGGTATACGACTATTTCAACGCGCGCAACGTCTTTCCGTCTCTCTCCAACTCCAAGGAGGACTACACCGCCTTTTATCACCGCACCCCCGAGGGCGTATTCAACCATAACGACGTTCACAACCTGTACGGATTCAATATGACCCGCTCGGCGTCTGAGGCGCTCCAAAGGATCCGCGGACAGCGCTTTCTGCTGTTCTCACGCGCATCCTACATCGGCGCTCACCGTTACGGCGGCGTATGGACCGGCGACAATCACGCGTGGTGGAGCCATATCCTGCAAAGCATACGCCAGATGCCTTCCTTAAATATGTGCGGCTTCCTTTACACCGGCTCGGACATCGGCGGCTTCGGCGGCGACTGCACCCGTGATCTGCTGCTCAGATGGCTGTCATTTGCGATCTTTACCCCGCTGATGCGCAACCACTCCGCTGTCGGCACCAGACGGCAGGAGGCGTATTCCTTCGGCGATACCGAGGATTTCCGTGATATCATCACGCTCAGATACCGACTGCTCCCCTATCTCTACTCGGAGTTTATGAAAGCGGCGCTGAAAAATGATCTGTACTTCTCTCCCCTGTCTTTCGTTTATGAGGACGACGAGATCGCCGCAGAGGTCGAGGATCAGCTGATGGTGGGCGAAGCGCTGATGATCGCGCCCGTCTATACCCAGAACGTCTCCGGCAGAATGGTATACCTCCCCGAAGAGATGACAATGGTACGGATGCACAAGGGTGAAATTTCTATAGAAGAATTAAAGCAAGGGCATCACTATATCCATATTCCGCTGTCCGACGTTGTATTCTTCATCAGAAAGGGCTTCGCGATCCCCCTCTGTGATCCCGCCGACTGTACGGACAAACTCGATTATGCGACGATCCAACTGATCGGTACATCTGACAGCTACGAGCTGTACCGGGATGATGGGGTTTCCCTCAAAGCGTCACTTGAAAATGTCCGGATCATTTCAAACAGTAGGGAGCGGTCTTGACCGCTCCGCCCAAATCTCACGCTGATAACAGCGTCACGTTCGGAAGGGTCAAGACCCTTCCCTACAAAAAGAATAAAGCGCCCCTTTCGGAGCGCTATGTAAATTATTGTTCTTAAAAAGAATTATAATATAGTCTCACCGTCAACGGTACCCATCAGACCCGCGGCGTTCGCCTCGTCGGTATCGAGATGGACAGCGGGGAAATACTTGGGAGATACGCGGACGATAACGTCGTCGAAAATCACCTTTCTGCCGTTGTCGCCGACCGCGACCTTGATGATCTGCTTGTCCTCTACGCCGTATTCGGCAGCCGCCTCGGGGGTCATATGCATATGACGCTTCGCGACGATCACGCCGTGATCGATCTCGACCTCGCCTTCGGGTCCGCGCAGGATGCATCCGGGAGTGCCCTGAAGATCACCGGACTCGCGGATCACGCCTACTACGCCGAGCTTTCTGGTCTCGGTCATAGAGATCTCTACCTGATCTTCGGGGCGGAACGGTCCGAGGATGGACATGGTGATCTCACCCTTGGGGCCTACGACGGTCACCTTCTCGGCGCAGGCGAACTGACCGGGCTGGGAAAGGTCCTTCTTGTTGGTCAGGCTTTTGCCCTCTCCGTACAAAGTCGCAAAGGTCTCTGCGGTAACGTGCAGATGATGAGCGGATGTTTCTACCATAATTTTCTTCATAATCATACCACCTAACATATAATATTCGATCGTCATTCAAAGGGGCTTTCGCCCCGTGAGAAACCCCTGTTGTGATTAGTTGTTGGTTGTTAGTTGTCAGTGATTCGTTTGTAGGGTCCTGCGGACGGCTATTTAAATAATAACCACTATCCGCTAACCACTAACCACTAACCACTAACCACTATCCACTAACCACTCGATTGGGGGATTCTTCGGTCGCTTCGCTCCCTCGCAACGACAATTATGACACCGACTTCTTCAAGTCGTTCCTATCTTTTTTATTGTACAACAAATAAGGACAAATTTCAATAGACAGGTGAAAATATGTACCAAAACTTCGAAGAAATCAAGAGAGATTGTCTGAACTGTCAGATGTGCCGTCTGTATGAAGGGCGGCACAACGTCGTGTTCGGCGTCGGCAACCCGCAGGCACAGGTGATGTTCATCGGCGAGGGTCCCGGCGAACAGGAGGATCTCAAGGGAGAACCGTTCGTCGGCAAAGCCGGACAGCTGCTGGACAAGATGCTCTACGCCGTTGATCTTGACCGTCATAAGAACATCTACATCACTAATATCGTCAAATGCCGCCCACCGCATAACCGCGACCCGCTGGAAGACGAGCAGGACGCCTGTATCCGCTATCTCAGGGCCCAGACCAAGATGATCCGCCCCAAAATCATCATCGCATTAGGCAGGATCGCGGGAATGAAACTGATTAAGCCCGATCTCAGGATCACCCGGGAACACGGCGTCTGGATCTATACCAAAGGGATCTGGATGATGCCGATGTTCCATCCCGCCGCGATCTTACGCAACCCCAACCAGATGGAAGAAGCGTTTCAGGACTTCCAAAGCCTCAGAAATAAAATCAAAGAGGTTTGTCCTCAAGTGTACGTTAATGAGGAATGAGGAATTGTCATTCAGAGGGAGCGGCTAAGCGACCGAAGAATCCCCCTGTCATTAATACCGTCTTCTGAAAGTAGGGGATTGCCACGGGCTAAAGCCCTCGCAATGACAACCCTACATACAAAAAAGGCTTCACCGAATCGGCGAAGCCTTTACTGTTATAGGATTATGCTCTTGTCATCCTTATTTCGCTCTCTTGCGAGCAAAGAAGATAACGCCTGCAGCTGCAACCATCACGCCAAGCGCGATGAAGAGAACGGTGGTCTCCTGACCGGTCTTGGTAGAGCCGGAAGCTGTACCCGAAGCGCCGCTGGAAGAAGAGGAACTGCCGGAAGAAGAGGAACCGCTGGAGCTGGAAGAAGAACCGGAGCTGGAAGAAGAACCGGAGCTGGAAGAACCGCCGGAACCTGCGGAGCTGTTGTTGGTCTCTTTCGCGTCACTGCTGGACTCGTCAGCCAGAGAAGATGCATCCTTGCTCCACGCGATATCAGTCACACCGGACTCAGCGATAGCCGCCTCAACGTCAGACTTACCAAGGCCGAGGGTCTTCGCAGTGTCGTCAAGCAGCTGCTGATCGTTCTTACCGGAATAGGTACGAGCGTTCAGAAGGTTCTCCTGCAGGAACTTAACGAACAGGGAATACTTGGACTGGCCGGGAGCCGGAGCGGAACCGACAACGTTACCGATAGAGGTGATCGCCAGAACAGGACCGTAAACGGAAGCGTCATGGTTCGAGAAGGTAGCAACATAAGACTTCTTGGAAGAGTCTACGGGGTTCTCGATCTGCTCGGTGCCGACTGTCAGGGTATCGCCTAAGCAGGAAGCATCCATCAGGGTCTGGTAGGTCTCAACGCCTGTATCGGCGGAGAACATAATGCAGTACCATGTACCGTTCTCAAGAGCAAAGCCCTTCGCGTCGAGGTCATAGGTCCAGGTGCCGTCGCCGTTATCGGAGCACTTTTCTTTCTTGGTCTGCCACTCAGCTAAAGAAGCGCCGCCGTAAACGAAGATATGGCAGTAAATGGTAGAGAAGTTGTTCCACTGGCCGTTGGGGTTGAACTTAAAGGAATTTGCGGAAGCAGCAGAATCAGCGCCCGCGTCAGCAGCAGAATCAGCGCCGCCGTCAGCAGCAACCGCAGCAGCGGCGTCAGCGCCGTTTTCTACGATTTCAGCCTGTTCAGCGGAAGCAGCGATAACTGCTACGCTCATGATCATCATAACAGCGATGACAAGAGCTAAAATTTTCTTAATCATAGTAATCTCCTCCATAATAAAATTGGAATATTTACAGGGGGAAACACTATTCCCCTTAGTACCATTTATTATACTGCAAAAGAATTAAAATTTCAATATTTTTCGAATAATTCATTAAACAAAAGTGTACAAACTTTCATAATTCCTTTGTAGCAATTTTAACAAAAGAAAAGAACGAGCCCTATCGCAAAATGTCAATATCTGGGAAGATGAGAAAAATCAGCCAAGGCACAGAGTCATACTGAAGGGGAAGGTCTTGACCTTCCCGAACGCTTTCACGTTACAAAAATGCATTTTCGGGAGGTCAAGACCCTCCCCTACGGTGTTGATCCAACGCGGCATCGTACAGAACGAAGGAACATATCCGTTCTTCGAAAATCACGCCTTTTTATTTTTATTTTTCTTTCCGAGAATAATAACAAGAACGATAACCGCGGCAAATATCACAGAGCATATCGTGATGATCCATGCCGTCGGCTGCACGTTTGTTCCGTTCATAATGCTGAAAAGATCTTTCAGACGCTGAAATAATTCCATTGTTGTCTCCTGATCTGCAGTAAGAAATCAAAGGCTCTCGTAAGGAGAGCCTTATCCTATTACAATTTATTCCTTATCTTCCGAATCGGTCGTTTCTGTCTTTTCGGCAGACGCTGCGCCGTCGGGAGACGCTTTCTTCTTTTTCATCACAAAGTAGATCGCGACACACGCGCCGGCAACTACGATAATACCCAGCACGATCCAGAGCGCGGGAGATCCGCCTCCCTTTGACTCGGAAGGAGTCGCCGATACGACAGTGATCACTTCGTTGCCCTCGGAGTCGGTCGAAACGATCGTCTCAACGCCCGCCGCCTTGGAGTTAGGGCTGTTGACGGTTGTGGGATTTGACGCGCCGTTTGTCGCAGCGGGAGAAGAGGAGGATCCGCCGGAAGAGCCGGAACCGGAGCCGCCGCCGTTCTCGTTAGGCTCAGCACCTTCGCCGGAGCCGCCGTTGGAAGACCCGCCCTGACCCGCGTTTGCGCTGTCGCCGTCAACAGAGTTGACAAACTGACCGGGATCGGAATTAGTGTTCACGCCGAGCTCGGGTTTCGCATTCTCCAAAACGGTAGAGCCGTTCTTGGTGACATTACAGGTAAAGGTATATTTGGTGAATTCCTCTAAAGAATCGGGATAGAGATAGCGTACATAGTAAGAAATATGGGTAGAAGCGCTCTGCTTCGCCTTAAAGTTGACGGTAACGATATTTCCGCCGTCGGAGAAGTCAACGCCTCTGAGGATGGACCAATTTCCGATAACCTCGCCGTCCATATCGGGGTTGATCAGCGCACGCCAATCGTCCTCGTTGGTAGAATTGGTAAAGTCAGCGACAGAGGTGACGTCAAGGGTGGCGTCATCATAATAAACGGAAAAATCACATCCGACGACCTTCTCATCAACATCGGAAAGCACGAGCTGGTAGCTGACCTCATCGCCGGGAACAACGTCAACGATCGTCTGAGCAGCTTCGGCAGCAGAAGCGGGAATCACCGCAAAAGCAGCAAGCAGCGCCAGAACACAGAATAACGAAAGAAATTTTTTCATATTTCAATCCTCACTTGTCTAGTATTTGGACATTTTATTCCTACGTTGTCCATTATATACCACAAAAGACAAGAATTCAATAATAAAATGTAAATTTTATATAAGTGATCAAATTGAGATGTACGAATCATATGTCAAACAACGTCAAAGCAGGACATAAACAACGATCCTATTAAACGTCGGTTAAAAACCGTAGGGCGGGGGCTTGCTCCCGCCGAAACGTTGATAACATATGTCGTTTTCTTCTGCGAAGCACATCACCCGTAGGGCAAGGCGCCCTCGACTTGCCGAAACGATGATAACAAATATCGTTATCTGCTGCGAAGTACATCACCCGTAGGGCAAGGCGACCTCAACTTGCCGAAACGCTGATAACAAATATCGTTATCTTCTGCGAAGCACATCACCCGTAGGGCAAGGCGCCCTCGACTTGCCGAAACGTTGATAACATATCTCGTTTTCGTCTGCGAAGCACATCACCCGTAGGGCAAGGCGCCTTCGACTTGCCGAAATGCTGATATTATTACGACGTTTTCACGCGAAGCAAAACAAACGTCAGATATGCTTCGCAATTAACGTTAATATAAATGATGACTCTCGGCGGGAGCAAGCCCCCGCCCTACATCCCTATGAAACGTTGGTTAAAACCGTAGGGCACGATGCCCTCATCGTGCCGAAACGTTGATAACATATTTCGTTTTCGGCTGCGAACCACATCACCCGCAGGGCAAGGCGCCCTCGACTTGCC
>JAFRCW010000031.1 GCA_017404145.1 Ruminococcus sp. | reverse complement strand
GGGCTGAACCTGTTCGAAATACGAACAGGTTCAGCCGCACATTTCTACCGTTTTGTCAAGCCTTTTTACATAATTTTTAAAAAAAAAACAGGGCACCCACTATTTGTGAGTGTCCTGTTCCTTAACTAAATGATATTGCCCTTTCGGACGCCTTTTCGAAATATACCTTCACAAATAAGGATTATTCTTCAGTTGTTTCTTCTTCCTTTTTCTTCTTGCCGCCGAGCATAATGTTGGTCAGGATACCGAGGATCAGCGCACAGGCAACCTCTGTGATGGTAACGTTGCCGAAGTTGAGCGCAAGGCCGCCGACGCCCGCGATCAGAATCACGGAAGCGGTAAAGAGATTGCGGTTGTCATCGAGGTCGACCTTCTGGAGCATCTTCAGACCGGATACGGCGATGAAACCGTACAGCGCGATACAAACGCCGCCCATGACGCAGGAAGGAATAGTGGAAAGGAACGCAACGAACGGAGCGATGAACGCGATGATGATCGCCTCAACAGCGGTGCATACGATGGTCGCGACAGAAGCGTTCTTGGTGATCGCAACACAGCCGACAGACTCACCGTAAGTAGTGTTGGGGCAGCCGCCGAAGAATGCGCCCGCCATAGAGCCGATACCGTCTCCCAGCAGGGTTCTGGAGAGACCCGGATCCTCAAGCAGATCATGCTCGATGATGGAGGAGAGGTTCTTGTGGTCCGCGATATGCTCTGCGAATACAACAAACGCAACCGGTATGAACGCGACCGCGATAGTGCCGAAATAGGAACCGGAGAGTTCGGAGAAGCCGCCGAGCGCCTTTAAGAAGGTGAAGTCGGGCAGAGCGATGAAGCTCGAGAAAGATATGTTGCTGAAGTTAGAAACCAGCGCGTCATAGTTGATGACCATTAATGCAGTGTTGCCGCTCGCCTTGCCGATGAAGTAGAAGCAGGTAGCAACTGCATAGCCCGCTAAGATACCGATGATAAACGGGATCAGTCTCGCCATCTTCTTGCCGTAGACGGAGCAAAGCATGGTGACCGCTAAGGTAACAAGACCGCAGATCAGCGCGACATAGGTGGAGCCGCCCTCGATGTTGGAGGTCTGCAGATCGCCTACCGCGTTGCCCGCTAAGGACAGTCCGATGATCGCGACGGTGGGGCCGATTACCACGGCGGGCATCAGTTTTCCGATCCACTTAACGCCGACAGCCTTGACGATGATCGCGAGAACAACATAGACAAGACCCGCGAAGATCGCGCCGATGATAAGGCCTAAGTAGCCTACCGCCATCGAAGCAGCGCCTGCGAAAGCAGTCATCATAGAGCCTAAGAAAGCGAAGGAGGAGCCTAAGAATACAGGGCTCTTCGCCTTGGTGAACAGGACATAAACCAGTGTGCCGACGCCTGCGCCGAACAGAGCGGCGGAGGTGCTCATCTCACTGCCGGACGCGCCGTTGACGATCATCGGAACCGCGATGGTAGCCGCCATAATCGCAAGCAGCTGCTGGAACGCGAAGATAATCAGCTGTCCGAACTTGGGTTTGTCCTTGACATTGTAAATCATTTTCATTTGAATTTACCCCCTAAAATATATTTAATCAGGAATTAGGAATTAGGAGTTAGGAATTGCTGTAAACCTGCATGAAAACGGTTTCAATTCCTCATTCCTCATTTCTAATTCCTCATTTTTGATAAAGGTGTACTCCCTCTTCGCCGTCGGTATCGGCGAGCTTGACGGCGACGACCTCGTCGAGAGAGGTGGGGATGTTCTTCCCGACAAAGTTTGCCTTGATGGGAAGTTCGGAGTGTCCGCGGTCGATCAGCACACACAGCTGGATCTTAGACGGTCTGCCCAGCTTCATCACGGCATCCAGAGCCGCTCTCGCGGTGCGTCCGGTGAAGATCACGTCGTCCACCAGCACAACGGTCTTTCCCTCCACGGAAAAGTCCACCTTGGTGCCTTTGACCTCGGGCGTTTTGCTGATCTGCTTGAGATCGTCGCGGTAGAGCGTGATGTCCAGCTCTCCGACAGGGATCGACGACCCCTCGATCGCGCGGATGTTATCGGAAAGCCTTTTCGCCAGCGGCACGCCTCTGGTACGGATCCCGATCAGGCAAAGATCCTGTGTGCCGTGGTTTTTCTCAACGATCTGGTGAGAGATACGCCTGAGAATCCTCGATACATCTTCACTTGTCAGAAGCTGTGACTTGTGGATCATAATATACTCCGATAGTCCGGTTGTCATTCAGAGGGAGCAAAGCGACCGAAGAATCCCCTTTTTCCTACTACCGGTTGCTAACAGAAGGGGATTGCCACGGGCTGAAGCCCTCGCAATGACAATTCTCACAATAAAAAAATACCTCGTCGCGAGGCACGGCAAGGCATAGCGTCAGAATATACAGCGTTCATCCTTGTCGGCATCGCAGTACCGAATTAAAAGATTTACCGTTAGATATCTTACTACTTTATGATCGCTCTTTGGTGCTGTAATGGAATTAAAGCCGAATTTTGTTTATTTTGTCGGTTTCTACAGCCTTGACATTGGATTCAGAAAAGGTTACTATAGATATTAGCTAAATTTTCAGGGAGGTCATAGAATGAAAAATACCGAAAAAACAATGGAAAAAATCGTCGCCTTATGCAAAGGCAGAGGTTTTGTATATCCCGGCTCCGAAATCTACGGCGGTCTCGCCAATACTTGGGACTACGGTCCTCTCGGCGCCGAGCTGAAGAACAATATCAAAAAAGCATGGCTCAAAAAGTTCGTACAGGAGAATAAGTATAACGTGGGTCTGGACTCCGCGATCCTGATGAATCCCCAGACTTGGATCGCCTCGGGACACCTCGGCGGCTTCTCCGATCCGCTGATGGACTGTAAAGAATGTCACACCCGCCACAGGGCTGACAACCTGATCGAAGACTTTGACGGCACCAACGTTGCCGGCTGGTCCAACGAGCAGATGATGGACTATATCAAGGAGAAAGCGATCCCCTGCCCCGACTGCGGCAAGCATAACTTCACCGATATCCGTCAGTTCAACCTGATGTTCAAAACCTTCCAAGGCGTCACCGAGGACACCAAAGCAGAGCTTTATCTGCGTCCCGAGACTGCGCAGGGTATTTTTGTCAACTTCCCGAATATCCAGCGCACCACCAGAAAGAAAGTGCCGTTCGGCGTCGCGCAGGTCGGCAAATCCTTCCGCAACGAGATCACACCCGGCAACTTTATCTTCCGCGTGCGTGAGTTCGAGCAGATGGAGCTGGAGTTCTTCTGTAAGCCCGGCACCGACCTTGAATGGTTCGACTACTGGCGTTCGTTCTGCCGCGACTTCCTCTACTCTCTCGGCATCAAAGAAGAGAACTTACGGCTCCGCGATCACGAGAAAGAAGAGCTTTCGTTCTATTCCAAAGCGACCACCGACTTCGAATATCTCTTCCCGTTCGGCTGGGGTGAGCTGTGGGGCATCGCAGACCGTACCGACTATGACCTGACTCAGCACCAGAACGTTTCCGGCAAAGCGCTCGACTACTTTGATCCCACCGACAACACCAGATATATCCCCTACGTCATCGAGCCTTCCCTCGGCGTGGAAAGACTCTTCCTCACCGTGATGACCGAAGCATACGACGAAGAGGTCGTCGATGAAGCGAAGAACGACACCAGAGTAGTGCTCAGACTGCATCCGTTCCTTGCTCCTTTCAAGGCGGCGGTTCTGCCGCTCTCCAAGAAGCTCGGCGAGCAGGCGGACGCGCTGGCGGAGAAGCTCAGTAAGGCGTTCCCTGTTGATTATGACGACGCCGGCTCTATCGGCAAGCGCTATCGCCGTCAGGACGAGATCGGCACGCCGTTCTGCATCACCTATGACTTCGACTCGAATGATGACAACTGTGTGACCGTCCGCGACCGCGACACCATGCAGCAGGAGCGCGTCTCCATCGACGAGATCGAGGGCTATATTGCCGAAAGGATCAAATTCTGATCATACATCAAAGAAACACCCGACAGCTCGAAACTGTCGGGTGATTTTTATGCGAAATATTCAAAACGGTATCCGATATCCTCTTTGCGGTGCGCGTCGGAAGAGAGGATCAATCTGCCGCCGTTATCCCTGATATACGCGATGATATCTTCTGCGGGATAGGGCGACGTCCGATAGCCGCGTGAGACCGCGCCGGTGTTGATCTCAAAGGGGATATCATACGGCAAAAGCTTATCAACTGACGCTTTCCACGCTTTGATACAGCGTGGATTTTTTGTGTCAAAAAGCGGCTCTTTCTCGATGAATTTAGTGATTAGATCGAAGTGTCCGATGATATCGCATCCTGTCTTTTCGGCTACCTGCGATACGGTATCAAAATAGCTTTCACACAAGGCGTAGATATCACCGCCGAAATATCTTTCACAAGCCGAGAGCAAAATCTCGGGAGTCTCATCGACAGGAACATACTCCTCTTTACATTTAAGATAATGTACCGAGCCGATCACGTAGTCAAATGCGTCCGTGGGATATTCGGAATAAAAATCCTGCTCGATCCCGCAGAATACAGCGATCCTATTTTTATATTTTTCTTTTAAAGAATTAATACTGCTGATATACCGTAAAACATTCTCGCGGCTCATACAGTAGCTCTCGTCAAAGAAAGTATAGCTGTGACCGGATATCCCGACGGCGTCAAGGTCTTTTGCTATCGCCGACAGCACCATTTCCTCTGCGGCGCTGTGACCGTCGCAATAAACGGTGTGCATATGAAAATCCGCTTTGATCTCTCTATGAATCGCTTTCTCCAAATAATTTTTGAAGTTCATCAGGTCATCTTCTCCTGTTTCACCTTGTGATCGATCACGTGGCGGGAGGCGAGTTCCTTGTGGATATCCTCGAGCGAGATCCCCTGCTCGATCATCAGCACCATCGTATGATAGCACAGATCGGCAATCTCATAGATCGTCTCGCGCTTGTCCTCCGCTTTCGCCGCGATGATGACCTCGGTACATTCCTCGCCGATCTTCTTGAGGATCTTGTCAAGACCTTTCTCAAAAAGATAGGTGGTATAGGAGCCGTCCTTGGGATCTGTCTTGCGTCCCTCGATCAGCTTCATCAAGCCCTCATAAGAGAATTCGTGAAGCGTATCGGACTCCCACAGGGGATTCTCAAAACAGGAGGTCGTTCCCATGTGACAGGCAGGACCGTCCGGCTCGACCATCACGACCAGCGCGTCCTTATCGCAGTCCGCAGTGATGGACACGATATGCTGAAAGTTGCCGGAGGTCTCTCCTTTGAGCCACAGCTCTTGACGGGAACGCGACCAGAAACAGCTAAGCCCCTTCTCCATTGATATTTTCAGGCTCTCCTCGTTCATATACGCCAAGGTCAGCACGCGTTTGGTGACCGCGTCAACCACGATCGCGGGGATGAGCCCCTTTTCGTCAAATTTCAGTTCGGATATATTAAGCATAAGTTCCTCCATGGTAGGGCGGGGGCTTGCTCCCGCCGTTGCCTTAATATGAATGCTGCGTTTCGGCGGGAGCAAGCCCCCGCCCTACATCGAAAATTCTATACTCTGGCGGGAATACCCGCTTCTCTCATCGCCTGTTTCAGATCGGTGATCCTCACCTCTCCGAAGTGGAAGATCGACGCCGCCAGACCCGCGTCCACCTTGGGCAAGGTCTTGAACAGGGTGATAAAGTCCTCGATCTTTCCCGCGCCGCCCGAGGCGATCACGGGAACATTCACGGCGCTGCAGACCTTATCGAGCATCTCAAGATCAAAGCCGCCTTTCACGCCGTCGGTGTCGATGGAGTTGAGCACCACTTCGCCCGCGCCGTTGTTGACGCAGTTTTTGATCCACTCGACCGCCTCCATACCGGTGTTCTCTCTGCCGCCTTTGGCGAATACGCGGAAGACGCCGTCAACGCGCTTGACGTCAGCGGAAATCACCACGCACTGGTCGCCGTAGAGTTTTGCGGCTTCATAGATCAGCGAAGGGTTGCGGATCGCGCCGGAGTTGACAGACACCTTATCCGCGCCGCATTTGAGTACTCGGTCAAAATCCTCTACCGAATTGATGCCGCCGCCGACCGTCAGGGGGATGAACACCTGTGAAGCGGTCTCGCGCAGAATATCAGTGAACAGTGCTCTTTCTTCAAAGGACGCGGTGATATCATAGAACACCAGCTCGTCCGCGCCCTGTTCGGTGTAGAACTTCGCCAACTCCACCGGAGACGCAACGTCCGATATTCCCTCAAAGTTGACACCCTTGACGACTCTGCCGTTTCTGACATCCAGACAGGGGATGATTCTTTTTGTGATCATAGCGCCGCCTCCACTGCTTCCTTTAAGTTGATTGCTCCGGTATAGTATGCTTTGCCGATGATCGCGGCATACAGCTCCATCGCCCGAAGCGCTTTGATATCCTCCATAGAGGACACGCCGCCCGAGGCGGTGATGTTCACCCGATACTTTTTACTGAGTTCTTGATACAAAGCGCGGTTGGTGCCCTGCATCGCGCCGTCCTTGCTGATATCGGTGCAGATCACGGTATCGACGCCGATCTCCTGCATCTTCAAAAAGAACTCGTCGGCGGTGACAGACGACTTTTCCAGCCAGCCTTTGGTAGCGATACAGCCGTCTTTGAGATCTGCGCCGACGGCAATACGCTTACCGTACTTCGCGACAGCCTCTCTGAGAAAAGATTCGTCCTCCACCGCGGCGGTGCCGAGGATCACGCGGTCGATACCCGCGTTCAGATACTTTTCGACGATATCCATACTGCGGATGCCGCCGCCGATCTCGCAGAACAGACCGGATGCGTTTTTGATTTTCAACACCGTGTCAAAATTCGGGGTGTCGCCGGACTTCGCGCCTTCTAAATCCACGATATGGATCGCGGACGCGCCCTGCGCTTTAAAATCTTTTGCGATCTCTTCGGGATGATCGGAATATACGGTCATTTGGTCATAGTCGCCTTTAAAAAGGCGTACCGCCTTGCCGCCGATCAGATCTATCGCGGGAAAAATAATCATATGGTTGCTCCTTTTATGTTAAACCGCAGGGAGCGGTTTTGACCGCTCCGCACAGCAGAAGCGTCGATAAAATACCAACGTTCGGAAAGGTCAAGACCTTTCCCTACAATTCACAAAACGCTCTGAGAATACTTAGTCCTACCGCGCCGCTCTTCTCGGGATGAAACTGACAGCCGAAGATGTTATCCTTATTCACGGCGGCGGTCAGCTCCTTGGAATACTCCGCGGTCGCGACGATGCTGTCGTCACAGTCGGTCGCATAATACGAATGGACAAAGTAGACGCAGTCGCCCTCTTTGATATATCGGAAGATCGGACAATCTTTCTTGAAAAGCAGGGGGTTCCAGCCGATGTGCGGGATCTTCAGACTCTCGTCGATCACACCCTTCATCGGGACGATCTTTCCTTTGAGCAATCCTAAACCCTCATGCTCGCCGTATTCATACGATTTCTCAAACAGCAGCTGCATACCGAGGCAAATGCCCAAGAGAGGCTTACCTTTCGCCACTTCTTCTCTGAGAACGGTATCCAAGCCGGATTCTCTAAGCTTTTTCGCCGCGTCTTCAAACGCGCCGACGCCCGGCAGGATCAGTCTGTCGGCAGATCTTAGATCTTCGGGATCGGAAGACACTTTTGCGTCCTCGCCGATCGCTTTCAGAGAACAGAGCAGAGAGAAGAGGTTGCCGACGCCGTAGTCAATGATGACAGTCATCACAGCACCCCTTTGGTGGACGGGATCTCGTCTGCGAACGCCTCATCCACCTTGACAGCTTCTTTCAGCGCGCGTGCGACAGCCTTGAAGCTGCCCTCGATGATGTGGTGGGAGTTGATTCCCGCAAGCTGACGGATGTGCAGGTTGCACTTGCAGTTTCGGACAAAGCCGAGGAAAAATTCTTCCACCAGCTCGGTGTCAAAAGTGCCGACCTTGTAGGTAGGAATGTTGAGTTCATAGCCTAAATAATCTCTGCCGGATAAATCGACCGCCGCGAGGATCAGCGCCTCGTCCATCGGCAGGATCATAGAGCCATAGCGGATGATGCCTTTCTTCTCGCCAAGAGCGTCAAAAAATGCCTCGCCTAATGCGATACCGATATCCTCCACGGTGTGGTGATCGTCCACATAGGTATCACCCTCACAGCTGATATTCAGATCAAATCTGCCGTGCTTCGCGAACAAGGTCAGCATATGATCCAAGAAGCCCACGCCGGTGTTGATCTTGCTTTCGCCCTTGCCGTCGAGATTGATCGACAGGGTGATATCGGTCTCTGCGGTCTTACGGTTGATCTTCGAAGTTCTCATCGCGGTTCCTCCAAAATCTCTTTGATATTGTTGATCAGTATCGCTGTCTGGTCTTTCGTGCCGACAGTGATACGGTTATAGTCTTTAATACGGTTGATGGTGAAGTGGCGGATCAAAACGCCTCTTTCTTTGAGCTTGCGATATAACGCTTCTCCGCCGATTTGATCCGACTTTGCAAAGACAAAATTCGCCTTTGACGGCAAAACGGAGAATCCCAGCTTCCGCAATTCCACTGTCAGATCATCACGGTTTTGGATGATCGTCTGACAATTCTCCTTGGTATACGCTTCGTCCTCCAGCGCGCCTCTGCCCATCGCCTGGGTGATCGCGTTGACGTTATAGGGGTTGGTGGCGTATTTGAGCGTGTTCAAGTCGGTGATCAGGTTTTTATTTCCCATCGCAAAGCCCAGACGCGCACCCGCGAGAGAACGCGACTTTGAAAAAGTCTGCGTCACCAGCAGATTATCATACCGATGGATCAGTCTCACAGCAGAATCGCCGCCGAAGTCAACATAGGCTTCGTCGATCACAACAATGTTGTCGGGATTCGATGACAAGATCTCTTCGATCTGCGGTAAAGAGAGTGTCATTCCCGTGGGAGCGTTGGGGTTCGCGATAAAGATCGTCCTATGAAGCCCCTTATAATCATTGACGTCGATCGAAAAATCCTCTTTGAGCGGGATCTCACGATAATCAATTCCGTAAAGCTGCGCGAACACGGGATAAAAACCGTAGGTGATATCCGGGAACGCAGCGCCGGTCTTGTCGTCGCAGAACGCCATAAAGGCGAAGTTCAGCGCTTCATCCGAGCCGTTGGTGAAAATCACCTCGTCGGGAGCGACCCCGTATAACTCACAGAATGTTTTTTTCAGCGCCGTACACTCGGGATCGCTGTATAACTGCACCCTTTGTGCCGCCTGCTTAGCGTATTCTCTCGCCTTTTTTGACGGAGGAAAGGGCGACTCGTTGGTGTTTAACTTCACATACTGCGTATCTTTGGGCTGTTCGCCGGGTATGTATGGAGTCAGGGCGCTGAATTTCTCGCTGAAAAAGCGGCTCATGACTCTTCCTCCAGCCTGATGACAGCGCTCTTCGCGTGAGCGGTCAGCCCTTCTTTTCTCGCGAAATACGCAACGTCCTCGGCAACCTTAGACAGCGCTTCTCCGGTGAAGTAGGTGTACTGGGTCTTTTTGACGAAGTCATCTACCGAAAGAGGACTCGAGAACTTCGCTGTTCCCATGGTGGGGAGGGTGTGGTTCGGACCCGCTAAGTAGTCGCCCAGCGCCTCGGGACAGTTCCTTCCCATAAAGACGCTGCCGGCGTGACGGATCTGATCGAGCCAGTCAAAGGGATTGTCCACACACAACTCGAGATGCTCGGGCGCGATCTCGTTCGCGACCTCAATCGCCTTCTTCAGGCTGTCGGTAACGATGATTTTGCCGTTATTATCGATCGACGCGCGGGCGATCTCCTCGCGTTCGAGCTTTTGAAGCTGAATTTCTATTTCATCTCTTACCTTTTGAGCAAGGGTGTAGCTGTCACATACCAATACAGCGGAGGCAAGCTTGTCGTGCTCCGCCTGAGAGAGCAGATCCGCCGCAAGGTGCTTCGGGTTCGACTTCTCATCCGAGACGATCAGGATCTCGCTGGGCCCGGCAATCATATCAATGCTGACCTTTCCGAACACCTGACGCTTCGCTTCGGCGACAAAGGCGTTGCCGGGACCGACGATCTTATCCACCTTCGGGATGCTCTCGGTACCGTAGGCTAATGCGGCGATCGCCTGTGCGCCGCCGATCTTAAAGATCCTGTCCACGCCCGCGACAGACGCCGCGGCGATGATCGCAGGATTGACCTTGCCGTTTTTTTGCGGCGGGGTGACCATCACGACCTCTTTGACGCCCGCGATCTTCGCGGGGATCGCATCCATCAGCACGGTGGAGGGATACGCCGCCGTGCCGCCGGGAACATACAGTCCCGCCTTATCGACCGGAATCACCTTCTGCCCCATCACGATACCGGGCATATCGTTTAAGATAAAACTGCGTCTGACCTGCGCGGTGTGGAACTTACGGATGTTCTCTGCCGCACGTTCCAAGATCCGCAGAAACTCGGGATCGGTCTGATCCAGCGCTTCGATCATCTCTTCCTGAGAGAGCTGTACGGCAGAGAGCTTTACGCCGTCAAATTTTTCTGTGTATTCGATCAGGGCGCTGTCGCCGTTCTGCCGAACATTCGCGATGATGCTTGAGACGATCTCTTCTACGTCAAAGGCAGGCTCAACGCGGGAGAAGATCTCCTCTGCCGCTACCTTATCAAAATCCATTATCTTAATCATTTTCTTCCTCCAGCTGTTCACGGATAGAATCTCTGATCCGCTCTATCTGATCTCCCTTGAACTGAAAACTCGACTTGTTCGCGATCAGCCTCGCGGAGATCGGCACGATGGTTTCCACCACCTCTAAATTATTTTCCTTGAGTGTTGTTCCTGTCTCAACGATATCGACGATCACATCGGACAGCCCTAAAATCGGCGCGATTTCGATGGATCCGTTGAGATGGATAATATCGATATCTCTGCCGGTTTTTCGATAAAAATCAGCAGCGATCTTCGAGAACTTGGTGGCAACCTTCAGGGTTCTTCTCTTGTTATCCGAAAAGCCCTTTGGCGCCGCGACCGCCATACGGCACTTGCCGGTATTCAGATCAAGCAGCTCATAGACCTCCGGCTCATATTCGAGCAGGATATCCTTTCCCGCCACGCCGATATCCGCCGCGCCGCGTTCCACATAGATCGCGACGTCGGAGGGCTTGACCCAAAAGTAGCGCACGCCCTTCTCCTCATTTTCGAAAATCAGCTTGCGGTTATTCTCTTTGATGGAAGGACAGGGAAATCCCGCCTTCTCAAACATATCATAGACTCGCTCGCCCAATCTGCCCTTGGGCAAAGCGACATTCAGCATTTCTTTCATTCTTTTTCTCCTGATGCGTCCAATTTGATCAGCTGCCGATAGCGCAGCTTTTCATCGTCACGCTTCAAAGCGCGAACCGTCTTACCGTCTTGACTCAGCTTCTCCATCTCTTCTCTGAGAGCAGAGAGCTTGACACTCTCATCATAGAGCAAGAGGATGTCAACATCATAGCGGTTCTCTTCTCCGTAGTCGAACATATCCAGATAGACGGCAAAACCGATCGCGCGGGACTTGCGGTGCATTTTGAGCATCAGCTTGTCATACTGACCTCCCGACAGCACCGCGCCGGGAACGTTCGGGACATAGCCCTTGAAGATGATGCCGTTATAGTAGTTATGATCGGATACGACCGAGAAGTCAATGTTGATATGCTCATACAGCCCTGATCCCTCAAAAACAGAGATCACGCGGGAAAGTTCCTCCGCCTTCTGTGATTCGCCGATGCTGTCGCACAGCTTCTTGATCTCCGGCAGAACCGTCTGCGCCTTGCCGTATAAGGAGAGCAGCTTCATCAGCGGCTCGCTCAAAGCAGGATCGATTTCATTCTCTTTGCAGATGCTCAAAATTTCGTGAGGGTTTTTCTCGCTGACACAGCGGATGATCTCATTTTGGATCCCGCGATCTTCCGTGATTTTCCTCACCGTCGACATCAGGATATCCAGTGAAGAAACATTCAGCACAAAAAGCTCTTCAGGGCGATAACACGCAAGGCTCTCTGCGGCAAGATAAAGGCACTCACCGATACTGTAGCTGTCGATATCGCCGATACACTCGACGCCCGCCTGC
This sequence comes from Ruminococcus sp., assembly GCA_017404145.1. Lineage (GTDB taxonomy): Bacteria > Bacillota > Clostridia > Oscillospirales > Acutalibacteraceae > Ruminococcoides. The sequence continues at coordinate 21,819 of JAFRCW010000031.1, read as the reverse complement.
ATAATCTCTTTAAAGGTGTTCGTACCTTTTGCGACACGGTAGACGTTCTCGTTATAAAACAGCTTCTCCGTTCTGCCGGAGAGAGCGCGGTTGTTCTTGATGATGGATAGTGTCACGTCCGGCTTCAACGCCATCAGCTTGCCGTTCGTATCGGTAAAGGTGATGACCGAATCGGAGATCAGAAAGTCCTTGTTTCTCGAATAGAGGTCATATTCCTCAAACTTTCCCATATGATAAGGGATATAGCCGAACTTGGAATACAGCTCTCTGAGGGTAAAGATATATTGTTCTTTGGGAGTCAGGTTGTTCTCAGCCATTTTGTTCCTCCTTGGGGCAGAATAGATAAATACAAACCCGCTTTCTATCGCGATCTTTCGGCAATTTCCGGCTTGTCGGTCTTGACAGGCGCCAGCTCGTCGTCACGGGCTGCGCTCATTGGGAGCGGTCAAGTATGACCACTCCCGTATCGCTTTGCCGTTCCTCCTCTCCCCATAACGCAGGGGCGTTATGGGGACCCCGAAGAGCTTCGCACCGCAACTTGTTCGAAATCTCGTTGATAGAAAGTCCATGGGAGTTTAGCCGAGGCAGATTTTTGTCTGACCGCGGCAAAAGCACAGCAAACCCTGACGGGTTTGCGAGCATTTTAACAATGGGCAGGCGAAAATATGACCGGCTAAACCGGGTTCGTATTTGTCTGTTCTGCCCTAAGCTTTTTGAGCATTTCCTGATAGCCGCCCGCGCCGTAGTTAAGGCATCTGGACACACGGCTGATGGTCGCGGTGGAAACACCTGTTTTATCGGAGATCTTCTGGTAGCTGACGCCTTTGTCGATCATCTCAGCGGTAGAAAGCCGCTGCGCCATATCCTGTATCTCCTTGATCGTGCAAAGATCGTCGAAGAAACGGTAACATTCCTCTTCATTTTCAAGCAGCAATATCGCGTGAAACAGCCTATCGACAGACTCACTCTTGAAATTACGCATAATCTTTCTCCCATTCTTTTATGATGCTCTGCTATATTATCACTTTATCATAATAAAGTCAAGCGTATTTTATCACTTTTTTCGTTTTCTCCAAATCAACAGCTGTGAAATTACCCTTAATTATGCATTATGAATTATGAATTCTGCATTGAAAAACGCCCCCGCAGGAGCGTTTTTGATAGCGCTGTTATTTGGAAAGCAGTTTTTTGATTCTCTCTACGGCTTCGATGGTGTTGTCTCTGTCGCCGAAGGAGGTCAGGCGGAAGTAGCCTTTGCCGCAGTCGCCGAAGCCCTCGCCCGGGGTGCCGACCACCTGCGCGTTCTCGAGCAGATAGTCAAAAAACTCCCATGAACCCATCCCGTTCGGGCATCTGAGCCAGATATAGGGAGAGTTCTTGCCGCCGGTGTAGTAGATTCCCAGCTCATCCAGAGCGGACGCGATGATCTTAGCGTTCTCTTTATAATAGTCAAGATTTTCCTTGATCTGCTTCTGACCTTCTTCGGAGAATACCGCCGCCGCCGCGCACTGAACGGGATAGCTGACGCCGTTGAACTTGGTGGCTTCTCTGCGGTACCATAGCTTATAGATATTATGACCGTCGCGCTCGAGCTCCTTGGGGATGACCGTGTAGCCGCAGCGGGTACCGGTAAAGCCAGCAGTCTTACTAAGCGAACAGAACTCGATCGCGCACTGGCGAGCGCCCTCTACCGCAAAGATGGAGCGGGGACAGTCGTCGGTGATGAACGCCTCATACGCGCAGTCGTAAAGGATGATCGCGTCATTCTTCAAAGCATAGTCAATCCAAACCTTGAGCTGATCCGCCGAATAAGCGGAGCCGGTGGGATTATTCGGAGAGCAAAGATAGATGATATCGGCGTGAACAGACTCGTCGGGCATCGCGCAGAAGCCGTTCTCCTCGGTGGAGGGAGCGATGACGATCTTTCTGCCCGCCATAATGTTGGAGTCGACATAGACAGGATAGACAGGATCGGTCACCAGTACAACATTATCCGCGCTGAAAATATCGCCGATGTTGCCGGTATCGGACTTTGCGCCGTCGCTGATAAAGATCTCGTCCTTATCTACCGCGACGCCGAAGGATGCGTAATAGTTCGCAACCGCCTCTCGAACAAAGGCATAGCCCTCATAGTCGGGATAACCCTTAAAGGTTTCTTTCACACCCAGCTCGTCGGCGCCCTTCTTCAAAGCGTCTACGACCACGGGAGCGAGCGGCAGGGTCACGTCGCCGATGCCGAGCTTGATGACTTTTTTGTCGGGATGCTCCTCGATATATTTTCCGGTTCTTTTCGCGATCTCCGCGAACAGATAATTGGGTACCAAACTGTCAAAATTCTGATTGATTTTCATTTATATACCTCCATAGAAAACGCCGTAGGGCGGGGGCTTGCTCCCGCCGAAACGATGATATTATTGTGACGGTTTCATCATAAGCAGAATCAACGTCAAATATGCTTCGCAAATAACATTGATTTAGCAGAAAACTCTCGGCGGGAGCAAGCCCCCGCCCTACCGTTATGTTATTGTACCGAAGGCACATCAATCGTGCCTTCAAATACCGTCGTCGCAGGACCGGTCATAATCACGGTCTTGTCGGTATAGCGGATGACAAGATCGCCGCCTCGAAGGTGAACGGTAACGTCCTCGCCTTTTTGACAAAAGCCGTTCTCGCACGCGGCGACCACCGTTGCGCACGCGCCGGTGCCGCAGGCAAGGGTCTCTCCCGAACCGCGTTCCCATACGCGCATCTTCAGCGTATGATCGTCGATCACCTGCACGAACTCTGTATTCACCCTGTCGGGGAATATCGCATGGTGTTCAAACAGCGGTCCGATCTTCTCGATCTCGATCACGTCGGGATCACCGACAAAGGTGACGCAATGGGGATTTCCCATCGATACGGCGGTCACGCGGTATTCTTTTCCGCCGACTTCAATCGTCTCGTTAATCATCCGCTCGCCGTCAAACAGCACGGGAATTTTTGATGGAGTCAGGATCGCCTGCTCCATATCCACCTTAGCGGACTGAACCTTGCCGCCCCTGACGGTCAGCTCCAGCGTCTTGATGCCGCTGAGGGTCTCTATGGTAACGGTGGTTTTCTCTTTGGGAACAAGCCCCTTGTCGTAGATAAACTTGCCGACGCAGCGGATCCCGTTGCCGCACATTTTACCCTCGGAACCGTCCTCGTTAAACATCCGCATCTTCGCGTCCGCAGCCTCGGACGGACAGATCAGAATCACGCCGTCGCCGCCGATTCCGAATCGTCTGTCGGAAAGTGTGAGCGCCAGCTTCTCGGGATCACTGATCTCCTGATGGATCGCGTCAAAATAGATATAGTCGTTGCCGATGCCGTGCATCTTCGTAAATTTCAGTTTCATTTTATCACCCGAATTCGAATATATTATATATGATGGAAGAGTTAAAGTCAATGCTATTCCATTCTGCACTCTGCACTCTGCATTCTGCACTCTGCACTCTGCACTTTGCACTTTAACTTGACATCCTCTGCCGAATCGAATATACTTTATTCATATATGAATTTTTGCTTGGGAGGTAAGAATATGACCGATGTACCGGGCATCTTTGCCGAAAACGTATTTAACGAACAGACCATGAGAAAAAAGCTCGACGAGCATACCTATACAGCGTTCCGTGAAGCGATCGAAACAGGCAACCCTCTCGACGTTGCCGTAGCGAATACTGTCGCCGACGCGATGAAAGACTGGGCGATCGAGAAGGGCTGTACCCACTACACTCACTGGTTCCAGCCGATGACCGGCGTTACCGCGGAGAAGCACGACTCTTTCCTTACCCCCGCCCAAAGCGGCAAGGTGATCATGGAATTCTCCGGCAAAGAGCTGATCAAGGGCGAGCCGGACGCGTCCTCCTTCCCCTCCGGCGGCATCCGAGCCACCTTTGAAGCGAGAGGCTATACCGCGTGGGATCCCACCTCTTACGCTTTTGTCAAGGGCAACACCCTGTGCATCCCTACCGCCTTTATGGCGTATACCGGCGATGTGCTGGATAAGAAAACCCCTCTGCTGCGTTCGATGGACCGCATTAACCACGAGGCGGTACGGATCCTCCGCCTCTTCGGCAGAGAGGACGTCACCAGAGTAGACGCGACCGTCGGTCCCGAGCAGGAATACTTCCTGATCGACCGCCGACTGTTCGACAGAAGAAAAGACCTTAAATATACCGGCCGCACTCTCTTCGGCGCGCGTCCTCCCAAGGGACAGCAGATGGACGACCACTACTTCGGCGCGATCAAGGACAGAGTCGCGGACTTTATGGCGGAGCTGGACGAAGAGCTGTGGAAGCTCGGCGTTTACGCAAAGACCGAGCATAACGAAGTGGCTCCCGCTCAGCACGAGCTGGCGCCAGTGTTCACCACCGTCAACATCGCCGCCGACCACAACCAGCTGACGATGGAGCTGATGAAGCGGATCGCGCAGAAGCACCACATGGCGTGCCTCCTGCACGAAAAGCCGTTCAAAGGCGTCAACGGCTCCGGTAAGCACAACAACTGGTCGCTCTCCTCTAACACCGGAGAGAATCTCTTAAAACCCGGCAAAAAGCCCGAAGAGAACACCCAGTTTTTGCTGTTCCTCGCCGCGGTCATCAAGGGCGTGGACGAATATCAGGATCTGCTGCGGCTTTCTGTCGCTACTGCGGGCAACGATCACCGCTTAGGCGGCGACGAAGCGCCCCCCGCGATCATTTCGATGTTCCTCGGCGACGACCTTGAAGCGGTCGTAGACGCGATCGTCAAAAAGGAAGACTATGAATCTCAGGGCAAGGTCATGATCGAGACCGGCGCGGAGTCTCTGCCCGCGATCCGCAAGGATACCACCGACAGAAACCGCACCTCTCCCTTCGCCTTCACCGGCAACAAGTTCGAGTTCCGTTCGCTGGGTTCCTCGCTGAACATTTCCTGCCCGAATATGATCCTCAACACCATCGTCGCCGACGAGCTCAAGAGCTTTGCCGACGAACTGGAAAGCAAGAAAAATGTCGAAGCCGCCGCAAGACGACTGATCCGCAAGACCTTCAAGGAACACAAGAGGATCATCTTCAACGGCGACGGTTACGCCGACGAATGGGAAGCGGAAGCCCAGAAGAGAAAGCTCCTCAATCTGCGTTCTACTCCCGAGGCGCTCGCCACCTATACGGACGAGAAAAACGTTGCGCTCTTTGAGAGAAACCACGTTCTCACCAAGAAAGAGATCGAAGCGAGACAGGAGATCCTGCTCGAAAACTATATCAAGATCATCAACCTTGAAGCGCTGACGATGCTCGATATGGCGAAGAAGGACATCTTCCCCGCCGTGTCAAAGTACACTGCAGCGTTAGCGTCCGCCGTCACAAGCAAAAAAGCGGTATCCCCCGCCGTCAGAACCGACGCCGAGGAAAAGCTGCTTGAAAAGCTCAGTTCTCTCTTGTGCGCGTTCTCCGATAAGATCGACGAGCTGGAGGGCGAGCTCCCCGAGGCGAAAGAGTACAAAGACGACGTCCTCGGCAGCGCGCGGTTCTACTGTGACACCGTGTTCGATACGATGGAGGAGCTGAGAGCGATCTCCGACGAAATGGAGATGTCCACCGACGCGAAGTTCTGGCCCTATCCGTCCTACGGCGAGCTTTTATTCAGTGTACACTGAATAAATGAGGAATGAGGAGTTAGGAATGAGGAATTGTTAGCGGGCTTTGCCCGCACCCGAATGATTGGTGAAAGATGAAGGGTGAATGGTTGAGGGCGGACGCTGTCCGCACCTGAATTTTATTGGTACAAATAATGAAGCTGGAGTTTCCGATGAAGCTCCAGCTTTCTTAATAGTACTATTAAAATTGTTCGAGCGAAGCGAGTATCCATAACCCTTCACCTTTCACTCTTCATCTTTCACCTTTCTCTTCACTCTTAGTTCTTAGCTCAAACCAAGGTATCCCTTGATCTTCATATGTGAGGTTTCGAAAAGTTCTTCTTCATCGGTATCGACAAGCTTTCCTTCTTCTACGATGACCTTGCCGTTTACGATCGTATAGTCGACCGCGCCGGAAATTCCCACCGCGGCGGGCATCGTCTTGGGACTGTAAGCGGCGCCGACCAGTTCCAGACGCTTTTTATCGAGCAGGAACATATCCGCGCACTTGCCGACAGCGATAGAGCCGACGTCCTCTCTGCCGAGTGTCTTCGCGCCGCCGACGGTCGCCATCTTCAAAAAGTCATACGCCGAAGGCGACTGACCTTTATAGGCCACTCTCGACAGCAGATAAGCAAGCCTCAGTTCCTGGAGCATATCACTGCCGTCGTTGGAGGCGGAGCCGTCTACCGCGATCGACACGGGAATCCCGAGCTTCAGCATATCGGGGATCCGCGCGACGCCGGACGCGAGCTTCATATTGGAGGCGGGACAGTGAGCGACAGCGGTACCGGTATCCGCCAGCACTTTCAGTTCTTCATCATTGAAGTAGATACCGTGCGCATACCAGACATCGCTGCCGATGAAATCGAGCGACTGCATATATTCCAGCGGGCGCATCTTAAACGCCGTGAGGGTATAGCTCTCCTCATCCTGCGTCTCACAGAGATGGGTATGAAGTCTGACGCCTAAGGAGCGCGCCAGGGCGGCAGACTCCCGATACAGATCGTGAGAAGCGGAAAACGGCGAGCAGGGAGCGACAGCTACCCGATGCATCGCGCCGAACGAAGGATCGTGGAATCTCTCCACCGCCTCCTGTGTATCCTTCAATATTCTCTCGGTTGTCTGCACCACCGAATCGGGCGGCAGACCGCCGTCCTTCTTCGAAAGATTCATCGATCCGCGCGAAGCGTACATCCTCATCCCCAGCTCATCCGCCGCGGCGAACTGCGCCTCTAAAAAGTCGATCGAGTGCTCCTTCGGGAACACATAGTGGTGATCGAATGCGGTGGTACAGCCCGACTTCGCGAGCAGCGCCAAAGCGCACTTGGAGCTGAGGTGTATCAGCTCGGGAGTCAGATTCTTCCACTTGTCATAAAGGGCGGTCAGCCAGTCGAACAGCTTCATCCCCTGCACCTCGGGGAGGTTGCGGGAAAACAGCTGATACATATGGTGGTGAGTGTTGACCAATCCCGGATAGCAGAGGTAGTCGGTGCAGTTGATCACCCGCTCGGCAGCGACGTCAAGATCCTTGCCGATCCCCTTGATGACGCCGTCCTCACAGAAGACGTCTACCTTTTCATATACCGTATCATTTTCGTCACAGCTGACAACACAGCGGACGTTGCGAAGTAATAAAGCCATAATCGTTCCCAGTTCCCTGTTTTAATGGATAGAAAGCCTCCCTACTCCCGGGAGGCTTTACTTTCAGAATAGGAATCCGGTGTGGGCGGAGCCCACCCTTCATTTTTCATTCTTCATTTTTCATCTTTCATTGAGGAAGCTCACTATCGGTCTTCTCTGAAGTACGCAAGACCCAGCGCCTCGGGAGGCTGATTTTCTCTCTTCTTTCTCAGCGAAATCATAATCAGTACAATGATGGTGACCACATAAGGCAGCATCTTGAAGATCTCCTGAGAAGAACGGGTCAGACCCGCGATATAGAAGTACGCCCAGTAGAGGATACCGAAAAGATACGCGCCCCAGATGGCGTTCTTCGGACGCCATGTGGTAAAGATAACCAACGCGACGGCAAGCCAGCCCAAGTTCTCAATAGTACCGTCGTTCGCCCATGTACCCTTGGTATAGTCCATAACATAGAACATACCGCCAAGACCGGAGATACCGGCGCCGATACAGGTTGCGAAATATTTGTAAGCGGTAACATTGATGCCCGCGGCGTCCGCCGTAGCAGGGTTTTCACCGACCGCGCGGAGGTTCAGACCGGTTCTGGTACGGTTGAGATACCACTGTGCGAGGATCGCGATCACAATCGCGACATAAACCAGCCAGCCGTAGTTAAAGAACAGCTTACCGATAGGTCCTTCGATTCTCGAGAGCAACGGAAGTCCCGCTCTGAAACCCGACGAGGTGGCAGCGACGGAGATCTGTCCGACGCCGCCCGCGAGCTTGTTCAAAGAACCGCCGAAGAAGTTTGCCACACCCGAGCCGAAGATCGTCAGGGTAAGACCGGTAACGTTCTGGTTCGCTCTCAGGGTAATGGTCAAAAAGCTGTAGATCAGTCCGCCCAAAGCCGCGGCGACAAACGCGCAGACAAGGGCGATCACTACACAGATAAAGGTGGAAGGATTCTCTGTGTAATTCTCGTACATAAAGGAGCCCGCCAGAGAGGCGATGCCGCCCAAGTACATAATTCCGGGAACACCGAGGTTCAGATTACCGGATTTTTCGGTGATGATTTCTCCCACCGCACCGAACATAATGACAGTGCCGAATACAACGGCAGCCTGGAACAAGGAAATAAAACCGGTCATGTTACGCTACCTCCTTGCTCTTACTGCGGAATATCAGTCTGTAGTTGATGAAGAACTCGGAACCCAGGATAAAGAAGAGGATGATACCGGTGATCATCGAACTGACATAGTCGTTGAGGTTATATTTGGAAGCGATCTCGATCGCGCCTTTCTCAAGGAACACGATCAATACGGAAATCGCAATCATGGTAAAGGTGTTGAACTTCGCAAGCCACGCGACGATGATCGCCGTAAAGCCTCTGCCGCCCGCCGTAGAGGTGGAAATGGTATGAGATGCGCCCGATACCGCGAGGAAACCTGACAAACCGCAGATCGCACCGGAGATCAGCATCGTACGGACAAAAACTTTTCTGACCGAAATACCCGCGTATCTGGCGGTGTTCTGAGAATCGCCGATAACAGCGATCTCATAGCCCTGCTTAGAGTATTTCAGATAGATGAACATTCCTACCGTCAGCGCCATAACGATGATCACGTTGAGCAGGTATTCCTGACCGAAGATAGGCGGGAACCAGCCTTCTTTTGTTCCCTGATTGATAACGCCGACCGTGTTGGAACCGAAAGGATTCTCCCACTGCGCGACGAAGAACGATGTCAGCTGAATCGCAACATAGTTCATCATCAGCGTGAACAAAGTCTCGTTGGTGTTCCACTTCGCCTTGAACATCGCGGGGATCAGACCCCACACAGCGCCGGCGATACAGGACGCGACGAACATACACAGGAAGAGCAGCCACGCGGGAAGGCTCTTGAGATAGATCATACACGCCGCGGTAGCGATACCGCCGACAAGGATCTGACCTTCCGCGCCGATGTTCCAGAACTTCATCTTGAACGCAGGCGCAAGACCGACCGCAATACACAAAAGCATCATGGTATCTCTTGCGGTGATCCACACTCTTCTGGTGGAGCCGAACGCGCCGTTCCACATAGACTCATATACTTTCAAGGGGTTTTCCTTGATGATCGCGTAAATCAAAAAACCGGAGACGACCAGAGAGATAATGACGGCGATAATTCTGATGCCGATCGACTTCCATGTCGCCATAGAATCTCTGCGTGCGATACGCACCAAAGCTTCTTTCTTATGCACAGCCGCAGCCGCCATCTTACTCGCCCTCCTTTCTCAGGTTCGTCATCAGTATACCGACCTCTTCCTTGGTGGTCGTTCTGGCGTCAACGATACCGTTGAGCCTGCCGGCGCAAAGCACCGCGATACGGTCACACAGCGCGAGCAGTACGTCAAGGTCCTCGCCGACATAGATAACGGCAACGCCTTTCTTCTTCTGCTCGTTGAGAAGACGGTAGATGGTATAGGATGTATTGATATCAAGACCTCGGACAGCGTATGCCGCCATCAGCACAGAAGGCTCTGCGGCGATCTCTCTGCCGACCAGTACCTTCTGGACGTTACCGCCCGAGAGCTTTCGAACGGGCGTCTGGATGCTCGGGGTAACAACCTCCAGCTCATCCTTGACCTGATTCGCTAAATTCTTCGGCGTTTTTCTGTCGGCAAAGACAACGCCTTTTTGGTAGCTTTTGAGCATCATATTATCGGTCATACCCATGGAACCGACCAGACCCATACCGAGTCTGTCCTCGGGAACGAAGGATAAAGCGACGCCCATCTGCTTGATTTGCAGCACGTTCTTGCCGACCAGCTCGGACTCTTCGCCCGTTTTTGGATCGATGAACTTGACGGAGCTGCCGTCCTGCGCCTCCTGCAGACCCGCGATCGATTCCAGAAGCGCCTTCTGACCGGAGCCGGAAATACCCGCCACACCGAGGATCTCGCCGCCGTACGCGTCAAACGAAACGTCGTCCAGCGATCTTACGCCATACTTGTTCAGGCAGGAAAGATGAGAGACAACCAGCCTTTTCTTCTTATTCTCGATCAAAGGACGTTCGATATCCAGCACGACCTTCTGACCGACCATCATCTCGGTCAGCGACTGGACCGTGGCTTCTTTGGTCGGCACCGTTCCGATAAACTCGCCTTTGCGGAGGATCGACACGCGGTCGGAAATCGCCAGTACCTCATGGAGCTTATGCGTAATAATGATGATGGACTTGCCGTCCGCTTTCATATTGCGAAGCACATCAAAGAGCTTGTCGGTCTCCTGAGGCGTCAACACAGCGGTAGGCTCGTCGAGGATCAGGATGTTCGCGCCTCTGTAAAGCGTCTTGACGATCTCGAGCGTCTGCTTCTGCGAAACGGACATATTGTAGACCTTACGATCCGTACTCACGCTGAAGCCGTAGCGGTCGCAAATCTCCTTGATACCCTTGGCGATGGCGTTCCTGTTCTTCGCCTTGCTCTTGTCCATACCCAGCGCAACGTTCTCGGTAGCGGTAAACACATCGACCAGCTTGAAGTGCTGATGGATCATACCGATACCCAAGGCGTATGCGTCCTTCGGAGACTCGATGTGAACTTCTTTGCCGTCCACAAAAATCTCGCCCGAATCGGGATGATAAATGCCCGAAAGCATATTCATCAGCGTGGTCTTACCGGAGCCGTTCTCTCCGAGAAGCGCGAGGATCTCGCCCTTCTCAATCTCGAGAGTAACGTCCTTGTTCGCCACGACCTTGGTACCGAACGCCTTGGTAATGTGCTGCATTCTGACAGCAACGTTATTTTCCAATGGATTCACCCCTCATTTTTGGATTCATCATGAATCATTATTAACCGATGACAAAATTGGTTCGCATCAAACAAATCAATAAAGACCCTGTATCCTTATCATAGCAGAAATCAACTCATTCCGCAAGGATTTTTCGCAATCATTCATAATAATCATTCAAGATGAATCAATTCCCCATAAACTCAGTAAAGGGAAGCCGAATTTTCGGCTCCCCTTTAACGGTTTTTCAGTAAATTAGTTCAGCTCTGTGATGCCGTCGATTCTCAGCTGGAAGGACGGAGCAGACTGGAAGTAAGACTCATGATAGTAACCATCGATGATAGCCTCGTCTGCGTCGGGAGCGAAGTCACCGTCTGTATCGGTAGCGAACGCATTAGTAACCTCAGCGCCGCCTACGGTGAATGTAGCGGTATCGAAAACGTGGAGGGTGTCAGCCTTGATCGCGGCGATAACTTCCTCAACCTTCTCGGCGGTACCCTCGGCAGCGGAGGGTCCTAAAGCGGTGATAGCAACCGCATCCTGGTTGTAGCCTTCTGCCCAGTTGGTGTCGATCTTGCCGCCGTTGAGCGCGGTGCCGATCGCATAGGTGTAGTATACATCCCAGTTGTTGGTAGCAGAAGTCAGAGCAGCCTCGGGAGCAACGGAGAGCATATCTACGTTGTAACCAACGCTGTAGCAAACCTTACCGGACTCTAAAGCAGCCTGAACCGCGGAGGGAGCGCCGGTGGAGTCAGCGTGCTGACCGATGATGATGCAGCCGGTGGAGAGAAGCGCGTTAGCAGCCTCTGCCTCAGCGGTGATGTCGAACCAAGAGTTGGTGTACTGAACATCCATCACAACGTCGGGATATACGGACTTGATACCAAGATAGAAAGCGGTGTAGCCGGATACAACCTCTGCATAGGGGTAAGCGCCTACATAACCAACCTTAACCTTGCCGTCTTTCTTGTTCTCGTCAGCGATCTTGCCCGCAGCGTCGAGCTCAGCAATCTTCATACCCGCAACAACACCGGATACGTATCTGGACTCATAAACCTTGGTGAACGCGTTGGAGAAGTTCTCCAGACCGGAAGCCTTAGCGGTGTCGCCTGTCATCGCAACAAACTGGATGTCGGGATAAGTCTCGGCAGCCTGCTGGGTGTAGGTCTGATGACCGTAAGAGTTAGAGAAGATAACAGAGCAGCCCTGATCAGCGAGATCGGCAGCGGTGTCGAAGCAGGTCTCATCCTCGGGGATGTTGTACTTCCAGATGATCTGATCGTCGGTCAGACCGAGAGCGTCGGCAGCAGTCTGAATACCCTGCATATGCGCATAGGTGTAGCCTTCGTTCTCGTCGCCTACGAGAATAACGCCGATTTTGAAATCAGGGTTAGCCTCGCTCTTGGTCGCGGTGTTGTCGTCAGTTGTGGTCTCAGTTCCGGTAGAACCGGAGCAAGCCGCAAGAGCGCCGCAAACGAAAAGAACCGCAAGAATCAGTGCAAGAATTTTTTTCATTTTTGATTTTCCTCCTTAAAATTTACATTTAGAAGATGTTTTTCAGCCACGCGAAATGCCGCGCGCTTTGAACCAACAGTTAAATTATACCGATTTTGAAATCCGTTTACAATACAAAATTATGTCAAAATTGTCATCGTTTGTCATCTTCTTTTTATCGTTTTTAAACAACCTTGATCGGATTCGCTGTTTTTTCTAAAAAATTTTTTGATTATCTAAATATACTTGTTTCTAATTTGGCAAAATAGCTATATAAAATGTGATATATTAGGAGAGGAAATTATTCAAAGTGAATAAATACATTCACAATTCCATGAAAAAAACGCTATATACACTGAGATTTTTCTCGTTTTTGACTCCTGATTCTTCTTCAAAAAAGGTGCTATGATGAACAACTTTGTACTCAAAGGCGACGTCGCCTACAGCGTCTCAAAGAACAAAACAGCCTACGCGGAAAACGCTTATATCATATGTATAGAGGGAAAATCCGCGGGCGTATACCGTGATCTGCCCGAACAATACGCCTCTCTGCCGATGAAGGACTACACCGGCAAGCTGATTATCCCGGGACTGGTCGATCTGCATATCCACGCGCCGCAGTTTGCTTATCGGGGTCTCGGGATGGATATGGAGCTGCTTGACTGGCTGAACGCTTATGCCTTCCCCGAAGAAACGAAATACGCGGATTTAACTTACGCCGAAAAAGCCTATGATATCTTCGCAAACGCGATGAAAAAAAGCGCGACCACACGCGCCTGTGCTTTTTCAACGATCCATAAAGACGCCACCGTTCTTTTGATGAGAAAGCTCGAGAATACGGGCATAGTATCCTACGTCGGCAAGGTCAATATGGACAGGGAATCACCCGAGAGCTATATCGAATCCTCGGCGCAGGCTTCCGCGGAAGAAACCGAACGCTGGATCCATGAAACAGCGGGATATTTCAACCGTACTTATCCGATCATCACGCCGCGCTTCGTTCCTTCCTGCACGCCCGAGCTTCTCAGCTCTCTGGGAGAGCTGAGCCGCAGGTACGCCCTGCCGGTGCAGTCGCATCTTTCTGAAAACAGGGGCGAAATCGAATGGGTCAAAGAGCTGGAGCCCGATTCCGCATTTTACGGCGAAGTGTATGACAAGTATGGGCTCTTCGGCGATCCGCAGAAAACCGTGATGGCGCACTGTGTCTATTCCACTGACGACGAGATGGAACTGATGAAAGAAAGGGGCGTTTTCGTCGCCCACTGTCCCGCCTCCAATATGAACGTCGCCTCCGGTATCGCGCCCGTCAGGAAGTATCTCGACAACGATCTGAATATAGGACTCGGCTCGGATGTTGCGGGCGGTCACACCGAAAGCCTTTTCACCACGATGGTGGAGACCATCCAGAACAGTAAGCTCTACTGGCGTACGATCGACAGCAGTATGAAGCCGCTGAAATTCGAGGAAGTATTCTTCCTCGCGACCAAAGGCGGCGGAGCGTTCTTCGGAAAGGTCGGTTCCTTTGAAAAGGGATACGAATTCGACGCGCTGGTGTTTGACGACAAGACCATCGCGCATCCCCAGCCCCTCTCTCTTTCTCAGCGTCTCGAACGTCTCGTCTATCTCGGCGGCGACAGGAGATGTATGCAGGCGAAGTACGTCAAAGGATTGAAGATACTTTGAATGAGGAGTTAGGAATGAGGAATTAGGAATTTCGGATACTCGCTTCGCTCGAACAAATACAGAATTAAATGTAGGGGAGGGCTTCCACGCCCTCCCTTTGCTATGCAGTTATGGAAAACATTAGGGCGGAGATGGAACTCCGCCCCTACAATTATTCTATCAATCAGGTGAGGGCACAGCCCTCCCATAATTCCTAATTCCTCATTCCTAATTCCAAATTATTCGGATTCCTCATCAACGAAGAGCGTCCCTTCTTTGCCCTCTACCGCGTCGATCGCGTGGTCGAGGGAGGCGATCACGGCTGCTCTGCCTTTTTGGGAGGACGCGAACTTGGTACACGCCACCACCTTCTCGTGCATACTGCCGCGGGCAAACTCGCCGGAGCGGATATAGCCGCGGGCTTCTTCGATGCCGATACGATCCAAACGGCGCTCATCGGGTTTTCGATAGTTAATACAAACCTTATCTACCGCGGTAAGGATCAAAAGCATATCCGCGTCCACCTTTTCGGCGAGCAGCTCGGAGCAGTAGTCCTTGTCGATCACAGCGGCGCAGCCTTTTAAGAACTCGCCCTTCTGACGCACGGGAATACCGCCGCCTCCGCAGCAGATGACCACCGAACCGTCCTCGAAGGACGCGCGGATCGCGTCAAGCTCGATGATTTCCTGCGGCTTGGGAGAAGCGACGACACGCCGCCAGCCTCTGCCGGCGTCCTCGGCAACATTGTAGCCGTAGCGAGCCTTGAGATCCATCGCCTGCTCTTCGGTCATAAACTTGCCGATCGGCTTACTGGGATTTTTCATCGCGGGATCGTCGTTATCGACCTTCACCTGTGTGATGATGGTGGCGACAGGCTTGTGGAGACCTCTTTTCGTCAGTTCCTTGCGGATCGAATTCTGCAGGTCATAGCCGATATACGCCTGACTCATCGCGACGCACATCGAGAGCGTCGTTTTTTCTTCGGTGGGGTCTTCGAGGATCAGCGCGTTCATCGCGGAGTCGATCTTGCCGACCTGCGGCCCGTTGCCGTGGGTGACGAGAATATCGTGACCCGCTTCGATCAGGTCGACGATCGCTCTCGCCGTTATCTTCACCGCTTCATATTGTTCTGTCAGATTCTTGCCCAGAGCGTTTCCGCCGAGAGCAACTACGATTTTTAGTTTATCCATAGTATATAATTGTCATTCTGAGGGAACATCGTGACCGAAGAATCCCCCTGTCATTACTACCGTCTTCTAAAGGAAGGGGATTGCCACGCCCTGAAGGGCTCGCAATGACACCTTATCATTAAAACTCTTTTCTGTTTTTGCCTCTGTTCTCAAGTTCCTCCAGCGCCTTCGCGGGATCCTGCACCTTTGCCAAAAAGATCATCGCCGCGATGATATAAGGCTTGAAAGACGCCTGCTTATAGAGGGGCTTTCTGTACCGGTCAAAGACGGACGCTTCTACCTCGCCGTCCTCACAGGACACGCCGGAGATATCGGCGGGCAGACAGTGAAGATACAGCGCCTTGCCGTCCTTGGTGGTTTTCATCAGCTCTTCGGTACACTCCCAGTCCTTGTGAGTCGCATTCTCTCTGAGCAGCTTCTTCTCCAAGCGGTCGATACCGTCGTAGTCGCCGTCTGAGTAGAGCTTGGTGCGCTCTTCCATCGCGGCGTAGGAAGCCCACGACTTAGGATAGACGATATCGGCGTCTTTAAACGCCTCTGCCATACTGTTGACCTTTTTGAAGCTGCCGCCGCTTTTTGCCGCGTTTTGCTTCGCGACTTCCTCCACCTCGGGCATAATATCATAACCCTCGGGATGCGCCAGCACGACGTCCATACCGAAGCGGGTGAACAAACCGATCACGCCCTGCGGCACGGAGAGAGGCTTGCCGTAAGAGGGAGAATACGCCCACGTCATCGCGACCTTCTTGCCTTTGAGGTTCTCAACGCCGCCGAACTCGTGGATCACGTGGAGGATGTCCGCCATACACTGGGTCGGATGGTCGATGTCGCACTGCAGATTCACCAAAGTCGGCTTCTGCTCCAGCACGCCGTCCTCATACCCTTCCTTCAGCGCCTCGACGACCTCTTTCTGGTAGGTATGGCCCTTGCCGATATACATATCGTCGCGGATACCGATCACGTCCGCCATAAAGGAAATCATATTTGCAGTCTCGCGCACGGTCTCGCCGTGAGCGATCTGGCTCTTCCCCTCGTCGAGATCCTGCACCTCGATACCGAGCAGGTTGCACGCGGAGGAGAATGAGAAACGGGTGCGGGTGGAGTTATCTCTGAAATTCGAGATGCCGAGTCCCGAATCAAAGATCTTGGTCGAAATATTGCGCTCGCGCAGATCTCTCAGCGCGTCCGCTACGGTAAAGATCGCTTCGATCTCATCATCGGTCTTGTCCCATGTGAGAAAGAAATCGTTCTCATACATATCCTTGATGTCAAGCTGTCTTAATTTCGCGGCAAGCTCCTGATTTTTGCTCATATTCAGTTCTCCTTCGCGTAACACTCGGGGATGGCGGCATAGACAGCCGCGCAGCGGACCAAATCTTCTTTCCATGTGATCTCGTTGGGCGCGTGCGCCTGCGCTTCCGCTCCGGGACCGAAGCCGATGCAGGGGATGCCGTAGCGACCCATAATAGAAACCGCATTGGTCGAGAAGGTCCATTTATCAACTCTGGGCTCGCCGTACATACCCTTGTGGGAAGCGACGACCGCCTTGCACGCGGGATGATCCTCGGGGATGACCCATGTAGGGAAGTAGCACTCGGTGGGATAAACAAGCCCCGTCCATGACGGACGCTCATAGGTATACATACTGACCTCTGCGTCGTACTTCTGTACGGAGGGGAGACTTCTGACTTCTTCCAAAGCAGACTCCCATGTCTCGCCGTCGGTCAGACGTCTGTCCAAAGAGATCGCCGCAAAGTCCGCGACCGCACAGCGCGAGGGGGAGTTATAGAACTGCTGTGTCACGGTGACGGTACCCTTGCCGAGGAAAGGATCAAAGTGGAGTCTTTCGTTGAGTTTTTTGACGTCGAGCACGATCTCCGCCATTTTATAGATCGCGTTGTCGCCGCGTTCGGGAGCGGAGCCGTGGCAGGATATGCCCTTGACCTCAACGCGGATCTCCATCCTGCCGCGGTGACCTCTGTAGATGCCTTTATCGGTCGGCTCGGTGATCACTACGAATTCAGGAGTGATGTTCAGCTCGTTATGGATATACTGCCAGCATAAGCCGTCGCAGTCCTCTTCCTGTACGGAACCGGTGACAAGCACCTTGAATCCCTCGGGGATCAGTCCGAGGTCTTTCATGATCTTTGCGCCGTAAACTGCCGAGACAACGCCGCCGGTCTGATCGGAAGAGCCTCTGCCGCCGATCTCGGTCTCGTTCTCATAGCCCTTGTAGGGGTCGAACTTCCAGTTAGAGATCTCGCCCAAGCCCACGGTGTCGATATGACCGTCAAAGGCAATGATCTTCTCGCCCTTTCCCATATAGCCGTGAACATTACCCTGCGGATCGATGAAACACTCATCAAAACCGAGGCTTTCCATTTCCGATAAAATTCTCTTGGATACGCCCTCTTCCTCTGCGGATTCGCTCGGAATCGCGATCAGATCTCTGAGGAACTTTGTCATATCCTTTTCGTAGTTTTCTGCAGCTTTTTTTACAGCGTCAAAATTCATAGTGCCTTTCCCCTTTGCGCTCAGATTTGGAACCGTCATTCCTACCTTTCTATTATACTATAGAAAACGGTTAAGTCAAATACAAAAATGATATTTTCTAAAAAATTTTTAGGGATTATGAAAAGATTTTGACAAAAACCATTGATAATCATTTCAAATTATATTACAATGGAAATGACCAATGAAAAATGATGAATGATAAATGACGGTTACTCGCTCTCGCTCAAACAAATATCAGATGTTTTTATCAGAGAAAGTTTTGTCAAATTTGCGCTGATATCGTCCGCCGTTTATCATTTATCATCTGTCATTATCCGGAGGTCTATATGCTCAACAAACAACTTCTTTCTACCCTGACCGCCTTGGCGCACGCGATCTCAACACACTACGGCAAGAACTGCGAAACGGTGATCCACGACCTGACGCTTGACTCCGCCGCGGAGCGTTCCATCGTCTATATTGAAAACGGTGAGGTCACCGGCAGAAAGGTCGGCGACGGCGCCTCTATGGTAGTGCTCGAACAGCTCAGCAAAAAGGATGTGCAGGAAAAAGATCACATCGGCTATTTTACAAAAACCGCCGACGGCAAGCTGCTCAAATCCACCACCGTCTATATCAAGGATGAAAAAGGCAAGGTCATCGCGATCTTCTCCGTCAACCACGACATCACCGCGCTGTCTGTCGCCTCCGCTGCAATCAGCGAGATGGTACAGCCGGTTGAAGAAAACCGTGATAATTTTGAGAAGATCACGCCCAACGTCAACGATCTGCTCGACGAGCTGATCTGGGAAGCGACCGAGCTGGTCGGCAAGCCGGTGGCGATGATGAACAAAGAGGACAAGATGCGCGCGATCCGCTATCTCAACTCCAAGGGCGCGCTCCTGATCACTAAATCGGGCGATAAGATCTCCCAGCACTTCGGCATTTCTAAATTCACACTTTACTCATATATTGACGTCAACAAGGAGGAAACCAAAAATGATTGATTTCAAAATGAATCCCGAGGGATTTCAGCACAATGTAGAAAAGGCGAGGGAGAATCATATCATCATCCCCACCATCAAGCAGATGCAGCATCCCGAAACCATCCCCGACAGCATCAAGGCGAAACTCGCTGTCACAGGACTGTGGGACGTCGATCCCGTCAACCTGTTCCGTATCACGTGGAAGAACGAGGCAAAGGAAAAAGGCGGTCTGTTCCAAGAGGTACCGAATTACATCGAGCTGCCGTCTGAACTGACCGGCGTAAAAGCGCGTATTATCGCGATGGCGGGCAAATGGTTCCCCACCGGCTGCCACAAGGTCGGCGCGTCCTTCGGCTGTCTTGCGCCGAGACTGGTTACCGGACAGTTCGACGCGACCTATCACAAGGCGGTTTGGCCGTCTACCGGCAACTACTGCCGCGGCGGCGCGTTCAACTCGAAGCTGCTCGCCTGCGACTCTATCGCCATTCTCCCCGCAGAGATGAGCAAGGAGCGTTTTGAATGGCTCTCGCAGATCGCGGGAGAGGTCATCGCCACCCCCGGCTGTGAAAGCAACGTCAAGGAGATTTTCGACAAGACTAACGAGCTCAAACAGCGCGAGGACGTTATGATCTTCAACCAGTTTGAAGAAATGGGCAACCCGCTGTGGCACTATAACGTCACCGGATACGCTCTCGCGGACGTTTATGAAGCGGCAAAGCGTGACGGCGACCGTCTTGCGGGCGCGTGCTTTACCTCCGGCTCTGCCGGCACGATGTCGGCGGGCGACTACCTTAAGGAGCAGTATCCGCAGATGAAGCTCGCGGTAGGCGAAGCCCTGCAATGTCCGACGATCTTGGAGAACGGCTTCGGCGGTCACAGGATCGAGGGTATCGGCGACAAGCACATCCCCTTCATCCACAATGTTAAAAATACCGATATGGCGATTGCGATCGACGACGATGACTCTCAGAAGCTTCTGCGACTCTTCAACACCAAAGAGGGTAAGGCATATCTGACCGACGTCTTAAAGCTCGATCCCGAGCTGGTCGAAAAGCTCAGCTGGATGGGCATTTCCGGTATCGCGAACGTACTGTGCTGTATCAAGATGGCGAAATACTATGAGATGACCGAACACGACGTCATCGTTACCGTTCTGACCGACTCTGCCGCGATGTATCAGTCGAGGATCAAAGAGCTCAACGATATGTACGGCGCGTATTCCAAGCCGCATGCCGTGATCGATCACAGAGTTCATATGCTCGCTCTGAAAACCGACTCGATGCTCGAGCTGCGCTATACCGACAGAAAACGCATCCATAACCTCAAGTATTACACATGGGTCGAACAGCAGGGCAAGACCAAAGAAGAGCTGGACGCGCTGTGGTATGATACCGAGAACACATGGGACGCGGTACACAAAGAAGCCGCTCAGCTTGACGAGCTGATCGATCAGTTCAACGAAGCAGTAGGATTACTGAATGCATAATTCATAATGAATATGATGAAAAACGTAAAATTTTTAAAATGTATCCAATGCGGCAAGGAGTATCCCGCTCTCCCCGATGCGACCACCTGCCTTTGCGGCGGGATACTCGACGTCGTGTATGACTACGACTATATCAAAACCAAACTGAATAAGGTAGTTCTCTCAAAAAGAAACGATCAAACGATGTGGCGGTATCGGGAGCTTCTTCCGATCGAAGAGGACACCTCTCCCGAGGGACTGAGAGTCGGCAACTCGCCGCTTTATGAATCACCGCGGATCGCAGAGGATCTGGGAACCAAACAACTCTATGTCAAGGACGACGGCTTTAACCCCACTTCATCGCTCAAAGACCGCGCCTCCGCGATGGCGGTCACCAAAGCGAAAGAAGCGGGATACAGTACTATTGCCTGTTCTTCCACCGGCAACGCCGCGTCTTCTCTCGCGGGAAACGCCGCGGCGGCGGGGCTTTCAACCTATATCTTCGTTCCCGCCCGCGCGCCGAAAGGCAAGATCGCTCAGCTGATGATGTTCGGGGCGAACCTGACCGCGGTAGACGGCTCTTATGAAGAAACCTTTGATCTGTCCAAAAAAGCGATCGACAAATACGGCTGGTATAACCGCAACGCCGCCATCAACCCCTATCTCAGCGAGGGAAAGAAGACCGTCGCGCTGGAAATCTGCGAGCAGCTTAACTTTGAAGCGCCGGACTATGTCGCGGTATCGGTCGGCGACGGCTGTACCATCGCGGGCGTATACAAGGGCTTTTATGATATGTTCAGCGTAGGTCTGACCGATAAAATCCCCCGCCTGATCAGCGTACAGGCAGAGGGCTGCTGCCCGATCAACACCGCCGTCACAAGCGGTCAGCCGTGGACGCCGCAACAGGAAAACACCTTCGCTGACTCCATCGCGGTGGGCGTTCCGAGAAACGCCGACAAGGCGATCAAGGCGATCATAGATTCAAACGGCATCTGTGTCAACGTCTCAGACGACGAGATCAAAGAAGCACAGAAATATCTTGCGAAGAACTCCGGCGTGTTCGCCGAGCCTGCGGGGGCGACTGCCACAGCGGGACTGATCAAGCTCTCCCTCGAGGGGAAACTCGACAAAAACGCCGTTATTGTCAGTATCGCAACCGGCAACGGTCTCAAAGACATCGACAGCGCGATCAAAACCGTCGGCGAACCGATCCACTGCAAAAACGACCTTAAGGAATTTGAGGAGAAATTCAACCTCTAATTAATGAGGAATTAGAAATGAGGAATTAGGAATTGCGGTAACTCGCTTCGCTCGAACAATTCAATAACAACATAAAAGCAGCGCAGGAGCTTCATTGAACTGCATCCCGTCAAGAGGACAGAGAAATAAATAAAATATTTTTCACAAAATAATATGAATAACCGCAGATTTTGGTTAGATTTAGTCTATCCGGAATTTGCGGTTTTTCTTATGCAGCCTTGTAAAGACAATGC
>JAFRCW010000030.1 GCA_017404145.1 Ruminococcus sp. | reverse complement strand
GGTATAGTTGTCATCAATTTCGGGGAGTATTCTATTTACGCCTATATTACCGGATGTTTTTCGCATAAACAAAAGTTGAAACAGCTTCGGCTCATTTATTGCAAACTGAATATATGACTGACCAACGCCCTTAAAGGCAGGGGTTTGCTGTAATCCTTGCTCAACATATTTGGAATATATCTCACGAGCTTTTGCTTCAATTCCGTTAAGCACCTCGCCCATATTATCAAAAACGGTAAATATCGGTCTTGCCGAGCTGCCAAGATAATTGCCGATTTCTCTTGCAGTAACGGCAGAAATGTCACGCTCACGCAGGATCGCCAAGCCTGCATCGATGATTTCTTCTTTCGTAAATTTTGCTTTAGGGGGCATAATAAGCTCCTTTCTAAAACAATCGTTTTATAACGTTTGTTTTATTATAAAGTATAATAATCGTTTTGTCAATAGCTGGATTTGTAACGCCCAAACTCGCAATGAAATGAAAATACCCTACTTACCAAGAATTACTCCCCGGAAAGCGAATAAACAGTGATTTTTGAAGCTAAAAAGCGTTACACTATTTCGATGGCAACAAAGATACGAATAATGCAAAAATCCTATTGAAAACAAAGCTAAAATGCAATATAATAGCTGTACAAAAAAGTTTATCCAACACGGCTAAATCCTCTCGCTGTTATCAACGCTGATAACAAAATGATAACAAGAGGGGATATAGGCAGGAGAATATGGATATATCAAATAATCAAAAGTACCACAGATAGCACAGATAATAATTCATACACAGATTTGTTTAAGTGCTATCGAGTGGGAATGATTTTGCAAAACATATGAAGGAAATGTCATTGCGAGGCTCCTAAAGGAGCCGTGGCAATCCTCTTCTTTTTACTGACGTTTATATAAGCCCTCAGCTGTTTCGTTCAGCTAAGGGCTTTTATCATATCCATCAGTATTTTATTTATTTTTACTTTTGCCGTATCGGTAAAGTAATTGTGTCCGCATTGTTCAAAGACTTCTACCGTCGCTCCTAATCTTTCCCGGGCATATCGATGATTCTTTTCTCCTACGATCTCATCTCTTTTTGAATAGCAGAACACGGTCTTTTCGGGAAGCTGTAAAGCACCCTGCTTTTTGATGCTTCGGATAAGCCGGAGCAACTCAAAATACGGATGCGCACAGAACAGATAAGCTATCCCGCGCTTTGCGGTTACGCCGTTCGCCGCCCACGCCGCTTTTACATACGGATCGTCTGTCTTTCCTTTTGTACGGTTAGCCATCAGGCTGTTGCAAAAATAACGGGAGGTCGGACGCAGAAAGAACGGACAGCAGATCAGCATCATCGCAGAAAAAGTCTGTGTCTCCTGCTCGATCTGCAAACCCAGCAGACACCCCATCGAATGTCCGACGAAGATAATATCCTCGCACTGCCTGCTCATCTCAGAACACGCTTTTCTGACAGCGCTCAGCCATTGGGCTCTGTCGGACTTCTGAAATTCCTTAACGGTCGCGCCGTGACCGGGGAGCGTAAGACTTTGAACATAAACAGACGGCGGAACTTTCTCAATCAGATACCGAAACTGCTTCGGACTCCCCTGAATCCCGTGAACGAAAAGGATACCGACATCATATGGCTTCATAGTCATTTCTTCCTTTCTGCTGCAACTGTCATTCCACGGTAAATTCCGTCCATTCGATATGGTTGTATTTCATCACTTCGTCCGCTCTTTTCATCCCGAGCTTTTCATAAAACGGGACGGCTTTTTCGTGCGCGATAAGATAGACGGCGATATCCTTCTCGCCGCCCGCGAGTTCGTGCGCGGTTTTCATCAGCCGTTTTCCTATCTCTTGACGTTCATACTGTCTGTCGACTCCGAGATCTGTGATATACAGCCAGTAACAGAAATCCGTCAGTCCGAACAGCACGCCGACAACAGTATTCTCCTCGTTTCTCGCGACAAGGCTGATAGACACATTTTTGACCAGCTTTTCGATTCTCTCACAAAATCGCTCCTGCGGGTACTGAGAGCCCAGATCGGACCGTTTCAAAAAATCGATGTATGCTTCGGCAGATATCCGTTCTTCTTTGATAATGATTTGGTTACTCATACTTTGCCTCAAAAATTCAATTTTATATTCATTATACATCCGCTCGGCAAAATTGCAAGATTTTCCCTGTTGCGGCTTTGATGAACTCGTGGTACACTAATGCTATCAAACCGAAATAGGATGATTTTTATGAAAAACACCTTTGAGAAAATCTATGACGTTGTGCGGCAGATTCCACGCGGCAGGGTCGCGACCTACGGACAGATCGCGATGCTCGCGGGCAATCCCCATTGGAGCCAAGTGGTGGGCTATGCCCTGCATGTCAATCCGGAGCCCGGCGTGATCCCCTGCCATAGAGTCCTCAACCGCTTCGGCGAGCCGTCCTCCGCTTTCGCCTTCGGCGGCATCAACGAGCAGATATTATTATTGCAGGATGAAGGCGTCGAATTCGCCGACGGCAAAGTGGATCTGGAAAAATACCTCTGGGACGGAAAGATTTCGTGAAACTAGGAATGAGGAATTAGGAATTAGGAATGAATGGAGGGCTACGCCCGCACCTGATTGGTATATGTCATTCAGAGCGTAGCGAAGAATCCCCTTCCTCATACGACCGGCTGCATAGAACCGTAGGGAACGGTCTTGACCGTTGTGCATGGCAGATGCCTTGTTTTTCTATCAACGTTCGGAAGAGTCAAGACTCTTCCCTACAACTCTTTGCAACTGATATTAGTAACAAGGGGATTCTTCGGTCGCGATGCTCCCTCTGAATGACAATTCCTAATTCCTCACTCCTCATTCCTAATTGTAATATGATATTGACGGCGATAACTCACTTTGGTATAATAGAAATGTTAGGAAATTCTAAAACGGAGGTAACTTATGCAAGGAAATGTCAGACCCGAAACCATGGAAAGAATCACCACGCCCGCGCTCGCGCAGGCGTTCATTGACGAACAGATCAAGGAACTGAGAACGCAGATCGGCGACAAAAAGGTGCTGCTCGCCCTCTCCGGCGGCGTAGACAGCTCGGTCGTCGCGGCGCTGTTGATCAAAGCAGTCGGCAAACAGCTCGTCTGTGTTCACGTCAACCACGGACTGCTCCGCAAGGGCGAGCCCGAACAGGTCATCGAGGTGTTCCGCAATCAGATGGACGCAAACCTCATCTACGTCGACGCTGTCGATCGCTTTTTAGACAAGTTAGCGGGCGTCGCGGAGCCTGAGAAAAAGAGAAAGATCATCGGCGCGGAGTTCATCCGCGTGTTTGAGGAAGAAGCGAGAAAGCTCGACGGCATCGAGTTCCTTGCGCAGGGTACCATTTATCCCGACATCTTAGAGTCCGACGACGGCGTCAAAGCGCATCACAACGTCGGCGGTCTGCCCGAGGATCTGCAGTTTGAGCTGGTCGAACCCGTGAAGCTCCTCTTTAAGGATGAGGTCAGAGTTGTCGGCAAAGCCTTAGGTCTGCCCGATTCGATGGTCTACCGTCAGCCGTTCCCCGGTCCCGGACTGGGCGTTCGCTGCCTCGGCGCGATCACCAGAGATCGCCTCGAAGCGGTCAGAGAATCTGACGCGATCCTCCGTGAAGAATTCGCAAAGAACGGTCTGGAAGGTAAAGTGTGGCAGTACTTTACCGCAGTGCCGGACTTCAAATCGGTCGGCATCAAGGACGGCAAGCGCACCTTCGCTTACCCCGTGATCATCCGCGCGATCAATACCAAAGACGCGATGACCGCGACTGTCGAGGACGTCCCCTTCGCGCTCTTACAGCACATCACACAGCGTATCACAAGCGAAGTCGAGAACGTCAACCGCGTCCTCTTCGACCTCACGCCAAAGCCCTGCGCTACGATCGAGTGGGAATAAGAACAGAAGTCAAAGAAATGGCTTAAACACTGACTTTTTGATACTTCAAAAGTCTTGTTGATACTGTTTTGATACTGTTTTACTATTCTACACAATAATTCACACAAGAGGAAACCCCTCTCGTTTGAACGCTTAGTTCATTCGAGAGGGGTATTTTTGTATTCGCTTATCCTTTTGGTTTTCTGTTTGGGAACGAAGACTCCATCCATTCAATGTATTCTTCCGGTGTGATCTTTCCGTCTGAGCATTGGTTTCTCTTATCCATCGCCTGATACTTCCACTTTTTGAAATCTTCTTCTTTGATCTGGCGAACCTTTACCCTTGCAGCATAACGCTTGTAATACCTATTGTATATCGGAATAGCCTTGTCATCTGCGATCTTTGCCTTATAGTTATCGATTGCCGCAAGCTCCTGACAGCTTCTCGTTTCTCCTTCGGCGATCCTGCTGCAGTACTTCGTATCATAGTTACCTTTCATGATAAAGTATTTCCCGCAGCGCTTACATTTTCTGAACCGCACATCCTGTTCAAGCATCTTTGTAAACTCAAGCTCCATCATTTCCTCAACTGTGCTGACTTTGTACCCGATATTCAGAAAAGCAGGCGTTCTGACTTCGTGCATCAATGCATCGACAGAAATGTTATATTTCTCGGCAAACTCTTTTGCTTCTTCGGTCGGTGTAAAATCTGCGGTTTCAAAAATATGTACCAACTCCTCAGCAGAGATACCATAAGGTCTGATCGGGCTGTAAGAATGGAGCTTATCTAAGGTAATGTCTTCCGTACGCTGATAATAGCGCGGAAACCCATGAACTCTGTGGTATAACCGTAATCTTTCATGAGGATACATTTTGCCTAATAACTCCGGATAAAAATCTTCGTCGTAGCAAAACTCTATCATCTCTTTGAATTCTTTTTGAAGTCTTAATAAGTAATTTCCGTACCAAGTCAGCCTTCCTTTTTTGCCCATAAAAGAGCTATTCATCACAGGAGGACAGATTGCAGAATACAAAGATGCATAAAGCAGATCGCTCAACCCAATAAAAGTTGCTTCGTAATCAAAGAACAGTTCAACAAATTCTTGAAGCTCGTTATACACCTTCTCAACTGTGTTTTGTTCCCTTATCTTGTTCTTTTGCTGTTGTATTTCAAACAGTTCTCTTCCTCTCTCGGTCAGAAGTTTTTCAATTTCGTAATTATCTAACTGATCTTGCAAAGGCGTCTTAAAATCAGCGTAAATGAAGTCAAGTATTCCCTCGCCGTAATTCAAACGAATCTCTGCTCCGCTGAAAACATTAATTAGTGGGTCTCTCAGTAAATCCGGTTCTTCATAAGGGAAGCCGTCGATGAAGTTCAGAGTATATCCGTATTTCTTTCGCATTTCTGTCAGACGAGTTACGCATTCCTCCATCAGCTCCGTTTCCGCTTCAATCTCAATCTTCGATTGATAATCCGGCGCTTTATATTCTTCTCCCTCTCGTTCAGCTTGTTCCTTTCTGTATTTTTCGATGTCATCCTTCATAGAGATCTCTTCACAGTTAGAATCGACTATTATCGTCATCCTTTTCTCGTCCGGATTAACCCTGACATGATTGATGAAATAAGACAGCATCACCCCTTTTGGAGCAGTCCATTCAGCTAAGTATTTATCATACTCTGTATACTGATACTCAGAATAATCTTTCTTCATATAATCCTCATTTCTTTAGATAATGTAAACTCCTATCTTTTTGGAAAATATATATCACTACAAATAATATTATACAAAGCTATTGAAGATAAGTCAACTCAATTATATAATCATCAATAGAGAATATAGAATTAAATTTTTATATTCTCTATAAAACTCATATAAAGAACGGAGGTGAAACGATGGCTAATCAATACCTTATGCGCGCGGATGAAATTGCCGAGGAGTTGGATGTTTCCAAAGCTTATGCTTACAAGATCATCCAGAAGCTGAATGCAGACCTTGCCAAGAAAGGTTTTCTGGTCATTTCCGGCAAGGTCAGCCGCAAGTATTTTGAAGAACAGATCTATGGAGGAATGTCTGACGGTCAGATTGAGAAAGGAGCGTAATAATCATGCCGGCATACAAAGACAAAAACGGTAAATGGTATGTTTCCGTCTACTATGACAATTGGACGGGAAAGCGCGACCGTAAGGTCAAGCGCGGGTTTACCACAAGAAGAGAAGCATTAGCATGGGAACGAGAGTTCCTCAATCAGAGGTCCGGTGACCTGGATATGACCTTCGAGGCCTTTTTTGAGTGCTATAAAGCCGATAAAAAGGACAGGGTCAGACTGAATACCTGGCTTATGAAAACCAATGTTATTGAAACGAAAATCCTTCCCTACTTCAAAGACAAGAAGATGAAGGACATCAAAGCAACTGACATCATCGCATGGCAGAATATGCTGATCAACTATCGGGATGAAAACGGTAAGCCGTATTCGCCGACTTATCTGAAAACCATTCACAATCAGATCAGCGCAATATTCAATCACGCCGTCCGATACTATGAGCTTAAGAGCAACCCTGCTGCAAAGGCCGGAAACATGGGCAAAGAAAAGACAAGAGAAATGCTGTTCTGGACAAAGCCCGAATACCTCGCCTTTTCTGAAGCAATCATGGACAAGCCGCTGTCCTATTACGCATTTGAAATGTTGTATTGGTGCGGTATCAGGGAGGGCGAGCTGTTAGCATTGACTGTCGGTGATTATGATTTAGAAAAAGGTACGGTATCCATTACCAAGTCATGTCAGAGGATCTCGGGCAAAGATGTGATTGGCTTGCCAAAAACGCCTAAGAGCAATCGAATTGTTCAAATGCCTGATTTCTTGATAACAGAAATCAGGGAGTATATTGACAGCATATACGGCGTCAGCCCTGAAACTCGGTTATTCCCCCTTTCAAAATACTACCTCCATCGGGAAATGACCAGAGGAAGTGAAAAAAGCGGTGTTAAACGGATACGAATCCATGATCTACGGCACAGCCATGTATCTTTGTTGATAGAGATGGGCTTCTCCGCGGTTGCGATCGCCGATCGCGTTGGTCACGAAAGTATCGACATCACCTACCGCTATGCACATCTTTTTCCCACGACGCAAGCAGATATTGCTAATAAACTAAATCTTGAAAGGAGTTAACCATGTCAGAAAAAGCATTAGATAAGCACGGACGATGGCGAAGCGTATCCGTATCGTTCAGAGCTTCCCCACACGAAGTTGAACTAATCGATACTGGTGTCAAATTGTCCGGTTTGACCAAGCGAGAGTTTATTATCAGAACACTATTGAACCGTGATATCCACATCACAGCAAATCCGAGAGTGTATATAACTCTCAAGAATCAGATGAAGGATATACTGATTGAGCTTCAGCGCATATCCGACGGCGGGAATATTGACATCGAGCTGCTCGACACAATTGATTCCATTGTCCGTTTACTAAATGAAATAAACGGAGGGTGTCAATGATCGGAATAAAAGAAATGACTGCCCTTAACTCATCTGTTGGCGCAGATGAAGGACAGTCACTCAATAACAGTAACTATAGTATAACCGATTTGTCTGACGATTGCAAGTCTTTTGATGTATCGGAATTGTCGGACAAGCCGGGATTCAAAACACTCACGATGTCACAGCTGTTCGACAGCGTGTACCAGGGTAAGCCGCCGATCATCGACGGCTTGCTCTACCGGGGAATTTATCTCTTCGTCGGCGCTCCGAAGATTGGCAAGAGCTTTTTTATGGCACAGCTCGCCTATCACGTCAGTACCGGAACACCGTTATGGGACTTCTCTGTCCGAAAAGGAACGGTTCTGTATTTAGCCCTTGAGGATGATTACTCCCGCTTGCAGAAGAGGCTGTATAGGATGTTCGGCGTCTCAGAGAACGATAACTTGTTCTTTTCGGTGTCAGCCGACGGTGTCGGAAAGGGATTGGACAAGCAGATCGATCTGTTCGTCAATGAGCATCCGGACACCTCCCTCATTATCATCGACACCCTTCAAAAGGTTCGTGAGGATGACGCCGAAAGTTTCAGTTACGCAAGCGACTATGAGGTCATCACCAAAGTGAAGGAGCTTGCATTCACCAACGGGATTTGCCTTCTCATGGTTCACCATACGAGAAAACAAAACGCAGGAGATATCTTCGATATGATCTCCGGCACCAACGGTCTGTTGGGTGCTGCAGACGGGGCCTTCATTCTCTCAAAAGAGAAGCGCACCTCAAACAACGCTCTGCTGGATGTCACAGGACGAGATCAGCAGGATATGAGGATATTCCTGGTGAGAGATACAGACACTCTCGCGTGGAAGTTGGACAAGGTCGAGACCGAACTCTGGAAAGCACCTCCGGAGCCTCTCTTAGATAAGCTTGCCGAGTTAGTTACTGAGGACAATCCTCTGTGGTTGGGTACACCGACAGAGCTATGTAAACTGCTCGTCGCCGATCTCAAACCAAACGCACTAACTCAAAAGCTGAATGTCAACGCCGCACGGCTGAAAGAGGAATACAACATCCTTTACAGCCACAAGAGAGGACACAGCGGACGCCAAATCACGCTAAACATCATTGGGAGCGTGACGATGCGCGACGGTCGTGACGGTCATTTGTGGGGGGCTATAACACCGTCGCGACCGTCACGGACCGACGCGGAGAGAAAAACAGGGTGCTAAATATGGGTGCTATATTGAAAGGACAATCACGAATGAAGAATGTTCAAATACCTTATGAGCTGTTCGTTGATCTGGTACTTTATCATCTGAACGATGAGGATGATTTCGTCGAAGAAATCCATCAGGGCTTGGAGAAGAAGCTCGACGCCCTGTTGAACAGACAGCTCTACTCACAATATAAGACAGCCCCTACCGAGGAACAGCGAGAGAAAGCAAGGCAGGAATACCTTGACCGCCGCGGAGTACCGCAGAGCTTTCGCTGGACTGCTCCCCCGTGGGAGCGATAACAGGAGCGTAGCACGCTCCTGTAAACGGCAGACAAAGCAAAGGCTTTGGATGACGAAACAAAGTTTAGGCGGGGTGCAGGGAGCCCTTTTCAAAGGGCTGCCCTGCTCCTCGGAGAGCGCAAAACCTGCTTGCAGGTTGCATTTTTGATGGCTTCGCTGTCAAAAGTGCTTTTGCGTTACTCTTGACAAGAGTAACAGAACCAAAGGAGCTGATATTAGTAAGAAAATAATAGAATAGGAGATGACGCCATGCAAAGAACTATCAGCTTTCAAACAGGAAAAGGCTCCTATCGTCACAACAATCGAACTTTTACAACAGAAAATGTTGATTCAGATAGAAGCCGTTTCAATATTGATTACTGTAATGTATCTATCAGAGAAATCTATCACGAACTGTTCGATGAAGCGCTGGAAAAATACAATGCAAAACTAACCCGAAAGGATAGACAGATAAAAGATTATTACAAACACATCGAATCCGGCAAGCAGGAAAAGCTTTTTCACGAGGCGATCGTGCAAGTCGGAAACAAAGATGATATGTCCTCAACGGGCGAATATGCCGAGCTTGCTAAAACCGTCTTGGACGAATACTTCAGAGGATTTCAAGAACGAAATCCGCATCTGAAAGTTTTCTCCGCACACCTGCACATGGACGAGGCAACTCCGCATTTACACATCGACTTCGTTCCGTTCACCACCGTCAGCAAGCGCGGTATGGAAACAAGGGTTTCGCTGAAAAAAGCATTAGAACAACAGGGTTTCAAAGGCAACGGTCGCAGCGATACCGAATGGAATCGCTGGGCACTTTCCGAAAAGAAAGCTCTCGCACGGGTCATGCGGCGACATGGCATCGAGTGGGAACAGAAAGGAATCCACGAGCAGCATCTGAGCGTACTCGATTACAAAAAGCAGGAGCGAGCAAAAGAGGTTGCCAAGCTTGACGAGCAGATCGAGGAAAAGAAGCTGGAGGTCAAAGGACTGAAAGCAACGATCAGCAGTATGGAAGAAGTACAGGTTGACCTTAACAAGATCGAAAAGCAGTTTAGTACAGATCCACAGTTTCAACTCTCGGAGCCGCAGGGCTTGATCAGTGCAAAGAGCTATAAGAAAAAGTTTGTAGACCCGCTGATCAAGAAGCTGAAATCTCTTGTCAAAACAGTCCTAGCCAGATGCTTTGAGGGGTGGGAAAACTACCACCGTATCAATAATCTGAACGGTAAACTGTATCGGGAAAACGAGGACCTGCGATATGAAAACGCGAAACTGAAAGAGAATAACGGTCTGCTTCGGGAGCAAAACAAAGCCTATCGGCTGCTGGAAAATGTATTCGGAAAGAACAAGCTCAACGAGATCGTTGAGCAGGCAAAGGTTATCAAAAAATCAAAACAGCGTGAAGCACGCTAAAAGGCAGAAAGGATGATGAAGCATGAAAAAATCGTTTACAGACAGCAAAACCGGTATCCGCTATGAGCTGAAAGGGGATTATTATCTCCCCTGCCTCGCACCGCCCGAAATAGACGGCAGAGCGATAGGAATATGGGGCGAACGCCGCCGACAATACCTCAGAGACCACCGTAAAGCCTTGTACTACAGCCTTTTGACCTCCGGTGACCTCCAAAAACACCTCGCCGACACCAACGAAGCTGCCGATGAAATGTTCTGTCAGCTGGTGGAGCAACTTGCCAAACAGGAAGGCGTCACCGAACAGCTCAAGGTGCAGGATCAGTTGGCATGGGTTGGCGCGATGAACAATATCCGCAACCGTGTGACGGAGATCGTCAATGCAGAGCTAATCTATATCTAGTAGCAGGGCGGCTATCGCACACAAAAATGCTCGATAGCCGCCTCGAATCATGTTATGCAGATGTTACTTTACAATATACTTTACATAGTGTTTCACGTTGCTGATGTTGCCACCGGCAGTAATTTCGGTTTTGGACTCAAGGGAATCCACCTTTTTCCAATAGTACGTATATATCTGTGAGCGGTCACAATATCTCCACTCTCTGTGATTAACTTCGCCTCCTTTGAAACATACAACGCCGTTATCAATATTATATCCTGTCGTGTTTCCTGAATTTGTTCCACTATATGTACCAGATGATCTTCCACCGGGACCGATCGCAGTTCCGTTATTCCAAACGTCTACGCTGAAAAAGCCCCAGTCATGATATGTAGCTCCAATTCCATTACCCGGATCATAGTTATAATAATTCCTGGAACCTGTTCTATACCAAGTAAAAGCATACCAACCATCAGTAACATCCTTATAATCAACTTTTCTGGAATCGCCGGCGCCGGGATTAGGCTGAGTCGTAGACCAACCACTCCAAGAGCCGTAACTCCCCCACACCCATGTGGGGTCTTTTTCTTTAACCCACCCAGCACCGGGTGAACTATCTGTGGAGGTTGTCTGGGTTGAAGTGAGGTCATATGTCCACTTGTTGTCAACAACTTTAGCGTTTGCGGGTACCTGACTGGCGAGTGTCCAATCCGATGTAGGTTTATCCTCCCAATGTGCGTAAAGAGTAATATCGTTTGGTGAAGCAAATACAGTATTGGCTTTCACCTGAGTACCACTGTTCTTTGCTGTAAACCACCCTGTAAAATTATGATAATCATATACAGGCGTGGGAAGCTCACCATACTCAGACCCATAGTAGACCGTCTTACTCGTTGTTCCAACAGAACCACCGTTAGCATCAAAGTTTACTTCGTAACACCCCTTAGCGTATTTTTCAAATTCATCATCTGTAATTTGAATAATACTTCCGTTTGTTACGTTCATATACTCCTGCCCGTCAATCTGTCCACAAAGCAGAACGTTACCTGATACACTAAGTAAGCTCGATATAGTTGAATCTACTTCTGACAAACTGATATTTCTGCATACGATTGTCTTTCCGCTAGAAGATGACATTCTCACACTGCCATATAGACCTATGTTGGTCTCTGGATTCTTTATCAACGCTGCATAACCAGCGCTTTCAACACTCAATCGGTTGAAAATAACATTTCCAGAGGATAGTTCTATTGCAGTACCTCCGTTATTAGAAATATTCAAACCATTAAGTATAGTTTTGCCAGCATCAGATTTTACTTTAATGTTGGTGTACGTTTCAGCATTTCCTCTTAATTCAAAAGAAGTAATGCTCGAAGGAACAACAATCTCCAGTCCTTCCATCCCACTTGGATTTGCAGAGATATTTAGAACAATCTGTTTTGACCCAGAGTTGATAGCACCTAATGCAACTTCCTTAGAAATAGCATCAACTGAAATCTTTTCTAACCCTTCGAAAGCGTGATCTCCTATCATCTCTACTGTTGATGGGACAGTAAACTCTCTAAGTTTTGTACATCCCATGAATGCAGAAGCCCCAATTTTAGTTACACCGGGACAGAGAATCGCTTCCAAATTAGTACAATTCTTAAAAGCACCACTCGGAATCTCTTCGATAAAGTTACTTAAGCTGATAGCTTTGATATTCTTTCCTGCAAATGCATTCGATGATATCCCTGTAACCTTAATCGATGTATATGTGCCATCCAGATTATCCATTCGATAATAAGAAGGAATAAACACGATATCATCGGTTCCGTTATAGCTTGTTACTACACCTTCTTGGCTTACTGATAAACCTTTTGTCTGTAGCAATCTCGCATCAACATACTCTTTTACAAAATAGGGAACTTCAAAGGGAAGTACACCATTCTCGTTATCATCAAACGAAGCCGTGTCTTTTGAATAGTCGATAAAGGTATATGTTTCATCATCCATTACCGTGTATGTAAATGTATAGTAGGAACTAGTTGAAACATCATAACCAACCACTGCAAAAACATGAGCTCTTCCTGCAAGGACAAATCTGTAATAACCTTCGTTTTCTCCACCTAATTCTATAGTCTTTGTCTCAGTTGTAACTGTACCTTCGCTAAATGTAATGGCAGCAGAATACTGATCGCTTTCAACTTCAGTATTAGTAAACGACTGTGTATCACTCTTGCTTCCGCCTCGAGAATAAGACGAGCCATACCCTTTTGTTTCACTTACAACCTCCGACAGAACATTTCTCACGGATTGTGTCTGACTGGTAGATGAACTTGAACTATATCCTGATGATGTGTTCCACGTTGATGTTCCTGAATCAGCATTGGATGACTCACCAGTAACTGACTTTGCATTTGTTCCAGTTGCAGAATAGTTTAAAGTTTCTGACGACTTGTTATTCTCATAATTCTTCTGTGATTTATTTACCTCTGTACCTGATGAGATTTTTCCACCAACAGAAGCAAAATCGATACCAATACTTCCTCCCATTTCAGAATTTGTGGTTGTTTTTTTGCTAACCTCATATTCAGATCCCGTTTCTCTTTCATTCGTATGAGAACCTCCAATCGTCCCCGAATTACTTTTTGAAAGAGTACCAGATAACCCAGTAGAAGATGTTTGTGTCTGACTCCCACCGGTGGAAGAGTTAAGGCTGTATGTGTTACTATTAGTTTTTGAGTATTGTTCAGCTTCCTCTTTAGTCCAGCCTTTTTCTGTTGAATACACTTCGCTAACCGATGTTACATCATTCCAGTCTTCAGAAAGTGTCCATGCTTTTGAATCAGTAGTAGAATTAGATACCGTTTTTGCTACATTCTTAGCTTCACCTTTTGTAACGGTTACACTTTCTTGAGTAGTATATGTCTGTTTCATCCCTCCGACTGATTGATATGTTTGTGAAAGCGCCTGTAATGGGACATTTTCAATTGTTCCAATTTCGTATGCAAACATAATATTACCTTTATCAGCATCTTCAAGAATTAGTGGTTCTTCAAGATGTGAAACCGGTCTAGTTTGATTTCGCTTACTTGTCCAGTTAGCATACAATGTAATATTTCCTGTGGTTCCAACAGGAATGCGAGTCACCAAGTTATTGTCGTCATCGCACCACCCAATAAAATTATAACCATTAAGCGATGGATTAGTCCAAGTTGCACCTGTGTTGACTTTATATTTCTTTGACTGTACCGGAACAAGAGGGGAATTAAAGGTAATTGTATACTCTCTCGCAGTCCATTTTGCATAGAGTTCAATGTCGCCCTCTGACCCTGAAGGAATGGTTTTTATAAGTTCACCATTTGCTCCTTCACCATCATACCATCCTTCAAATATATATCCTTCCGCTCGGACATTTTGAAGTTTCAATCCCTTTTGTGATGAATAAGTCGCAGGATTCGGATTGTTTACACCCACAGATTGGAGATAGGCATCATCCGCATAAAGGTGGTATGTAATATTATACGAATCTTCAACCAGCTTGGGAATGATCTGTTGATTAACGAGTGCCTTTCCGCAAACTGAGCAATGCGAACCCTCTGTAAGTCCAGTATGATCATAGGTTGCCGGTACCGCAGGATCAATAACTGGTGTATGCCCTGTTGCTGGAATAACAGTATCAGCAAGATTTATCTCGATTAAACCCTTGGAATCTCTATAATATTTTCCAGTTTCTTCGTTTACCCAATAAGCAATATTGCCGGGTTCTTCACAGTATGCAGGAACCGCAGCAACCGCTTTTAATTTATCCTCATCAGTTGTTATTTGAGGATAAAGCTCGACGTCCCAATGAGCGAGATACTGCATCAGACGAGTGACGTCCTTGCTGTTAAGTTTCCCATCACCGTTAGTATCTAGTGCAGGCTCATTGACATCCACATCCCAGTGTGCGTGGTATTGCATCAACCGAGAAACGTCCTTACTGTTGACTTTTTCATCACCATTGATGTCACCGGGAACGCACGCTATGATATTTACTGCTCCATTAGTGATATTACACGTAATATTCTGTTCACCAATATTATAGACATTTTCAGGGTCGTATGTCAGCTTGACATATGCAGAAGTGTTATTCTTTGCGTTCGCTTTGACTTCAAATGTCAGGGTAGCCAAAGTAAAATCTCCGGTGATATTCTGTGATCCGTTGACAACATACAAACAAGGCGTTGAAGCACTTGCATTATAAGGAGTCGTGGAAGCTCCCGCCAATGCTGCATCGTTATAAGAAAAACCTTTCAGCGTCAGATTTGTCTTGTCATAATCAATGTCAAGAGAGATCGCCGCAAATCCGGGATTGTTGCTGATCTTTACATCAAGATTGACAGTTGAACCTGCCATAGCATTTTTTGTATCTACTGTGACATTCATTGTAGACGCCGCCGAAACCGCAAACGGCAATGCCGATATCAACAGGACAGCAGTCAACAACAACGCCAACATAGTTTTCAGACATTTTGTCATTTTGTTTCGCTCCTTTTCAAATTATTATCAGGTATTGACAAAGTTATGATACTGTTATCGAGCCGTTAATAACGTCAAAGGCTATGTTATCTTCAGCTAAGTTATAAACATTATCAGAATCATAGACAACCGAGATCGGATAAGTTCCATTTGCTGTCGCTGGAATGTCAAAATACAGTGTTGCAAATGTAAAATCGTCGGTAATATCCTTTGTTCCGTTCACCATGTATAAGCAAGGGGTTGAAGCCGAAGCGCTGTAGGGAGTTGTTGATGCTCCGGAAAGCGCAGAATCATTATAGGTAAAACCAGTAAGGGTCAGTTTGCTGTTATCAAACATCACATCCAGAGCGATAGCTGAAACGCCGGGATTATTCTTAACGGCTACTGTTACCGCAACGTTTTTCTGACCGGGCTTAGCGTTGACCTTTTCGATAACAAAACTCGGAGTTTTTCCCAGCTCTGTATATGTCGCAGTAACCGTCAGATCCTTCTGAACATTCTCAAAGGATACGCTCCATCCTGCGAAGGCAAAACCTTCTCTTGAGGGAGAGGCAGGCGCTGTTGCATTCTTTCCTTTTTCAACCGTCTGAGTAGACAGTACTTTTCCGTCATAATCCTTGAAGGTCACTGTGAACATGGTAGTTTGAGGCTCAGTCGGCCTCTGACCAGGCGTTTTAATTGCTCCTGAAACAATATCAAACTGAACATTGTTCTCAGCAATATTGTAGACATTATCCTCGTCATAAGTAACGGTGATCGGACATTCTCCGACCGCGCTTTCAAGAACATCAAAGTATAAAGTAGCAAAGGTAAAATCGCCTGTGATATTCTGTGTTCCGTTTACCATAAACAAACAAGGAATCTTTGCAGTCGCACTGTACGGCGTTGTTGATGCGCCCATTAATGCCGAAGTGTTATAATCAAAACCTGTTAGCTTTAATGAGTTTTTGTCATAGTTGATATCAAGTGCAATTGCAGCAATACCAGGATTGTTTTTAACTGAAACAGTAACTGCTACATTCTTATCGCCGGGCTTGGCGTTAACAGAATTCACCACAAATTTCGGATTGGTTGATTCACTTGTAGGAATCTCTGTTGGAATATCCGATTGTGATTCTGTCGGTGTTACTGTTGGTTCTTCTGTGGGCAATTCAATTTCTTCTCCGATCTTCCCCTCATAAGGAAGAGACGCCAAATACCGCTGAATCATGGTTGCGTCAATTATGGTTACGTTTCCATCACCATCTGTATCGGCAACCTTATCATTGATCTCAAAAGGAATCGGAATACTGGCTAGATGCCGCTGAATATAGGTAGCATCTATGATGGTGACAGTACCGTCACCATCAACATCACCAATTATTGGATTCTTCGCTTGTATTGTATCATTGTTTTTAGCGGCAATTGTCATTACCGGAGTAATGAGACAAGCCACCAACAATACAATTAGCAAGCAAGTTATAGTGCTAATTCTTTTCATTAAACCAACTCCTTCATTATTAAAATATACTATTATACATACTAATTATACTAATATAATTAGTATAAGTCAATAATAAACGGTATTTTTATTAGTATAGAGAATAAAATAATTAGTGTACAATGAATACAGAGGTGATATTATGGATGAATCTTTTATCCGCCAGAGGATCACACAGCTTCGTATTCAAAAAAATGTATCAGAATATAAAATGAGCATGGACTTAGGGCACAGCAAAGGCTATATCCAAAGCATCTCTTCCGGCAGAGCATTACCATCCATGTCAGAGTTCCTGAGTATATGTGAGTATTTTAACATCACACCGATAGAGTTTTTTGATGAAAAGAGTCAGGAACAAGCAACAGCTATAGCCTTACAAAAAGAAATATCAAACCTAAAGCAAGCTGACATGGAATTGCTAATTCAATTGGCAAAAAGATTGACTAAATAGAAAAGCAGGTTCACTACTCCGCTAGCGAACCTGCTTTTTGTAAAATACTACTTAATAATTCTGTTTATATAATCATCAAATTTATACTCTATATGATTTTTCCAGTCACAGATATATCCATCTAATTGATGTATGTTATATCCTTTAGGTATTTCACCAATAATGAATTTTCTCATTAATCGATTATATAGACAAACAATTGCGCAAACTTGATTTAGATTACGCAATATTAAACACCAATGTGACTCTTCAGGAAAACTGATCGGAAGTTCAGAGGCCTGACAAACATGTTCATTTATCCAGTTGTCATTTTGGGGTTCTCCGGTAACAACCCATTGTCTGAACTTATCAAAGGTTTTATTGCTTACAAAATCTTTTCCGCAAAGCTTGCATAATACATTAAACGCGATTTTTGCGTATACACGATCTGAAACTTCACTCTCTTGTATTTTATCGTTTAGGCTCGCTTGAAGTGTGCTGTGCGAAATACCTCCTATAGAGTCTTTGGATTTTATCACAACTTCGATTCTGCTATACAGCTTTTCGATATCTGAGCACACGACATACCATCTTTTTCTATAAAATCCGATAAGAATTGTATCCTCTGAATAACCATCAGGCGTTATATTAGTGAATCTGGAATCCTTTTTGAAACCTGAAAGTTTACTAATATACTTATGGAACGACTCCATCAACTCGTTATCGGAAGAACACTCATCTGTGAAGGAAAAAGAATCATGGGTAATAATGATTTGAGGAATATGGTAAATCTTGCCCATGCTTAGTATTCCGAGGCTTAACTTTTCGGGTTTATTGTTTTTAGAATAATTAAAAACTCTGACGGTACCGCTTGGCTTTTTTGATCCCCGTTTTCCCGGTCCGGAGAATGCACGACAGAGCCACACTATAGAAGCATGTGTCATTTCATCCTCAAGTTTATCAAAAATCGAATTTGCCTCATCAGAAACACATCCTTTTTCCAGCGTGCTCATACCGCCAATAGCAGCCGGAAAGATGTGCTCTTTTTTGGTATATGTAAGATAATCCTGATCGCCTAAATAAATACACATAATTGCACCATATAAACCAAAGCTATTTTTAAAGTTTACTTATATCAATCCCAGTAAACAACTATCTTTAAGATCTGCTGACGGGTTATACTTTTCAATTAAGTCTTGAACAATAACCCTGCTTCCTGCGCCGATACGAGGACTGAGTGTTATCTGCATGTCGGCAAAAGCCTCATCATCCAAAAACATATCATAGTAAGGAAACGGTTGTTTAGCAGTTCCTGATCTAATATTATTTGCTAATACTATGAACTCTTTAAACATCGCTTCCGGTGACTGATTCAAATTGAAAGGGATTATTTCCATTACGTATCGCCATTCCTTCTGAAATTCCCAATGTAAGTTTTTATGTTTTCCTAAATCTCCTAAACGAATTGCAAAGTGATTATCATCGCTTGTTAACATTTTAGGATACAGCTTATCTTTGTCGCTTGTATATTCAACTTGAAACAACAACTCGGGATTAATTGCTTGATTTGTAAAAAAGCCTTTTGAAAAGATATCATACAAAGGTATCATGCTTTTTAGGCTTTTTCCTTGAGAAGTATCTATTATTGATGATCTGCTTATACCAGATAAGCTTTCAGCTGTATTCTCATATAACTTAAACGGATTCTTCTTAAGACGAATCCTTACACCTCTATCCAATGAAGCATACATATTCCACATAGGAATGCTTTCTGTTTCATCATCGGTCCAAGAACTGATATAAATGAATTGACCTATATTTCTCAAATCACTTGTTTCTTGTTCCTGAAGATCATCCATTTTATCGAGAGAATTAAACCGGATAGATCTATTTTTAAGAATAAGGGCTAAAATTTCCACGCTGGTATAATGGTATAAATAATCATTATTGTTCATACAGTTTCTCTCCATGAAAAGTTAGTTTTCTCAATAGTATTAGAATATCACCTACAATAATGATTTTCAAGAAAATCTCACATTGCCTTCTATAACTTGAAAACCATTTATCTTTCATGAGCATTACAAACACTCCTGATACTCTGTGGCAATTCGCCTATACAAAACTATTTAAGCTCAGATAATCAGGAGCAAGTAGGAGTAATAACGTATTTCCTTGTGAGTAGTCACTAAGGACATCTACTAATGGTTGCCCTTCAAGATTATGTTATCATTTTCAAGTATACTTATAATTATTATTGACAAAATATAAAAGTATAGTTATAATAATTAACAGAGGTGATCGTATGGCTATCACAACAAAAGAGAAAATACTCAAGGTGCTGACGGCATATAATCCGTGGTGGAAAAGCGGCGCAACGAATCCGACATTGACCAAAGCATATAAACGCTTTGCATATTATGACGCGATGAGCAAGCTGGAGAATACGGAGATCCGCAGAACGGTCGTCTTGACCGGCACCAGACGTGTCGGCAAAACCACCATAGAGTATCAGATGATCGACACACTGCTGAAACAAGGGATCGCACCGCGCAAAATTCTGTTTGTGTCATTGGATCATCCTATGCTCAAGCTCAGCTCGTTTGAGGATATCCTCGACTGTTATCACGAGAACATCTATCCCGATAACGACGTATACTATTTCTTTGATGAGATCCAATACGCGCAGGATTGGGACAGGTGGCTGAAAACGATCTATGACATGAATCCCGAAACAAAGGTCGTGGCGACCGGCTCGGCGAGTCCGGCGCTGATGAAGGGAAGCACTGAGAGCGGCGCAGGCAGATGGTCTGTTATCAGTGTGCCGACTCTGTCTTTTTATGAATACTGCGAGCTGACCGGCGTCAATCAGCCTGATTTTGACGCGGAGCTAAAAGTCACATCTTTCCTGACGATGAACCGACAGGAACAGACGCAGGTCATGCTGCAGCTCTCCGATATACAAAAACATTTTGTCAGGTATTTGCAGATCGGCGGGTTTCCTGAGCTTGCTCTCTCTGATAATGATATCCTCGCGCAGCAGATCATGAGGGACGATGTCGTTGATAAGGTATTGAAGCGGGATTTGCCGTCCCTGTATAACATCCGCAACTCAACGGAGCTGGAACGGATTTTTCTGTATTTGTGTAATGTTTCCTCCGAGATCGTATCCATTGACAGCGTAGCAAAAGAACTGAACGGTGTGTCCCGTCCGACGGTCGAGAATTATATCCGCTATCTGGAGAGCGCCAACCTGATTTATCAAAGCTGGCCGGTCGATATGTCGGGTAAAAAAGCGCTGAAAGCGAAGCCGAAGATCTATATTGCCGACGCCGCTATCCGAAATGATGTTCTCATGGACGACGATATGCTGACGAATCCTACCGAGATGGGCAAGATTGTTGAAACAGCGGTTTATAAGCATGTCGCATCCTTCTATTATCAGAATGCCACCTCCGTAGGCTACTACAGAGGCGGCAAGAAGGATAAAGAAATCGATATTGTTGTATCTTATCCGAAAGCAAAGAATCTGCTGATCGAAGTGAAGTACCGCGAAGAGGCACCCATCCCGGACGACAGCGCTATCTGCGAGCTGTGCTCACAGGCATCGGCGGCTATCATCGTCACCAAAACGCCGGATGATTATGGGTTGCACAATGCCCCTGACGGCACAAAGATGGTAAGAATCCCCGCGTATGCCTTCTTATATCTGTTAGGGCACGCAGAAAAGAACGGCAGTAATAGAGTATAAAAACAGTAATGTTTTTTGCTTTAAAGTGTTGAATTTATCATTGATCTGTGTTATGATACATTCATAGAAACACTGATACGATTTTGATACCAAGAGAAGTTAAACTAAGTATAATTAGAATATTTGTTTGATAAAAACTTTCTTTTTATACGGTTATTCACCATCATCAAAAACATATTCTTTCCAACTAAGCGAGTGGGAATAAACAAATAAACACTAATCATCCCGAAGAATGGCTTAATAGAGCCGTCCTTCGGGACTTTTCTTTTTTGTTGGCTACAAAATGGCTACATGAGAGCAAATTTTTGTAGCCATTCAGTTTGACATGAATTCATCGAGCTGCTTGGCTACTTCCGCTTGCTTATTCGGATATAGATGACCGTAGGTATCGAGCGTTGTCTGGATACGCTCGTGACCTAACCGTTCCTGCAAAAGCTTCGGCGCAACATTCATTTCAATCAGAGCCGCCGCATGGCTATGACGAATATCATGGATACGAATCTTTTTCACGCCCGATTTCTCACAGCCGTAGTCCATCTCGTGGGCGAGATAATACTTTGTATGCGGGAAGATACGCTCGTCCGGCTGAATGTTGTAGAGCTTAGAGGTATAGTCCTTCAAGCAGTTTATCAAGCTCTCTGGAATGGTGATGATCCGTTTGCTCTTCGGCGTTTTCGGCGAAGTGATCAAGTCCTCGCCATTCAACCGCTGATAGCTCTTGTTGATCCGGATGGTGCTGTTCTCAAAATCAATGTCCGATAGCGTCAGCGCCAACAGCTCTCCCTCACGCACACCGGTGTAATACATCGTCATAAAGGCAGCGTAACCGGTGGGGTGATCTTTCA
Organism: Ruminococcus sp.; assembly: GCA_017404145.1. Taxonomy (GTDB): domain Bacteria; phylum Bacillota; class Clostridia; order Oscillospirales; family Acutalibacteraceae; genus Ruminococcoides. Next base: position 49,922 of record JAFRCW010000030.1, on the reverse strand, counting down.
TCGCCTCGATGAATTGCAAGAATTCATCCTTCGTCCAGAACATCATCTCGTCGGCGTGCTTCTTCCCCATACCGCCTGCCTTGTGACAGGGATTCTCTTTCAACCCATAATACTTGACTGCGTAATTGAAGATCGCGGTCACCTGATTATTGATGGTTTTCAGATAGGTTTCGGAATACGGCTCGCCGTCTTTATTCCGATAGCTGGTCAACTCGTTCTGCCAACGGCGGATATCCGTCGGCTTGATGTCGTTGAGCTGCATCTTGCCGAAGAACGGCGTCACCTTCAAATTAACCATCCATCGCTTGTTGGCTAGTGTTGTGGCTTTGAGTCGCTGCTCCATATCCTTGAAGTATAACTCGATAAAATCCCGGAATGTCATACCTAAGCTAGACGTCGCTTGGCTGACAAATTCCTGCTCCCATTGTAAGGCTTCGCGTTTGGTTGCGAAGCCTCTTTTCTTTTTGTGGACGGTCTTGCCCGTCCAATCCTTTACTCGAATCTGAGACATCCAACGGCCTGTATTGCCGTCTTTGGTTACTGACATAATTGCTCCTTTCAAATGTTATCTCAGACCCTGATTTCCTTATTACCCTATTTGATTGTTATTCTGGCTTTATACTGTTCAAATACTCGATTCGCTTCTGCCGTCTCTCCTCTTCGCTAAGATCCTCTGTCTCTTTTTGCTTTACCTCAGTAGGAGAGTAGTACGCGAGCGTTCTTTCCTTCCACTCGCGGTAATCGGATTGTGTGCTATCGTAGGTACGGAGTGAATCACGCTGGCTTCCCCAATCCTCCAAGAATAAACACATATCTTGATTTAACTCGGCATTCACGTTCTTTCCTTTGAAGGTCAGCGCGCAAGTCCACTCACTGTTACGCGGCGGTCGCTTGACGTCGATGCTGAATTCCAGTCCTTCGACTTGCTCGATATGAAACAGATAGTTCATCACATCGGCAAGGGTACGGATCGGCTCGATCTCTGTATCATAACCGAGGATAAACGTCGGCGTCGTGTCGAGCTCCTTTGCCAGCTGATTGACCACGGCGATGGATACCTCTATCTCGCCTGTTTCATACTTTTGAAGCGTCCGCAGAGATTTACCGATGATGTCAGCAAGCTCCTGCTGCGTATAGCCCTTATTCTTCCTAAGGTTTTTTATCCTTGTTCCGATTGCTGTATTATCCCATTTATCCATTATCTGTTCACCTCGATACTATCATAACATAAATATAAGCGCATTTCAAGTACATTTTTGTCGAACGATTCTTTGGAGCAACAGTTGACAAACGAATAATTTGTGCGTATAATATAAAATGTATTAAAAATACATTTTTCGTGGATAGACCCACACTATCCGTATTTTTAGTACAGAATACATAAAAAAGGAGAAAAGGAAATGAAGGCACAATTCATCACAGCAGAAGAGGTACAGCAAGTCGTCGGCGTCAGCCGCAGCAAGGCGTACCAAATCGTCCAGTCCCTGAACAGGGAGCTCAAAAGCAAAGGGTACATCACCGTCTCAGGCAAATGTCCGCTTCGCTACTTCAACGAAAAATTCTACGGTCTTCAAATGGAAAACGGAGGTGAGGAATGACCGACAAAAAGGAAATGACTGCCCTCAAATCATCTGCGGCAACAGATGAAAGGCAGTCACTTCAAAAATCCTGTGAAAACAGTATATCAGACTTGTCTGACGATTGCAAGAAAAATTTTCATTGGGATCTGTCGGACAAGCCGGGCTTCAAAACCGTTACCATGTCGGAGTTGTTCGACAACGCCTATCAGGGTAAGCCGCCGGTCATCGACGGCTTGCTCTATCGGGGCATTTATCTCTTTGTAGGCGCCCCAAAGATCGGGAAAAGCTTTTTTATGGCTCAGCTCGCTTACCATGTCAGTTCAGGAACGCAACTGTGGGATTACCCTGTCCGAAAAGGCACGGTGCTTTACTTAGCATTAGAGGATGATTACGCACGCTTGCAGAAGCGGTTGTACCGGATGTTCGGTACAGCAGAAAACGAAAACCTTTTCTTTGCGGTTTCTGCTGATTGTATCAGTAAAGGGCTCGACAAACAAGTAGATATTTTCGTTAGAGAATATCCTGATACTTCTCTAATTATCATTGATACCTTGCAAAAGGTACGTGAAGCAGGCGGCGATAATTACAGCTACGCAAGTGATTACCAAATCATCGCCGCGATGAAAGGTCTTGCTTCAAGGCACGGTATTTGTTTGCTGCTGGTACACCATACCAGAAAGCAAAACGCCGACGACAAGTTCGATATGATCTCCGGAACCAACGGCCTACTCGGTGCTGCAGATGGTGCCTTCCTTCTTACAAAGGACAGGCGCACCTCCAACAGCGCAACTCTGGATGTTTCTGCACGTGATCAACAAGATCAGCGACTATTCCTCAAAAGAGACGTTGAAAGACTTGTTTGGGTGTTGGACAAAGTTGAAACAGAACTTTGGAAAGCACCACCGGAGCCGTTGCTTGAAAGAATTGCCGAGCGAATAAATACTGATAATCCTCAATGGTGTGGAACACCGACAGAGCTATGTGAATATCTTAGCTTTGACATCAAGTCAAACGCAATCACGCAAAAACTGAATGTCAACGTCAGCCGATTAATGGATGAATACAAGATAGCCTATCACTACAGGCGGACGCATGACGGACGCAAGATCACGCTGACCTATATGGGCGGCGTGTCAAAGCGTGACACCTGTGACAGCATATGTGGGGGTGTGCTAAGCACCGACACAGTTGACACGGATTGACACGCAACCAAAGTTTAGACGGGGTGCAGGGAGTCCTTTTCAAAGGACTGCCCTGCCTCCCAGCGGGCGCAAAACCGGCTCGCCGGTCGCATTTTTGATGGTACCGCCGTCAAAAGTGCTTTTGCGTTACTCTTGACAAGAGTAACAGAACCAAATTAGTACAAAATCAAACATTACAATACTATAAATTAGATCTGAGGTAGATACTTGAAAAGAACGATAAGCGCTATGGTGGGTAAAGGCTCCGTAACACACAACAGCCGCAGCTTCACGACGGAGAACGTGGACAGCGAGCGTACCCACCTCAACATTGATTATTGCAATGAGCCAATCAAGAAAGTGTATCATGAAATGTTCGATGATGCGCTGGCGAAATATAACGCAAAGCAAAAACGCAAGGATCGCGTGATCCCCAACTACTATGAAAAAATCCGCACCGGCAAGCAGGAAAAGCCATTCCATGAGGTCATCTTTCAAATCGGAAACAAGGAAGATATGTCAGCGACCGGCAGCCAAGCTGAGCTGGCAAGGACGATCCTCGATGAATACTATCAGGGTTTCCAAAAACGAAATCCGTATCTCCGAGTGTTCTCCGCTCACCTTCATATGGATGAAGCGACGCCGCATCTCCATATCGACTTTATCCCGTTCACAACCGGCAGTAAGCGCGGATTGGAAACGCGTGTATCTCTCAAAAAAGCTTTGCTCCATCAAGGCTTTGAAGGACAGGGCAGGGATGACAACGAGCTGAACCGCTGGATCCTCTCCGAAAAGAAAGTGCTTGCACAAATCATGGAACGGCACGGTATCGAGTGGGAGCAGAAAGGCACCCATGAGCAGCACCTATCCGTCCTCGACTTCAAAAAGCAGGAGCGAGCCAAAGAGGTTGCCAAGCTCGAACGGCAGATCGAAGATAAGCAAATGGAGATCAAAGAACTGAAAGCGACGGTCGGAAAGGTCAAAGAAGCAAAGGTCTCTCTCGATCACATCGAGCGCGAACTCACCGCCAGCCCAAAGCTCCAACTGCCGGAGCCGCAGCCCCTGATGTCTGCCAAAAGCTATAAGCAAAAGATCGTAGAGCCGCTAATCAGACGTCTGAAATCCCTCATTAAAACGGTAATTGCTAAAAGCGTTGAGGGCTGGGATAACTACTACCATCTCCGCAGGCTGTACGATCAACTTGCCCAAGAGAACAGCCACCTCAAATATAAAAACACTCAACTCCAAGAGACCAACACCCTGCTCCGCGAGCAAAACAAATCCTATCGGCTACTGGAAAAATCTCTCGGAAAAGCCAAGCTCAATAGTCTAATAGGACAAGCGAAAGAAACAAAGGGATTAAACACATATAACAAGCGTTGATTATTTCGCCTGTTTTTATTGTCTTAATCGTAATTTGAAAGAAGGACATGAATTACTGCATGTGCAAGGGCAGAGGATCAAACCTCTGCCCTTAATGCTTCTATTTCTTCTTCTGTAAACCAATCTGTAGAAAGTATCGCTTTATAGGTGTCATCAATTGACGGAGTATAGTACACTATTGCTAAGCTTTCTTTTGCTCGACTACAAGTAACATATAACAATCTACGCGTACGATCCACCGAGGTTTCTCTACCTTCTCTTTCGTTCTTTCTGTCTCTCTCTGTTTTATCTTCTACTCCAAATAGTCTGTTATAACTAAATGTAGTTCCCTTTGATTCTTTATCATCAATAATAACCATTACACGATCAAATTCTAGTCCTTTTACACCTTGATGTGTATCAAAGCTTGCTTTTCCTTGGACATAGGTATAGTATCTCTTAATCTCAATGAACTCAGAATCTAGAGCTTTTTTTAGATTAATGTATTTATCATATTCATTATCATCTTCGGATGGGAAATCCTCTAATAACCTAAGCAAATCCTTGTGCAGTTGAAAAAGTCTTTTTTCATACACTATATTAAGTAAATCTCTACATGTACTATGTTCATTGCTTAATAGGGAGAGCAACTCTTCGACAGACTGCTTTAGCGATTCAATAACACCAGAGGTTAATGAATCTTTATGACGATCAAAATCTATAGAATGCTCTCTTATGATTCTCATAATTTCAAATTGATTGTCAGAATAATAAGCATCTTGTAAAGGGATAAGAATATGTGTAAAAAGGCTTATTACTGATAAATCTCCTTTTACTAATCCTTGTTTATATGAATTCACATTATTCATATAATCAAAAAATGATTTAAATCCCAAACGTGAAGCAGCCATTTTATGTTCAATTGTCAAGCTCTTTATCTTTTCGATATCTTCCCAATCATTATCACCAGTTATTCTGCTCATTCTATTTCTGGCAATTTGTTCACAGGCAAAAGCATCCTCGTTATCTGTAATAAATACTCGAACAATTCCGTTAGGTTTATCTGTCCTGGAGCATTGTTGAATACCGTCAGCATCTTTTCTAATGTCATTGCACAAGTCTACTATTCTTTTTTGGCTGCGGTGATTCATAACTTTGCAGGGCTTTTCCCAGTCATCAGGAATTGATTCAGCTAAGTCTTCTTTTCCATCTAAATAGATTCGCTGCATCGTATCCCCAAACAAACCAAGCAAAAATCTATCTTTGTATTCTTGCTGTACGCTAAACAAAACTGATATAAGTTCTTTCTTTGTATCTTGGCTTTCGTCAATCAAAACAATAGGATACTTATCTATAAAAACAGCTTTGAAGGTTGGCTTCGATGTCAAAAAATCAGCAGTTATTTGAATTACTTCCGCATGATCCAAAGAATTAGCTTCAAGGTTTAGTCCATCTGGATTGTAGATAAATCGTTTTACAGTATCTAAGTAACGAAGTCTTTCCGTACGCTTAACGATCTTTTCAGCGCGTTCTAAATAGGTTTTTGTCGTTTTACTTCTACTTTTTGACTGCTGTTGTGTTAACTCATCAATTCTTTTTTCAAGTTTTGCTTTTAGCCAATCTCGAATATCATTAGTGTAAGCCGATATTAATGACCATGAAAAGCTATGAATAGTTGATATTTCAAAAAGGGGATTGTATTGAGCTCTTTGCTTGATTTCTTCACTTGCCGCATTAGTATATGTGATAACAGCCACTTTTCTTCCACTTTGTAAAAGGGTTGTTCCAATCTTAGTTTTTATGCTATTTAGTGCTTTTACTAAACTGCGTGTTTTTCCACTTCCCGCACCGGCAAACATAAAAAAGCTTTTGGGTTTATTTATACTTAGACAATTGTCGATTATTTCATCCGCTGTATCATCCCTATTATCATCCGTTATTACAGGCACAGTTTCCAATATTTACACCTCCTTTTCCAAGAAATCGCTAGAATCTTTCGATTTCAACTCTTCTTGCAGCCAATTCAATCCCTCATCTATGTAATTTGGTGTAACAATATCTTCTGGATTTTTATAAAAAATCAGATCTAAGGCAAATTCTGCTTTATCAACACCTTTTGCTTTTATTGCCTCATATGTTTTCTTTGCAATTGTTGTAGCATCTGTTTCATTGAATGCTTTTTTTATTTTATTTATTAAGCCAGTTTTTCGCATTTTTTTGAAGGATTCAAAATTGGAATAAGCCAAGGAATCCTCAAATGTGGTTGGAATAAACTCGTTCTCAGCCCCATTGGAAAGAGTGATTTTTATGGGGGTTTGATACGCAATCCTCGTTTTCGCATTAGGAGTATTCAGATTAGTTTCTTCCTTGTGTTCAAAGCTTAAGTCAAGTAAACAATCCAGATCTTCATTCTGAATAATCCAATTCTTTATTGTCGGATTTGATGAAAAGTATCCTTGTCCTCTTTGAGGTTGAATTGACGCAGTTCTATTGTTTCCTTTCTTATGAGAACAATCCAAATCTGTAATAACCAAACAAGTTATACCCAACACATCGATTAGCGGCTTGAAATAGTGAGCATACCGTCCTCCTATCTCTAATACAGAAAGATATGACTCCCCTAGTTGTTCATATCTTTTAATAAAATACGGCATAAATATTCTTTCGGCTGCCCCCTCAATTAGAATAGCTGCATCCGCAAAGAATAAATCACAATGTGTCGTTTTTAAATATCTCGTTACAAATCTTGTGGTATTATTTGACACTCCAAATACATCTGAAAGATTTACTACATTTGATATTGGAAGACCATTCTCACTTTTTGTTCTTCTAAAATATCTCAAATTAATAAATGATGATTCGAGAGCAATAGTACTAGAATGTGTAGATACTACCATCTGTGTTGTATACGGACTATTGCCTTTTAGTTAAGAGTTATTTCTAAGAATTTTGTATGCGTTTTTAATAAACACTTGCTGAACTTGAACGTGTAAATGTGCTTCAGGTTCTTCGATCAACACTAAATGAATAGGAGGAATCATTTCAATTGTTTCATCATCTGGCTTTCTTTTATCTCCATTAATCCAGGAATCACGAAAACTCATTAATCTGAAGGACATAGATATCAAGTTCTGATACCCTAATCCATTGTATTTTTCTGATAATTTATAATCATCTGTTCCGTCATTGTAAATAGGATATTTTACCAAAGTACTGTGGGTCAAAATATCGCTTGTTTGCATTCTGGATTCAATTATTATTTTTGGATTTCGTTTACCCGGATACCCAAAGGTAGATAGTTCATTCATTGCAGATTGAAACCGTTTGGTAATCTGGGTGTCAAAGACATCTTTTGCTTTTTGTACTTCTTTTAGCGCTTTTATGTCAGAGGCGGAAGGCTTTCGCTCAGGATCCAACTGCCTATCATAATAATCTCGAAGTTGCTGTGAAAGAAGACTGTTATCTTTAGTCTTTTCAGACGAATCACTGTCTGAATCATCAAGCCATCTCTGAGCGGAAATGGTATCGATTCTTATTAACTTTTTGAAAGGGTCAAAATTCAACGGAGAAGAATGATAAGGTGTCTCTTGTGGTTGCGCAGTATTATCTCCGCGAGGAGAAACGAGTTTGCTTTCGTCCAAAATATAAGCGTTGATTTTAAAGAAAGATGAGATTTTCGTTTGTAAAAAGTCAGGTAAAGAAGCAGGCCAGAGTTTAACTTGTTTATTAGATCTTTCTTTAGATAGATTATAAGCATCAATATATGCTCTATATAAGGTTTCAACATTATCGGGCTCAAAAACCAGACGAATCCCTATTTTCCCCTCTCTCCATGAAAGCGTTGGTATAATATTTGCGACATATCTTAACTCATCGCTTTTCACATCGAGCCATACATCTAAAAAAGGACACAGTTCACTCCATTCGCTAATAGATGGACTATGAGGGGTCTCTTCATCAACATACTTTTCTCCCAGTTTTTGAATTGAAGCAATATTGGAGATAGTAAAGTCATCTAATACAATAGATCGCTTTTTTAAAAACTTAATTAAGGCGAGCATAGCAGAGGTCTTTCCACTGTTATTTGCTCCCACAAAAACAGTAGATTCTTCGCTAAAGTCTATTCTACAGCTTAAAAGTTTTCTAAAATTCTTGATTTCAACTAAATTGATTTTCATTACATATCACCTTGCTTTTTAGCGTTGTTTGGTAAGGATTTTATGTAGTCTTCCATCCATTCCCAATCTGGGATATAACCGTCATTTGAAAATGTTTTATTATCATCAATAACATACCCATTAGCATCTTTTTTTGCAGGCAATTTGATAAAGCTGTCTGAAATGGTATCTCGACGCATTTTTCTTCCGTAGTTAAACAAATCTGCGTTTGCAAAGGTAAGTATTGTCACTAAAAACAGTAATTGTTTTTCTGTCCATTCATGTGATATTGCATGCATTCCTTGAACGTGTGCAAACCCGATAAAAGGTTCTGGCTGATAAAAGAACGTGTTGTCTTCTGTAGTATCACTAAATGTTATTATGCCACCTTTTTCGGTTGGTTCTAAAGTTGAAAAACCTTTGATTCCATTATTTAATGCACTGTTTGCGATTACAGGAATATTTCCACCATCGTGTAAGTCTCTATAAGACATCCCACTATATGCTTTTGTAGGATATATATCAAACAAGGATCCTATTCTAAATTCTTTCCATTCACCGGTATTAAGGTCTAATGCCTTATTTTGTTTTGCGTTATTGTTGACTTCACCATATAGAGAACTAATATATTCATCCATCCATTTTTTGTCAGTGTTATGAATTGATCCTTTTGCAATAACATAGGAAAAGAAAAGGTTAATAGTATTATAGAAATCATATATTGATAAACCAGAATAGTCTTTTTCCATATACGCTTCTGCAAGCCACTCATCTTCATAGGTTACTTTGTGCTTAACCGAAAAGCCAGGAAGCTCTCTTCTATTTCTGTATAAATCAAGCCAGACTTCTTCTGTTTGAGTCCATAAACTGCTACCTTCATCATCTGTTTTTTCTACTCTACCTAGCCCTTTTCTTTTTACAAACTTATCATCTTTAAAATAACCAAAAAAGGTTTCGCGATTTGACCTTTCATGTCTCTGAGAAAGATCAAAAATCATACAACATGCAACAGTTGATGCTCCAGGATAAAACATATCCTCAGGTAATGAAAAGACTGCGTCAAGTGTATACTTTTCTAACATCTTTTTTTTAAATAACTCTGTGTCACCTTGATTGCCAATAGCAGCTTGCATAGGTAATAAGACGGCCATTTTACATGTTGAGGGTACTTGTTTCGCTACCCATTCAACAAAATGCAAACCTTTTGATGGATCTTCTTTTTTGTTCACACTCCAATTTTTTGTATACTGAGGGTCACAACATTTTTTGGTGGCATTATAAGGTGGATTCATTAATACAACGTTTATATTATTATCTGCTATCCATTTTGCACGTTTAAACATTGAATCTTGTACCACATTTGAATTACCATCGCCGTGAATAAGCATATTGGTAGAAGAAAGGCCATAAGCTCCTTCCTCATATTCGATACCAAAAATCTGATTCTTCTTTACTTTCTCACGTTCTTCTTCGGTATCACAATCATCCATTGCGTCAGTCATTGCCCTAACCAAGAAGGCACCACTTCCACAGCAAGGATCCAACACTCTTGAATTCTTATTAACACCAACTGCTTTACTCATAAAATCACAGATATGATCAGGAGTAAACGCCTGATTCTTATCAGACTTTCCAACATATTTGTTGAATGTTGTAAAAAATAAGTTTAGCAAATCTTGCCCTGCGGTATTTTTGTCATTAATATACGGAACAACGTAATCGTCAATAAAAGAAAGAACGTCCTTTAATTCTTCATATGTAAGGTCTCTAACATCTTGATCCCCTAATACTTTATTGTTTAAAACAGCGATTTTTCCCGCTTTATTTAAATCTCCACCACGAGTAAGTAATCCTTCTAAGATGTCCTTTATGCTCTTTAATATTACTTTTTCCGGTGACATTTTCTTTCCAGTTAAAGGATTAATAGTTTCTTTTACATCATTGTATACTAGTCCGTTCTTTAACGCAAGAAGACAAGTCCCTACAAACTGGCTACGTAACTTCTCATTAATGCCGTCAGAATGAAGTTTCTCGTTAAGCGTTTTTATTGAGTCAACAACTTTGATTTTGTCGTTAACTCTACCAAAGCACAGATTCTCGTAGTCAGCAAAAGGACGAAGGACCTTTTCATCTTCTACTCGGTGTTCATCATCAATAATTACAGATTGACCATACCAAACCCAAACATCATCACCATCAGTTTCAGCTAATATCGCAACGATTTTCTTGTCAGAATATGCTTTTTCATAACGAACATAGTCTTGTAACTGGCTTTGGATTTTTGTTTTATCCCATTTGCTGAATTTATTCTTACATTCTACAAGAATAGCCAATCTTTCATTCTCAAACCTAATATCCAAAAACTGATGATTTGTGCCGGTTGATCCTTTTTGATAGTCCTTAATATCTTTTCCAACAGTTTTTAATGCTTGAACATAGCTGAATTCACCCGTTTCAGTATTTCCAATGTGGTAATTGTCGCCGATTCTATTAATAATGTCTATCCTTTTCATATTGTTTATCCTTTCAGCACATATGTAATAGCATTGCCAATCTCAGAGTCTATCGTCTCTATTACGATCCGGTAATCAATGAATTGTAATTTGGTTTTCTTAATAAAAGCATTCCACTTCTTTAGCATGGCATCATCATCACCAAAGCGCAGCACTTGTTTATATTGTTCTATGGTGAAGTGATGGTTCCGATTTTCAAAAGTCTTCTTCATTGCTTCTGCAAGTGTATCATTATCAAATTCAAAGTGCGTCAGTAAATAGTAAAGATCATAATAGTCTTTCATACGACTTGAATATTCCATCAAATCAAGTATGGCGTCTATCTTTTCCGCAATCGTCGTTTCAAGCGAATATGTATTAATAACCGGCTTTTCAAAATCATCTAGCTGAGTTGGTATAGATCGTTTCTCTTTTGTTGGAACGATCACATCGCCCACACCAAAATCGATCTTAATTGGTGTTCTCGTGTTTTTTATGACAGCAACTAATGATGCGCTGATGCCAGCGTATTTTTTTGCTATTGATATAGGCTGTATGCCTTTTAACTCAAACATAATAAAATCGTTTTCGGTATCGGTGGAAATGATATCCATAATAATTGGCTCAAGTTCTTCAGGCGTATTCGGAAGTTTTTGAAGAAGGAGATCTATATCCATTGTTACGCGGCTCTCAAATTCAGTCAGCGTGTAGATGAATAAGCCGCCCTTCAGTACAAAGTTTTCTACATATTTTGATTTTTCCAGACGACGCAAAAACTCTTCCTGACAGAAAAGTTGTAAGCACAATTGATAACTCCGTCCGGATTCAACCGACTTATTTTTCAATCTCGCAAGAACGGACGCTGCTTTATCAGCCATTCAATAGTACCTCCATCATTTCAGTAACCTTTTTATATACTCTAAGTTGTTTTGCATACTTTGATAGAATAGTCAGGTTTTTTTGGTTATCTGCACAGTACGCATTAATTGCTTTTGCAAATGTTTCGCTATCCATTTGGTTTCGATACTTAAAGCAATCACATATGGTTCTCTCTTTATCATAGATCAGGAGAATGTATCCGTTAAAATCAGAAGAAGTCTTTCCCAATGAATAATTTGATGCAGGAACATAATGGGGTGTAATAGCAAGACCATGTATTTTTAGCTTTGATTGAGAGATCGTCCTCGGAACCGCAAGCGCCCATGACGATGGTGTATAGTCGCTATAACCATAATGATATAGCGCAGATTCCAAGCATACGATTCCTTCCGGCAAAACGGTAGACAATAGCTGTTCGTCGCTGATTAGTTCATCCGGAAGGCAATAAAAACCCTGTCTTATTCTGCTGATCAGATTGCTCTTATATAGATTTCCGATTTCATAATTCTGAAGACCGGCATTTTTCAGTTGGAGTGTTGTCGCAATACCGTCATTTTCAGTTATGACAGCTTTAGCAATTTCATAATTACTCACCATGCTATTTTCCTCTTACAGTTTAATAGTATTGTAATATAAAAATAGCATACCACATTAACCTCTTGTTATCAACTATTTTCTGGTTACAGTTTTATTCTTTTGTATGAAAGTTTTGTAATATTAACGATTGACAGAATTAGTCAGTATTTATATAATTAACTCATAACTATGTTGATTATGAGGATAACCATGAGTAACCGAATAGATTTAAATAATGTTGAAAGCATCGGTAATAGCCAGCATACTTCTTCCACTCTGCAACCAGACACTCTCTTTCATTTCATGGAAAAAGTTGAGTGGTTAATTGATATTATTGTGCATAATAGAATTCCTGCTCGATATTGCAATGAGGATGTTAAGTATCTCAAAATAAAAAATATTAACTATCTATCAATTCCAATGAGGTGTTTTTGCGATATTAAGCTCCATCAATTAGGCGATCATATAGATTATTATGGGGCATGTGGAATTGCATTTTCAAAAGAATGGGGTATGAAAAATTACATTCAGCCCATTCATTATCTTAATCCCGACTCTAAGCTTGCAAAAGAAGCTACAATGGTTTTTTCTGATGTAATGAATAAAACCTATAAAAGAGAAACGGTATTACAGAGAAAATTAAAGTCCTTCATTTATCATCAACTTCTATATTACAAGCCTTACTCTGGGAAATCACGAAACAGGCGCACAAAAAAAGAGGACGTTAAGTGTTTTACTGATGAATGTGAATGGAGATATGTCCCAGATCTCTCCTCTATTGATTATCCTCCATTCATTATTAATGATGGTATGGGATCGGAATATATCAATAAGCTCAATGATTCTTTACGTGAATACAACGATGTAGCACTAAAGTTTAATTATCAAGATATAAAATATCTTATTGTTGAGAATCAAAGTGATTTTAATCAGTTAATTGATTCAATAAATAGGATTGAAATACCTCAAAGCGACAAAATAAAACTTGTATCCAAAATAATAATTTGGGATGAGGCGAAAGGGGATTTCTAATGTTTATTAACCCAGACAAAATACAAGATTTAACTAAGCCTTCTGAAGAACGTTTACCCGACGCCTTTGTTGATTATTTAAGTAAATCTTTACCTGAAGGAATCAAGTATGAACAATTATCAGATGGTTTTTGCACTGTTGTTCCGGAAAAAGCTGATTCATTAACAATAGGCGGCTTCACACCTAAGCTAAACGAATCACAGAAAGAGATACTTGGAGAGAAATACACATATAATGAACTGTTAGAATATATGTATAATTCTCAAACACCAATTGAAATGGTTCCTGTAGATGGAGAGAATGTTACAATCAACGGTGAGAATATTTCTGAAAAACTTTTATTTTGCCGTCCTAAAGATCCAATTGACATAATGGAAACTAAAAGATTTATGTCTCCTCAAAAGTTTCCTGAACCTCATTCAATTAAACTGTCCGCCGGTACGGTTTCTGTGGATATAATGATTCACAGAATACCTGATAACAGTATTCACAGGATGGTTTATGAATCATTAGAAAGTGAATACATTTATATTCACTTTACCATCGATAATCATAATCACTCTTCATCTTTCACAATAAATACAAAAGCTGATATGATAAAAACAGTTGAAGAGGTTATTTCGTCAATGAGAATATTTAATGCGTTCTTAGATCGAACGTTGTGTATTAATGGCACTCCATTAAGTAGTATCAATAATAAAGAAGAGCATTATTTCTCCGAAGATTCAATTCAGTTTTGGGAAAAACTACTTCAGATAGAAACCGTTCTTAACTGCAAATTTATTCCCCATCAAGAAAACATTTCTTTTAACCTTGCATGCGAAGTTGAAAGGCTTTATCAAAATCTAATCAACTCAACACCAGTTGTTTCTCGGTATAACGTCGACTATGTTAACGGATTAGAAGACGTTAATGACCATGTACATGAAAATATAGGGAAAGAAGTATTTTTTCGATTCCATTCTATTGAAACAATAGAATTAATGGGAATAAAACTTGAATTACCAACAATATGCTATGTGTTTAATTGTGTGTTTGAAGATATAATCACTGATGGCAATAAATACCGCATTAAACTTGCCAATGTAAGTGAAGATAAACCACGATATACTTCAGTTCTGTCTTTTGCAAACGAAGAGGCAATAGAGCAATATGATTTCGATAAGAATATTGATTTATTTAAAAGCGCAAAAAGAGTATCTTCATATATCAAGTAAATTATTATATTGATAATCTAGTGTTTGATGAAACAGTTCTTGCTTGGCTACAAATTGGCTACAAAAATCCAGAAGAATGAATATTTGATAGCGATTTGGTGAAATAGCTTCACAAAAAGCGGATTAAAAGTGCGTATTTTTACAGGAAATCAAGGTCTGAGAGTAGAGTGGGAATAAATATTTTTAGAAATATATTATGTAGCCGCCAAGTGGGATAATCTCCTGCTTGGCGGCGTTATATATTTTTGTGCTATAATGATTTTTGAAGATTTATGCAACCAAATATGATTTTTAGGTGGTAGTATAGTGTAAGGGCTCTTAATTCAAAAAAGGAGGTAAAGTAGTGGAAGATAAAGATATTGTTGATTTATATTGGCAACGAGATGAAAAAGCAATTTCAGAAACAGCCGATAAGTATGGCAGTTATTGCTACTCAATCGCTTATAATATACTATCCGATACTGAGGACGCAAAGGAAAGTGTCAATGATACATACCTAAACGCTTGGAACAGTATGCCCCCTCATCGACCTGCCGTGCTTTCTACTTTTATTGGTAAAATCACTCGCTTTATAAGTTTGAAAAAATGGCGAGACAAGCGAACACAAAAGCGAGGCGGAGGTAATATCGACTATGCATATGAAGAAATATCAGAGTGCATTCCTGCAAAAACAACCGTTGTAGAAGAACTTGAAAACAAGGAAATTGCAAAGCTGATAGATAGTTTTTTAGATACGCTTCCTTTGTGCGAACAGAATATTTTTGTCTGTCGGTATTGGTACTTTGACAGTATTTCAGATATCGCAAAACAATTCAGGTTTAGTGAAAGCAAAGTAAAATCTATTTTATACCGAACTCGAAAAAAACTACGCTTTAAACTATTAGAAGAAGGTGTTATAATTGAAAACTGATATTTTATTTGATGCTATCGGCGAGATAGATGATAATAAGATAACAAACGCAAAGCTGTTTACAGTAAAAACCAAAAAGAAATCTTTTAAGCAAAGTATTGTTATTGCGGTAGCAGTTATACTTTGTATAACAATAACAGTGCCTGTGCTTGCTATAACGGTGAATCCCATCTATGAATTAGTGTATCAGATATCACCCGGTCTGGCGCAAATGTTGAAGCCTGTTCAAATGTCCTGTGAGGATAACGGAATTAAGATGGAAGTGGTATCCGCTGCCGTATATGAAAATGAAGCGGCAATCTATATTTCGTTACAGGATTTGACAGATCAGAACAGAATAGATGAAACTACAGACTTATTTGACAGTTATTATATCAACCGGGGCTTCGATTCGTTCGCATCCTGTCAGATAGTATCTTTTGATAAAGAAGCAAATACGGCTACATTTCTAATCAATATTACTCAGGCGAATGATAGAGAAATCGGAGGTAAAAAAATCACATTTGGTTTCAGAGAGTTCATCAGCAAAAAAAGCAAATTCGAGGGCGAGTTATCAGAACTGGATTTAAGCAAAGCTGTCGAGGTAAAGGATACATTTACACCGGAATGGTTTAGAGGAGCCAGCGGAACAGATTTAGATCTCGACGCTCTTGCTGATACAAAGTGTTTAGTTCCTGTGGATGAAGGTATTGTTTCTCCTGTTGATGGCGTAACTGTTACAAATATGGGCTTTATAGACAACAAGCTTCATATCCAAGTATACTATACGGATATTATAAACTATGATAATCACGGATATATAACGCTGTTAGATAAAAGCGGGAAAAAAGCTGAATACTTTGACGTATCATTTTTTGATGATGAAGAAATCGGCAGTTATGATGAGATTATTTATGATATAACGCCTTACGAAATCAACAACTATACTGCTTTCGGAGAGTTCGTCACTTGCAGTAATAAAACAGAAGGTTTTTGGCAAGTAACATTCCCTTTGGAAGATATTAATTCTACAGGATAACACCATAATTATCAAAGTAATGTAACTACCCTAATCGTTGAGCTTTGTTCCTCAAAGAGCGCATAAACAGTGCCTTTTGAAACCTAAAAGCGTTACACTATTTCGATTTAGTCAGAATATAAAATTACAAACGATTTATCGCCTTAAAGTGTTGATTTTACTCTTGTTTCTGCTATAATGATTGCAGTAGCGTTGATACTGTTTTGATACTGTTATAATTTGAAGCCAAAAATAATAGGCAGAATAGCGGTAAAAGATGCATCAAAAACCACTAATACTAAACTAATATGTTTAGTATTAAAACGAATTAAGCGAATGGGAATAAACAAAAGTGTAGAAATCAGCCCTCAGCCAAATACGTGTTGAGGGCTTTTCTATTGCATCACTTTCCGAGCTGTGGTAAAATCTTATCATTATAATAAGGAGGCAGTTATGGGCTTATTCAACAGAAAAAAGAAAAACCCGGTACAGCAGATATGGTCTGTCACTATGGGAAACTGGCAGGGAGAGCCGATCGAATGGCGGGTACTGGATGAGCAGGAGGACAGGATGTATCTGCTGAGCAAATATGTCATCGACGGAATGCCCTTCAACAAAGAAAAGTTTCAGGGCAACGACTTCCTCTTCAGCGATATCCACTGGTGGCTCAACTCTCCTTTTCTCAAAAACGCTTTTACTCCCGAAGAACAGGAGAACATCATCGGAGAGGTCACTCTGCTGAGTCTGGAAGAGAAAACCAAATACCACGTCGGCGGCGTATGCGACGCGACCGAATATGCCAAGACGGTCAAGAACGTCTGCAACCCCTATGTTGAAATGCTGGGAGAGGGTCTGGAAAACGCCGCGATGTGGTGGCTGCGTGACAAAGCAAAGCTCGCTTCGGACGTCAAGATCGTCGGCTACGACGGAACCATCATGAATATGGGCGTGATCGAGCCCGACGGCGGCGTTCGTCCCGCGATGTGTATCAAAAAGATATAACATATGACAAACAACAAGCCCCTCACTTACCGTGAAGGGCTCATTTTTATCTGTGGATATACATCCTGGTCATATCAGGTTCGCCGTCGCCTTGTACCATCGTGAGGAACTCCCAGCCATAGCGTTCGTAGAATCCAATGTGATCGGTCACAAGATATAAAGGTGAAACGCCTTTTTTTCTCATATCCTCGACAGCAAAATCCAGCAGCCTGCCGGCGATTCCCTGCGAGCGGTATTCCTCTTCGGTATACACTGCGCAGACGTTGGGAGCGAGATCCTTTCTGTCGTGAAAGTCGTTCTCGATCACGCCCAAACCGCCGATGATTTTCTCACCGTCAAGACAGAGATACCAGCCGTATTCCGTCTCTTTGCTGAGATATTCGTCCATACAGGCAAGATACGCTTGTTCGGGTACGCCCCACTTCGAGTGAAACCACTGTGCCGCTTTTTCTCTTAATGCGGGACGCTCCCGCAGCGTGATGTATTGATAGTCCATTTCCATTCCTCCCGGGTCTTTGCTGATAACCATTATAATACAGATTTTTTGTTTGTCAAATATGTCCGCTTCTTGATTTCTATCATTTTCCACTGATATCCTCTTTCTTTTTACCGATACTCTTAATGAGGTGGTATGATGAAAGACAGAGAAATGCTCAACGCGATTTTCAAGAACGCAAAAATGGGAGTGGTGGGGATCAACTCGGTCTCCCGTTACGCGGGCGCGCAGCTGTGTATGGAGCTGAAGAAACAGAAGAAGGAATATTCCGATATCTGCCGTGAAGCGCACCGGCTTCAAAGCGCAAAGGATAATCCTGTCAAGGGACTCTCTCCCTTTGCGATCAAAGGCTCGGATATGCTGTCGCGGATGAAGCTCTCCTACGACAGCTCGGATTCAAAAATCGCCGAGATGATGATCAACGGATCTGTTATGGGCATCACCAAGATCATTCGCGGCAAGAGATCTTATGAGGGTCACGACGAACGAGTGAAAAAGCTCTCACAGAAACTGCTCCTGACCGAACAGAACAATATCGAGAGTATGAAGGGCTTTTTATAACAAAGCGCAAAGCGCTAATGAAAACGTTTTCTACGGAAGAGAAGTTTTTCTCTTCCTTTTTTCTTTACTTTTCTTCTTCTATCATTTATAATAAGGATACGATCAATTGTTTACAAATAACGGTTGAAATCATTCTTTTGATATGGTAGATTATGGGTAGGATTTCATCGAACGCTTTTGAAGGGGGATTCTTTATGAAACAGCCATTTGTCGTTACGATCAACCGCAGCTGCGGCTCGGGCGGAAGCACGGTCGGCAGAAAGCTTGCCGCGAAGCTGGGCGTAAACCTCTACAACAAAGAACTCATCGATCTGCAAAATGATGACGTCAGCGCCGACCGTCTCAAGCAGGCGGACGAAAGGGTGAAAAGCTCTCTCTACTCCCGTCTGCTCAAGGATACCTACGACGGCGTACTGATCACAAAGGACGATCCCGACTATGAAGCGTACGAGGAGCTGTTCCGTCAGCAGGCGGATGCGATCCGCCGTATCGCCGAACAGGAAAGCTGTATCGTGATCGGCAGATGCGCGGACTACGTTCTCAAAGACTGCAAGAACCGCGTCTCGGTGTTTATCACCGCCAGAGGGCACGACTGTGTCTCGCGCGAGATGGAACGGCTCTCCCTCACCAACAAAGAGGCGAAGAACCGCAGAGAGAAGATCAACGCCTACCGCGGCGCCTACTATCTGCATCATACCGGAAAGGTATGGGACGAGCCCGAACACTATGATCTTGTGCTCTCCACCTCGGAACACAGCTATGACGAATGCGCCGAGCTGATCCTCAGATACCTCGAAAAAAACTTGGAGAAGGATAACGAAATTGAGTAACTATCAGAAAAAAAGCCACAAAAAGGAAATCCTCATCTCCCTGATCGTATCGCTTTGTCTGCTCGGGATCGTGATCGGGGTGTCTTTCCTCTACCAAAGCTGGCGTCACGTGCAGTTCGATCTTCTGTGGATGTTCATCGGCGACGCCGTCGGATTTCTGATCATCTGGGCGATCGTGTACCACTTCATCAAAAAACCGGACGATGATCAGACGTAAAAATTCCATATCATCAGGAACCGTCACGTTTATTACGCGGCGGTTTTTTGTTAGATATACAGAAAAGTAGGGCGGGGGCTTGCTCCCGCCGAAACATTTATATTATCTCGTCGTTTTCAAGCGAAGCAATACTAACGACAAATAACATAGATTTGAATGATGACTCTCGGCGGGAGCAAGCCCCCGCCCTACTGTGCAAATTCAACGTCGCAGAGGAAAAAAGACGACTCAGATATTTCATCTGTCTAAAGCACAATTGTGTAAAAAACACAGGAGCTCATATAAGAACTCCTGCGTTTCATATCGTTATCATTATGTATTTATTTGATCTTTCTCGCTTCAATATAATATCTCTTGTCATACGCGTGACCCATCGAGAAGGTCTTTCGCGGGAGGGAGCCGTCTGCCTTGATCGCGTCGAAAAGCTCGTCCTTACCCATACCCTCAAAGAGAAATCCGAGGGTGTTCTCTCCCTTGCTCAGTCGCTCGGTCACATCGACGCCGTGGATATAGTCGATCCGAACCTCGGGGCGCTCTTTCATATAGTCGTCGATAAAAGTCTGCAGCGTGCCGACAGGAAGCTTCGCGGTCGCCTTGACATTCAGCTCAGCCTTCCGATCCTTGGTAATATAGGTAAAGCTCTGGATATCCTCTCCCCCGACCGCTTCGGTATGCGCGATGAACCGGTCCAGAAAGTCCTGCGCGTCCACATCAAACAGCACACGGTAGATGGGCTCGAACTCGATCGACTGATCGTGGATGTTCACGACCTCCACCAACGCGTAACGCGCAAGCGGACTCTTCGTCAGGTTGTAGCACTCTTTGGCGGTAGCTAAAGAATGGTTGCCGTCGCCGACCGCGAACAAGAGCTTGTCCTCCTGATCCGCTGTCAAAGCTTCCAAAGTGTTCTGTACATCCGCAATCACGCTGTCAGGAAGGAAATATCCCTCGATATGTCCGCCGCCCTGCATCAAGTCAAAGTCGTACGCTCTCTCAAAGCCGCCCTTTTTCCCGGTCAGCGGTTCAATTACCGTGAGGTCGGGATCGTCGACGAGCAGCAGGATATGCGGCATCTCCAGCGGCGCGTCCTTACGGATCTCCACACGCGGAGGAATACGCTCCAAGACGGTAGCCTCGGTCGCGCGGATCAGCGCGTGACTGCCTTTGGTATAGTCATAGTCCTCGAGGTCGATCAGTCCGACGATGCCCTTGCGGACAGTGCGGTTCGACTCTCTCTCCACATAGATCATCGTGTTTTTGTGTTCTTCAAATACATCCGTATCGAGATATTCCTGCATCTTCTCGTTGATCTTTTGGATCCTTTCACTGTTGTCCTTTTGAAGATACAGCTCGGGCAGGATGATGTTCAGCGCGGAGGGCGCGTCACCGGCGATGCGCTCGGTCTCCTGCCAGTAGTCGGGCTCGGAAGTGTACTGATCGCAAGCGACGACCGCCCACTTTGCAAAGTCCTTTTCCGGCAGCAGGATATCGGCGGGTAAAAAGTGTTTCATAGAAAAACTCCTTTTTTGATGATTGATAAATGATAAATGAAGGGCGGGACACCCGCACCCGATTAATAAATGTTGGAAACGGTCTTGACCGTTCCTTACAGCAGAAGCATTGATAAAACAACGACGCTCACAAGAGTCAAGGCTCTTCCCTACAGTTCTTTACTACCAATCCAAAAATCCGTAAGGTTTTCCCACAGTCATTAATCATTTATTCGACACCCTCATTCTACCATCAATCTCTTCTTTTGACAACACTTTTTGTATCAGAATTGTTTCTTGTACAATTTTGTCGGTTGTTGTATAATTACAATAGGTGATATGATGAAGAAGTATAAACTGATTATGTCGGATCTGGACAACACGCTGCTGCCGGTGATCACACAGGATAAATTTGTGACGATCTGGTTCACCGACGTCGCGAAGAAGTTCTATGACTATCATATGAATCAGGCGATCGCTCTCAACGCGATCAACGAGGGCTGCCGCGCGATGCTGCTGAACAACGGCAGACTGCGCAACGACGAGGTGTTCTACCGCACCGCCGTCAAAGCCTCCGGCTATTCCAGAGAAAAACTCGCAGAAGTGCTGACGGACTACTACGCTACTACCTTCCAAAATGTTAAAAACATTATCGAGGTCAATCCCTTCGCGCCGCAGATCGCAAAGCTCATCAAAGAAAAAGCGGATTACACCGCGATCGCGACAATGCCGCTGTTCCCTCTTGACGCTTGTGACACGAGAATGCGGTGGACGGGGATCTCGGCGGATATGTTTGATCTGGTGACCTCTTTTGACCAAAGCTCCTATGCAAAGCCCAATCCCCTCTACTTTCAGGAGATACTCGACCGTTTCGGGGTCAAGCCCGAAGAAACCCTGATGATCGGCAACGACGTCAGGGAGGATATGATCCCCTGCGCGACGCTCGGAATCGACGTCTTTCTTGTCACAAATCATATGATCACCCACGACCTCGACTACAGCCGTTTTCGTCAGGGAACGTATGAGGAGCTGATTGATTTTTTAATTCATAATTCATAATGCATAATTCATAATTATTAGATTAATGAATAAGAGCGGGCGTTACTCGCACCCAAAATGGAACAATAAAACAACGCAGGAGGTTTTTCAATACTCCTGCGTTTTGTTATACTTTCATTATGAATTATGAATTAAAGAATATTTCTCAATTTTTCAATGTCGTCCTCAACTGTAGTGGGATGCTCGATAAAACGCACCACTTCGTTGATATTGTCACTGATAAAAAAGAGGTTGAGGTTGTTCTTACTCATAAAGCTGTTGTCGATCGCGTTCTGCAAAAACTGCATCATCGCATCATAGTAGCCGTCGGTGTTTAGGATCGCGATCGGCTTTTTGTGCCGCTGCAGCTGTCTGAGCGTCAGGATCTCAAAAAACTCCTCAAAGGTACCGATGCCGCCCGGGGTGACGATGAACGCGTCGGCGAGGTTCTCCATTGTCTGCTTGCGTTCGCGCATCGTTTCGGTATAGATATATTCGTCGCAGTGCTCATACAGAACGCCGTCGACGTTGAAGAAGGAAGGTGCGACGGAGATGACTTTTCCGCCGGCTTCATGCGCGCCGCGGGAGACCGCGCCCATCAATCCGTGAGCGCCGCCGCCGAAGATCACCGTATCGCCCTTTTCGGCGAGCAGAGCGCCCAGCGCCTCTCCCGCGTCAAGATATCGTCTGTCAAGCTTGCGTGAAGACGCACCGTATACACATATATTCATCCTATCAGTCCTTTGCGTTATAGTAGTTCCCGGTTGTTAGTTATTGGTTGTCGGTTGAGATGACAGACAAGTACAGATTATAAAAGTCGTGCGCAGCACCTAATCAACTAAAAACCGGGAACCAACAACTGAGTTTATCCCTGTTCAAACTGGCTGTTGTACAGCTCGGCGTAGAAACCGCCCTCAGCTAAAAGTTCTTCGTGGGTACCGGAGCCGATGACGTCGCCGTCCTTTAAGACCAGTATGACGTCGGCGTTTTTAATCGTTGAAAGCCTGTGCGCGATCACGAAGGAGGTCCTGCCCTCTGTCAGGGAGTCCATCGCCTTCTGAATAATACGCTCGGTTCTGGTATCGACCGAAGAGGTCGCTTCGTCGAGAATCAAGAGCGGCGCGTTCTCGATCATCGCTCTGGCGATGGTAAGCTGCTGCTTCTGTCCCGCGGAGAGCGAGCTCTTGTCATCCAGTACGGTATCATAACCCTGCGGCAGGGTGCGGATAAAGTGGTGGATGCCCACCGCCCTGCAGGCGTTCTCGATCTCTTCGTCAGTCACGTCTTTCTTGGAATAGACGATATTCTCTCTGACCGTGCCCTCGAACAGCCATGTGTCCTGCAGTACCATACAGAACAAGTCGTGGATATTCTCACGCGTCAGGGTAGAAATATCGACGCCGTCGATATAGATCTTGCCCGAGTTGACCTCGTAGAAGCGCATCAGCAAATTGACGATCGTCGTCTTGCCCGCTCCGGTAGGTCCGACGATCGCGACCTTCTGTCCCGCCTTGATATCGGCGGAAAAGTCCTTGATGATCACGCGGTCGGGATTGTAGCCGAAACGCACGTGTTCAAATTTCACGTCGCCCTTTACCTCTTTCAGGACGCGCGTCTTTTGGCTCTCGTCGGAAAGCTCCTCTTCCTCAAGATACTCGAACACGCGCTCGCTCGCGGCGGCGGTAGACTGCATCGAGGTGAAGGACTGCGCCATCTGGGACAGAGGCTGGGTGAACTGTCTGACGTAGATCGTAAAGGCAATGATCACGCCGAACGTGATCGTGCCGTTTAACGCAAGCATCGCGCCGACAACGCATACCGCGACAAAACCAAGATTGCCGATAAACTGCATCAAAGGCTGCATCAAACCGGAGAGCGACGTCGCCTTAAACACAGAGTCCTTCAGATGGCGGTTGATGCGGGCGAACTCTTCTTCATTCTCTTCCTCCGCATTGTATGCTTTTACAATATTGTGACCGGTATAGATCTCTTCCACGTGACCGTTGATCGCGCCGAGGTGCCGCTGCTGGCGGTTGAAATGCTTCTGAGACTTCTTCATAATCAGGCTCATCAGGAAAAAGCCCAGCGCTGTTGCCGCCGCCGCTGTCAGGGTCATCCATATGTTGGTGATCAGCATCATAAACAGCGAGCCGAAGAACAGCGTCACCGAAGTGACCAGCTGACCGATCGCCATATTCAGCGAGCGCTCGATGGTATCGATATCGTTGGTGATACGTGAGAGGATATCGCCGAAGGGAGTGGAGTCAAAGTATTTTAAAGGCATACGGTTGGTTTTCCGTGTAATGTCCGTTCTCATCCGCTGCGCGATGCGCTGGGAAAAAGTCGCCATCATAAAGTTCTGGACAAAGCCCATCACCCAGCTGACGCCGTAAAGAAGGAACAGAAAACCGCACACGCCTGATATCTCGTCGATCTGCATCTCACCGGTCAGTCCCTGTGTGATCAGATCCGTGATTTGGCTGATATAGCGCGGGCCGATCAGCGATACCACCGTACCGACCGCAGCGCAGACCAGTCCGATGACGGCAAGCGGCATCTGCGGCTTTGCGAAGGAGATCATCTTCTGCCACGACGTCTTGAAGTTCTTGGGCTTTTCGGTGACAACACCCTTGGGACCGCCTATTCCACGCTGTGCCTGCGGACGCTTGCTGCTCACGCCGATCAGACTCTCGTGTTCTTTTTTGATGACTTTATTCTCGGGGGAGTTCATTTTCTCAGGCATTGTTCAGTTCCTCCTCCGAAAGCTGTGACAGCGCGATCTCGTGATAGATCTCGCAGGACTTCAGCAGGTCTTTATGTTTTCCGATACCGGCGATCCTGCCCTCGTCGAGGACGATGATCCGGTCGGCGTCTTTGATGGTGCCGATACGCTGGGCGACAATGATATTTGTCGTACCCTTGGTGCGTTCTTTGAGCGCGGATCGAAGCTCTCTGTCGGTCTTGTAGTCGAGCGCGGAGAAAGAATCGTCAAAGATCAGGATCTCCGGCTCTCTGCACACGGCTCTCGCAATACACAGACGCTGCTTCTGACCGCCGGAAAGGTTAGAGCCGCCCTGCGCGACCGGGTGCTCATAGCCTTCGGGGTAGTTCTCGATGATCTCTCTCGCCTGCGCGATCTCTACCGCGCGTTCGACGTCTTTCTGGGTATATTCCGATTTTTTTCCTTTTCCGTAGGCGACGTTGGTGTTGACGGTACCGGAGAACAGCGCCGCTCGCTGGGGGATATAGCCGATCCGCTCGTGAAGCTGATCGAGGGTAAAATCCTTGACGTTCTCGCCGTCAACCAGCACCTCTCCCTCGGTTGCGTCATAAAAGCGGGGGATCAAATTGATTAGCGTGGACTTGCCGCAGCCGGTCGAGCCGATGATCGCCACCGTCTCACCCTTCTTCGCCGAAAAGCTGATGTCCTTGAGTACATAGTCCGCGGCGTCGGGATATTTGAAGCTGACATTTTTGAATTCGATCTCGCCCTGCATCTCGGTGTGCGCGATGCCTACGCCGTCTTTGATTGTTGTTTTGGTGTCGATAACCTCGTTGATACGCTTAGCGGCGACCATCGAACGCGGCGCCATGATCAGGATCAAATTGAGCATCATAAACGCCATGATCACCTGCATCGCATAAGCGGAGAATACCACCATTTCGGAGAAAAGGGTAAGCTTATCCGCGCCGGCGGCGTCGCGGATCAGAAAAGCGCCGATCCAGTATACCACCAGCGAAAGACCGTTCATGATCAGCATCATTGAGGGGAACATCATCGCCATGATCCGATGAGCAGTCAGGTTGTTGCGGGTGATATCGTCGTTCGCCTTCTCGAACTTCTCATACTGGTAGCTCTCGGCGTTATACGCACGGATGACCCGAAGACCCGTAAGGTTCTCCGAGGTGATGCGGTTGATATTGTCGGTCAGGGTCTGGATCTTCCTGAACCTGGGATGCGCAAAGATATAGCACGCGCCGAGTACGATGATGACCAGCACGACGGCGACCCCGGTAGAAATCGTCCACTGGGGGTTTTTGTCGGCGATCTTGAAGATCGCCAGCACCGCCATCACGGGCGCCCGTACGATGGTCATCAGTCCGAAAACAATGATCGTCTGCACCTGTGTGATGTCGTTGGTGGAACGGGTGATCAGCGACGCGGTAGAAAACCGATTGATCTCGCGCATTGAGAAGGATTCTACCGCCCGGTAGAGCTTGCCTCTGACGTTATAGGAATAGTTCGAGGCGAGGTAGCCCGCGATCACCGTGACTGCCACGGCAATCAGCAAACTGCCCAAAGCGCACAAAAGCATTTTGCCGCCCGCGATAAAGATCTCTTCCATCCCGGTACCCTCCGTCTGTAAAAGACGGGTGATATCGCTCATATAGTCAGGCATCTTGAGGTCGAGGAATACAGACACAACGATCAGCGCGGCAGCCAACACCGTGCAGAGCCAGTCGCGTCCTTTAAAATGTCGAAGAACAGATCTCATAAACGTACCTTCTGTAAAATATTTTCAATATTTTAGCATATTCAAACGGCGATATCAATACATTTCCCGTGAACATTTGAAAAAATTCAAGAGAGTTGTCAGTTGTTGGTTGTTGGTTAGTTGATATTACTTACCATAACCGTGCGCAGCACAAAACCAACTGAGAACCATGAACCGGAAACCGGGAACGGTCCGGACCGTTCCCTGCAAAAAATATTGACTTTATCCCTCTTTTGTTGTAATATAAAGTTTACGAGTCAACAGTTTAGCGCTGTAAAATGGAAAAATACTAAGGAGTTGGTAGAATATTATGGAAAATTATCTGGTAATATTCATCTTCGTAGGCGCTGTTTTGGCGCTCGCTTTTGCGGCGATTATGGCTAAAAGAGTGCTGTCCTTTGATGAAGGCACAGAGAAAATGATGAAGATCTCCCGATCCATCCGCGCGGGCGCGAACGCTTATCTCAAGCGTCAGTATACCATCGTCGCGGTATTCTTTGCGGGAATGTTCGCTATCCTCTGTGCGATGGCGGCTTTCGGTCTTCTGACATGGTATGTGCCGTTCGCCTTTGTCACCGGCGGATTCTTCTCCGGTCTTTCGGGCTTTGTCGGGATGAAAATCGCGACTTTTGCCAACGACAGAACCGCTAACGCCTGCCGCACAGGTCTCAACAAGGGTCTGAGAGTCGCGTTCTCCGCGGGCTCCGTCATGGGCTTTACGGTAGTCGGCTTAGGTCTGCTGGATATTTCTATCTGGTTCACACTGCTGAAATTTGTCTTTAAACTTGACGCGGCGGGTATCACCTCCGCGATGCTCACCTTCGGTATGGGCGCTTCTTCGATGGCGCTGTTCGCGCGTGTCGGCGGCGGTATCTTTACCAAAGCGGCTGACGTAGGCGCAGACCTCGTCGGTAAGGTCGAAGCCGGCATCCCCGAGGACGACCCCAGAAACCCTGCGGTTATCGCGGATAACGTCGGCGATAACGTCGGCGACGTTGCCGGTATGGGCGCCGATCTGTATGAGTCTTATGTCGGTTCCGTTATTTCCTGCGCTGCATTAGGCGTAGCCGCGTTCTCCGGCGACGGCGGTATGCAGTTCAAAGCAATGGCGATCCCGATGATTATGGCGGCGCTCGGTATCGTATGCTCCATCATCGGTACCTTCTTCGTCAGAACAGGCGAGAAGACCGAGCAGAAGCTCCTCTTAAAAGCGCTGTCCCGCGGCACCAACCTCGCCGCGATCCTGATCGCAATAGCCGCGTTCCCGCTGATTTATTTCATCCTCGGCGCAGAGCACTGGACACTGTACTTCGCGGTACTCGCAGGTCTGCTCTCCGGCGTTTTGATCGGCAAATCTACGGAGTATTTCACCTCCGATACTTATAAGCCCACCAAGAAGCTCGCGGAAAAATCCGAGACAGGCTCCGCCACCATCATCATCGGCGGCTTAGGTCTCGGTATGCTCTCTACCGCTATCCCGATCATCATCGTCGGTATCGCGGTACTGGTCGCGTTCTTTGTCTCCGGCGGCACCATCGCTGAACCGCAGATGGGTCTCTACGGCATCGCTCTCGCGGCTGTCGGTATGCTCTCTACTCTGGGTATTACTCTCGCGACCGACGCTTACGGTCCTGTTGCGGATAACGCAGGCGGCATCGCCGAGATGTCCGGTCTGGAGCCTGAAGTCAGAGAAAGAACCGACGCGCTTGATTCTCTGGGCAACACCACTGCCGCTACCGGCAAGGGCTTTGCGATCGGTTCCGCCGCTTTGACGGCGCTGGCGCTGGTCGCCTCTTATATCGACAAGATCCAAGGCTATGTTGAAGGCGTCACCTATGAGAGCTTCAGCGTTATGAATCCGCTGGTTCTGATCGGTCTGTTCATCGGCGCATGTCTGCCGTTCGTATTCGCGGCGCTCACCATGGACGCTGTCGGCAGAGCGGCGCAGAGCGTGGTCATCGAAGTCAGAAACCAGTTCAAGAATATCAAAGGTCTGATGGAAGGCAAGGCGGATCCCGACTATGCCAAGTGCGTAGATATGTGCTCCCGCTCTTCCTTAAAGGAAATGATCCTGCCCACCGTTATCGCGATCGTGGTTCCGGTTGTCGTCGGTCTGGTCTTAGGCTTCTACGGCGTTATCGGTATGCTCGCGGGCGCTACCGCTTCGGGCTTCCTGCTGGCGATCTTTATGTCTAACTCCGGCGGCGCGTGGGATAACGCGAAGAAGTATATCGAAGCGGGCAACCACGGCGGTAAAGGCTCTGATCAGCATAAGGCTGCTGTCGTAGGCGACACCGTCGGCGATCCCTTCAAGGACACCTCCGGTCCCTCGATCAACATCCTGATCAAGCTGCTTTCGATGGTTTCTATCGTGTTCGCGGCGCTGGTGGTCAACTTCCATCTGCTGGGATAATCCATAGCAATACTGCAAAAATCGTATCGCAGACACAAAATCTTGTGTCTGCGGTCTTTTTTTCTCACAAGAATTAACTGTTACAAAGTTTCACGGTTTTTATTCCAAAAAGAATTAACAATGAATAAACTGATATGAGTATAGCCTACCTGTAACTGGAAATTACAGCCTTCGTCTGGTACAATAATAACTGTAAGGAATTAGTACAAATATTCGAATAATTCCAAAAAAGAAATAAAAATCAAGCAAAAATTGAATGACAGGAGGTAATCGAAATGCGTATCAATGTAAAAGGCGACAGAGTATCGGATAAGATTGTAAAGCTGTATGTATCGGAGCTGCTCAAAGCGCATCCCGAGAAAGCAGTCGAAGCGGTGGACATTATCGTAAGCGGCGACTTCTTAAAGGTGAAGATGATCCACTCACTGGAGAGAACCGCATAAAAAGCGCAGAATACACACGTTGTTTGTCAGGGTAATTTTTTTCATAGAAAACCCCTAAAAATACATTAGCGCCTCAGCCGTCCGACAGGGCGGCTGAGGCGCTTCTCACTGAGAATCAAAACTCAAGATACATCTTTGAAAGAAGCGGTACCCTTTCGGATACCGCTTCTTTGATACAGTAATGTTATGAAATACGTCCGCCCGCAGTCTTGGAATAACCGCAGCCGCAGGTGCCGACATAGTTCTGGTTGATCTTGCCGCAATCGGGACACTTCCACTCGTTCTCGCCCGCTTCGCGCTCGGGCTTCTGGTCTTTATCAGCCTTCTTAGGCTTTTCGACCTCTTCCTCGGGCTCCTCTGCGGGAGCGGAGGACTTTTCGAGTTCTGCCTTGATCTTATCGAGGACTTCCTGAGGCGGGATGTAGGGACCTGCCTCCTTGGGCTTGGGCTCGCCGCAGCCGCAGGTGCCGACATACTTCTGATGGATCTTGCCGCACTTGGGACACTTCCACTCGTTCTCACCGGGCTCAATCTCAGGCTCAGCGGGCTTTGCGGGAGCAGCCGCTTCTTCCTCGGGCTCTTCCGCCGGAGCGGATGCTTTCTCGAGCTCTGCCTTGATCTTATCAAGAACTTCCTGAGGCGGAATATAGGGACCTGCCTCCTTGGGCTTGGGCTCGCCGCATCCGCAGGTGCCGACATACTTCTGATGGATCTTGCCGCACTTCGGGCACTTCCACTCGTTCTCACCGGGCTCTACTTCGGGCTCAGCGGGCTTTGCGGGAGCAGCCGCCGCTTCTTCTTCGGGCTCTTCGGCGGGGGCAGAGGCTTTTTCTAACTCAGCCTTGATCTTATCGAGGACTTCCTGAGGCGGAATATAGGGACCTGCCTCCTTGGGCTTTGCTTCACCGCAGCCGCAGGTGCCGACATACTTCTGATGGATCTTGCCGCACTTGGGGCACTTCCACTCGTTCTCACCGGGCTCGCGGTCAAACTCGTCGTCCTTGGACTTCTGTCCCTTGGGAGCGGCTTCTACGGGCTTTGCTTTGCTCTTGCCCTTCTTTTCTTCCTTGACAAAGACATATTCCTGACCTGCCAGCGTCTTGATAGAGAGCTTGTCACCCCCTACGGCAAAGCGGTAGAGATGCATCCCGGGCTCACCGGAATCAAACTTGATGGTATGGTTCTCAAACGCCTGATAGAAGAAGAACAACGGAGAAACCTCGCTGTTGCCGCCAAGCAGCTTCACGGGAACCAGACAGGAGCCGTCCTTATAGAACTCGATGACCTTTTCTTCCGCGTCATCTGCGCCGATGATCGTCCATTTACCTACTAAATAATTGATATCCGCCATTTTGATACTTCCTTTCGCTGTGACCTAAACTCCTCTAAAAAGGATACTGCGCCACTTTATACGATACATTATAGTATATTTTTTGTTTTTGTGTCAATATTTTCATAAAAATTTGATGAATGTTTTCGAAAAAATAGACATTTTCACCAAAAGAAGCAGTTTGTTTTTGATATTATAGACAGAAAAACCGTTGAAGAAACTTTTGTTTTTCCTCTTTACAAATCCAAAAAATTAGTGTATAATGCAATAGCGATGTGGGGGTATAGCTCAGATGGTAGCCCGACTGGGTAGCTTACGCACCCCAAACAATTGAATATCTATACGTGGGGGTATAGCTCAGATGGTAGAGCGCATGGTTCGCATTCATGAGGTCAGGGGTTCGATTCCCCTTATCTCCACCAAAGCATAACAAATCCGAAATCGTCATCTTAGGTGATTGTTTCGGGTTTGTTGCTTTTTACAGCTTTACATAGCGTTATAGGCAGGGAGCTTTTGATTTGCTCCCTGCCTATTATTTCTATTTATTTTTGCTTTCCTTCTTTAGCTGTTCTTCCTCCTGTTTCCATTCTTGGAATTTTCTCTGCCCTTCTTCGCTTTCATAGAAGGCTATGATATCCGGGAGGAAATTTCTGGCTAAGATTTCAAGCTCGTATTTCGGAACTCCGCTTTTTGTTTCGGGGGATGGCGGTAATCCCATCAGGTCTTCTTTGTTTACTATTTTACGGTTTGCTGCCATATGGCAGCGCTTCTATCTGTGTCGGTCATTCCTCCTTTATCTATTAATGTGGTTTACCCTTATCGGGGTTTTGATCATATTTTTCATTTTTCCTCCAAATTTATTGCTTTTGTTATCAAGTGGGAACTGTGATTTGATTATCACGATTCTAAGTGTAGCGCGAAGGAAAAATAAAGTCAATGCATTTTGGCGCCTCAAAAGGTTACAAGAAATATTCAGCATTTCTTGTTCATAGCCTTTTCCGAAAAGCCTACTCTTTGATAATGTGTAGTAATTATTTCCGCTATAATACACAGTTTTCTTGCCGATAATTCTACTTGCGATACCCCTTAACCTAAGCTAAAATACATCAAACCGGTTAAGGAGGTATTGCTATGAAAACGGTTAAACTAATATTTGTTTTAGTTATTGTGCTTACGGTGCTTGCTGTTACGTTTCCGGTAGGTGCTTCATCTATGATGCTCGGTGATGCTGACGGAGATGGTGAAGTCTGTATTACCGACGCTACAAGGATCCAGCGCGATGTTGCACAGATAATTAAAATCGAAGATAGCTTTCGCCAAGCTGCTGATGTGGATAACGACGGTATCATTACGATCATGGACGCAACAGCTATTCAGCGGTGGCTTGTTCATTTCAGTGTGGAATATCCGATAGGAGAACCGGTCATCACATCAACTGAGGCTACAACCTTATCAACTGAAGCGCCGACTCAAACCCAATCAGTTATCCGCAACGAAAAAAGCGTTACTATCGACGGAATCGACTTCAATTTTTCCAAGATCCCCGACGCGGTCGTGCTTGATGATTTATCCGGGAACACCGCTTCGTTCATGTTACGGAACAAGGCTCTGCCCGATCCTGCCGATGTACATATCGAAGTCGTCAGCGATGATTATGTTCGTCGAATCGATTACAGCGATGAGAGATATAAGGAAGCATATCTTGCTGCTCTGAACGGAAAAGCGATCGGCTGTGATTATCTGATCCGTGATGAACAGGGTATTGACATCGCCTGGGTAAACGCACATTTCACTAACGGCGTCTATCCCTATCAGGTATCAATCACCGGCCTCAGCGGTGGTAGCTGTTCTTTTTTCGTCGACTTTTACTATCGAGATGTATTGCTGAAACGCACTTCGATTACGGTCGATCTCAGCGTAGGTTACGGATATGCCGACGAGACAAAAGCGATCGTCCGCGAAATAGAAAGCAAATGCTGGACGCGAGATATGACCGACAGAGAAAAGATGAAAGCGTTCGCCGTGTACATCAAAACCAACTACAAATACTCTCAGATGAAGTGTGTCGAGGGAGCTGTAATGACTGCCTTAGCCGCGCGCGATCTCGGGTTGGATTCCATGCTGCTGTATCCCGGCGGCGAAGAGAATCAGCCCTGTCCTCGTCACCTTATAACCTACAACCTCTATACCGGTATATATGTACCGGGCGGTCATTGCGCGTGCCTGGTCGAGTACGACGACTGCACGATGCGCTATGACGTTCAAGGACAAGCGTGTGTAATCCGACCATATCTTCCTTGAATCTCACACCCACACAACAGTGGCATTATTCGGTTGTTTTCTTCGGCTCTTGATTTGGGGAATACATCAATTTTGCAATGGAAAGTGCTCCTTCGATACCTTACCTGTTTGAAGAATTCCTATTGCCGTCCTTCGGGGCGGCTTTTTTACACCCACTTATTCCGGACAACGCTACATGGATATGACGAAACCGTCATCCTCATTTTCATCATAATCCTCATCGAAATCATCGTTATCGCCGCTGTGATCTTCATCATATTCTTCGTTATGTTCATCGTCGAATCCGCTGTCCTCATCGTCACGGTAATCATCAAACGCCTGATCGATATCCGTTTGAGCAAGGAGCTGCTGTTCTTCCTCAGCTCTTTTGCGCTCGAGTTCATCCAGAAGCATATCGAGTCCGGAGAGGATCGCATCGACCGCCATGCTGTCATAAGTTTCTTCCTCTTCCTTTTCATAACCGCCGCCGATCTTCTGTCCGAGCGCACGTTTCTTCTCTGCGATCTTCTCCTGCTCCTTGCTGTCAGCAAGGGGCATTCTGCTGCTCAGCGTGTCAAGCTTTCTTTGTGCGGACGCAGATATTTGCTTTGCCAGCAGAGAGAAAAGAAAGCCTACCCGAACGGGATTCACTGTATTCACAACGGAGAAGTCCATGCTCAGCGCGGTTTTTATGATGATGTTTTTCAGTGAACGGAACTCGGGATTCTTTTCGATCGGTACACTGGGATCGTTGTCCTTCGGCTCATAATACAGACTCAGCTTTTCACGGTTCGCGCGGAGCCATTGCTCATACAGCTGTCGGATACAATCATCTTTGGCAAACTCATGGAGAGAAAAGTCGATGAACTTTTTCGTTTCTCTTGGCAGATAACCATACAGCTTTTTGCCTTTTGCTGATTGAACTTTTTCTTTTACAGCAGACAGTAATCGCAAATAATAATCGAGATTCGGGATGCTTTTTCTGCTGTAAACCTGCTCCAGCAACTCGTTCATTTTAGAGCGTATTTCATTCCTGAAACCTGTTTCAATCGACGCTAATTTGTACTGTTCCCCGCGGAAGATATCCTGTCCGAAGGCTCGGCGCAGATCATGGATTCCTTTTTCGGAAAGGTATCCTTCCTGACCGACAGAATAGATGATCAGATGAATGTGCGGGTGGTGCGTCGTATTATGAAAGGCTCCGTACCATCTGAGGTCATCCACCTTGATACGATGCGCGAGCGCGATTTCATTCATATTACGCCGGACTAAATCGCGCCATGCTGCTGCGCTATTGTAATGTAATCTTTCGGCGTCTTCTCTGCGAAGACTGATGACTTCATTCCAGACAATACCGTCATGATTAGCAACTCTCTCGGCAACTTCATCGATGTCGATGGGCATATCAAACTGAGAAAACAATCCGTGAGAACCCATGCGCTCCACACCGGGACGCTCCGAAATATATCTGACAAGTGTTTTCAATTCATCGACGCGGTCGGCATATCTTTCTGCGACAGCATTGAGATATTCAGCCGCGTTTTCCTTTGTAGGTAAGCGATCGTAATCCTCGTATTCAAGGAAGCGTTTACTTGCAGGGAACTTTTTAGCGACCGTCTGCACCAACTGCATCTGGCTTTTTGAAGCCAATTCATATCTGCCGGTATCCGGCATCTTTTCAACGCCTTCGCGCGTACCGATATATCTGACGAGATTTGCAAGCGCTTTCGGATTCTTTTTGAAGCGGCATGAGACGATTATCTTTGCCATCAGTCATCACCGCTATGTCTGAAAAAGTTTTCTGTCAGATAATCCTGCGCCGTTTTGAGATCGATAACGCCGTTATGCTCTGCGACAAGCTGTCGGGAAACAGTATTGAAATAGTTGAGCAACTCATCGTCAAATTTGAATTGATGGGCTGTGATGATATTGTTCTTGCTGACCTCCACAGCGAGCTTGAAGATGAGCTCCGAGATATTATCCTCGAAGTGGTGAAGGATCGACTTGATCGTCTCGCTAATGATGGGCGAGATGTAATTCATGCTTTCCCGCTGAACATAATAACCAAGGTAATAGTCCACCGCCTGACGCACCAAATCAGAGCGGGTGACACCTTGTTCACGAGCAACGATCTCATCCAGCTTTTCTTTTTCTTCCTTTGTAAAGTTGATAGCAATCTTTTGATACTGACTCATAATACACCTCCAAAACCATAAACGCAGAGACATCCCGAGCAACCCACCTTAAATCTTTCAAGAAAGGCTGAACGGTCGGCTCTGCCGTCCGATGTCTTTCGCGGGCAAGCCATCCGGAGACTGCCCGCTTTTACCTGCTTCTCCATAAGCGCGCCATATAAAGCACCCAATGGAGGCTAAAACCCTCTAAGCCGAGCGTTTCGCAAACTGTTTCCGCTTCTTATTACGCCGTTGTTCTCGTTCTGACTCTTTAAGCATATTTTCGTGCTGATACCGCACAGCCCACGAGATCGGATTGATATGATACTCCAGATTGCCGTTCAGAACAGAGCCATCCTTCGCGTACATTTTTGTGTGCTTGATGTTGATCAATCTCTTTTCCTCCAGCAAATGAACGCATTTCATTACGGTCTTTCTCGAGACACGTGCTGCTTTCTCGAGCGTAGATAACGACGGATAACAGGTATGCGTTTTACGATCCTCATATGTCAGCAAAACGATATAGATACGGAACTCATTCGCGCTCAGCTTGAGTGTAAAGAACTCGCGCGGGATGATAACAAAGCCGGGACGCACAGCGATCGTAACGATGTCTTTTTTCAGATGATTTATCATCGGATCTCCTTTCTTAAAGCCATTCAAAAAGTTCGATTACAGAATATATGTACGAATATAATCAGATGAAAATATCCCGCGCCGGGGACTATTCCTTCTCGGAATACCTCCGATGCGGGATGACTACTTCTCAAAAACTAACGATCACTTATTCTCTAATCATTTAATTTGATGTTGTTATTATAACACAGTATAATCAGATAGTCAATAATTTATAGAAATTACGTTCGATGAAATGCTGTAAAATTTTTATGAACAGAAGATGTTATTCGAGAACATTTCGTGAGGGTTATTCTTTATGATCCTTTGCCACAAACCCGTCACAAATGCCCACAAATCGTCTGTGGCGCGAGTTTAGATTTCACCTGAGTGTGATATCCAATATGCCGCAAACCGTAAAACGCGCTCATAAGTGCTTCTCTCGTTCGATTATGAATTTGAGTCATATCAGCAGAAGAAAGAGAATCCCAATGCGCGTTTTAGAAGTATAAACAGCGGAGAGACTAACGCGTCATCCCAGTTGCTAATTATGATGATATATCTCTGTTGTCATCTTCACGCCAAGTTTAAAGCCCTCGATGTAGGCGTCGCGTTCGGACAGAGCAATCAAAGATAGCTGGCAGTTATCTACCTGCTCCAGTATTTCTCTTTGCTGCTCACCAATCAAAAGACCTTTTAGCTCATCAAGCAGTTCTATCATCTCCGAGAGCTTTTTCCTGGTATCCTTGCTCTGCTTATACTCGCTCGGACTGATGTTCCCGAAGTAGAAATTCTCTAATGTGGTCATGGTATCGCGCCCCTTTCAAGCACAACACAATACCACAGAAAACAAGTAAGTCAAGCGATTTTTCAACATAAGTTTACCAGAAGAATTTGTATCAATCCTGCCGTTTTTCTCTGTGTCTTAACGCTAATTATAGTGTTATTGCAAATCGCTGTTCAGAGGTTTGCATTTTTCAAAATGAGCACTGCATTTCAAAATTCAGGGTTTGCATTTTGCGAGAGGGGGTTTGCAAAATCCGAGGAGGTTTTGCAAATTTCAGAGGGGGTTTGCAAACGTGTTGTCATGTGTTCAATTCGAAGATATTAATTATCCATACCGTGAATATACGCTTCACGTACTTCGTTACCGGATTCCTTAGCCCCTTCAACAAATGCCTTGATAAGGGAGGCTATAGAGCCTTTTTTTCTCGGCGAGCCGTTGAGAATAAATATGTTTGCCATTTCGTTTTCCTTCAGTTTGATCTTTTTTTATTCAAGTACGTCCTTGTACTCTTCTTTACCTGCCATCATTTTTCTGGCATAGGGACAGAACGGTATGATTCTGATCTTTCCGGCGCGGGCTTCTTCAATAATTTTTTCAACCAGCCTTTTTGCGATACCCTGACCGCCGAATTCCGGATTGACTATTGTGTGAGTGATCATCCAGGACGGACCCGACGGTCTGTATTCACATTTGCCGATCACTTTTCCGTCTTTCAGTGCAGCGCTTCTGCAGCAGCTTTCCTGAAATTCGATGACAACAGGATTTTTGATCTCATACTGTAACGCGCCGGAGGGACACTGATCGATCACAGCGGCGATCTCCTTAGCGGAAGCCTTTGATACATCGATCCACGGACGGCGCTGAGTATTGAATACATCGCCGTTGCCCTGTACGCACTTAGCCGCGTGCTGACAAACGGTCGGATTCCAGAACACTTCGATCTCATCATTTTCATAGGTTTTGTACCCCTGTTTTTCCAACTCGGATCTTTTGGACATAAGTTGCCTCCTTGATTATTAGTTTTCCAAATCTTTTCCGATATGATGCTCCGAATCAATCGCTTTGTTTGCTGTGTTCTTGTTTCAGATACTCAATATACTTATACTGATTGCCCCACTGTTCGATACTGTTCAGTACGGGCTTGAACTGTTCGCCGATCTCAGTCAGAGAATACTCTACTCTTAAGGGAACCTCTGCATACGCCTCTCGATGTATCAAGCCTTCTGCCTCCAATGTTTTTAGCTGATTGGCGAGCGTTGTCTGGGTGATGTCGATCTCCCTTTGCAGCTCGTTGTATCGCTTCGTTCCCTGTGACAGCTTTTGCAAGATCAAGATCGCCCATTTGCCGGCCAATAACTGCTGGGCGGTAACATAGGGACACATTCCGAATTTGTTTTCTTTTTCACAGCGCTCTTTTTTCATTTTTTATCACCATACTCAAGCTAAAGATACTAACTCAACCGTAAAATCGTAGTTGACCTGAGTTCATTATACTTGTATAATAAAAGCAAGTCAAGAAATTAAAGTAAGGAATGATGAAAATGAAAAGAATGCCTGTAATCTTTTCGGGACACGGCGACCCGATGATCGCAATTCGTGAGGATGAAGTCACACGCGGAATGGCGAAGGTCGGCTCGGATCTCATCGCAAAATACGGCAAGCCGAAGGCGATACTGTCTATATCCGGTCACTGGTACACCGATCATACCGCTGTGCAGAGCGCGCAGGAGCCAAAGCAAATCTACGATATGTACGGATTTCCTCAAAAGCTGTACGAGGTGAAATACCCCGTCAAAGGCTGCACCGAATTGACAGAGCAAGTGCAACAATTGCTCGGAGACAAAGTAAAAATTGACGACAGCTGGGGGATCGATCACGGCACTTGGACGGTGCTTGTGCATATGTTCCCGGATGCTGACATCCCCGTTGTTCAGCTTTCGATCGACCAACACCTTTCTCCGCAGGAATGTTATGAAATAGGCGAACAGCTCGCCTCTCTGAGAAAACGGGGTTATCTGATCTTCGGAAGCGGAAACGTGGTGCATAATCTGATGGAGGTCAACTGGCGCAAGAAGGACGGTACGGATATGACCGTGAGCTTTAACAACGCCATCGTCGACGCGGTGCTGTCGGGCGATATTGATACCGTTATCAACTTCGACAAGCTCGAACACAACCGTTATGCCGTCCCAACTTTAGAGCACTATCTGCCTTTGCTGTATTGCATGGGCGCCGCCGAGGGAGAACCTGTCGAGGTGTTCAACAACATCTGCAATCTCGGCTCGATGTCAATGACAGGATTCATATTCGGTTAATAATCTGTATAATAGTCAAGAGCAGGACTCCGAAAAGCCCTGCTCTTTTTATGTATTGATATTTGCTTTTTGAGTTTTCGGGATTACAGCATGACTGTTGATATTTCCGCTGCTCATTATATTGCCGTGATACTCCGAATAATATACGATAACAGTTTTTATCTGTTTCAGTTCAACTGTTACGTTCATATCCGTTACAGCGATTAATCAGTATTTGTTTATTCCATGAATACCTTTCCTTCGCTCCATGCCTTACCGACTTTTTCGCCGAGTTTGTAATAGCTGTTGCTGAAAGATTCGTAGAAAATCATACCGATCTTTCCTGTATCGATCTTACCGTTTCCGTCAAGCACGGATTCATCTGCCGCCATGTTGACTACTTTGGCGAGCACTGTCGTGAAGTTTTCTGTTTCGACAAATTCGATCAGCTCACATTCAATCACCACCGGGCTGCCGACGATGATAGGT
The DNA here is from genome assembly GCA_017404145.1 of Ruminococcus sp. GTDB lineage: Bacteria > Bacillota > Clostridia > Oscillospirales > Acutalibacteraceae > Ruminococcoides. Next base: position 10,584 of record JAFRCW010000030.1, on the reverse strand, counting down.
GCGTCAACATGCTTGCTTTTTACCGCCTTTAAGCCTGTCCTTTCAAACTTGTCGGGAACCCTATATCCGGAAACGGTACCGAGATAGTCGATCTCCTTCATTAAAGATTCATTTGCGAGGGTAAGGGTAAACGCTTTCCTCTTTTCGATATTCTCGTGCGTCTTTTTCGGCTTACCGATACAGCACGCCAGATCTCCCGCGTTGGTTCTCGCCACCTCGTGCAGATTCATTACATTGACCGTACCGTCATCGTTATATGTCGCCGCCATCAATACCGGCGAGGCATATCCGTAAGAAAACGCTTTTGCTCCTAAATCTTTCATTCTACATCCACAACCAGCAACTGACCAACTTGAATACTATTGTCCAGAACGCCACCGCCGTCGCAAAACATTACTTTTTTGATTCCCATGGCGTTGAACAGATCGAGGTTTCCGGCGCAAGCAGGGCAGCCTACCTGACCGAGAGTGAGAAGAACATCATCTTTATCGACAAACCTATAAATAATAACCTTGTTTTCGCCGGGGATCGAGCAGTACTGACGGATTCTCCCTTCAAGCAGCATTTTTTCGATCACTTCCGGAAAAAAGTAATTACCATTTTGTCCGTATCGAAGCCTTCTAAGCCTTCTCTTGAGAAATGCTCCGGATTCAGCTTAGCAACGGGATTATCATCGTATTCCAATACAGGCCATTCGTTCTTATAAAACATGAGATCATCTCCGAAAATTCTGATTTTGCCGCTAAGAAACAGGTGCAGTGTTTCACTTATTTCTGAAATGAAGAAATGAAAGTATTCCGATGGGCAGAAAGTATACACACCACGCAACAAGAGCGAGCCTTCCGCCGATCCCGTCGCCGCCGGAGGACATCTTTGCGAACATTCCCGTAATCGGCATAAACGTACAACTGAAGTAGAACACTCCGTGTATCATCAGCAGTGCTTTGAGCCACTTGTCCGTCTTGTTATTCGGTTTCATCGAAAGCCCTGTGAAGAAGGTAGAAAGTGCCATTACACCGTAGCCGAGCAGGTCGTAGTTGAAGATAAGCCCGAACTTGCCGAATTCTAACAGTTTTGCCGCCTGTTCATTCAGCTGTTCGTTTTTTACTGTAGTCAGCTGTGAAAAATAGACGAGCATGATAAATGTGGCGTACACCGCCGCAAGGATCAAGCCGATATTCGCAGCAACCATGCGGTCATCTTCGCACTCGTTGTGCAGACCTGCCGTCATCATGATAAACCCTATCGGCAGGATCAGGCAGACAAAGTAGCTGCCCATAGAAAAATTGATTATCAGAAATACTGCAAACAGAAATACTGTCACTGTTACGATCGCTGAGCCTGCTTTAGCTAACATCTTATTCAAATCCATTTTGTCAGCCTTACTCATATATTGCCTTACCTCCACTGATGCGGCAGAACCTTCTTTTCCATATACGGGAAGTTTTTGTTGTATTCATTAACCGCTTTCATATACGCTTCGTCGTGTACATCACAGTCAAAAAGAGGATCTTCATAAAACTTTCCGGTCACGCCTTTTAATGCCCCTTTTTGAAGCTCATATCCCATAAAAGCATCAAAATTGGAGCCGTCGGGCATCGTTATTCCAAACGTATCGGCTGTCTTAAAGCCGAACTTGGGATAGTATGTCGGGACTCCGCAGATCAAGATCGCTTGATAGCCTTTCTCAGCCGCCAAGCGCATAGATTCCAATAAAAGCTTTTTGCCGATGCCTATCTTTTGATGATCGGGATCAACGCATAAAGGACCAAAGGTAAGAACTTCTATGTTGCCCTGATTGGTGTCGATTTTAGCTTTTGAATACAAAATAGCACCGACCACTTTATCGTCATCGGTTGCAACTAAAGAGATCGCCGGTATGAAACAGGGGGCGTTCCAAAGTTTGTGTACCAAATAATGCTCGTCGCAACCGGGCATATTCAAATTCCAAAAGGCTCTTTTTGCGACAAGTTCTATTTCATAATGATCTTTGTCAGTGATATTGCGAATGATAATGCTCATATTATTTGTCTTTCCTTTCCCGCATCGTGAACTCACAGCGCGTGACCGCCGGACACTTTGATGACCTGACCGGTCAGCATCCCTGCCTGCTCACTGGAGAGGAACAGGATTGTTTCGGCGATGTCCTCCGGTCGGATCAACTGACCCATCGGGATCATCGGCAGGACGGCTTTTTCCAGCTCTTCATCGATCCAGCCTGTCTGCGTGGGACCGGGCGCGACACAGTTCACGGTAATGCCGTACTGCGCGACTTCGAGAGCGATACTGCGGGTCAGCGCCTCCATAGCAGCTTTGCTCGCGCCGTAGGTGATCTGCCCGGCAAAGATCTGCGCCGCGTCGGTTGAGATATTGATGATTCTGCCGTAATCAGCGCGGCGATTGATCAACTCTTTTGTCATCAGGATGCTGCCGCGCACGTTGACCGCAAAGGTGCCGTCGACCACATCCGGGGTGATCTTCTCGATGGTATCCAGACCGGTCTCGTCATCAGCTGCCGCGTTGTTCACCAGAATATCGACTCTGCCGAACCGTTTCAGTACGGCGTCATAAATCCCTTTGATCGCCTCCTCATCAGAGATATCGCTCTCTATGATCAGGTAGTCCGCATCCATTTCTTTGAGCTTGTTTTCAACGAATTCCGCGTCACCGGCGTTCGCCGCATAATATCTGTCTACGCCGTTATGGTCAGTCTTATTCTCGTCGAATGGACGATCAACCTTCTTGTATACGATAGCTACCTTTGCTCCTTCACGGGCAAAAGCAATAGCTGTTGTTGCTCCGATCCCCTGCGGGTTATTCGCCCCTGTGATCAGCGCCACTCTGTTCTCTAATCCGTAATCGACCATGGGTAATACCTTCTTGTATCTGTTATTTAGTTATGTTGATTTTCTTTATCCCAGCTCTTCATTTTATCCGCCTCTGTGATTTCTCTGATTACTTTACAAGGATTGCCAACTGCAACAGAGTTATCGGGAATATCCTTGACGACAACGCTCCCTCCGCCGATAACTACATTACTTCCAATCGTCACACCGGGCATGACCTGAACTCCGGCTCCTATCCACACATTATCTCCGATACGGATAGGATAGGCATACTCTAGGCCCTGATTCCTTCTTTCATAATCAATAGGGTGTCCCGCTGTATGGAATCCGCAGTCAGGCGCGATGAATACATTATCTCCGAAAATCACCTTTCCGCCATCCAGTATAACGGTATTGTGATTGGCGAAGAAATTCTCTCCGATCTCGATGTTATATCCGTAATCACACCAGAAAGGCGCGACGATAGTAAACGCTCCCTTTGTTTTACCAAGCAGCTTTGTCATGATTTCCTTTTGCCGGGCTTCTTCGGAAGGGCGCAGTTGATTATACTCATGGCAAAGATCCTTTGCGATAAGTCTTTCTTTTTGCAGATCTAAATCATAATTCGCATCATACATCAACTGTTTGAGCATTTTTTCTTTTTCTGTCATCATCAATTACCTCTGTTGATTTATTCTAGAGCCCGTAAAACTCCGCCATGCTCAGCACTTTTCCGACGAGGCGTGAGTTGCGATCCCTGCCGATGAGACGGGCGATTTGGCCATAGGAAGCCACCTTGCCTTCCAGTATCTCCTCCATAACAGACAGCACTTCATAAATCAGAAGCTCATCCAGAATTTTTGACATCACTTTTTCCTCGGTGCGTAATCTCGCATTTCAGGAATCGCGCCTCCCGCTACAGCCCAGAAGTACAGGCTTGCAACGCTGCAGCAGGGAGAAAGACGTCGGCGGTATTTTTCAAAAAGCTTCCGGTCTATCTTCCTGTGATGGTATACCATCCGCATCCCACGCTGGATGGCAAGATCATCAAAACTCAGGATGTCCGGTCGCTGGAAGCAAAACAGAAGGATCATCTCCGCCGTCCATACACCGATGCCTTTCAGGGCAGCAAGAGCAGCAATCGCATCTGTGTCCGACATATTCTCTACAGCATTAAGGTCAAATTCTCCGTTCATAACCTTTTCTGCAAAATCATTGATGTACTCCGCTTTGCGAAACGTCATGCCAAGAGCCTGCAGCTCTTCGATGGATGCACGTCCTATCGAGGCTGGTGTTACCTCGCCGAAGGCATCATTCATCCGCTTCCAGATCGTTCGCTGCGCCTTGGTGGAAATCTGCTGGCCGATAATGTGATGGACAACGGAAGAAAACAGGTCAGTGTCGACAGCCCTGTCTATATGGCCGATCTGTTCGATCACTGCGCCAAGACGGACATCCTTGGACTTCAGGTATTCCGTTTCCTGTTTGCCATATTGAAAATACAATGTTTCTTACCCCTTCTTCGCAGTTATAAAGACCTGCACGCTATGGTCAATGTCCTCCCTTGTGGTGGCATGTGAGCAGACGCTTACCCGGATAACCGGTCTGTCTTCCCACCGGCTTCCGCCGCACCAGCACACGCCGCTGTTCTGGATATACTGAAGCATTTCTGCCACTCTTCGTATTCCTTATTTGTGATTTGCTTCATGGCGGTTACCTTGTCAGACTGGGATTTACCTTTATAGTGCGGTGCCTTTCTTCGGAACAAAAAAGCCATCCATATCTGCTCCTTCCATCTCAAGGAGTTTGACCTTCTTATCTATACCGCCTGCATATCCTGTCAGGCTTCCGTTTGTGCCTACTACACGGTGGCAGGGGATGATAAGCGAGATAGAATTATGTCCGACTGCACCGCCTACCGCTTGTGCAGACATTCGGGGAATTCCATTCTGTTTGGCAATCCTGTCCGCAATCTCTCCATATGTCATTGTCTTTCCATAGGGTATGGTGAGCATAATTTCCCACACAGCCTTGCGGAACTCCGTAGTCTTCATATTCAAAGGCGGTGTAAAATCAGGAGCTTTACCGCTGAAGTAGATATCGAGCCATCTGTCCGTCTGCTCAAATATCGGGAGTGGTTTTTCCTCATGTTTCGCATCCAGTGCATCAGCAAAGTATTTCTGGCCGTCAAACCACAGTCCGATCAGAGCTGTTCCGTCAGCTGCTATTGTGATCCCGCCAAGGGGAGAAACATAATGGTGTGTATACTCCATGTCGAATCGCTCCTGCACCAGCTGTTCGTCATTGTCTGCATCGTACAGCATGCCGCTGAGCATTTTCTCTTTTTCTGTCATTTTTTAATCACTCCGGGAAACAAAGTCTCTTCTCCAGCAAAACCATTTCTACTCTTGGAATGCCGTTGAACACTGTCGGAACGATTCCGATTTCATTATAACCATACTTACGGTAAAAGGCTCTTGCCGCTGTGTTCCTTGCATTGGTATCCAACCGTAGATATGGACTTCCGTTCTCTTTAGCATAATTCTCGTAAAAATCGAGAAACATCTTTCCAGATCCTCTATGCTCCGGTCTGACCGAGATGATCAGTGTATGTAGCACCATGACTTTATCGTCTGCTGCCGGATAATGCCAATCGCCATCAGAATAACCATCGACTTGTATACGGTTTATGATTGCGGTTCCAACAATCTCACCGGCCTTGTCCTCTTGAACGAACATATCTCCGCGACCGACGGAGTCTTCGGCTACCTTTTGAACAGGATATACGCCCCTGATCCAACCTGTCGTCACCTCTCCGGCTTCTTCTCTGGTATGTATTTCGTCATATATCCGGATAATCCCCTCGAGATCCTCCGGTACTGCTTTTCTTGTTATCAAATAAATACCACCTTTTTTATTTGTTATCTTATACTTTGTATTATCCGCTCATTGATCTCCTTATCTGCGGGGCAGAAGGAATAGTCCGGAATCTCAGCCGGAGTGATCCATGCGACAGCATTGTGTTCGAGCAGGCGTATCGTACCCTCTGCGATAGAGGCATGGAACAGCGTCAGGTGGACGGTGATGTCGGGGTATTCGTGAACCACATCCATGAACACATCACCGACCGATACGGTGACGCCAAGTTCCTCACGGCACTCGCGAATAAGGGCTTCTTCCTTCGTTTCACCGGGCTCAACCTTCCCACCGACATATTCCCATAATAATCCGCGAGCCTTATGCTCCGGCCGCTGACAGATCAGGAACCGCTCCCCATCCCATATCAGTGCCGCTACTACTTCGATCATATTGATTCCTTTCAAGCATCTTTTGTTACAATATGCGGATGTTGATTAACGATATTATTTTCACTCGCTTAATCCATTTTAACACTAAACATATTAGTTTAATGCAGGCGGTTTTTGACACATATTATACTGCTATTCTGCCTATTATTTTTGGCTTCAAATGATAACAGTATCAAAACAGTATCAACGGTACTGCAATCATTATAGCACGAACAATCTTTAAAATCAACACTTTAAAGCGATAAATTAATTATGCTTTTTAATTGAGTAACACATCGAAAAAGTGTAACGCTTTTGGGCTTCAAAACGCAGTGTTTATGCGTCCTTTGAAAAGCCAAATTGGTTAGGTAAGGTAAATACTATTACTTTGCGAGTTTAAACGTTACAAAGTATAGTAATTCGTGGAAAAATACAGATATCAATGTCTGTATTCCAAATAATCAATAAACCGTTTCACCACAAGTGAGGCGGTTTTTCTGCTTTTCAGTGCTAAGCCGATCTCACGGTAAGCCGGAACATCCAGCTCCTTTGCGGCGATCCGATACGGTATTCGCTTCAAAATCAGTTCAGGCAATATGCTGATACCCAGTCCGCTCTCTACCATCGACATCACGGCGTAGTCGTCCCAAGTAGTAAATTTGACGTTTGGCTTCAGTCCGTTCATTTCAAATATTTCAGAGATCTCTGCCTTTGCACCTTTTTCAAGGAGCATAAACGGTTCATCACAGAGAGCTTTGACAGGAAATCTCTCATAGTCCTTCAATGGATGGTTTTCGGGAATAATTGCCAAAAGTCTGTCCTGTTCCAAAAAAACAGTTTCAAAATCATTCTTTGTCGGCAGGCGGATAAATCCGCAATCAACACGCCCCTCGGCAATCCATTCCTCGATTTCGGTGTAATCTCCGAGCAACAACTCATAGTCGATGTTCGGATAATCCTTCTGAAACGCCTTGATGATGTTTGGCAGCCAATGTGTGGCTACGCTCGAAAATGTGCCGATGCGAATCAAGCCGGATTGTAACCCGTTTAGCTCGTCCACTTCCATTTGCAGCTTTTCGTATTCCGCCACCACGTTTTTCGCATACGGCAGAAGCTTTGTGCCGTCCGAGGTCAGCTTTACGCCGCCCACACTTCGTTCCAACAGCGAAACATTCCATTCCTTTTCCAGATCGGCAATCATTCGGCTGATACTCGACTGAGAGTAGGACAGCATCTCAGCTGCCCGTGTAAAGCTGCCATACTCCGCTGTTTTGACAAAGGATAAATATTTTTGAATATTTCCCATATTACCACCTGCTTTAAGCATTTGTTTTCCGAATACATATTATCTGATAATTTCGCTTTTCAAATCTATATCTATATGATACGATATTCTCAGAAGAAATGCAAGAGGTGCGTTATGAAAAAATCGTATATAAAATATTTTGCGGCGCTGCTGCTGTTCGGCACTAACGGGATCGTGGCGAGCTTTATTGATTTATCAAGTTATGAGATCGTATTGTTAAGAACATTCATAGGAAGCATTTTGTTGATCGCTTTGTTCTTCCTGACGCGTAACAAGCTAACGTTTTATAAGCACAAAAAGGACAGTCTGTTCCTGCTGCTCTCGGGAATCGCTATGGGTACAAGCTGGATGTTTCTCTATGAAGCATACGCCCAAATCGGCGTGAGTATCGCCTCTCTATGCTACTATTGCGGACCTGTCATCGTTATGGCGCTGTCGCCGATATTGTTCAAAGAAAAACTGACCGCTTTAAAGCTCTTCGGATTTGCGGCGGTTCTCATAGGAATCGTTCTTGTCAACGGAAGTGTCTTTGACGGCAACAACAACCTTTGGGGTATCTTCTGCGGTTTGATGTCGGCGCTGATGTACGCGGCGATGGTGATCTGCAACAAAAAAGCGCAGCGCATCCAAGGAATCGAAAACGCAACACTTCAGCTATTCGCCAGCTTTTTGACGGTATTCATCTTTGTACTGTTCAAGCAGGGCTTAACGTTTCATATGCACACGGAGGATATCATCCCTATGCTGATCCTCGGCTTGTTCAATACGGGGATAGGTTGTTTTTTCTACTTTTCTTCAATCGGCAAACTGGCTATCCAAACGGTAGCGGTATGCGGTTATCTGGAACCTCTTTCGGCAGTTATCTTTTCTGTTGTTTTACTTAAAGAATACTTGTCACCCATTCAAATATCCGGTGCGATTTTAATAATAGGAGGAGCTATTTTCTCTGAGCTTATCTCAAAAAAGAATAAGAACGGTTAACAATCATCATTTTTAAGTAAATGATATAATAGAAATGTAACGTTAAATCAAATATAATTACTTAAAACAAACCGAAACAGCCGCCAAGAAGGAGATAACCCCATTTGGCGGCTGTGCTGATCAGGTATAAATCAACTCTGCATTAACAATTTCCGTTGCCCGGTTGCGGATATTGTTCATTCGCTTCACCCACAGCATTTGGTTTTCTGTCTTGAGCTGTTCGGTACTCTCTCTTTTTCATTCAAGCTCGAAGATCTCAAGATCTTTAATTGTAAAAGTAAATGCAAGTAATACCCCTTATTCCACAACGGGCTTAATCTTTGTTAATGCGTGGTAATTTTTTCTTTTTTAAGGTTGCAAGATTGCAAGGCTGCAAGTGGGTGTACGGGTTTGCAATCTTACATTTCTATCATACCCAAGAATAGATTTGACAAATCACTTTTTTAGAGCTAATATCAAGACAGCGAAAAAATGGAGGTGAAAACGAATGAAAGGCGTTATTTACGCAAGATACTCTTCTGATAATCAAAGGGAAGAAAGTATTGAAGGGCAACTCCGTGAATGCAAAGCTTTTGCAGAGAAAAATGATATTCAGATAATCGAAACCTATATCGACCGCGCTTTGTCGGCAAAGACAGATAATCGCCCTGCTTTTCAGAAAATGATAAGTGACAGCGCAAAAGGACAGTTTGATGTTGTTATCGTATGGAAGCTCGACCGCTTTGCCCGAAACCGTTATGATTCGGCACATTATAAGGCTATCCTGAAACGCAACAATGTCCGCGTTATATCCGCTACCGAAGTGATCTCACAGGGACCCGAAGGCATCATTCTTGAATCCTTGCTCGAAGGTATGGCAGAATACTATTCCGCTGAGTTAGCAGAAAAAGTTGTCAGAGGAATGGCAGAAAATGCATACAAGTGCAAGTTCAACGGAGGAGCGATCCCTTTCGGTTACTATATCGATAATGAACAGCATTTCCGGATAAACGAAGAGGAAGCCGCTGTTGTACGCGAGGTGTTCAAGCTATACAACGGCGGGATGACTTTACAGCAGGTGGCCGACCACCTTAACAGCAAGGGGATCCGCAGCCGTAAGGGAGCAACCTTTAAGGTGTCCTCCGTTTCCAAGATGCTATCCAACAGACGGTATATGGGTGAATATAGTTTCCGCGAAATCGTAATTGAGGACGGTATCCCTGCTATTGTATCGAAAGATGCTTTTGAATCTGCAAACAGACGATTAGCGGCTAACAAAAGAGCTCCTGCCAAATTCAAAGCAAAAGCCGATGATGAATACATCTTGACCACCAAACTATATTGCGGAAAGTGTATGTCTTTCATGATCGGCGAGAGCGGAACAAGCCGAAGGAATATCACTTACCGATACTACAAGTGCTCATCGGCAAAATCAAAAAAGGGCTGTGATAAGAAGCCGGTCAAGAAAGATGCAATCGAAGATCTTGTTATCGATCAGATCCAAAGGATCATATGGGATGATGAGCTGATAGACGAAATCGCAGAAACCGTAATGACGGTTCAAAGCCAAGGTGGAAGTGAGATACCGCTCCTCACGAAGCAGCTTTCCGAAACGACGAAGAGCATCTCAAACGTGATGAAGGCTATCGAGATGGGCGTCGTCACCGAAACCACGAAAGAGCGTTTGCTTGAGTTGGAGAGTCAAAAGAAAGAACTTGAATTCCAGTTGGCGACAGAAAAGATAAAACGCCCAACACTCACAAAAGAACAAGTCGTCTTGTGGCTTGAGCACTTCAGAGAGCTTGATTCCCAAAACCCAAAGCACAGAAAACGCCTGGTCGATACCTTTGTCAATGCGGTGATCCTGTATGACGACAGGATCGAATTCTATTTCAATTTCAAAGGAAATGCAAAAATCCTCACAAAAGATGATTTGGAAAAAGGTTCGGATTTATTCGCTTATGCTCCACCAAACAAGTATTGGATGAACACCTACTTTTTCTGCGGCGGTTTCGCCGTCAAGGTAATGCTCTGATACTCATTACAAAAGCACCGTTTCGAGAAATGAACTGCATCCCGTCAAGAGGACAGAGAAATAAATAAAATATTTTTCACAAAATAATATGAATAACCGCAGATTTTGGTTAGATTTAGTCTATCCGGAATTTGCGGTTTTTCTTATGCAGCCTTGTAAAGACAATGCTTC
>JAFRCW010000029.1 GCA_017404145.1 Ruminococcus sp. | reverse complement strand
AGGAATTGTTTGGTTTCCGGTTCCCGGTTGCCAGTTGTCGGTTCTACCATCCGGCGGGGGCTTGTGTCAAGAGTAACATGGTTGCTCCCGCCCTACGTTGTGCGACACTCTGAAACGTCCTACCAATCAGGTGTCGGGCGGAGCCCGCCATAAATTCCTCATTCCACATTCCTAATTTCTAATTTCAAATTATTACAACATCTTGTGTTTCCTCAAAAACTTACCAACAAAGTTTAGAGTTTGTTTACAAAAATATGACAAATCATATTGCAAACCTGCTGAAAATATAGTATAATACCGTTATAAATATAAGCGGGAGAATGTATTTTTCCGCTGAGGAATTATAAGGAGGAAAGAATATGCCCACCATTCTCAGTGATAAACATTTACAAGGCTTTATCCGCGATAATGAATACAAGGGAATCGAGAATCAGGTCAAGGCGGCTCATCAGGCGCTTCACACCAAGAAGGGTCTCGGACAGGAGTTCACCGGCTGGCTGACGCTCCCCTATGACTATGATAAGGATGAGTTCGCGCGCATCAAGACTGCCGCGAAGAAGATTCAGCAAAACTGCGATATCTTCGTCGTGATCGGTATCGGCGGCTCCTATCTCGGCGCGAGAGCGGCGATCGAGTTTTTGAAGTCTCCCAACTATAACGCGCTGTGCAAAGATACTCCCCAGATTTATTATACCGGCAACTCCATCAGCTCCAACGCTTTGGCAGAGCTGCTCGAGATCTGCGAGGGCAAGGAAATCTCCGTGAATATGATCTCTAAGTCCGGCACCACCACCGAGCCTGCGATCGCGTTCAGAGTTTTCAGAGAACTGCTCGAGAAGAAGTACGGCAAGGAAGGGATGAAGGATCATATCTTCTGCACCACCGACAAGGCAAAGGGCACTCTGAAGAGCCTCGCCGACCGTGAGGGCTATGAGACCTTTGTGGTTCCCGACGATATCGGCGGCAGATATTCTGTTCTGACCGCTGTCGGTCTGCTTCCCATCGCGGTAGCGGGCGCTGACATCGACGCGCTGATGCGGGGCGCGAAAGAAGCGGCTGATAAATTTAACAACGACGATCTCTACACGAACGACTGCTACAAGTACGCGGCGATCCGCAACCTGCTCTACAGAAAGGGCAAGTCCACCGAGATCCTCGTTTCCTATGAGCCCGCTTTCACCCTGATGAACGAGTGGTTCAAGCAGCTTTACGGTGAGTCTGAGGGCAAGGACAACAAGGGTATTTTCCCGGCGTCGGTTATCTTCTCCACCGACTTGCACTCGATGGGTCAGTTCATCCAGGATGGCAGCAGAAACCTCTTTGAGACCGTTGTGCTGTTTGATCAATGCCAGAGAGAGATCATCATCGGCAACGATCCCGAGAACCTTGACAAGCTGAATTTCTTAGAAGGCAAGACCATGGCATATATCAACCGCAAGGCGTGCGAAGGCACTATCCTCGCGCACAACGACGGCGGCGTTCCCAACATCGTGCTGAACGTGGCGAAGATGGACGAGTTTGAGCTCGGTTATCTGATCTACTTCTTTGAGAAGGCTTGCGCGATCTCCGGTTATCTCTTGGGCGTGAATCCCTTTGACCAGCCGGGCGTAGAATCCTACAAGAAGAATATGTTCGCTCTTTTAGGCAAGGAAGGCTTTGAGGACAGAAAGGCTGAGCTGGAGGCTCGCTTAAAATAAATATTGATTGTTAAGTAAAACACAGGAGGATACTGTAAAATGGTTACATTAATTATCGGTAAAAAAGGCTCAGGTAAAACGAAGAAGCTTATCACTCTCGCAAACGAAGCGGTTGCAAAATCCTCGGGTAACGTCGTCGTTATCGAAAAGGGAGCAAAGCTCACTTATGACGTCACTCACAAAGCGAGACTGATCGACACCGACGTCTACGGCGTCAAGGGTTATGATATGCTTTTAGGCTTTATCAGCGGTATCTGCGCCGGCAACTATGACGTAACCGATATTTTTGTTGATTCTACTTTCAAGATCTGCCCCGAGGGCGTGAACGGGATCGAAAACTTCGTCAAGAGATTGGATCTGCTTTCCAAGGAGAGCGAAGCGCACATCACCATTCTCGTTTCTTCCGCTGAGGGCGAGATCCCCAAGGGCTTGGAAGCCGTATGTGAAGAAATCTAAATCAGAAAAAGTACTTCCGCCGCTGTCACTGACAACGGCGGTTTTTTCTTTTATAGAAAAATAATTATGAATTATGAATTCCTACTGCCGTAACGCCAAACGACTGTACAATTCTTCTTGATTGATGATTTCCAGAAAAGGACATTCACTTTGCATCCTGCGGCAGATATCAACGGCTTCTTCATCGTTTTCGTCACACAGACAGAGAACACTGCCTGTACCGATTTCGTTGATCCTGCGGATCGCCGCGCGGATACTGCACTCGGCGTTATCCGCGTCGACTTTCGGGATCACGATGAGGTATTCATTCTCGTCGCCGCGCTCGGTCAATATCCTGACAAGAGACAGTACAAAAGCGCACAGCCCGATCATTGCGAAGAACACCAGTATAATCCAACATAATATGTACATCAAATCACCTCGTTATATGATATTTCGCTGACACGCTTTGGTGACGAATATCATACGCGAAAAATCAAATAATAGAATCAGGCATTTCGATGCCAATTTTGTAAGAAGGTGAATCTATGAACCACGAATGTACCGCGAACTATTCGATCCACTGCACTGTCAAGGACTGTAAGTATCACAAGGGCGACGAGAACTTCTGTTCGCTCGACGCGATCCATGTTGCGACGGACGAGAAGAATCCTAAGGACGAGAAATGCGTTGACTGCAAGAGCTTTGAGCGCGGCGGATTGTTCAGCTGAGAAAAGCGGAGGCGAAAGCCTCCGTTTTTTACATAATAAAGAGGTTTTTCCCAGTAGTCGGTCAATTTGAAAAGGCACGATGATAATTGATGATATTTTAAGATATGAATAAGCATCAGCCGTAGGGCAAGGCGCCCTCGACTTGCCGAAAGGTTGCTATTATATTTCTATCGGTTTTAGAAGATACAGGTAAAATTTTGCTCCTGTATGAAACGTTTGATATGATCGAACCGCTGCTGCGACCGGCAAGCCGAGGGCGCCTTGCCCTACGGCATTCACACTTCCCGTATGTCCGTCATAAGATAATCCTGAAAGGCGTGATACGGTGAAGGTTGCGATCCTCGGTGGAGATAAGAGAATGTTATACTGCGCCCGTGCGTTTGCGGACGGCGGAGATACGGTGACGCTCGCGGGCTTTGACCGCCTGCAAAGCACCGGCGACCTCGCTTTCGCCGATTACTATACCGCGCTCTCAAACGCGGATATTGCCGTACTGCCTGTGGCGCCGCTGACCGGAGAATTTCTGAACGCGCCCTTTGCCAAAGAGCCGGTACGGTTTTCCGTGATCGAAAAGCTGATCGGGGAAAAGCCGCTTTTCAGCGGGATGAGCGAACGTTTGCCCGCGGATCGGCTGAATATCTATGACTATTCAAAGCGCGAGGACTTTTTCGTCGGCAACGCTGTCCTGACCGCCGAAGGCGCATTAGAAGCTGCCATCGGTGAGTATGAGGGTTCGATTTACGGCGCAAAGGTTCTCGTCTGCGGCTACGGCAGGATCGGAAAAGCGCTGTCGCATATGCTGTATTCCTTACACGCTGACGTGACCGTTGCCGCGAGAAAAGAGAGCGACCGCGCGTGGATCAAAGCCGCTGGAATGAAAGCGGTAGATTATTCTTTTATAGAAAAATATAGTTATGATCTGATCTTCAACACCGTACCGTCCATGGTGCTTGACAGAAGAGCGCTGCGGCAGATCGCCGGCGGCGCGATCATTTTTGACCTCGCTTCATCGCCCGGGGGCGTGGATTTTGACTATGCAAGAGAAGAGGGGATCCTGACGCTTCACCTGCTCTCTCTGCCGGGCAAGCGTTCGCCGCAGGCGGCGGGCAGACTGATCAAAGAAACCATTATGAAGATATGGGAGGAAACCTAGGTGAAAAAGGAAAGACTCGGATATGCCCTTACGGGCTCTTTTTGTACGTTTCGCCGTTCCATAGAACAGATGAAAACCCTTCGTTCTATGGGTTATGAGATATATCCCGTGATGTCCGAAAACGCCTATACGACCGACACCCGCTTCGGCAAGGCGAAGGATATCACGGATGAAATAGAGAAAATTGCGGGAAAAAGCATCATTCATACCATCGTTACTGCCGAGCCGATCGGACCCAAGGGGCTGTGCGATATGATGGTCGTTGCGCCCTGCACGGGGAACACGCTGTCGAAAATCGCCTTAGGCGTTACCGATACGCCTGTGACAATGGCGGTGAAGTCCCAGCTGAGAGTGAATAAGCCGGTGGTGCTGTGCATCGCCACCAACGACGCGCTCTCCGCCTCGGCACAGAACATCGGCAGACTGATGAATACAAAGCATATTTATCTCGTTCCGCTGAAGCAGGACAATCCCTCCGACAAGCCCCATTCTCTGGTAGCGGATTTTGAGAAGCTTCCCGAAAGTATCGCGGCGGCGTTTCGAGGAGAACAGCTCCAGCCGGTGCTGGGATAAACACGCATAGATAAAACACAGTAGGGGAGGGTCTTGTTCCTCACCCGATTATGAAATATGAAAAATGAAATATGAAATGTGAAGGGAGGGCTCCGCCCTCACCCGATTTGTAGGACCTTTCGAAGTGTCGTAGGGCGGGGGCTTGCTCCCGCCGAAACGTTGCTATTATCGCAACGTATATAAAAAGGTTACTCGCTTCGCTCGGATAATTGATAACGGAACGATGTGGGCATCGTTCCCTACAGCTCTATATGACGTTGCAGTAATACAGTAGGGCAAGGCGCCCACGACTTGCCGAAACGCCGCTATTATCACGACGTTTTCACGCGAAGCAAAACAAACGTCAAATATGCACTGTCAATAACATTTATTTAACAGACGATTACCGGCGGGAGCAACCGTGTTACTCTTGACACAAGCCCCCGCCCTACGGTGTTACATCATCGCTCCTACAAAGCGGAACGGTCAAGTACCCCGCCCACAATTCCTCATTCCTAATTTCTCATTTTCCCGAACATTCGTCATTCCCCAAATAATTTTCCTCTCCTTGTTGAAATGCTGATATATCTGTGATATAATCGGATTCAGTGAAAAAGGAGGGTAATGCTATGAAATACTGCAAAGCCTGCAAGAAACTGCACAGCGACGATCAGACGCGCTGCAGCGAGTGCGGCAAAAAGCTCAGCAGCATCACTGATATCAACGAGCCTGTCCGTCTGGCGGTGGTCGGCGGCACCGAACGTGCGATGGTCACCGGTATGCTCAAGGACGCCGAGATCCCGTTTATCGAGCAGAACAGTCTGCCGCAGGGCGTAGCAAACGAGCTGGTGACAGGCTATGACGTCAAGCTCAATAACATCAATCTGCTGGTGCCGTATTCTGCGATCCCGAAGGCGAGCGAACTGCTGAACACGGTAGAAACGCTGAAAAATCCTAACGAGGCGTATATGGACGATATCAAAAAGGATATCGAGAAATATAAAAATAATTCTTTTGAAGAAGAAAAGAAAATGTCTCCCGCGATGCGAACCACCGTCAAGGTGATCTCGATGATCCTTCTTCTCGCGCTGATCGCGCTGGTCGTATTCGGGACCGACAAGGTGATAGAAATTATCAAAGGACTGTTTGGAGGTTAAGAAAATGAAAATTGATACATTATGCGTACAGGCGGGCTATGAGCCCAAGAACGGCGAGCCGAGAGTGGTGCCGATCGCTCAGTCGACCACCTTTGTTTATGATACCGCCGAGACCATGGGCAGGCTCTTCGATCTTGAGGAAGAAGGCTTTTTCTATACCCGTCTGGGCAATCCCACCCTCGATGCGGTGGAGAAGAAGATCGCGGCTCTGGAAGGCGGCGTTGGAGCGATGCTGACCTCATCGGGACAAGCTGCTTCTCTGATCAGCATTACCAATATCTGCAAAGCGGGCGACCACGTGATCGCTTCTGCGGCGATCTACGGCGGCACCTTCAATCTATTTAACAAGACCTTAAGAGATCTGGGCATCGACTTTGACTTTGTCGAGCCGGATATCACGGCGGACGAGCTGGATAAGGCGTTCAAAGAGAACACCAAAGCAGTGTTTGTGGAAACGCTGACCAACCCCTCTCTCGATGTGGTGGATCTTCAGATGTTCTCCAACGTCGCTCACGCGCATCACTGTCCGCTGATCGTGGACAACACCTTTGCCACTCCCGTCAACTGCCGTCCCTTTGAGTGGGGCGCAGATATCGTCGTTCATTCTACCTCCAAGTATATGGACGGTCACGCGGTATCCTTAGGCGGCTGTGTGGTGGATTCCGGCAACTTTGACTGGACAAAGGGCGATTATCAAATGCTCACAACTCCCGACGAGACCTATCACGGCGTCATCTACACCGAGCAGTTCGGCAAGGCGGCGTATATCGTCAAGGCGAGAACTCACCTGATGCGCGACTACGGCACCCAGATGTCTCCCCAGAACGCTTTCCTGCTCACCCTCGGTCTGGATACTCTCCATCTGAGAATGAGAAGACACTGCGATAACGCGCTTGCGCTCGCGAGGTTCTTGGAGAGCCACGATAAAGTGGAGAAGGTCAACTATCCCGGTCTCGAGTCCAACAAATATTATACCGTCGCGCAGAAGTATATGCCGAACGGCACCTGCGGCGTGATCTCCATTTTCGTCAAAGGCGGCAAGGAGGGCGCGGTGCGCTTTATGGAAGGTCTCAAGCTCGCGAAGATCGTGATTCACGTAGCGGACGCGAGAACCTGTGTACTCCATCCCGCTTCCACCACCCACAGACAGCTCTCCGATCAGCAGCTCATCGACGCGGGCATCGCGCCGAATATGGTGCGCTTCTCCGTCGGTATCGAAGACCCCGAGGATATCATCGCCGACGTCGCGCAGGCGTTAGAGAAGGTTTAATTCAATGCATAATTCATAATGATAATAATTTGTTGTCAGTTCCCGGTTGTCGGTTTTGATTTCCGATAAGTCAGACTGTATCAAGCGTATGCAGTACCTGATGAACTGATAACTGAAAACCGATAACTGAGAACTATGAGAAACCATCCATTTACCTCCGCTATTATTGTTGCGGCGGGCAACGCCACCCGTATGGGGCTGGATACGCCGAAGCAGTTATTGATCATCAACGGCAAGACCGTGATCGAGCGCACGCTCTCGGTCTTTGAGAGCTGTCCGCTGATCGATGAGATCGTCGTTGTCACCCGTGCGGAGGATATCAAAACGATCACCGAAATCACCCGTCCCTATACGAAGCTGAAAGCGATCGTACCGGGCGGTGAGGAACGCTCCGACAGCGTGAAAAACGGCGTCCTTGCCGCGAATAAAGAGTCTCAGTTTTTTGTCATTCACGACGGCGCGCGGATGCTTGTTACCGAAGAAGAGATCATAAATGTCATCGAAACGGCGTATACTAAGAACGCCGCCACTCTCGGTACGCCCGTGACCGATACGGTGAAGGTGGTCGACTCAATGACGATCATTTCCACGCCCGACAGAAGTACGCTCTACGCCGTACAGACACCTCAGGTGTTCGAGAAGAAACTGTACCTGTGCGCTCTGCAAAACGCAAAGGACAAGCGCCTGAGAGTCACCGATGACTGCTCTATGGTTGAGGCGCTGGGCGAGCAGGTCACGATCGCAATAGGAAAGTATACCAACATCAAGCTGACGACTAAGACAGACCTGCTGTTCGCCGAGGCGATCCTGCGGGAAAGAGAGAAGGATTTGATATGAGAATAGGACACGGTTATGACGTTCACAAGCTCCAAAAGGGCAGAGATCTGATTCTCGGCGGCGTAGAGATCCCCTATGAGCTGGGGCTTTTGGGCCACTCCGACGCGGACGTTCTCCTGCACGCCGTGATGGACGCCCTGCTCGGCGCGGCGGCGCTGGGAGATATCGGCAAGCTTTTCCCCGATAACGATGAGAAGTACAAGGATGCTGATTCCTTAAAGCTCTTATGGGAGGTCGTCGGCAGGATCGAGCAGGAGGGCTACAAGGTAGTCAATATCGATGTGACTGTTGTCGCGCAGGCGCCGAAGCTCGCGCCTTATATCGACGAGATGCGCGAGAATATTGCCGTCGCCTGCGGACTCAAGAAGAAGTGTGTCAGCGTCAAGGCGACTACCGAGGAGCATTTAGGTTTCACCGGCAGGGGAGAGGGTATCTCCGCCACCGCTGTGTGCTTACTCGAATAAACAACACCAAAGAGAAAGGGACTGCCGTTTTCGGTAGTCCCGTTTTGTTATACAGTGATGTATATTATGATATATTGATAGATCTCTTCGCCGATCCCCTTCACCTTGACGATATCTTCCGTATTCCGAAAAGCGCCGTTTTCCTCGCGGTAATGAATAATATTTTCCGCAATCGTGTCAGAGATATCGGGAAGCAGCTTCAGCGTTTCTTTGTCGGCGGTATTGATATTGATATACGCGACGCTCATTTCTTCGATCTGTGCGGCGTCGTGATAGCTGACGCTGTTTTCTCTGAGCGAGAAGAACAGACACGCGCCGATCATCAGGAAAAGGAACACCGCGCCGGTGATCAGAATGAGCTTTTCGAGCTTCCTTTGCTTTGTTTTCATTTTTGCGCTCCCGGATTTTTCACTATCATATCATTGGGAGAGGGTAATGTCAACGTTATACTCCGCGGCTGTCGTCGTCATCGGACGCGACAGAGAGAATACACATCACGGCGACGCCGAAAAAGCCGCCCGCGAGCAGTCCGAGAAAAAACATCAGCATTTTTATCACCTCAATATCAGTATAGACAGATGCAGGAATATTATACGGGTATCGCAGCATAATATCATTGAGGTGATATCATGGCGAAACATAAAAGAACGGTGTATCGCGGCAAACATCTGAGAGAAGACAAAAACGAGAAGCGTCCGCCGGAGAACGACTACCATTATCCTCTGGAGAAGCCGATCGTCGATATTTACCGCGAGATCAACACCGATTTGTGGCGCGAGACCTTCGGCGACGACTTTTTCGGTTTCAGATAGTATCCGTATTGTAACCAACGGAATCTGCATAGAATCAGAGACTTTGAGATCGGGGCGTTCCCATATTTTTCGAAATGGCAATTAAAGATTAAAAAAATGTAATAAAAATTTTTGAATTGTTACTTGAAAACCACAATATATTGTGCTATTATTCTAATTGTCACCAAGATAATGTATGTTTTAATTCTCCAAAAGAAACATAAATCGTCTTTCAATAACAGAAATTAATATGAAATGAGGAAATGACAATGACAGTAACAGTAACCGGCGGCACCTTAGCCCAGAAAGAAATCGACTTCTACGTTCAGAGCCTGAAAGAGCAGAATCCCGACAAGATCATCAAATCCGTCGACTTCACCGTAGACGGCGAGTATGTGGATATGAAATACGATTATGACAGCGTTCCCTTTGAGCGCATCCGCCGTATCACCGGTTATCTGGTAGGTACCTTAGATCGCTTCAATAACGGCAAGCGTGCCGAGGTCGAGGACCGAGTAAAGCACACCCTCGCCTGCGACTGCTCCTTAGAAGAGATCGCTTGAAAGTAAGATTTTGAAGATTTGCCTCTGCCCTGTAGGGCGGAGGCTTTTTATAATGAGGAATCAGGAATGAGGAATTAAGAATTTCGGTTACTCGCTTCGTTCAAACAATAAAATATTACTGTAGGGGAGGGTCTTGACCCTCCCGAAACGCTGATTGTATAACAAACTTTTGCTAAGCGGTACGGTCAAGACCGTACCCTACTGTGCTGAAATAACATTATTACAATCGGGTGAGGGCGCAGCCCTCCCAAAATTCCTCATTCCTAATTCCTCATTCCTCATTTCGAAAGCGTTTGTCACATTCCACAAAGAAATCCCTAAGAAAACCGCAAGAATTTACTTGACAAAGGATTCTGCCTTTATTATAATATATCGTAGCGTTTTAATATGCATTACTCTGCTTGGGAGGTCGCTATGGTCTTTGATTTGACTGAGGTATTTGCCTCTGACGGCTCGTCCAAGCGGGTGTCTTATGATCTTGATATGAGCCAAGTGGAGTTCGGCGGAGGCTATCCATTCACCTCTCCGGTATCTGTGAAGGCTGTCGCGCAGAACACGGCGGGTATGGTGTCTGTTAGTATTGACACCGCGTTTGACTTTGAAACGCGCTGTGACCGCTGTTTTGATGAGATCAAGAGGCATATGGACTATCACTTTGTCCACAGGCTGATCGAGGCGTTGGAGGAAGAGTTCAACGACGACTATATTGAAACGCCCGACAGGAGTCTCGAGCTGGATGAGCTGGTTTCGTCCGATATTCTGCTTGAGCTGCCGTCTAAGTTCCTTTGCAGGGGAGACTGTCAAGGTCTCTGTCAAAAATGTGGACATAATCTGAACTTAGGCGATTGCGGCTGTGACAGGCAGGAGATTGATCCGAGACTCGTACAACTTCAGAATTTATTAGATTAACATTATCATTCATATATGAAGGAGGTCAGAATATGGCTGTACCGGCTAGAAAACATTCACACGCAAGAAAGATGAAGAGAAGATCCAACGTCTGGAAGCTGCAGGCTCCCGCTCTTTCCGTTTGCCCTGAGTGCGGTGAGTACAAGGCTCCCCATAGGGTTTGCCCCAACTGCGGTAAGTACAACGGCAGACAGGTCATCGTCAAGGACGAGGACTGATCTTCTGAGGGTGACTGTACCTATTTTAACAAAAGTTTCAGGCGGGCATTAGTCCGCCCTTTTGTTTTTGAAACACTGAAAAACCTCCCTTTGGTAAAGGGAGGTGTCTCGGTTTGCCGAGACAGAGGGATTGTATCAATGGAGCGCAGCTACCAACCATTTTAAAAAAGTTTCTCCCTACGGTCGATCAATTTTGCAATCCCTCAGTCACCATACGGTGACAGCTCCCTTTACCAAAGGGAGCCTTCATCGGAGGCAAGATCCGTACTTTGCGAAAAGGAGGGCATCGCTGTGTCAGTAATCATCAAAAGCGTATACGGGCGCAGCTTTGCCGAGCGCGCGGGGATCGAAGCGGGGGATACTCTGCTTTCTATCAACGGCAACGAGATCGTGGATGTGCTGGACTACCGATTTTATCAGCTTAATTCTGAATTAGAATTAAAAATCCGTGATATTCAAGGAAAAATCCACACCGTCAGGATCAGAAAGCCCGAGTATGAAGAGCTGGGGCTGGAGTTTGACACCTATCTGATGGACAAGGAGAAATCCTGCCGCAACCAATGCGTATTCTGCTTTATCGACCAGCTTCCCAAGGGGATGCGTGAGACGCTGTACTTCAAGGATGACGACTCTCGTCTGTCGTTTCTCTTCGGCAACTATGTCACGCTGACGAACCTGACGGAGCACGAGATCTCGCGTATCATCAAAATGCATATCAGTCCTATCAATGTCTCGGTACATACTACTAACCCCGCGCTGAGATGTAAGATGATGAACAACCGATTCGCGGGAGAGACGCTCAAGATTTTGAAGCGCTTCTCCGACAGCGGCATTGTGCTGAATACCCAGATCGTCTGCTGTCCGGGACTCAACGACGGCGACGAGCTGATCAGAAGCCTTAATGATTTAAAAGAATTAAACGTCAATCTGATCGCGGTGGTTCCCGTTGGGATTACCAAGTACCGTGAGGGTTTGTATCCGCTTGTGCCTTTCACAAAGGAGAAGGCGCAGGAGACTATCGATATCATCGAATCGTTCGGCGAGAAATGTCTCAAAGAATGCGGCAGCCGTGTCGCTTACGCCGCCGATGAGATGTATATTATGGCGGATCGCCCGATCCCGGACGCGTCTTTTTACGGCGACTTTGAGGCGATCGAAAACGGCGTGGGTATGATTGCGATGCTCAAAGAGGATATGGCGTTCGCCTTAGAAGAACGCGCGCCTGACGATAGTATCAGAAGAACCGTTTCCGTCGCCTGCGGCACCGCGGTCGCGCCTTATTTGCAGGAAATTCTTAATTCTGTTAAAGAAAAATATCCACATATCACGATACATTTGTATCCCATCCGCAACGAGTTTTTCGGCGAGTATATCACCGTGTCCGGACTGATCGTGGGAAATGACCTGATCGCTCAGCTTAAGGGAAAGCCCTTGGGCGAAGAACTGCTGATTTCTTCAAATATGCTCCGTTTTGAGAACGATCTGTTTCTTGATGACGTCCATATCGACGACGCCTCCAAGGCGCTCGGCGTCAAAATCACCCCCGTCAACACCGACGGCGAAATGCTGCTCAGCGCAATCCTCGGAGAATTGTAAACAGTAGGGGAGGGTCTTGACCCTCCCGCTGTAGGACATTTCATAGAGCTGCAGAGAGTTTTGACCCTCCCGAACGTTGATTCAAAATACCGTTTTTGGCTGCGAACATACACCAGCCGTAGGGCAAGGCGCCCTCGACTTGCCGAAACGTTGATATCTCATCAACGTTTTCACAAAGCGGAACGGTCAAGACCGTTTCCTACGGTATAAAACTACCTATCTGTGAAAGGAATTTTCCTTTTTTGTCCGTACTTTTTGAAAGGAGGACGACCGTGTCTAAACCTATCATTGCGATTGTCGGCAGACCGAATGTCGGCAAGAGCACTTTATTCAATAAACTCGTCGGCGAGCGTATTTCCATCGTAGACGATACGCCCGGTGTGACCAGAGACCGTATCTACGGCGATATCGAATGGGCGGGCAGGACCGCGATGCTGATCGACACCGGCGGCATTGAGCCCTTTTCCGACGACGTTATCCTCTCCGGTATGAGAGAGCAGGCGCAGCTGGCGATCGACACCGCCGACGCCGTTATTATGGTGACTGATGTCCGCTGTGGACTGGTGGCGACGGATGAAGAGGTAGCTCATATGCTGATCAAAGCGAACAAGCCGCTGGTGCTGTGCGTCAATAAGTGCGATTCCATCGGAGAAGCGCCGCCGGAGTTCTATGAGTTCTATAAGCTCCCCATCGAGCCGATCGCGGTATCCTCCGTTCACGGACACGGCACCGGCGATCTGCTGGACGCGGTGTTCGCGCAGATTCCGAAAGAGGAAGAGGAGGAGCCCGAGAGCGAGGTCATCTCTGTTGCCGTGATCGGCAGACCGAACGTCGGCAAGTCCTCGCTGATCAACAAGATCACGGGAGAGAACCGCTGTATCGTTTCCGATATCGCCGGCACCACCAGAGATTCGATCGACACCAAGGTGGAGACCCCCTACGGTGTGTTCAACTTTATCGACACCGCCGGTATGAGAAGAAAGTCCAAGGTGCTGGACAAGGTCGAGCATTATTCGGTGCTCAGAGCAAAGATGGCGATCGAGCGCGCGGACGTCTGCGTAATTATGCTGGACGCCGAAACCGGGATCACCGAGCAGGATACTAAGGTTGCCGGACTCGCACTGGAAGCGGGAAAGGCGTGTATCATCGCTGTCAACAAGTGGGACGCTATTGAGAAAGACACCCACACGATGCAGAATTTCCGCAAGGATATCGAGAGAGATTTTGCCTTTATGAGCTACGCTCCGTCGGTGTTTATCTCCGCTAAGACGGGACAGCGGCTGAACAACCTCTATGAGAACATTGTTCACGTAGCGAACACCTCCGCGCTGAGGATCAAAACGGGACTCCTCAACGATGTGCTGGCGCAGGCTACCTCGCGCGTACAGCCGCCTACCGACAAGGGCAGGAGGCTCAAGATCTACTATATGACCCAGACCTCCGTCAAGCCTCCGACATTCGTGTTTTTCTGCAACAACGCAGAGCTGTTCCACTTCTCCTATCAGAGATATCTGGAGAACCGGCTCAGAGAGGCGTTTGACTTTTCGGGTACGCCCGTCAGATTTATTATCAGGGAGAGATCGGACAAATGAGTTTTGACTTTACCTTTGTGCTTCGTATCGTCGGCACTGCGGTGATCGCCTATCTTTTGGGCTCCTTCAACTTTGCGGTGATCACGACAAGAAAAAATGAAAAAGATATCCGTACCATGGGTTCGGGCAACGCGGGCTTTACCAACGTACTGCGTTCTGTCGGAGCAGGTCCCGCCGTGCTGACCTTTGTGTTTGACTTTTTAAAAGGCGCTCTGGCGGTTGGAATCGGCTGGTGGATCTTCTCCGGCGTTTCCGCCGCGGACGGCGTAACGCTATCGGAGTATACCACCTACGGACGGTACCTCGCCGGACTGTTCGCCATTATCGGGCATATGTTTCCGCTGTACTTCGGCTTCAAGGGAGGCAAGGGCGTTGTTACCACCGCTGCCATGATGGCGGTCGTCGACTGGAGAGTGTTTCTGATGATCATTGCGACCTTTTTGATCATCTTTTTTGCCACCAAGATCATCTCCTTAGGCTCCTGCGCCTGCGCCGCTTTATACGGCGTTTATACCTGCATCGCGACGTATTTCTTTGACTATTTGCCGCGGCTGGGTCAGTCGGAGGGCTTCCGGTTCCGCTATGTGATATTATCCACTATCTGCGCGACAGTAATCGGATTGCTGGTGATTGTCAAGCATAAGGATAATATCGGCAGGCTGTTCAGGGGAGAAGAGAAGCGCATCACGCCCAAGAAGAAAAAAGCATCGGAATCATAAGGAGAAAGCGTATGAAAAAGATATTTGCCGTTCTGGTCGCCTTATTGCTGATCACTCTTACCGTTCTGCCCGCGTACGCGGCGGACTATGGGTGTGACGTCGATACCGTGACCAACGCTGTCTATATGGAAAATCTGGATACGGGAAACGTCGTGTTTGAGAAGAATGCTTCTGAGAAGGTCTATCCCGCCTCCACCACCAAGATCCTCACCTATATCGTCGTGTCCGAGAATGTTTCGGATCCCGACGGTACCGAGCTGGAGATCAAGGAAGAGTATTTTGCGGATATGGATCCCGAAAGCTCCGTGATGGGGCTGACCGAGCATATCGGTGAGACCGTATCGGTGCGCGATCTGCTTTACGGTCTGATGCTCCCCTCCGGCAACGACGCCGCGTTGATGCTGGCGAACTACGTCGGCGGTTCCGTCTCGGGCTTTGTGGAGCTGATGAACCAAAAGGCGGCAGAGCTTCACTGTGAGAATACCCATTTCACTTCTCCGCACGGATTGTTTGACTCGGATCACTACTCCACCGCGCGGGATATGGCGACCATCACCAAATACGCGATGAAGATCGCGGGCTTTATGGACGTCTGTAACTCGACAAGTCACGAGGTCACTTCCTATTCCGATTCCGACGGTGAGACCATCGAGACCACCAACTATCTGATCGACGAAAGTCAGAAGGGCGGCTACTACTATTACTCCTACGCCAAGGGTATCAAGACGGGCTTTACCGACGAGGCGGGCAGATGTCTTGTGTCTACCGCGCAGAAGGACGGCTACAGCTATCTGATCATCGCGCTGGGCGCGGAGTATTCCTATGAAGAGGATATCAACTACGCGATGCTCGATTCGAGAGATCTCTACCAGTGGGCTTTTGAGAATATTGCGTATCAGACCGTGATGTCCGGATCGGATCCTCTCGGTCAGGCGGATGTGGAATTTGCGAAGGATGATATGAAGATCAACCTTGTCCCTTCCGGCGACGTCAGTTCACTTCTGCCGAACAGCTATGATCACGCTCGCGTGACGACCGAGGTTCAGCTTAATGACACTATCGAAGCGCCAGTCAAGCAGGGCGATATCCTGGGCACTGTGTCGGTGTTCCTTGACGGCGAGCTGATCGATACCAAGGATGTTATCTCCGCCGACAGCGTCGAGCGTGACGAGTTCAAATACGCCTCTCATCAGGTCAAGGTGTTTATCTCCGATCATCTGGTGCTGGTGATCATCTTGGGCGTTGTACTGATCATCCTGATCATTGTGATCATCGCTTCCGTGAGCGCCGCCAAAAAGAAGAAAAGACGCCGCGAGAGAGAACGCAGCAGAAGAAGATACAGAGAATAACGCTGAATTCATCGGCGTTTACTTGACAGATCATCCCGATCGTAATAAAATAGAGACGTAATAAAAAAGGAAAAGAGGACGCTTATGTCAGACTGTGTTTTTTGTAAGATCGCCGCGGGAGAGATCCCTTCCAAAAAGGTATACGAGGATGAGAAGATCCTCGCGTTTTACGACCTCGCTCCGCAGGCTCCCGTTCATGTGCTGATCATCCCGAAGGAGCATATCTGCTGTGCGGATGAGCTCAACAAGGACAACAGCGCGGTGGTAGGATATATCTTTTCGAAGCTGCCCGAGATCACCAAGTCTCTGGGACTGGAGAACGGCTACCGTGTCGTGAACAACTGCAAGGAGGACGGCGGCCAGTCCGTGTTCCATCTGCACTTCCACCTGCTCGGCGGAAAGAAACTGGGACTTCAGATGGCGTGATAACGCTGGATGCAAATAACTACAGAGAAGGAATATTACCATGAGAGAAACCTATAAAATGACAATTGCGGGCTGTGAGCGCGAGCTTCCGATCTGTCCCGTGAACGATAAGCTGTCCATCGCCGGCTTCATTATGTTCGGCGATGTAGAGATCACCGAGAAGGTAGTTGAAGAGCTGCTGAAAAAGTGCCCCGAGCATGACGTCGTAGTGACCGCAGAGGCGAAAGGCATTCCGCTGGGCTATGAGATGGCGAGACAGGGCTGCCGCGAATATATTGTCGCGAGAAAAGCGCTCAAGGTCTATATGCCCGATCCCGTTTGTGTAGAGGTGGAGTCTATCACTACCAAGGGCATCCAGAAGCTCTATATCGGCAGAGACGAAGCGGATAAGATGAAGGGCAAGAGAGTACTGGTTCTCGACGACGTGATCTCTACCGGCGAGAGCCTTCGGGCGATCGAGAAGCTGGTTGAGGCCGCGGGCGGTAATATCGTCGGCAAAGCGGCGGTACTGGCGGAAGGCGACGCCGCCGACCGTGACGACATCATTTTCCTCGAGAAGCTGCCGCTGTTCTTTAAGGACTGATTGAATTAATTTGGAATTACGAATTAGGAATTAGGAATCGTTCGCCTTTGGCGATGGATTGATTGAAAGGAAAACACCATGAAACGGTTGCTTGCGCAGATAGGGATCACCTTCTTCTCTGCGCTGGCGGCCGCTTTTTATTTGAATGATAAAATCACCTTTGCGGTGATGCTTGCCGCCGCGGTGACGACAATAGTATTTTTCTTTATCAGAAAAATACGCAAGACGATCTATCTTCCCTGTATGGCGATCGCCGTGTGCGTCGCTTGTCTGTTGAATCTCTCCTACACGGCGCTTTTCGTGACACCCATGGTAGAGAAATATCAAGGAACGCACACGGTTGAAGCAACGCTAAAAGATGAACCGAGATCCGACTACGGTACATACTGCTATTCGCTCCGCGTTACATCGGCGGACGGCGAAAAAGCCTCTTTTGATATGATATTAGAGTCTGACGAGGAGATCGCCATCGAGCCGTATGACACACTTCGCTTTGAGGGCGAACTGGTCAGGGAAGAAGAGCCCTATCAGGTGTGCAAAGGGTTCTTCCTGTATAACAGAGCCTATACGCTTTCTTATCAGGTAGAGCCAAACGAGGAGAAACCGTTTTGGTATTTTGCCGTACAGGTCAGAGAATATTTTCGCGATGTGCTGGAACAGCTCCTTCCTCCCGATGACGCGGCATTATGCCGGGCGATTCTGATCGGCGACAAGTACGCGATCTCGGGAGATATCCGCTATCAGTTCAAGCTCAGCGGCGCGTCGTACTTCATCGTCGTATCGGGTATGCACTTTTCGTTCTTTACCCTTCTGCTGTTGTTCCTGCTGAAAAAGACGGTCAAAAAGCGTTTTATCTATGTTCCCATTGTGATGGGATTTACGCTGTTTTATATGGCGGTGACAGGCTTTTCCTATTCGGTCGTGCGCGCGGGCGTGATGATGCTGGTGTACCTGACCGGACAGCTTCTCAGAAGAAAGGTGTATTCTCTGAACTCTCTCGGTATGGCAGGTCTGGTCCTGCCGGTGTGTTTTTCGCCTTACTGTGCGGGAGATATCGGGCTGATCCTCTCCTTTTACGCGACCTTCGCGATCCTGACATGGAGCAAGCCGATCTATGAGAAAATCAGCATCAAGCCAAAGGTCGGTCAGAAAGAGAAGAAACGGCATAAAGCGCTCAACTATCTGCTCGGACTCTTGTCCGCGACCCTTGCGGCGAACATACTGGTGTTTCCGATATCGGTGTTCGCGTTTCAGGCGTTTTCATCGGTGACACTGCTCTCGGCGATCCTTCTGTATTTTGAGATTGAAGGGATCTTACTGCTCAGCCTTGTCATCTGTCTTTTATGGCTGATTCCTCCCTTACGGTACGGTTGTCTCCTGCTCTCGTGGGGATTGTACTTCCTGTGTGAAGCGGTGGTGCGGATTGTTGATACCTTTTCGCGTTTGCCGTTTGCCTATGTGCGGCTGGGGGATGGGTTTATCTATCTCTGGGCGCTGATGACCGCCGTGCTGATGCTGTTTGTCTATTTGACAAAAGAGCGCGAACGCTCTGCCTTTCTCGCAATATTTTGCTCTTTGACGAT
Source organism: Ruminococcus sp. (assembly GCA_017404145.1). GTDB lineage: Bacteria > Bacillota > Clostridia > Oscillospirales > Acutalibacteraceae > Ruminococcoides. The sequence goes on along the minus strand of JAFRCW010000029.1, from coordinate 32,406 downwards.
CCTGCTTTGCGGCGCTGTGACGACCGCGCTGTTAAAGACGGATAAGCCCCTTTTGCACGTATATGATGCGGACGGCGGGATGATGGTGACGCTGGAAGAAAACCGGAATGTGTACCTGCTCGCCGCGCAGGGGAAGTATCGCCCTCAGTACCGTGTCCTGCGGCAGATCGCTGAGAATTATCCCCGCGCTGCCGTCGCTGTCACAGAGGGCAACGCCGAACGATTGCTGTTATCCGAGATTTCCGAAAGAGAATTTGCATTTTCCGCGATTATGCTGTATGATAAGAAGCAGACAGAAGCGGCATATCACAACGTGATCTATTATAACAGCGAGCGTACGCTCAGCGTCAGTGATACGACCGAGGTGATCCTTTTTCCCGCGGGGACTGTCGCAGCGCGGTATATCCGGACGGCGGCTTCTTCTGCGCTGATTCTTCCCGACGGATGCGATGCTTCCGAGATCCCGGAGGAATACCGGACAGCGGACGTTATCGTGATGGGGAAGAAAGTGAAATATCCCGAACTGCTTCTCTGCGATACGTTAGTGCTGACCTCAAATTCTCCCTACTGTGAGATAGAGGCGGTATCGCTCCAAGATCAGTGCCGCCGTGTCTGTTTTGTTTGTGAGAATGACTATGTAACGATATTGGAGAGTTCCTATGCTGAATGAAACCGAGTTGAAAAAACAGCTGAGCGCCGGGCAGTTCAAGAATCTGTATCTGGTGTTCGGAGAAGAGAAAATGCTCGTGAAGCTGACTGCCGAACAGATTCTGAAGAAGATCGGCGGGGGAGAGCTTTCCGAGTTTAATTACCATGTCTTTGATTCTACCGCCGATATCTATGATATCAACGTTGCCTGTTCGATGATCTCGTTTATGTCCGAGATCAATGTGGTGCGGATCAACGATATGAACATCGACAAGCTTAAGGCGGCGGATTTCAAGGCGCTGATGAGCGTAGCGGAGAACCTGCCCGAGGCGACGACTTTGATATTCGTGATGCCTACTTTAGAGCTGACTTCTAAGTCCGCGGGCGCGCAGGCGAAAAAGCTGATTCAGTATATCGACAAGCACGGCTGCTGCGTGGAGCTCAGCAAGCGTTCACAAATGCAGACAGAGCGTCAGCTGGTCAGCTGGGCGAAGGCGGGCGGCTGTGAGATGAGAGGCGAGACCGCCGACTATCTGATCCGTTATGTCGGCAACAACCTTACCATCCTTAACAACGAGCTGAAAAAGCTCTGCGCCTATGCCGACGGCGCGGAAATTACCGTAGAAATGATCGACGAGCTTTGCCCGAAGAATATCGAGGCGAAGATATACGACCTCTTTGACTTTATTATCGCAGGTAACACCGACAAGAGTATGAACAACCTTAGGACGCTTTTTGACCAGCGTACCGACGCGGTATATATTTGTACCGTGATCGCGGGCGCGTATACGGACGCCTACCGTTTGAGGGTCGGCACCCAAAGCGGGATGAAGCCTGCGGAGGCGATGAAAGCGTTCTCGATGAAAAAGCCCGAGTGGGCGGTGAACAAGATCCTCAGGCAGACGAAGAATGTCACTTCCTCGGCGCTGCGGCGTTCGATCGACGAGATCACCGAAACCTCCGTGAAACTGATTTCCGTGAACCTCAACCCGCAGGCGGAGATCGAGCGGCTGGTGGTCAAGCTCTGCCTGCTGTCGCAGGATAAGTCCGATGCGTGAACGTCTGCGGCTCAAAGAAGCCGTGATCGTAGAAGGGCGGTATGACCGGATCAAGCTCTCTGAGCTGATCGCGACCCCTGTGATCGAGACGGGCGGATTCCGCGTGTTCAAGGATAAGGAGAAGCAGAAACTGATCGCTGAGATCGCCGAAAAACGCGGTATCCTGATCCTGACGGACTGTGACGCGGCGGGCTTTGTGATACGTAATTTCCTCAAAGGGATTATTCCTCTAGAGAAAATAAAGAATGCCTATGTTCCCGAAATCCTCGGTAAGGAGAAGCGAAAGCTCGCACCGTCCAAGGAAGGACTTTTGGGCGTAGAGGGAATGGAGCTGTCCGTTTTGAAAGTAGCGATACAGCGAAGCGGCGCGACGATTCTCGGAGAGGAAGCCGCAAAAACAGAGAAGAACATCACCAAGAGCGATCTGTATGACCTCGGACTCTCCGGCAGGGAGAATTCCAAGGCGCTCAGAGAACATCTGTTGTCCTCGCTTGATCTACCGAAGTATCTTTCAACTAACGCTATGCTTGACGCGCTGAATTGTTTGTTCACCAAGGAAGAGTTTGAAAATTATCTTGATCAAATAAATGAATCCCCCTGATATTGTGACGATATCAGGGGGATGTTTGTTTAACAGTAGGGGAGGGCCTTGACCCTCCCGATGATTGTAAGGTTTTGTTTCGGCGGAACGGTCAAGACCGTTCCCTACCGTATGGTTGCATTATTATTTCAAATTCTCCGCTTTGGTCTCGCAGTAGATACAGCGATAAACCTTATTCTGCCTATCAGTCAGCTTAAAAACGTGCTCGAGCTCCTGCTCGGTGGTGGTGATGCATCTGGGGTTTTTACAGCGGATCGCGCCGACTAAGCGTTCGGGGAGATGAAGGGTGCGCTTTTCAACATTGCCGTCCTTAATGATATTGATGGTCGCATCGGGGTCGACATAGGCAACGATGTCGAGGTCGACAGGGATATCCGCGTCGATCTTGATGATATCCTTCTTGCCCATCTTGCGGGAGGAGACATTTTTGATGATCGCGACGGAGACGTCGAGCTTATCGAGATGTAAGAGATCATACAGCCGCATACCCATACCCGCCTTGATGTGGTCGATGACAATACCGTTTCTGATAGCGTCGATATTCATATTCTGCCCGCCTCCTTCAAGAGTTTAAGTATCAGTGACATTCGCATATATTTGCCGTTTTTGACCTGTTTGAAGTAGCACGCTCTCGGGTCGTCGTCGATCGCGACTGCGATCTCGTTGACGCGGGGGAGGGGATGCAGGATCGAGAGATCCTTCTTTGCGTTTTTGAGCTTGTCCGGCGTGAGAATATAGCTGTCTTTTAAACGCAGATAGTCCTCTTCGTTGAAGAAGCGTTCTCTCTGCACTCTGGTCATATAGAGAATATCGAGCTCCGGCATATAGGACTCGAGATTCGTGGTCTGAATATAGGAATAGCCCTTTTCCTTAAGTACGTCGCGCTTGACGTAGCTCGGAACTTTTAATTCTTCCGGAGAAATAAGAACAAAGCGGACATTATTGTATCTGGTCAGCGCATTGATCAGCGAATGGACCGTTCTGCCGAATTTGAGGTCGCCGCACAGACCGACCGTCAGATCCGAGAATCTGCCTTTTTCTCGGTAAATGGTCAAGAGGTCGGCAAGCGTCTGGGTGGGGTGACAGTGGCCGCCGTCGCCCGCGTTGATGACCGGGATCCCTGCCGCTTTGGAGGCGACCAGCGCCGCGCCTTCTTTTGGATGACGCATCGCGATGATGTCCGCGTAGCAGGAGACGGTTTTGACGGTATCGGCGACCGATTCTCCCTTCATCGCGGAGGAGGAGTCGGCGCTTGATACGGAGATCACGTTGCCGCCTAATTCATACATCGCCGCTTCAAAGCTCAGTCTGGTTCTGGTAGACGGCTCAAAGAACAGGGTGGCAAGCTTCTTTCTTTTGCACGCGTCGGCGTAGTCGTCGGGCTTTGCGATAATATCCTGCGCGACTGCGATAATTTCCTCGAGTTCCTTGGTGGAGAGGTCGAGGACGTCGATCACACTTCTTACCATATTACGCTCCTATCCAGCTTTCGTCAGAGGGATTGGCTCTGAACTTTTTGAGTCTGTCGACATCTTCTTCTTTGATATATCCCTGCTCTGCGGCGACTTCCACGATGGTGTCAAAGTCGGAGAGAGAGATGTTTTTGACTTCTGCCGCCGCCAGCCTGTCAAGTCCCTTCTGCATTCCGTAGGTGAAGATGGAGGCGATGCCCAGCACCTCTGCTCCCGCTTCTCTGAGGACGTTGACAACTTCTATCACAGAGCCGCCGGTAGAGATCAGGTCTTCTACCACGACGACCTTCTGACCCTTTTCGAGCCTGCCCTCGATCTGGTTCTGTCTGCCGTGATCCTTGTGACCCGAACGGACATATCCCATCGGCAGACCCATCAGGTGACCGGTGATGGCGGCATGCGCGATACCCGCGGTGGAGGTTCCCATCAGGACTTCGGCGTCCGGGTAGTTTTCTCTGATGATCTGCGCGAGACCCTCCTCGACGTCGGTTCTGACGTCTACCGAGGTGAGAGTGAGACGGTTATCACAGTAGATAGGGCTCTTGATGCCCGACGCCCATGTGAAAGGCTTTTCAGGGCTTAAGAACACCGCTTTGATCTTTAATAAATCTTGGGCTATCTTTCTTTTCAGTTCCATATGATTCTCCTTCATATATTTTTCAGTCTTCAGTATTCATTCTTCATTGATTTCATCACCCGATAAAATCATTGACGCATCTTCTGTAAGCTGCGACAGGATCATCCGCCGCTGTGATCGGTCTGCCGACAACAATATAGTCGGAGCCGATTTCTTTTGCCTGTGCAGGCGTCATCACGCGTTTCTGATCGCCGATATCGCCGTTTGCAAAACGAACGCCCGGGGTGATGGTGAGAAAGTCCCTGCCGCAGGTATCGTGAACCTTCTGCGCCTCCAAGGGGGAGCAGACGACGCCGTCAAGCCCCGCTTCTTTTGCTTTGCTCGCGTAGTGCATCACGACCTTGTCGATCGGCTCTCTGATCAGCAGATCGCTTTCCATGCTTTCCTGATCGGTAGAGGTCAGCTGGGTGACCGCAATCAGCAACGGTCTGGTGCCGTCCTCACGGGTAAGACCTTCTAATGCCGCCTGCATCATACGGACGGTTCCCGCCGCGTGCAGGTTGCAGATGTCTACGTCCAGCCGTGAGAGCACCGTCATCGCTTTTTTGACGGTGTTGGGGATATCGTGCAGCTTGAGGTCGAGAAAGATCTTGTGACCTCTTCTCTTGATCTCTCTGACAATGTCTGGACCTTCTGCGTAGTAGAGCTCCATGCCGATCTTCAGGAAAGGCTTTCTTTCCTCATTTTCAAACTTGTCTAAAAAGTCAAATACCTGTTCTTTTGAAGAAAAGTCACAGGCAACGATGACGTCTTTTCCCATATGTTCCTCCTAAAAGTTGATACTGTAGGGGAGGGTCTTGACCCTCCCGGAAAAGGCTCCTTTTGGTAAAGGGAGCTGTCGCCGTCCGGCGACTGAGGGATTGTATCAATAGAGCGAAGCGACCAACCTTATAAAACGGTTTCTCACTTTCGCTCAGTCAATTTATGCAATCCTTCCGTCTCGGAAACCGAGACACCTTCCTTTATCAAAGGAAAGCTTTTTATTTCTCCCTCGATTGCTACGCCGTTCCGATAATTTCTCTCAAATTCCCGATCCCGTACTTGTCCATCGTTTCGGGCAACGCTTCAACGATTCTTTTTGAGGCGTATGGATCGACCAGATTCTGCGCGCCGACTTCTACTGCAGTCGCTCCCGCGAGCATCATCTCAATGACGTCCTCCGCAGTGCTGACGCCGCCCATCCCGACGACGGGGATCTTCACCGCGTGCGCCACCTGATAGACCATTCGAAGGGCGACCGGCAGGATTGCGGGGCCTGAGAAACCGCCCATCTTGTTCGCGATCACGGGACGCTTGGTTTTGAGATCGATTCGCATCCCTAAGAGAGTATTGATCAGGCTGATACCGTCTGCGCCGGCATCCTCACACGCTTTCGCGATGGATACGATATCGGTCACATTCGGCGAGAGCTTGACGATGACAGGCTTTTTGGTAACCGCCTTGACCGCCTTGGTGACCTCTGCCGCCATCTTAGGATCGGTGCCGAAGCTCATCCCGCCGCCGTGCACATTCGGACAGCTGACGTTGACCTCGAGCCAGCCGACCTGATCGCATCGATCGAGCTTCTCACAGGTGTAGGCGTAGTCCTCTACCGAAAAGCCCGAGACGTTCGCCATCACAGGCTTGTGAAATACCTTTTTCAGCTTTGGCAATTCTTCTGTAATGACCTTGTCTACGCCGGGATTTTGCAGCCCGACCGCGTTGATCATTCCCGCGGTACATTCCGCGATACGCGGCGTTGGATTGCCGAAGCGGGGATCTTTCGTGGTGCCTTTGAAGGAGAAGGTTCCCAAAATATTGATATCATATAATTCTGCAAATTCATAGCCGTAGCCGAAGGTTCCCGAGGCGGGGATCACGGGATTACTAAGCTCGATCCCGCAGAGATTAGTACTCAGTCTGTCCATAAGATCTCCTCCTTTTGCAACACGGGGCCGTCCTTGCAGATGCGCTTGTATCCGGTGATTGTTTTGCACGAGCATCCCATACACGCGCCGAAGCCGCAGCCCATCCGCTCCTCAAAGCTCAGCTGTCCCGAGGTATTCGTCTTGGCGAAAACCGCTTTGAGCATCGGCAGGGGACCGCAGGTGTAGAAGTAGGTGTAATCATCCGGCAGAACATCGGTGACAAAACCCTTTTTGCCGCAGGAGCCGTCAGCGGTCGCAACGGTGACGTCACATCCAAGAGCTTGGAATTCTCTCTCAAAGAACACTTCGTCCGCGGTATTGAAGCCTAAGATCACGGTGACGCTTTTCCCCTCTGCGATGAGCTGTTTCGCGAGCAGGTAGAGGGGAGGCACGCCCACGCCGCCGCCGAGCAGGAGAGGCTTATCTCCCGAGAGGGACGTATCATAGCCGTTGCCGAGTCCCGTCAGGATCAAAAGCTTTTCGCCCGTCTGCATCCGGCTCATCTGCTCGGTGCCGTGACCGACGACTTTGTAAACAAGCGTCAGTTTATCTTTTTCACAGTCGCAGACCGAGATCGGGCGGCGAAGATAGAAGCGGTCGAGTTGGATGTTGACGAACTGACCCGATGCGGTGATCGCCGTGGTATCGCCCGAAAGCGTCATCTGATAGACGCTTTTGGCAATCAATTTGTTTTCGATAATGGTGAAGATGGTGTCTTTCATGGGGTGCCCTTTAGTGTAAATGTGTAGGGCGGGGGCTTGCTCCCGCCGCGAGTTTCCTGTCAAATCAATGTCATTTGCGAAGCATATTTGACTTTTGTTTTGCTTCGCGAAAATATCGTGATAATAGCAATGTTTTGGCGGGAGCAAGCCCCCGCCCTACGGCGTCGGAGTATCGTTGCCGCTTCTTACGCGTCGATCGTCGAGATCGTCAGCGTGGTCTCTTCGAGCACATCGAGCAGGACGCGTACCGTATCGAGAGAGGTGAAGGTGGTCACGCCGTTTTCGATCGCTGTCCTGCGGATCGCGGTGCCGTCCTCGTAGTGTACGCCGGAGAGGATCGCGCGCGTGTTGATCAGATAGCTGACATAGCCCGCTCTGAGCGCGTCGAGCAGCTGGTTGCTTCCCTCGCTGAGCTTTCTCAGCGTTCTTGTCTTGATACCGTGCTCACGCAACACTTTTGCGGTCAGGTCGGTACCCTCAATGTTGAAGCCGAGGTCGTAGAAGCGTCGAATCAGCGGGACCGCTTCTTCCTTATCCTCGTCGGCAAGGGTGACGATCACGGTGCCGTAGTTCTGCAGCTTCATTCCCGAAGCGGTCAGCGCCTTGTACATCGCGCGCGAGAGCTTCTTATCATAGCCGATCGCTTCACCCGTCGACTTCATCTCGGGGGAGAGATAAGCGTCGAGTCCCTTGATCTTCTGGAACGAGAAGACCGGAACCTTGACATAACAACGCTTTTTCTCCTCCGGATAGAGATCGAAGATGCCCTGCTCCTTCAAGGAATTGCCGAGGATGACCTCTGTCGCGATATCAGCGAGGGAGTAGCCGGTGGATTTTGAGAGGAACGGAACAGTTCTCGAGGAACGCGGGTTTACTTCTATGATATACACATCGTCGTTTTTGTCAACGATAAATTGGATATTGTATAAGCCTTTGATGCCGATAGCGGGACCGAGCCTCTTTGCGTATTGCAGGATCACGCCTTTGACCTTGTTGCTGATAGAGAACGAAGGGTAGACGGAGATCGAGTCGCCCGAGTGAACGCCGGTACGTTCCACCAGCTCCATGATGCCGGGAACGAATACGTCTCTACCGTCACAGATCGCGTCGACCTCGACTTCTTTTCCGACAATGTACTTGTCAACCAGAACCGGCTTGTCCTCGTCGATCTCCACGGCAGTTTTGAGGTAGTGTCTGAGGTCTGCTTCTTTAGAGACGATCTGCATCGCTCTGCCGCCTAAGACAAAGGAGGGACGCACCAGCACGGGATAACCGATCTCTTCTGCCGCCTTGACTCCTTCTTCAATAGAAGTGACCGCGTGACCTGCCGGCTGGGGGATACCCAGCTCTTTGATGATGGCGTTAAAGCTGTCGCGGTTCTCCGCTTTTTCGATCGCCTCACAGTCGGTGCCGATGATCTTGACGCCTCTGTCCATCAGCGGCTGGGCGAGGTTGATCGCTGTCTGACCGCCTAAGGAGGCGATCACGCCCTCAGGCTGTTCGTAATCGATGATCGCCATAACGTCTTCGGGAGTCAGCGGCTCAAAGTAGAGCTTATCGGCGGTGGTATAGTCGGTGGAGACGGTCTCGGGATTGTTGTTGATGATGATCGCCTCATATCCCGAGCGGCGGATGGTCTGCACCGCGTGAACGGTGGAATAATCGAACTCCACGCCCTGACCGATACGGATCGGACCCGCGCCGAGCACGATGATTTTTTTCTTGTCGGAGAGACGCGAGTCGTTCTTGCCGGAGTAGGAGGAGTAGAGATAGGCGATGTACTTGCCGGTATGCAGGGTATCTACCATGCGGAAGACGGGTGTGATGCCGTTTTGTTTTCTTGTTTGGTAGATTTCTGTTTCGGGAACATCCCAGACAGAAGCAATATACGCGTCCGAGAAGCCCATTACCTTTGCTTCTTTGAGCAGTGTGATATCGTTTTTATTTTCTTTTAAGGAATTTTCCATCGCAACGATCTTTTGGAAGGATTCGAGGAACAGCTCGGTGATCATTGTTGTTTGATGGAGCTTTTCAATGGATTCTCCGCGTCTTAAGAGTTCGAAGATCGCGTAGACATTATCGTCTTTGAATTCTTTGATATAGTCTAATAATTCCTCACGAGAATAATGATCAAACTTAGGCAGATGGAAGTGACACACGCCGGTCTCTAAAGAACGCACGGATTTGAGACAGCATTCTTCTAAGGTGGAGCCGATACCCATGACCTCGCCGGTTGCCTTCATCTGGGTACCTAAGGTGTTGGGCGCGTCGGAGAATTTGTCGAACGGGAAGCGCGGGAACTTTGCCACGATATAGTCGAGCGAGGGCTCGATCGCCGCGGTGCCTCCCGCGACGGGGATTTCTTCGAGCGCCATACCCATCGCGATCTTCGCAGTGACGCGCGCGATCGGATAGCCGGACGCTTTTGATGCGAGCGCGGAGGAACGTGAGACTCTGGGGTTGACCTCGATCAGGAAGTATTCGGAAGAGGTGGGATTGAGCGCGAACTGCACGTTGCAGCCGCCTTCGATCTGAAGCTCTCTGATGATTTTGATCGCGCTGTCGTTGAGCATTTTGAGGTCTTTGTCGTTGAGGGAGAGGATCGGCGCGACAACAATAGAGTCGCCGGTATGCACGCCGACGGGGTCGACATTCTCCATACCGCAGATGGTGATAGCGGTGTCGTTTGAGTCTCTCATTACTTCGAATTCGATCTCTTTATATCCCTTGACGGACTTCTCGATCAGCACCTGATGCACCGGAGAGAGCGCGAACGCGTTTCTGCCGATGTCGATCAGTTCTTCCTCGTTATAGGCAAAGCCGCCGCCGGTGCCGCCGAGTGTGAACGCGGGACGCAGCACGACCGGATAGCCGATCTTCTGTGCCGCTTCTTTTGCTTCTTCCAGACTGTAGGTGATCTGTGAGGGGATGACCGGCTCGCCGATACTCTCGCACATCTCCTTGAACAGCTCTCTGTCCTCGGCACGCTCAATGCTTCTCGACGAAGTGCCTAAGAGCTGTACGCCGCATTCTTTAAGGATGCCCTTGCGCTCGAGCTGCATCGCGAGGTTCAGTCCTGTCTGACCGCCGATGCCGGGAACGATCGCGTCGGGACGCTCATAGCGGAGGATCTTCGCGATATACTCCAGCGTGAGCGGCTCCATATAGATCTTGTCCGCGATCTGGGTATCGGTCATAATGGTCGCGGGGTTGGAGTTGCAGAGAATGACCTCATAGCCTTCCTCCTTGAGCGCGAGACACGCCTGTGTGCCCGCGTAGTCGAACTCCGCCGCCTGACCGATCACGATCGGACCGGATCCGATGATGAGTACCTTTTTGATGTCTGTTCTTTTAGCCATAAATATACCTCCCGTATGATGGCTGCGCCATCAGTGAATAGTGAAGAGTGAAGAATGAAGAGTGTCGGGCGGACGCTGTCCGCACCTGATTCTTGTTTGTTCACTCAGAAATGTATGCTGTTTATTCAGACTTGATAAACGATTTTTCCGTCCTTGACGGTGAGCAGATTTCTGCCGTATACTTTCCATCCCGCAAAAGGCGTCGCTTTTCCCTGCGATAAGAATTCGGCAGGGTCGATCTCATATGCTTCTTCGAGATCCCAGAGAGAAAAGTCGTTTTCGTTCAGCGGGATATCAAAACGCTTTCTCGGATTGATGACTAACAGTTCCATCAATCTTTCCATCGTGATCACGCCGGTTTTCACCAGATAGGTGTATAAGAGGGGAAAGGCCGTTTCGATCCCGACGATGCCGAATGCGGATTTCTCTAATCCTTTGTTTTTCTCATCCTCCGCGTGGGGCGCGTGATCGGTGGCGATCATATCGATCGTGCCGTCTTGGATCCCCTCTAAGAGCGCGAGTCTGTCATCCTCCGATCTGAGAGGCGGATTCATCTTGAACCGGCCGTTTTCTTCGAGGTCATTCTCGTCAAGCAGGAGATAGTGCGGCGCGGTCTCGCAGGTGATGTTTACTCCGCGCGCCTTCGCCTTTCGAATGAGCTGAACGCTCTCCTTCGTGGAGATATGGCACACGTGATAGCCGCAGCCTGTCTCTTCACACAGACGAATGTCGCGCTTGATAGGACCCCATTCGGACTTAGAGCAGATACCCCTGTGACCGTGTTCTTTGGCATAGACGCCGTCGTGAATATAGCCGCCGAATAAAAGCGTGTTATCTTCACAGTGGGCGACGATCAGCTTGTTCTGCGCTTTGGCTCGTATCATCGCATCCCGCATCATTTGTTCACTTTGTACGCCTCTGCCGTCGTCGGAGAAGGCGACGCATTTGTCGGCAAGCCCTTCGATATCCGAGAGCTGTTCTCCCTTTTCGCCTACGGTGATCGCGGCGTAGGGGAGAACGTCGATAACGGCGTCTCTGTCGATGATATCCTGCTCCTCTTTGATATTCGCAACAGAATCCGGCACGGGGGAGAGGTTCGGCATCACGCAGACTGCGGTGTAGCCGCCTTTCGCCGCTGCGTTGGAGCCGGAGAGGATCGTCTCTTTATAAGAAAAACCCGGCTCTCTGAAATGTACGTGTACATCACAGAAACCGGGAAAAACAGTATATTTGTCAAAATCGGAGAGAGCGAGAGCGTCCCCGACAGTCTTCTGCATCGAGGGCGAAAGATCGCTGATGTTTTTGATGAGCGATAATTGATTCTTACTCGTCATTATAATTCCTCCAAAGAAAAAAGCCTTGCCATACCGCAAGACCGAACATACCAAAACCGGATACGGACATTCCGTATCGCTATATCACAATCTTGCCGATCTCTCTGTATCGTCTTAAAGATTTGTTTTCATTATTATAGCAAAGGAGTGCCGCAAAGTCAATGTCACAAAAGAATTATAAAGAGAATCCCTCTCCAAAGTTTTCCTCTATATCTTGTGGGATTTTAGCGTTTTTGCCCATACCCCTTGACAGAGAAAGAGGATTTAGGCTATACTGTCTGTGTCAGGATTCTATCTTAGTTGAGGTGAAATGATGAAAAGAGAAGATTATATTTCTTGGAAAGAATATTTTATGGGCGTCGCACTGCTCGCCGCTAAGCGTTCCAAGGACCCGAATACACAGGTCGGCGCTTGTATCGTTGACAAAAACAACATTATCCTTTCTACCGGCTACAACGGCTTTCCCTACGGCTGCTCCGACGAGACTTATCCGTGGGAGAGAGAGGGAGAAGACACCAAGTATCCTTACGTTGTCCACGCGGAGCTTAACGCGATTTTAAACGCCAACGGAAAATCACTAAAGGGCGCGAAGATCTATGTCGATCTCTTTCCATGCAACGAATGCGCCAAGGCGATCATCCAGTCCGGCATCAGCGAGGTCATCTATATGTATGACAAGTATGCGGATTCTGAGGCGACCATCGCTTCTAAGAAGATGTTTACCTCTGCCGGCGTAAAACTGACCCAGTTCAAATCCAAAAAGAAAAAGATCGAACTCGAATTTCACGAATAAGAAAAAGAGCCCCAGGGGCTCTTTTTCTATAATGAATATGGAATAATGAATATTGAATATTGAAAAATGACGGTTACTCGCTTCGCTTAAACAATTATAAAATCGGGTGCGGGAGACTCCCCTGCTAGGGGAGATGGGCGCAGCCCAGAGGGGTCTGCTGTCTTTGCTGAAAAGATCCCGCCATCCATTATTCATTCTTCAGTTTTCAGCCTTCAGTTTTCAGTAAAAAAGCTCTCCCGTAGGAGAGCTTTGCTTATATCAGTCGTCGTTCGAAACGTCAACGCCCATACCGGTGTACCACTTGTCGATCAGCATCTTGACAAAGGGGATCTTGCCGAGCAGGGGGAGCTCCAGCTTTTTGCCGGTTGCCGCTCTTACGATACCCATGATCGCCACGACCACAAAGAAAATCTCTGCGAGGCTGAAGATGATATTCATCGCGTTGTAGAAACCGCTGTGGATCACATATCCGAAATAAACCTCACGGGTCATAAGATCGATCGGGAGCAGGATCAGCTTGTACGTAAGCGTATAAGCCAGCTCACACGCGAAGAGAGTCGCGCCCTGACGAACGTGGAAACGAGCGTACTTGTAGTTTTTCTTTACAAAGAACGGGATCAGCCAGAGAAGACCGACATAAGAGAGCCACGCGACGCCCTTGGAAGCCGCGACGTCATCGTCAACGACCTGTACGGGAGCCTGCACGGGCGCCTGCTGATACTGCTGCTGGGGAGCCGCCTGCTGATACTGCTGCTGAGGAGCCTCCTGCTGATACTGCTGCTGGGGAGCCGCCTGCTGATACTGTTGCTGAGGAGCCGCCTGAGCGGGAGCTTGCTGAGCGCCGCAGTTAGGGCAGAAAGCCATGTTGTCGTCTAACGGATTTCCGCAATTACCGCAAAATGCCATATGTATTACCTCTTTTATTTGAAATTTGCTTGGAGAACCAAGTCTTTGCGTTTATTATAGCCTTATCGGATGTTTTCGTCAACGCCGTGAAATCATCTTTGTAGCAACACCTAAAATTCGCTATGCTTTGCAGAAGCGGTTGGTGTATTTTACCAATACTAAACACTGTGTTTTGTGGAAAGTAACGATAGCTTTCTCACAGAGAAAAAGAAGAAAAAATTCCTGAAAAAAAGATAGAAAAAATCGGGGAGAAAACGCTGATTTTTATGGACACCAAAGTACATTTATGTTACAATAATAATGGAGAAGTCCGAACACTTGACCGATGGGTGAACATATGGAAAAGAAAGAGAAAAAAGTCGAATATATCGAACTGATCTATGATTTGATCTTTGTCTATATTATCGGCAGAAACAACAGCCTTCTGCACAATATCAACGGCGGTTTTATCGACTCCGCCTCTCTGCTGACCTATGGCTTGACCACGCTGATCGTGCTGCAGATCTGGTTTTATACGACCCTGTATGTCAACCGTTACGCAGAAAACGGGCCAAAGCTCTATGTCGGGATTTTTGTCAATATGTTTCTTCTGTATTTTATGTCGCAGGGGATCCGATCCGATTGGAGAGACCATTATGCTGAATTCTGCGGCGCGTGGGCGCTGATCCTGATCAATCTCGCGTGTCTGTATATTTCACAGTACCGCGCGACCGATCCCTCTAAAGCGGCGGAACGAAAGCAGATCCGGTTTTCGATGATAACGCTGTTTACGCAGGCGGGATTCGCACTGCTGACGATCCCGGTGTATCTGTACACAGGGGTCCCTCTGGGATCGGCGGCGATGGTGTTCGGCGTTGTGATGGCGCTGTGCGGGACGAAGATCAACAGTATGATTCCTGTTGACTTTGCCCATTTGACGGAGCGTGTGATGCTCTATGTGGTATTTACCTTCGGCGAGATGGTAATCGCGATCGCGCTCTACTTTGAGGGCGGGATCAATTTCAACACCGTCTATTTTGCTTTGTGCGCCTTCTTGATTGTTGTCGGGCTTTTTACCAGCTACGGGCTGATGTACGACAGGATCATCGACAAAGAGATATCCACCAACGGCACTGCCTATATGATGCTTCATATCTTCCTGATCCTCGCGCTCAACAACATTACAGCGGCAATGGAGTTTATGCGGGAGGATGAGGTCCTGCCGCTGTATAAGACGCTGTTCATCACGATTTCGATGGTGTGCTATTTTGTGCTTCTGCTGATCATCGGCAGGATTTATGCCAAGCCGCAGCTGAAGCACGACAAAATCTATATCGTTTGGAATATCATTTCGATGGCGGTTTTCATCGTTTTGATGACGGTGTTCTACAGCAACGGCTTTGTCAATATTGCGATATCGGTGCTGTATGTCGCCTCTGTCTATCTGCAGCTGCTGTTGTACAGAAAAAGGAATAAATGCGATTAGGAGGCATTATGAAAAGCGGAACGATCAAAACCGAAGAGATGGAAATGCGTTATTGTTCTTTCGGCGAGGGAGAACGTCAGCTGGTGATCCTCCCGGGACTGGACACCAAGAGCGTTTTGCTTGCCGCGCCGGTGATCGAGAACGCTTACCGGTGTTTTTCTCAGGATTTCACCGTTACGGTATTTGACAGAAGAACGGATATGCCCGATCCCTATTCCATCCGTGAGATGGCGCGGGATACCGCGCTTGCGATGCAGAAGCTCGATATCAAAGAAGCGAACATCTTCGGCGCGTCACAGGGCGGGATGATCGCCCAGTATATCGCGATCGACTTTCCCGATTTGGTTGCTTCTCTGATCCTCGGCTCTACGATCTGTCGGGAGAATCCTATGGCGCGGGAAGTGATCGGGCGATGGATCACTCTTGCCGAACAGGGCGATCGCAGAGGTCTTTCCAAGGATTTCACAGAAACGCTTTATTCGAAGGCGTTTCAGGAGAAATACGGCGATCTTCTTTTGAAATTCAACGACCATGTCAGCGATGAGGATCTGCGGCGGTTTGTGATCTGCGCGAAGGCGATCGAGGGCTTTGACACGACAGATGAGCTGGATAAGATCAGCTGTCCCGTGTTCGTGATCGGCTCTCTGGGCGATCTGGTCGTCGGCAAAGATTCTTCCCGGGAGCTTGCCCATTATCTTCACTGTGAATGTTATTTATATGATGAAAATACCGCCCACTGCGTCTTTGACGAGGCGCCTGATTATAAGAACAGAATGTTGGATTTTTTAGCAAAGATAAGAGAGTGAATACGGAAAGGAGCCACAGGATGGACGACAGAACCAGATATCTGAGCCTGCTCTCAGAGAAATATCCTACGTCCCGCGCGCTGTCTCGAGAGATCATCAACCTTTCCGCGATCCTGAATCTCCCCAAGGGTACCGAGCATTTTATGAGCGATATCCACGGCGAGTATGAGGCGTTCTGCCATATTCTCAACAACTGCTCCGGCGTGATAAGGGAAAAGGTGGATCTGCTTTACGGAGATATTCTTTCCGATTCGCAGAAAAGCGAGATTTGCACTCTTGTGTATTATCCTAAGGAGAAGCTCGCTCTTTTAAAGTCGCAGAAGACCGTCAACGGCGAATGGTATGAGATCACTATCCATCGTCTGACGGAGATCGCGCGCCTGTTATCGTCTAAGTATACCCGCTCTAAGGTGCGCAAGGCGCTGCCCGCTGATTACGCCTATATCATCGACGAGTTGCTGCACGCCCAGAAGGACGAGGACGATAACCAGATCCTCTATCATCAGAAGATCCTCGACACCATCATCAAGCTTGACCCCGACGATTTTATCATATCCTTTTCTTCTTTGATCAAGCGGCTTGCCGTCGACAGATTGCATATTGTCGGCGATATCTTTGACAGAGGCGCGCGCGCCGAGAGAGTGCTCGATCTCTTGACCCGTCATCATTCTCTCGATATCGAATGGGGCAACCACGACATCCTCTATATGGGCGCGGCGTGCGGCAACGAGGCGTGTATCTGCAATGTTGTCAAAAATGCGATCAAATATCACACCGTCAACACCTTAGAGAGCGGCTATGGCATCAGCCTGAGAAACTTCACCCTTTTCGCCGAAAAGACCTACCGAGAGAAAGATCCGATGAAAGCGGCGCTCAAGGCGATCACCGTGATGACCTTCAAGTGTGAGGGCGCTTTGATACAATCACATCCCGAGTATGAGATGGACAAGCGTCTGATCCTTCACTCGATCAACAAAGAGAACAGAACCGCTGTATGCGAGGGTGTGACCTATCCGATCAACGAGGACGATTTCCCGACGCTTTGTCCGGAGAATCCCTATGAGCTGACAGGCGAGGAGAAGCAGGCGCTGTATTCATTGGTTTCAGCCTTTTTAGGCAGTGAAAAGCTCAGAGAGCATATCGCCTTTTTATATGAAAAAGGCGGGATGTACAGGATCTATAACAGCAATCTCCTCTATCACGGCTGTGTGCCGCTGAAAGACGACGGCTCGTTCGATACGGTCGATGTGCTGGGAGAGAAGTTCAGCGGCAAAAAGCTCTTCGACCGCTGTGACGCTGTCGCGAGAGACGCGTTCTTCAAAACAAGCGGCAACCACAGAGAGATCGATTTTATGTGGTATCTCTGGTGCGGCGAGAAGTCGCCTCTGTGCGGCAGGAATATCAAGACCTTCGAGCGCGCTTATGTGGATGACAAGACCGCGTGGACGGAAGAGAAGAACCCCTACTACCGCTTCTACTATGAGAAAGAAATCTGTGAGACAATTCTGAGCGAGTTCGGTTTATCGCCGGAACATTCTCACATTATCAACGGACATACGCCCGTCAGAACCGCCAAGGGCGAATTGCCTGTCAGGGCAGAGAGCAAGCTCTTTGTGATCGACGGCGGCTTCTGTGAGAAGTATCACGAGACTACCGGTATCGCGGGTTATACGCTGATATCTAACTCCCACGGTCTCCGACTGAAGGCGCACCGTCCGTTCGAGAGCGTCGGCAAGGCGATCGCGCAGGATCGGGATATCCGTTCCGACTCCAGTATCGTCGAGACCGAACGCCGCCGCGTGATGGTAGGGGACACCGACGACGGCAGAAAGATCCGACAGGACATCGACGATCTTTACGACCTCCTCTACTGCTATCGCTCCTGAGAACTGTAGGGTAACGGAAAAAGCGTATTATTTTGAAATAACAACCGAGAACCGGGAACGATCTATAATGAGGTGATTTTATGCCGGATGCTTACTACAAGGATGCGTTAAAGCTGGCGCAAAAGGAATACCGCGCGCATATGTCAAAGGGCTGGTCCCCGACCTTACCCGCACTCGACGATTTTCTGAATCCGTCGATGACAGCGGGAGAGATTCCGCTCGGACTGATCGAGATCCCGATCGACAAGATCATCGGCACCAAGACACGAGGCAGGGTCAACGCCTTTGCCCCGAACTTTATGCCGATCTTAGAGGAAAATACCGAGTTTGCCGTCAAGTGGCAGAAGCTCTGTCAGGCGCACGTGACCGAGGGTATCCGCGATCCCATCACGGCGTATGAGTATATGAACCGCTACTATGTGCTGGAGGGCAACAAGCGCGTCAGCGTCTTGAAGTTTTTCGGCGCGGTGAATATTGTCGGTTCCGTCACCCGTATCCTGCCCAAGCGCACCGGCGACGAAGAGATCGAGCTCTACTATGAGTATCTCGATTTTTATAAGGTCAGCAAGGTCAACTGTATCGAGTTTTCCAAGCGCGGCAGTTACGCGATGCTCCAAAAACTCTTGGGAAAAGCGCCCGACGAAGAATGGAGCGAGGACGAGAAGAAAGAATTTTCCGGCACCTACAATTACTTCAAACAAGCGTATCTGCAAAACGGCGGCGACAAGCTCCAGTCCACTCCCGCCGACGCGATGCTCAGCTATATCAAGATCTACGGCTATCATGAACTCAAAGTCACCGATACCGCCGACATCAAGAAGAACCTGAGTAAAATGTGGGAAGAGGTCGCCCTGCAGGAGAAGGAGACCCAGATCGAGCTCAAGCTCGATCCCGCCGATGAGAAAAAGCCCGGCGTAATCAAGAAGATGCTGTCCTCGACTCCGTCCGTGCTTAAGGTGGCGTTCCTCTACGACGGCAGTCCGCAGAAGTCCGGCTGGGTCTATGCGCATGAACGCGGCAGAAAGCACGTACAGCGTATTTTTGACGATAAGATCGAGACCGTCCCTTATGAAAACGTCATGGAGGACGATCCCAACAAAGTGATCGAACAGGCGATAGAGGACGGCGCGAAGCTGGTGTTTACCACTTCGCCCAGACTCTTGCAGGCGAGCCTGCGCGCCGCGGTGGAGCATCCCGATATCCTGATAATGAACTGTTCTCTGAACAAGTCTCACCGCTATATCCGCACCTACTACACCAGAATGTACGAGGCGAAGTTCATCCTCGGCGCGATCGCGGGTTCTCTGACCGATTCCGGCAGGCTCGGTTATGTCTGCGACTATCCGATCTTCGGTCAGATCGCGGGCATCAACGCCTTTGCCCTCGGCGCGCAGATGGCAAATCCCAGAGCCAAGGTATACCTCGAATGGTCGGCGATCAAGGGCGCAAAAGCGGCGGCACAGACACTGGTCGATAAGGATATCCATATCATCTCCACCCAGGATACCGCGCGCTTTTCGGAGGACGACCGATCTACCTTCGGTATGTCTTATATCAATAAAGAAGAGACAAGTCTCCTTGCCGTAGCGTTCTGGAAGTGGGGCGTCTACTATGAAGAACTGATCAGAAGAGTGCTGAACAAAACCATCCAGGCGGAGTATCAGAACTCCGAGATGGCGCTCAACTATTTCTGGGGAATGTCCGCGGGCGTGGTTGACGTACGCTATGCGGCGGCGCTCTCCGCCGCTTCCCGCCGTTTCGGAGACTTCCTCAGGGAGAGTATGATCCATAAGGTCTGCACGCCGTTCTTGGCGCCGCTTATCACCCAGAGCGGCGAGCTTGTCGGCGAAGAACAGAAGGAACTGACGCAGGAGCAGATCATCAATATGGATTATCTGGTGGAGAATGTGATCGGTTCGATCCCTGTTTATGACGAGCTGACCCCGATGGGCAAGGCGACCGTCGATATGGCGGGCGTGGAGAAGTCACAGAGCACCGCTCCCGCGGACGCGGAAAAAGCTCCCTCGAACAGCGAAGGGAGCAATGCGAAATGAGAATTTTAGCAGTATCGGATATTGAGTCAAAGTATTACTATGACTTTTATTCTCCGGGAAAGCTCGACGGGATCGATCTGATCATTTCCTGCGGCGATCTCGACTGTGAGTATCTGGAATTTCTGGTGACGATGGCGGGCTGTCCGCTGCTTTATGTTCACGGCAACCACGACGACCGCAACCTCCGCGACCCCGAGGGCTGTATCTGTATCGACGATCTGGTCTATGATTTCAAAGGTATTCGTATTATGGGACTGGGCGGGTCCTTCCGCTATCGTGACGGCAAGTATATGTATACCGAAAGCCAGATGAAGCGCAGACTCAGAAGGCTGTGGTATCCGATCAAGAAAAGAAACGGCATCGATATTCTGGTGACTCACGCTCCCGCGAGACATCTCAATGATATCGACACCCTGCCGCACAGAGGCTTTGAGTGCTTCAATACGATCCTTGAAAAATATCAGCCCAAGCTGTTTCTTCACGGTCACGTTCACCGCAACTACGGCAACTTCCCGCAGCGCACCACCCACAACGGCATCACGGTCATCAACGCCTTCGAGCATTGCGTGATCGACTACGTAAACTAGCGGTTAGTGATTAGTGGTTGGTGATTAGTGATTATATTTGTAGGAAACGGTCTTGACCGTTCTGCATAAATTATAATTGTTCGAGCGCAGCGAGTAACCGTCACTCAGCACTCAGCACTCAGCACTCTGCACTCTGCACTGGAAAAAGCCCCGGATGGGGCTTTTTCTTATACCAGTTTTTTCAGTACTTCGTCCACGGTATCGGTGGAGAAAGCGCCGTATTGTCTGATCTCTTCTCGCGCGGAGTTCATCGTTACGGGGGTTCCCGCGTATCGGAGCATCGAGATATCGTTGTCGTTATCGCCGAAAGCAATGATCTCTTCTCGTTCGATCCCCAGAGACTGAGCGAATTTTGCCAGCGCGGTCCCTTTATCGGAACCAAAGGGGATGAAGTCGAGCCACACATTTCCGCTGGTCAGCACTTCGCATCTGCCTTTGTAACGCTCCTCCCAGTATTCTGCGTTGAGCTGTTCGTATTCGTTATATAATGAGACTTTGAAGATCTTTTCTTCCAACTCGGTCAGGTCGGGAAATAGTCTGACTTTTGCCTTGACAAAGTCGATCAGATAGCGGCGGAATCTTTCGTCTTTTTCGCTGATCGCTTCAAAGCCCCTCGCCGAGACCATCACACAGTTATCTTTTGTACTTTCAATATCGCGGATGATCTCGTTGGCAAGACTTTTGTCAATATAGTTTTCGCAGACGACTTCTCCGTGATAGATACAGATGGCGCCGTTACAGCACAGATAGGCGATATCGTCCCTGACGGGCGCGAACAGCTCTCTGAGGTTTTCGTACTGCCTGCCGGAGGCGACTGTGAAAATATAGCCTTTGTCGGTGAGCTTTTTTATCAAGGCAAGCGTTTCATCGTTCGGCGTACTTCTTCCGTTTAAGAGAAGGGTACCGTCGAGGTCGCTTGCGATCAGTTGAATGTTTTTCATCTTTTTCTCCCGAAAAATGTTGAAATCGTGTCGGTATACGGTTATAATGATATCATAAAATTTGGAAAAATCCAATAGGAGGAAAGAAATGAGTAATGTAAAATCAGAAAAACCGAAGGGAAGACTGAAAGTTCTTCTGCCCGCGATCCTCGTGATTCTGTTTGAAATCTTCGTCGGCGTGATGCTGCTGATCAACCCCGAGGGTTTCACCAAGGTCGTGATCATCATTCTGGGCGCGCTGCTGCTGCTGCTTGCGGTCGTGTTCTTGGTGAACTTTATCCGCTCAAAGAGGGACGAAGAAGCCGGTACCGGCGCTTTGGTCGGCGCGATCATCTGCTTTATCGTCGGTTTGCTTTGCGTGATCTTCTCTCAGGGCGTTTTAGGTGTGCTGGAGTCGCTTGCGATCATCTACGGCATCATCCTGTTCGTGTTTGGACTTAATAAGATCATTATGTTCTTTGCGACAAGGAACGAGGGCTACAGCGCCTCTTGGTTCCATATTGTCGGCGGCATTATCGCGCTGGCGCTCGGCGTAGTGATCTTTCTCTATCCCAGAGACGCGACCATCACCGTATGGGTGATCACCGGTATTGCTCTGCTGGCGGAAGCGGTAATCGATATCATCTCGGTCATCCACACCGCCGTGCTGATGAAAAAAGTAAACTTTTAATAATTCATAATTCATAATGCATAATTCATAATGAAAGCTAAACGAAACGCAGGAAGCAAAAATTTGCCGCCTGCGTTTTTGTCATATATAGAATTCAGGTGTGGGCTAAGCCACCAAAAATAATTATGAATTATGCATTAGAACGGATAATTACCCTGATTTCTTGTTCTGCGGTTTTGACTTCTTCGTAAAATTCTTTAGAAGAAACATAAATCGCGCCGTTGCCGAGGATGATCAGCTGTTCCATCCTATCGGAGGTCACGACCCTGACCTTGTGATTCTTCGACAGCTCATGAGAGACCTTTTCGATATAGGTATCGGCGGTCTCCGCCTCTTTGGTATAGACCACGTCGATATTGCCCTCGCGTTCTACCTCACGGTGATCGCCTTTGACCTTATATGCGTCAAAGACGAGGATCAGCTCGCATTTTTTGAAGCCTCTGTAATTGCACAAGATGTTGATCAGCGTATTGCGCGCGCTGTCGATGTTATCCTCTGCGATCGCCTTGAGATGCTCCCACGAGAAGATGACGTTATAACCGTCGATCAGCAGATATTCTTTCTGATTGAGGTTGAGGGGAGAGGGCTTTTTCTTTTTGTTTTCATTAAACGAAAGCGTCGTTCTCTGCGGCTTTTTGTGTGAGTCGGCAGTTCGCCTTTTGACGGGGCCGTAGGTCTTTTCGAAAATCTCCATCAGCTCTTTGTCGAGCGCGAAGATATCGTCTGTGCTTTTGTAGCGGGAGAAGTCTGCGCGTGTCTGAGAGACAGAGGGCTTGTCCGCTTCTTTTCTCAAAGCGGAGCTTAAATGCATATGCTCCGGTACCTCGTTCCACTTGACGGTATGTCCCGCTCCGTGAGAGCAGAATATCGAGTCCGCGGTGTTTTCCACATCACTGTCCGCGTCGTAGCCGATCCTCTTGATCACTTCGTCTGCGTTATGGCAGACGTCATAGCCCTTCAGTGTACAGTTGAGTCTGCCTTTGCCTCGGGTGTATTGGATGACTGCTCCGGCGTATTCTCTCATTTCACTGACAGGAGCTTCTCCGATGAGTACAGCGGATTCTCCCTCGGTGACGGGAGGAGAGAAGGAGCCCGACATCATCGTGACGTCCGACATCGCCCTGCCGATATTTTCGATCGGTACTTCCAGTGTGAAGGAGAAATACGGCTCCAGCAATACGGACTTTGCCGAGCGTAATCCCTGACGCACCGCGCGGTAGGTCGCTTCGCGAAAGTCGCCGCCTTCGGTGTGCTTGGCGTGCGCCTTTCCCGAAACGAGGGAGATTTCCATATCGGTGATCGGTGAGCCCGTCAGCGCGCCGATATGCGTTTTTTCATAGAGGTGGGTGAGGATCAGCCTCTGCCAGTTGCGGTCGAGCAGATCCTCCTTGCATTTGGTGTTAATTACCAATCCTGAATCTCTTTTTAACGGTTTTAATATCAAATGCACTTCCGCGTAATGACGCAGCGGCTCAAAATGTCCCACGCCCTCCACGGTGTTCGCGATGGTTTCTTTATAAATGATACTGCCCGAGGAGAAGTCCGCGTCATAGCCGAAGCGTTCTTTGATGACTGAACGCAGTACCTCCAGCTGAATTTCGCCCATCAGCTCAATGCCGATCCTGCGGTTTCTCTCATCCCATACGATCCGCAGGAGAGGATCCTCCGACTCTAACTGTCTGAAATCTTTGATGGCAGAATGCGGATCGACCTCATCAGGCAGGATCACACTGTAGCTCAGCACCGGTTCCAGCACAGGCAGAGTATCGCCTTCTTCTTCTCCCAGTGCGTCCCCCGGGCGGGTGAAGCCGACGCCTGTGATTGCGCAGACAGTGCCTGCCTCCGCTGTTTCGACTGCGGTGAATTTTTCTCCCGAATAGATGCGGATCTGGCTGACCTTTTCACTGTCCTTGTTTTTATCGCTTTTGAGAATATCTCTGACGGACAGCGCGCCGCCGGTGATTTTGAGGAACGTCAGGCGGGCTTTGGACGCGTCCTGTGAGATTTTGAACACCCTCGCGCCGAACGTTTCGGGATAATCGGGCATTTCGGTATAATGATCTAATGCGTCGAGGAAAGCGTCAACGCCCTCAACCTTCAGCGCGGAGCCGAAGAACACGGGAAAGAGCTTGCGGTTTTGAATCGCTTTTTTGATATCGCTCTCGCTGATTACTTCATCCTCGTAGTATTTGTCGAGCAGATGATCGTCGCACAGCGCGATGTTCTCATAGAGCTTTTCACGGCTTTTCTCACCAAAATCCACACAGCCGTCGGATAGCTTCTTTTTCAGCCCCGCCATCACGGTATCTTTGTCGGCGGATTCCAAATCCATTTTGTTGACAAAGAGAAAGGTCGGTATGCGGTATTTTCTTAACAGCTGCCACAGCGTAGCGGTGTGGCTCTGTACGCCGTCGGATCCGCTGATAACAAGTACGGCGTAGTCCATCACCTGCACCGCGCGTTCCGCCTCCGCGGAAAAATCCACGTGTCCCGGAGTATCGAGCAGATAAAATTCTGTGTTTTGATAGTTCATCAGAGCGGTTTTGGAAAAGATAGTGATGCCTCTGTCGCGCTCAAGAGCGAAGTTGTCGAGGAACGAATCCTTGTGATCGACTCTGCCGAGCCTGCGGATGTTGCCGGACACATACATCATCGCTTCTGTCAGCGTTGTCTTGCCCGAGTCAACGTGCGCGAGGATGCCCACCGTGATCTTCTTCATTTTCTCACCGCCCTTTTTAATGCATAATGCATAATTCATAATTGTTATTCCGAATAAAGTGAAATCTTCGTTTGCATTATAACATATCGTGCTATCTGTGTAAATGAAATTTTGATAGACACAAGAGTAAAACTGTGATAGAATATCCGAAGAAGGTGAGAGAATGTCAAATCATTATATCGATGACCGTACAACAGAAGAACTGATCGCGTTCTACCGTGACGCCATCCGAATCAGAAGTTACTCCGATGAGGAAGGTGAAGTGGCTCGGCTGCTGACCGATCGGATGAAGTGTCTGGGCTTTGACGAGGTATCTATCGACCGTGTCGGCAACGCTGTCGGCAGGGTCGGTTCGGGAGAAAAAGTGATCCACTTTGATTCACATATGGATAACGTGCAGGTCAACGATCCCGAGGCTTGGGACGCTCCGCCGTTTTCCGCCGATATTGTCGACGGCTATGTATACGGCAGAGGTTCTGTCGATATGAAGGGCGGGCTGTGCGCATCTCTTTATGCCGCCGCGACGGCGAAGAAGCTGGGACTTCTGGAGGGCAAGACGGTCTATGTCACCGGTTCGGTATGTGAAGAATACTGCGACGGCGTATGCCTGACACATTTTTATCACGACAGCGGCGTCAAGCCCGATTTCTGTATTATCTGCGAGCCGAGCGATAATCTGATCACATTAGGGCATACCGGTAAGGTGCAGGCGCGTATTATCACGCACGGCGTTTCCGCTCACGGCTCCGCTCCCGAAAAGGGAAAGAACGCGGTTTATGAAATGGCGCAGATCATCGAAAGAGTGGAGCAGCTTAACGAGTCGCTTCGCGAGAAAGAAAACGGCGGTACGATCGTACTCTCCAAAATCTCCTGCGATACCGCGTCGCTCAACGCGGTACCCGATCGCTGTGAGATCTATCTCGACCGCAGACTGCGCTTGGGAGAGAACGTCTCTCAGGTGAAAGAAGAACTGAATTCTCTGATTGAGGGAAAAGACGCCGAAGTGCAAAAAGGCACGCTGATCCATACCTCGTGGACGGGAGAACAGCTCGTCTATGAGCCGGAACACGATCCGTGGATCATCGATAAAGATCATTATCTGACACGCTGCTGCGATAAGGCGTATGAGAAGGCTTTCGGTACTCCTCCTGCCGCTTATGATTTCTGGGATTTCGGAACGAACGCGGTCGTACCCGTCTCCATGGGAATCCCCACCATCGGCTTCGGACCAGGCGAGTACAAGCTCGCGCATATGACGAACGAGCGCTGTCTGCCTTCAAAGGTGACTGACGCCTGTGAATATTATACACATCTGATCAAAGAGCTGTGAAGTCCGTGAAAGGATGATACGATGAACATACTGGTTTCCGGACTTTTGAATATCGAGACCACCGTAGCGGTCAGAGAATTTCCGATTCGTTATTATCCGATCGACTATCCGTTTTTCGGGGTGAACTCCGGCATCGGCGGCGTCGGATATAATATCGCCAAGGCGTTGACTGTCTTAGGCGATACTGTAGAGCTTCATTCTTTTTTAGGAGACGATCCCGAAGGAGAGAGGATCGAAAGGACGCTTTGTTCTGACGGCATTGACGCCTCCCATATTGAGAAAAATCTGAAAAATACCCCTGTCTCCGTTGTGCTCTTCGACCCGTCGGGCAGACGGCAGATCTACTGTGATCTCAAGGATATCCAGGAACAAAATATTCCCGCAGATATCCCGCTGTCCTGCGATATCGCCGCCTTATGCAATATCAACTTTAACAGAGAGTTGATCAAAAGAGCGAGGGGAGAGGGTGTTCTTACGGCGACAGACGTCCATGTACTGTCGGATATCGAGGACGATTATAACCGCGATTTTATGGAGAACGCGGATATTCTGTTTCTCTCCGATGAGAAGCTCCCCGAAGCTGCTGAGCGCTTTATCCGCAGATTGTATGAGCGCTATCATAACCGTGTGATCGTGATCGGGATGGGAGAAAAAGGCGCGATGCTGTGTGAAGACGGCAGGGTCTGTCATCTGAGCGCGGTACCGTGCGAGCATATCGTCAACACCGTCGGCGCGGGCGACGCGCTGTTCTCCGCGTTCCTGCATTTCTACGTGAAAGAAAAAGACGCTCTGTCCTCGCTGAAAAAAGCGCAGATTTTCGCGTCTGAAAAGATCAAATTCAACGGCGCGTCAAAAGGATTCTCTACGGAAAAAGAGATAGAGGACATTTTTTCTCATATCCGTATCGAAACAGTGGAACACTAGGAGGGTATTATGAAAATACTGGTACTCAACGGCAGTCCCAAGCGCGACAAGAGCGACACGATGCATATGACGCGCGCGTTTTTGGAGGGGATGAACGATTTCTGTGAGAATGAGATCAAGACGATCCACGTGATCGACAGCCATATCGAGTACTGCACCGGCTGTTTTGCGTGCAAGCATAACGGCGGCGAATGTGTGATCGACGACGATATGAAGGATGTCCTTGAAGAATATATCAGCAGCGACTTGGTGATCTATAACTATCCGCTGTATTCCTATGGGATGCCCGCAGCGCTGAAGAATCTTGTTGACAGGCTGATGCCGCTGTCCGGCTGGACGATGCAGCGCAAGCGTGACGGAAAGTACGGTCACTCGGCGCAAAAAGACTTTTCACAGCTTCACTATCTGATGATGTGCGGCTGCGGCTATCCGAACTCGAAGCATAACTTTGAGGGCGCGGTACGCAGCTTTGAGCTGAAATTCCCTGAAAACAGCACTGTCATCACGATTCCTGAAAGCCCGATGTTCAACATCGAGCAGGCGTCACAGTTTGTCGCCCCGCGGCTGGAGGCGCTTAGGCGCGCGGGAAGAGAATACGCAGAGGATTTCACGATCAGAGATGACCTGATGAAAGAGATCTGTTCCCCGATGATCCCCGAAGAGATCTATGCGCAGTTTGCCAACGGAGAACGCAAATAAAATGAGGAATCAGGAATGAGGAATTAGGAATTATTTACTGGACACGTTAGACATTTTCTGCTATACTGTCCAGTGATAAAGCAAAACCAAGGAGATATCAAATGCTCGAGATCAAAAACCTTTCGTTTGCGGTAGACGCGGACGGCAAGGATAAAGAAATCATCAAGAATATCAGCTTAGAGATCCCCGACGGGAAGCTCTATGTGATTACCGGTCCCAACGGCGGCGGAAAGTCGACGCTCGCGAAGCTGATCGCGGGTATTGAGCAGCCGAGTGAAGGAACGATCAATTTCTGCGGCGAGGACGTCACATTCTTGTCCGTGACCGAACGCGCAAAGCGGGGGATCGCCTTTGCGTTTCAGCAGCCTGTTCGTTTCAAGGGCATCCGCGTGCTGGATCTGATCCGCCTCGCTTCGGGAAAGAATCTCACCCCGGCGCAGGCTTGCTCCTATCTTTCTCAGGTAGGACTGTGCGCCAGAGAATATATCGACAGAGAAGTCAACGCAAGCCTCTCCGGCGGCGAACTCAAGCGTATCGAGATCGCTACCGTTCTCGCGAGAAACGCTCTCTTGACCGTGTTTGACGAACCGGAGGCGGGGATCGATCTGTGGAGCTTCCACAATCTGATCGACGTTTTCAAGAAACAGAGGGATGAGATCAAGAACCGTTCCATCCTGATCATTTCTCATCAGGAGAGGATCCTCAGCATCGCCGACGAGATCATTGTTCTCAGAGACGGCGAGCTGATCCGTCAGGGCGAGAGGGAAGAGGTGCTTCCCGATCTGATCGGCACCTCCTCCGCAGTCAAAGAATGCCGGGGCGTTACACAGGGGGTGGACCAATGCTGAATTTATCCGCGACAGAAAAATTTCTGCTCAATGAGATCGCCGACATCAACGATGTCCCCGCGGGCGCGTTCAATATCCGTTCCAATTCTCAGTCGGTTCTCAGACAGTCCAGTAAGAATGTTGAAATCGTCTCCAAAGAGGGTGTCAGCGGTATGGATATCTTCATCAAGCCCGGCACCAAGGGCGAGCAGGTGCATATTCCTGTGGTGATCTCCGAGAGCGGTATCAAGGAGAAGGTCTACAACGACTTTTTCATCGGCGATAACGCCGATATCCTGATCGTCGCGGGCTGCGGCATCGACAACTGCGGCGCGCACGATTCCCAGCACGACGGTATCCACCGCTTTTATGTCGGCAAGAACGCCAAGGTGAAATATGTCGAGAAGCACTACGGCTCCGGCAAGGGCGCAGGCAAGCGTATCCTCAACCCTGTCACCGAGGTATATATGGAAGAGAACAGTGCTGTCGAGATGGAGATGGTGCAGATCAAAGGCGTAGACGACACCAAGCGTTCTACGATCGCCGATCTCAAGGCTGGCGCGAAGCTGGTCGTCAGAGAACGTCTGATGACGCACGAGGAACAGCAGGCGTATTCTGTCTATACCGTGAACCTCAACGGTAAGGACAGCTCTGCGGACGTCGTCTCCCGCGGCGTTGCGAGAGACAACTCCTATCAGAAGCTCGATCTGAAGATCGTCGGCAACGCTCCCTGCAAGGGTCACACCGAGTGCGACTCGATCATTATGGACAGCGGCAGGATTTTAGCGGTGCCCGCCTTAGAAGCGAACGACGTCGACTGCTCTCTGGTTCATGAAGCCGCCATCGGAAAGATCGCCGGAGAGCAGATCACCAAGCTGATGACCTTAGGTCTCACCGAGGCAGAAGCCGAGGAGCAGATCATCAACGGCTTCCTCAGATAGGAATTCGATGAACTATGAACAATGAACGATGAACTGTTAAGGGCGGGCTTTGCCCGGCACCCGATTTATATTAGTTCACCAAAACCCAAATCCTTCAACATCTACAACTTTTTGTTGACATTTGAATGAACCTTTGCTATAATAACATTTGCGGATCAGAACGAAGTAAGATTGTATCCGAAGTTCCCGCCTCGCCGCTCTCAGGCGTGTAAAAATATGAGAGAGATAAGCAGGTATGGCGGAATTGGCAGACGCGTACGGTTCAGGTCCGTATGAAAGCAATTTCATGCAGGTTCAAGTCCTGTTACCTGCATCATAGATAAGAGGGTACCCGGATGGATACCCTCTTATCTATTTCCTTGATAAAAATGCAGGTAACAGGACTTGAAGGCGACCGTGCCAAGAGAGAAACGCGAAGTCGTTTCGAACGCAGGTAAAAAACAGTCCGGGGAACTGTTTTTAGGGAGAGCGCAGATCGTGCTTTTGTCGCCTGCTGAGTGCACCCAAGACGAGATCCGTTATATCCTTGCCATCCGACAGATGTTACCTGCATATGAAATAAAGGGTACCCTATGTTTCATTTATAGATAGATCAGGACTTGAACCTTAAGAAGGAAGAGAAGCGGCGGCGAAGGGATCATCTCCTATCATATTTATGATTGACTATATTCCGGTTTTGATTATAATGAAAATTAAAACATCGATTTCTTCATAAAAAATAAATTACGGTCAGGAGCTGTATCATATGAAACTGATTCAAAAAACAATTGTTCTTTTTATGGCGGTGTTGATACTGCTGTTAGGCGGATGCTCCGCTGCCGATACGGACATCGCATCCGGCAGAGAATCTATCCCTGAAACAACTGTGCCGATAAGTGAAGCAGAGCGGCATAAAGTGATCATCGATACGGATACCGGATCGGACGACGCTGCCGCGCTGATTCTTGCCGCGACAAGCGACCGGCTCGATATTTTGGGAATTACCGTGCTGTACGGTAACGTGCCGCTGGACGATGCGGCAAAAAACGCGCTGATGACACTGGAAGTCTGCGGTGTAAAAGCGCCGGTATACATCGGCGCAAACAAGCCTCTGACAAAAGAACGTGAAGAGATGATCAGCGTTCACGGTGCGGACGGAATGGGAGATCAGGATCTGATCCATCCGAAAAGTACGGCAGAAGACGGTGACGCAGTCGACTTTATTCTTGATACCGTCAAGTCTGATCCCGGAGAGGTCGAGATCATCGCTTTGGGACCGCTCACCAATATCGCTCTTGCCGTGCAGAAGGATCCCGATACGATGAAGCTCTGTAAACGTATCTGGGTCATGGGAACAACCGGCTTCGGTACGGGAAACGCTACCCCCGTGTCGGAATTCAATGTCTACAGCGACGCAGAGGCATATGACGTCGTGCTTCGCGAAGAACTGCCGATGACGGTCATCGGCTTGGATATGGTGGACGTCGAAGAAGCGAAGCTCACCCCGGACGATCTGTCAGAGATGGCGCAGGGAAACGAAAAAGGCGTCTTTATGAGCAAGGCTTTCACAAAGCTCTTTGTCTTTTATCAAAGCTCGGGGAAAAATATGATGCTGCCCGATCCGATGGCTGTCGCCTGCCTGATCTGGCAGGATATGGCGCTTGAAACAAAATCGTGTTACGGTGTAGCGTGCACCGGAAACGACGCTGCCTACGGACAGATCATCCTGTATCAGGAGGGCGCTGTATATGAGGCGATGCCGCAGATCGCTTCATATAATCTGGAGGTTGTTACAAAAATCGACGCGAAGTTTTTTAAGGACAGCTTTATGTCGGTGATGACAAGCTGATATTGACAAAATGACGCTGAACGGTTCGGTTGGAACCGCTCAGCGTTTTTACTCTGTTTCTATCAACAAATCTGTCATTTTTTACGTGTTGATATAGATTTTTTGGAATAACTGTGATACAATCAATTTATAAAATTCAGTTGGGAGGAACTGCTATATGACCGGCAATACATTTTACTTTGAATGGGAAGTATCCCTGATGCAGTGGATTCAGTCGTGGCTCGGAACAGTCGGCGTCGCGATAGCCTCGTTTTTTACCATGTTCGGCGAAGATCTGTTCTGTGTGGCGATCGTTGGTTTTTTGTATTGGTGCTGGGATAAAGAGCTCGGCAAGCACGTAGGGATAAACCTCTTGTTCGCCGTCACACTGAGCGGTATGATCAAAAACATCTTTATGCGGCGCAGACCGTATTTTGATAACGAAGGGGTTAAATGCCTTAAAGCGGTCGACAGCAAAGCCGATATCTACGATATCTCGGCGCAGGGGTTTTCTTTCCCGAGCATACATGCAACCAAAGCAGTGACGATGTATACCACTCTGGGAATCTACACTAAGAATAAGATCCTGATGGTCATAGGTATTGTTCTGCCCCTGCTGGTAGGCGTCTCCCGATTCTGTCTCGGCGTGCATTATCCTACCGACGTGATTGCCGGCTGGCTGATCGGCGCGATCATCATCTTCCTTGTTCCGTTTTTGAAGAAAAAGATCAAGAACCGCTGGATCTTCTACGCGATTCTGGTGCTTGCCACCGTACCCGGATGGTTCTTCTGCAAAAGCACCGACTATTTTACCGGCTTCGGTTTTCTGACCGGCTTCATCCTTGCGACTGAGTTTGAAGAACGCTTCGTGAAGTTCGAAACGACCCGCAACGTGCTGCGCTGGATCCTGCGCCTCTTGATAGGCGTTGGTTTGTACTTTGGCGTGAACACCCTGCTGAAGCTGCCGTTTTCCGGCGATTTCCTTGACTCGGGAACGACGCTTGCTTTTGCCGTCAGAGCAATACGCTACTTTATCATTACTTTTGCCATTATCGGCGTATATCCGTTGGTGTTCAAGCTAGGCGATAAACTCTTCAAAAAGAAGACCGGTTAAAAGATTTCATAACATTAGGCGCTGTGATAAGCAACTTCAAGCTTCACAGCGCCTTTTGATTAATGTCTTTAGACAGTGCCGCTCGCTAGAGCGGTACAAACAACCACCCGCTATGCGGGTGCGCGTCGAAAGTTATACAAAAACTCCCCGATCTGCTACAATGAGGATGTTCAGGCCTTATTGCAGAAGAAAGGAGAGT
>JAFRCW010000028.1 GCA_017404145.1 Ruminococcus sp. | reverse complement strand
GAAGCAGTTTATATGGATCAAATTTTTTCTTAGACGAGCAAAACGGTGAAATTGATACTGGCGTATGATTTTAGCGTTTTACGAAGTATAAGGGAAAATTTGCCCATATAAACCTATTGTGTTCGGTTCCCTTAAACTATAGGGGGAAAAAGATGAGTGTTACCAATTTTTACAACATCCGGCTGGTACAGAGAGATCGATCCGCTTTAGAGAACGATATCCTGTCGGCGTTGAGAAAAAGCTATTTTGAAAACTTCCAGAAGATCAAGGACAGGATCACAGTTGATTCCGAATCTGATACCGTCTCTTACGAATATACGCTGGAGAAGGACAGAGCGATGAAGTGGCTTGTCAGAGACAAGCGCGGTTATGTGATGGAAGAGAGTAAGTCGACAGAGCCCGATCGTTATGTGATTTCCGTCTACCACGACGGCGCTTTATTCAAGAGAATGGTTTTCTCCAAGTTTCATACGCTGTTGAAGGTAGAATATTTTGATGCACAGAGCGGCGAGTCGGTTTCTTCGCTCGAACCCCGCCGTGGTCCGACAGCACTTTGTATTTTGCTGAAATCGATAGATCTTGCCGAACCGATGGTGCTGTATGAAGCCCCTGCTGCGGATGAGCGCGTATTAAAGATGGTTGATGAGAGCTTTACGGAGTATTACGCGGAGGCTTCGACCGATGAAGGTATGATCCGGTATATGTCGACCAAACAGCTCGAGAGTTTCAAAGAGCTGATCGCATCCGCAAAGGAGCAGATCGCCGAGTCGGAGAAGCCTTTGTATCTCAGCGACGAGGACGCTCCTCTGGCGGAACGACTGAATGTCAAGGATTTTAACATCAAGAGAAATCTCTCTTCTTCCATTGATATCACCAAGGCGGAGGAGTTTATCTGTGAATATGAGGATATGGACGACGAAGTCATTATCCCCGAACTGTCTCCGGAATCTTCCGATACATCCGTTGATGAACCGTCTGCCGCACAGGATCATCAGGATCTGCCCGAAAATGTAGAAGAAGCCTCCGATATTCTGGCGCAGAAGATTATGGGCGTTCTCTCCGATACACAGACCAAAGAAGTGAAAGATCCCGGAGAACCCGATAAGGTGATCAGCACCGACGGCGCTTCTTTCTATTATTACGGTGAGCTGGATTCCCGCGGCAACCGCTCCGGCTACGGCAGAACCGTTACAAAGGACGGCAGAACCGCATATGAGGGCTGTTATCTGGACGATCAGCGTTCGGGACAGGGCGCCTATTACTATAAGGACGGCGGCTTGTGCTACGCGGGTGATTGGGAAGAGAACCGCCGCTCCGGCGTCGGCGTCGGCGTCAGCTCCTCCGACGGATCTCTTCATGTCGGCAGATGGGTCGATAACCGTCCCAAGGGCAACGGCGCGCGTTTTTCCTCAGACGGCAACATCAAATTTGTCTGCAAAGAGACCGAGGACAAAAAGACCTTCCTGTTCAATTTTATGCCCGATGACAGCGTCATCATCGCGCAGTACGACGACAAAGGCAAAAAGATAGGGGAGAAGACTGTCTCGCTTACGGACTTGATTAAATAAGATATGAAGTGAACCGCTGAAGAAATCTTCGGCGGTTTTTCAGTCTCGGGAATATTTTTCAAAATCTTGTGCATAATACTACCGTCCCAAATAATCCATAAAGGAGTTATATTATGTGCAAGAGAATTCTTTGTATCGTTTTATTCATTATGATAACCGCTGTCCTGCTTTGCGGCTGCGCCAAAGAAGCGATGGATGATACCGAGTCTATGATCGGCGATTTGGCGAGCGGGTTTTCTTCGAGCGTTGACAGTATGATGGGCGGCTCTGACAGCCGTATTCCCACTGACGCCCCAACCGTCAGAGAAGAGACCGATAACCCTACCGACGGAGATTTCGGCGAGCCGAACGTTGATGATTACGACGACAACGACTCCGACGTTATCGGCGACGAGAACGAAAGTGACGTCAACAACAATTAGTGTGAATTATCAGAAAGCGTCATCAGAAATGATGGCGCTTTTTCATATCTTCACAGTATCTTCATAAACATATGCTATGATACTGACGGAGGTGAAAAAATGTACCGAATTCTACTGGTTGAGGATGATCCCGATATTCGCGAGGTCATCACCGATTACTTTGAAGCGAAAGAAAAAGACAGATTTGCGGTGGATTGTGCCAAAGACGGCGATGCCGGGCTGACGCTTGCTTACGAACGATCTTACGATGCGCTTCTGCTGGATATTATGATGCCTCAGACAGACGGCTTTGAAGTTTGCAGAGAGGTTCGTCGGGAGAGCGATGTTCCGATCATATTCATTACCGCGATGGCGGCGCAGGAGGATATGCTCAAGGGTTACGCTTTGGGCTGTGACGATTATGTTGTCAAGCCTTTCCCCCTGCCGGTCTTATATGAGAAGGTCTGTGCTTTGATCAAGCGTTCCAAGGGACTTGTCCGTTCTCCCGTACTGACCTGCGGCTCTCTGACGCTGGATCCGAACAGCGGCAGAGTCACCTCCGGTGACGCAAAGATCGCGTTGACTGCAAAGGAGTTCTCGATCCTTAAAATTCTATTAGAGAATAAAAATAAAGTGATCTCACGCGATAGATTGTTCCGATCGCTTTGGGGTTATGACAGCGATATCGACGAGAGAAATATTGACGCGCATATCAAGAATATACGCAAGTCGTTGGGAGAAAATGCCCGGTTGATCCGTACAGTGCGGGGAAGAGGCTACATAATGGAGGATCGAGATGAATAAGAAGCTGAAAAAACAAAAGCGCAAGCTGATTTTACGGATCAGCGCGGTGATGCTCGCGGCATTCTTGACGGTTTCTGTGATACTCGTCTTTTTTACTCTGGATATGACAGAAAAAGAGATGCTCTCCGACGTACAGACAAAGTTCGAGACACTTGCCGCCGAGATCAGCGACCCCGATGTTTCTTCGTCTTATGAAAATCTTCGTTCTGTTACGGAAAGCGCCGCTTGCGAGTATGTCTATCTGCCGGAATACACTCTGATAGGATCCGAAAAGGACTTTACCCTTTCGAACTATGTCTTTAATCCGACGTCACAGGTGATGTGGGTGCGGCGTACCGGAAATATTCATATCATTTTGAAGGATATCACATCTACCTATTCTTTTGCGGGACCTCCGGTGATGGATACCGACGATTATTACGGCGAATGCTTTACCGCAGTCGAGAACAAAGAGGATAAGGTCTACTGTAACGGAGAACTGAGTTACAAGAGATTCCGCGAGTCGATGACCGACGAGCAGTATGAAGCCATCGCGGGATATCTGAAGGACAGCCCGACCGATACAGAACAGTTTTTGCGGCGGTATTATCGAAATGCAAACAAAAAGTCAGAGAAGTATTATCAGCTTGTCTGTACCGAGTTCTATATCGGCGAATGTCAGCTTTTGCTCCCGAAAACGGTTGAGATCGTCCTCACCGATAACACGCACGACTGGTATGTTCAGGACGAAGTGATCCGGCATTTCGATTTATCCTTAAAAGAATCGGATATCAGCGGCGGTGAGCTGATGACCGTGTCTCAGGACAGCAAAGCGGTGATACCCGCCACATTCTTTTTCCATACCTTTTCCAGCGGTAATTTGAAAAGACAGTACGAACAGAGAATGAAGAATGATTACGATACGCCCGCGCTTGCACCCTATCATACTATTTGCAATATCCGGAAAATATGTTATGTCGACAGCGCAGGATATTCTTCAGTGGAGTGGGAAAATACGGATGAAAGCAGGTCTGATAAAGATTATAAGAAACGTGAGTTGTCTCTCGAGTTCTACTATGATATCAACGTGATCCCCAACGCTCTGCAGCGGATCGGACTGCTCACGGGAGGCGCGTTCCTCTTCTTTCTGACGATAGGGATCATCCTATGTATCACTCTTTGGCGGGTGATGAAGACTCAATTCAGCGAGGAAGAAAAGCGGCGGCAGATGGTCAGGTCTCTTGCCCACGATATCAAGACTCCGCTGTTTATCATCGAGGGTTACGCCCAGAACCTGATGGAGAACCTCAACACCGAGAAGCGGGAGCATTATGCCGGCCGTATCATTGAGAGGACCTCCGAGGTCAACGGCATCGTCCACCGTATGCTGGATTATACCAAGCTAGACGGCGGAGATTTCATCAGGAATGACGAAACCTTTGATCTGTGCGGGCTTTTTGATGAGGTTAGTTCACGCTTTCGGGATACTCCCAATTGGAACAAGACGGTTATAGAGAAAGAAGAAACGCTCATAACGGCAGACAGAGAACTGTTCCAAAGCGTAATAACGAACCTGATCGATAACGCTTTCCGTTACGCAACGCCGTATTCCGAAATTCATATCCGTTTGATGGATCGAGCCTTTTCGGTCTCCAATTCCTGTTTTGGGTTGACAAAGCAGGACATCCCTCATCTGACGGAACCGTATTTCAGAAAGGATGAAAGCCGCTCGTCCTGCGGCAACGGCTTGGGCTTGGCTGTCACAAAGTCGATCCTTGACCTTTACGGGATCAGGCTGACGATCTTGCTGGAAGATAACGTGATTACCTTCCGATTCAGATTACCGTAGTGTTACAAACGTGCTGTCCGCACAGTGATAAACGCAAAAAACCGACTCAGCTTTTTGCCGAGTCGGTTCGTTTCTTTTAGTAGATATCCGGCGCCTCCACGCCGTCATACCAGCAGGAGCGGCACTCGTGGACATCGTCCATATTGATATCGGGTATGATTTTCTGAAATATCGGTCGATACCGTTCTTTCTCGGATTTCGTCAGATGGTATACTTCATTTTGGAAAGGCTCATAGTCGCTGTACTGCAGCGGCTGATCGTGAATAATGTAGTCGATATATTTTTCTTCCAAGCTTGCCAGCGAGGGAGCGAATGAGCCTTCATTCCAACTGATAAATCCCTGATGTTCTTTCAGATATTGATGGGAGTCTTTGATCCCGTACTTGGCGCAAGGAACTCTCAGAACGATTTGATTTCTCAGACATGACATAGTGTTTATTCCGTCCTTTCTTCCTGTATTGCCGGAGTTTTATGTTTGATATGATATCGTATCAGCATAGCGATCGAGAAGATTACCAGACCGATACTGATCCACTGGGAAGTTGACAGCCCAAAGTAGATTCCCCTGTATTCGTCTCCTCTGAAAAATTCAAGCGTGAATCTGACCGGAGGATAGATCAGCATATACAGATAGACCAGTCTGTCCTGCATCACCGCATTTTTGAACAGCCACAGGATCACGAAGAAGATGATCAGATTGCATCCCGCTTCGATCAGCTGGATCGGCAGACGGTTGACGTCGTTGACAGAGGGGTTGATATGATTGTTATGAACGGTAAAGCCGAATTCCGATTCGATTCCGTAGCAGCAGCCTGCGAGGAAGCATCCGATCCTGCCGAAGGTGTGGAACAGCGGGATCAGCACCGCGTAAACGTCGAGAACATTCTCCCGTTTCATCAGCTTGGAGAAATGCGTATAGATGACGATGCCCAGTCCGCCTCCGATGAAGCCTCCGTAGAACACCATACCGCCCACAGCCTGACCGATCAGCGTCATAAACGGTTTGAACCATAGCTTGTCGATATACTTGAATGCGACAATGATCAGCGGGATATTTGTCATCGCATAGACGATATGCGCAAATAGGAACAGTCCGATCAGCGCCGCCATAAATACAATGATAAAGTCTTCAAAGACGATGCCGAATTTTTTTGCCAGCAATGTACCGACAAAACCGCACAGCAAAAGCCCTACGGCGACGCAAATGCCGTACATACCGATCTCTCTGCCGAATACCTCAATGGTAGGAAACATAGCAACACCCTTCAAAGATACTGTAGGGGAGGGTCTTGACCCTCCCGTGATATTATGCATACTACGATATTATAATATAGATCATCGCAAATATTATTCCGGAAAAGAATAATGCAGCCGACCTGAGCCGACTGCATTACAGAATGTTTGTTTCGATTATGAAAGCGCGGAAGTGAGCGCGTCGCCGAGCTCGCTGCCAAGCTCATCGCTGAGACCGTTAAGAGCGGACTCGAGAGTACCGTCGCTGGCAGCCTGGGTAAGAGCAGCTGCTGCGCAAGCAGTGCAAGCGTAAACGATGGACATAATAACGCCGCATACGAGACCTACGATCGAAAGAATGAGACCTACAACAGCCATAGCAGTCTTCTCGCCGTTAGCCTGAAGACCCTTCTTCGCCTTAGCATTGAGGATGATACCTACGATACCGGTAACGATAGCGATAAAGCAGCCAATCCAAAACCAGCTGGCGACTATGGTTACGATACCAAGAATTAAACCAACAATAGCTAAAGTTTTTGTGTTTTGCATTTTGATTTCCTCCTATGTAGTATTTGATGATATCCCCATCATCATACGACGATTATACTCCAACAAATCGCGATTGTCAAGTCTTACCATATATACTATTCTACATTTAGATGAATTCTGAGTATATAACACTATATATTCCGGCTTTTTTGAAATAACAAAAGTAAATTTTGCAAAAAAAGAGAAGGAAAAAACCCTTCTCTCTTTACTTTACATAACACCTGATATTTCGGTAGCCGCCTGAGCCAGCTCGCTTGCCGCTTCTCCCAAGCCTTCGGCAATATCGCTTGCCGCGCCGCCAAGACCCTCGGCAATATCACTTGCCGCGCTGCCTAGGCTGTCCGCAATGTCTTTTGCGATATCACTGGGAAGATCGCCGTCTACAAGCCCTTCGGTAAGAGCGCCTGTACCTGCCGACATCAGACATCCGCCGCACGTGATGCACATCACCAGCCCGAAGCAGGAAACAGCAAGTCCGACAATAGAAAGGATAAAGCCGGCTGTCGCCATACCGCTTTTCATCCCTGCCGCTTCGTAGCTTTTTTTCGCTTGGATCGAGAGGATCAGTCCGACCACGCCTGCGGCAACGCCGAGATACCAAGTCTCATATCCCAGTACGACCGACGCGATACCGAGGATCAGTCCCGCGATGGCAAAGCCTTTTTTTGGCGCGGGGCTGTTATTTACATAATATACTTCCGGATTTTCCATAACGATTCCTCCTGGATGTTGTTTATCTCATTATAGTTCCCGTTTGAATTCTCTGTCAAGTAAGAAAAAGTCAACTTATGAAAATTATTATAAATTATGAATTATGAATTATGCATTATGAATCGTCTTCGTCCTGCGGACCGATATATTTAGTTGTTTTTGAAAAAGTCAGAATATAGAGGAATATGATGTGCAGCAGCACCAGTCCTACCGTAAAGCCTTTGGAGCGCGAGAACGCTTTGGCTGTTTTGATTTGCAGCATAATGAACAGAATCGCCGAGACGATCCCTACCGCGAGATATACCAAGCTGAACATTATCAGCGCAATACTCATTTCTTCATAGGATAACAGGATATCGATAAAATAGTTTAGTATCTTCAAAGCGATGCTCAGAACAATATAAGGATAAAAATACGCCGAGTGCCATACGACTTTGAACAGGGTATGGTATCTCACTACGGGAATCAGTCCCTTATAGCTCTTTTCTCCCGCCTTATCAAAAAGGAAGTACAGCGCGGCAGATTCTATCGCGTAGGCGATCACAAAAGCGGCGATTTTGGCGTAGATGTTCATCGGTTTCTCCGTAATGATTGTTATTTCGCTTCGTATTATACCTTTTATATTTGGTATCTGTCAATTGCTATTCATCATATTGGCAGAAATAAAATCTTTTTCAAACACTCCGTTGTTGATATATGACAAGAAATTATATTTGGTAAAATTCTTATTGACAAAAAAGAGAAGTTGTGATACATTATGAGAGAACTGAAAAAGCTGTGACGGAGACGGTCAGAGTAGTTCTTTCAGAGAGCCGGCGGTTGGTGCGAGACCGGCAGAACGAATCTATCAGACCCATCGCTCCCGAGCTGAAGGTCCGAACGGCATATGCCAAGTAGATACCTTTCGTGATTGCTGCGTTAATGCATAGGAGTTGATAGACTCCGATAAGCGGCGGTTATATGACCGCAATTTGAGTGGTACCGCGGATGTGATTTTCACACTCGTCTCAAAGTTTTGAGGCGAGTGTTTTTTCATGTTGTAGGGCGTGGGCTTGTCCCCGCCGTTGGGAACGACGCCCGCATCGTTTTGTTCTTATCGCATAGGTATCTTCAAAGTGCAGAAAAACGTATTCAGTGTTATTCCGGTATATTGATTATGGGAGGAAACATTATGTCAGCTATAGAAACCAAGGAATTATTAGAGGTAGCCAAAAGAATCAGAGAGATGCGCGAGATCTCCGGCTTTACCGTGTCCGAAATGGCGGAAAAGACCGAGATCACCGGCGCTGAGTATGAAGCGTATGAGAACGGAGAAGCGGATCTTCCGTTTACTTTTATCCACAAGTGCGCTTTGGCGTTCGGCATCGGTATCACCGATCTGCTCGAGGGTGAGTCGGCAAGACTCAAGAGCTATACCGTCACCCGTGCCGGAGGCGGTCGCCAGACCGCCGAGGAAGAGGGCATCTCTATCGTAAACGTCGCTCCGATGTTTAAGAACAAGATCGCCGAGCCGTATTTCTGCAAATATGAGTATAACGAGGCTTTACAGAATAAGCCGATCCATAAGACTAAGCATAACGGTCAGGAATTTGACTATGTGATTTCCGGCAAGATGAAGATCCAGATCGGAGAGCATACCGAGACGCTCGCCGCGGGCGATTCTATCTATTATAATTCGGCTACTCCTCACGGGATGATCGCGGTAGACGGTAAGGACTGCACCTTTATGGCGATCATTCTTCCCGGCGACAAGGAGCACGAGGAGAAAGAAGACGAGCTGATGCGCGCTCATATCGCGAAGAAGTCTGTCGTATCCGAACAGTTTGTCCGTACCATTGAGGACGAAAACGGTTATCTCAAGGCGATCAGCTTTAAGAATGAAGATAAATTCAACTTTGCTTTCGACTGTGTTGACGCGATAGCAAAGATGAACCCGGATAAGCTGGCGATGCTCCATATCGATAAGAATCATCTGGAACGCCGCTTCACCTTTAACGATATGAAACGCAAATCCAACCAGGCGGCGAACTACTTCAAGAGCCTCGGCATTAAGAAGGGCGATCGTGTGATGCTGGTGCTCAAGCGTCACTATGAGTTCTGGTTTGCGATCCTCGGACTGCATAAGCTCGGCGCGATCGCGATCCCCGCGACCAACCAGCTGCTCGCGCACGACTTTGAGTACCGTTTTAACGCGGCGGGTGTGTCTGCGATCGTCGCTACCGCTGACGGCGCAGTTGCCGACGCAGTAGACGAAGCGCAAAAGACCTCTCCGACCCTCAAGACCAAGGTGCTGGTCGGAGGATCCCGCTACGGCTGGAAGAACTTTGACGAAGAGTTTGATCTTTTCTCTGCCCACTTCTACCGCACGGTGGATACTCCCTGCGGCGACGATACGATGGTGATGTTCTTCTCCTCCGGTACGACCGGTTATCCGAAGATCGCCGCTCACAGCTATAAGTACGCGCTCGGTCACTATGTGACTGCGAAGTATTGGCACGGCGTCGATCCCGACGGCCTGCATTTTACCATCTCCGACACCGGCTGGGGCAAAGCGCTGTGGGGCAAGCTCTACGGCCAGTGGCTCTCTGAGGGCGCGGTGTTCGTATACGACTTTGACCGCTTCCACGCGGAGGACATTCTTCCGATGTTCAAGAAATATAATATCACTACCTTCTGCGCGCCGCCTACCATGCTCAGAATGATGATCAAAGAGGATATCTCTAAGTATGATCTGTCCTCGGTTGTCCATATGACGACCGCCGGCGAAGCGCTCAATCCTGAGGTGTTCCGCCAGTTCAAGCGC
The DNA here is from genome assembly GCA_017404145.1 of Ruminococcus sp. GTDB lineage: Bacteria > Bacillota > Clostridia > Oscillospirales > Acutalibacteraceae > Ruminococcoides. Next base: position 16,795 of record JAFRCW010000028.1, on the reverse strand, counting down.
GCGACAGGACTGAGAATTATGGAGGGCTTCGGTCAGACAGAAACCACCCTTACCATCGGTAATCTGTTCGGTACCGTTCCGAAGATCGGTTCGATGGGCAAGCCGATCCCCGGTTATGATATCGACATCGTTGATCCCGACGGAAATCCCGTTCCCGACGGCGAACCGGGTGAGATCGTGATCAGAACCGACAAGCGCGTTCCCTGCGGTCTCTTCAAGGAGTATTACGGAAACGAAGAAGCGACCAAGAACGCTTGGCACGACGGTATGTATCACACCGGTGATACCGCTTGGCGCGATGAGGACGGTTACTACTGGTATGTCGGCAGAATTGACGACGTCATCAAGTCCTCCGGCTACCGTATCGGACCGTTTGAGATCGAGTCTGTCATTATGGAGCTGCCTTATGTTCTCGAGTGCGGCGTATCCGCCGCCCCGGACGAGGTCAGAGGTCAGGTCGTCAAGGCTTCCGTTGTTCTCGTAAAGGGTACAGAGGGTACGGAAGAGCTCAAGAAAGAGATCCAGAACTACGTCAAGACCCACACAGCACCCTACAAATATCCGAGAATCGTTGTGTTCCGCGATTCTCTGCCCAAGACCATCAGCGGCAAGATTCAGCGCAATAAACTATAATAAGATGAAAATCTTTCGTCAGAACATCCAAATTTTCTAATAAATTCTTATTGACAAATACCAAAAGTTGTGATACATTATTAATTGCATTTGAAAGGCGATGACGAAGAGGGCGCAGCCTGTTGTCACTCAGAGAAGAAACGGTTGGTGCGAGTTTCTGTGACGGCTTCTGTGTTTGTAGCTTTTGAGCCGGGGAGAAGAAAGCGTTTTGCGTTAGTAGAACTCCTCCGTGATTACTGCGTAAAGGTATACGGGTTGTCAGACCCTGAGAGGCGATGCTGAGATATCAGCGCGCAATTTGAGTGGTACCGCGGGTGTTTACGCACTCGTCTCAAAGTCATAACTTTGGGACGGGTGCTTTTTTCGTCCCGCTGAAAGAGGAAGATAGTATGAGAAAAATGACAGCTTTAGACTACAAAATAGGAGAGATGGCTGCCCGTATCCGGGAGCTCAGAGAGCTTTTGGGTCTTACCGTTGAGGAAATGGCGCGAAAAACCGACGTCAGCGTTGAAGAATATATTCTCTGTGAGTCCGGCGAACAGGATCTGAACTTTGCGTTTATTTATCGCTGTGCGCTGGCGCTTAATGTGAATGTTACCGATATCATCGAAGGTTATTCTCCGACATTGAAGTCTTATACCGTTACCCGTAGAGGCACCGGACAGAAGGTTTCTCAGGCGCACGGTATGACCTACTATAACTTAGCGTACGCGTTCCAGAACCGTATTGCAGAACCGCTGTATGTCAGGACAAAATATGACCCCGAGGCAGAGAAGCGTGATATCGAGCTGACCACTCACGAAGGACAGGAGTGCGATATCGTTGTAGAGGGCAGCCTGATGGTACAGGTCGGCGAGCATAAGGAAGTCTTAGGCCCCGGCGACTCCATCTACTATGATTCCGATACGCCTCACGGTATGATTGCAGTGAACGGTCAGGACTGCATTTTCTATGCGATCGTCCTCAATCCTACGGGTGAGCCGATCCCCGAACTGCAGCCGCAGGAAAAGATCCAGGACAAGACCGTCCTCACTGCCGATACCAAAGAAAAAGAGAGAGTTTATCATAACTTTGTTGATTATGAGGTCAACGAGCACGGTACACCTACCAAGGTGGAGTTCAAGAATACCGACCGTTTCAACTTCGGCTTTGACGTTATTGACGAGATTTCCTACAGAGACCCCGATAAGCTGGCGATGATCCATATCTCTCAGGATAAGACCGAACGCCGCTTTACCTTTACCGATGTACGTCATAAATCCTGTCAGGCGGCGAATTACTTCAAGAGTATGGGTATCGAGCGCGGCGACCGCGTGATGCTGGTGCTCAAGCGCCATTATCAATTCTGGTTTGCGATCATCGGTTTACATAAGCTCGGCGCGATCGCCATTCCCGCAACAAACCAGCTGCAGGCGCACGATTTTGAATACCGCTTCAAAACGGCAGGCGTTTCGGCGATCCTTTGTACCGCCGACGGCGACACTGCCAAAGAAGTGGATATCGCCTGTGAGAACTTCCCTCAGATCAAAAAGATCATTGTCAACGGTGAGAGAGAAGGCTGGAGAAACTACGACGAAGAGTCGACTATGTTCTCCTCTCATTTTAAGAGAAGACCTGATTCTCCCTGCGGCGACGATCTGATGCTGATGTACTTTACCTCCGGCACTTCGGGTTATCCGAAGATCGCCGCTCACAGCCATAAACTCGCTTTAGGCCACTTCCAGACCGCAAAGTTCTGGCACAACGTGGATCCCGACGGTCTGCACTTCACGATATCCGACACCGGCTGGGCGAAAGCCGCATGGGGCAAGCTTTACGGCCAGTGGCTGTGTGAAGCGCCGATGTTTGTGTATGACTTTGATCGCTTCCACGCCGAGGACATCCTTCCGATGTTCAAGAAATATAACATTACCACCTTCTGCGCGCCTCCGACGATGCTCAGAATGATGATCAAGGAGGATATCTCTAAGTATGATCTTTCCTCTGTCAAGCGTATGACTACCGCGGGCGAGGCGCTCAATCCCGAGGTATACCGTCAATTTGAGAAAGCGACGGGCCTACAGATCATGGAAGGCTTCGGTCAGACAGAGACCGCCGTTATCATCTGTAATATGGTCGGCGCGCCTCATAAAATCGGTTCTATGGGAAAGCCTTCTCCGATATTCAACATTCATCTGATCGACAAAGACGGCAACGAGGTTCCCGACGGCGAACCCGGTGAGGTCGTGATCGATATTTCCAAGGGAATGCCCTGTGGTCTTGCCGTATACTATTATAATGACGTTGAGGCAACAAAAAAGACATGGCGACAGGGTTATTATCACACCGGCGATCTGGCTTGGCGAGATGAAGACGGCTTCTACTGGTATGTCGGCAGAGCGGACGACGTTATCAAATCTTCCGGCTATCGTATCGGACCTTTTGAGATCGAGTCCGTTATCATGGAACTGCCATATGTCTTAGAATGCGGTGTTTCCGCGGCTCCCGATCCGATCAGAGGTCAGGTAGTTAAGGCGTCCATCGTGCTTGTCAAGGGTACCGAGGGCACCGAGGAACTCAAGAAAGAGATCCAGAACTACGTCAAGACTCACACCGCTCCTTATAAATATCCGAGAATCGTTGTGTTTCGTGATTCTCTGCCTAAAACCGTCAGCGGCAAGATCCAGCGTAACCTGCTGTGATATGATATAAATTGAAAAGAAAAAGTGATATCATGAACTACAAGAGACTTACCATTCTCTGCGGTCATTACGGCTCCGGCAAGACCAATATCGCCGTGAATATGGCGTTTGAGCTTGCAGAGCAACGTAAAAACGTAGCGGTAGCGGATCTGGATATTGTTAATCCTTATTTCCGTTCCAAGGATTCCGACAAAGAATTTGAGGAAAAAGGGATCCGGCTGATCTGCTCAGACTTCGCCTCCTCTAACGTTGATTTGCCTTCGATGCCCGCCGATCTCTATTCTATCACCGACGATAAAGAACTTACGGTTGTGCTTGATATCGGCGGCGACGACAGAGGCGCTTTGGCGCTCGGCAGACTCAGCGAGCTGATCAAATCTGAGAACGACTATGAAATGCTGATGGTTATTAATAAGTTCCGTCCTCTGACGCCCGACGCGGATTCTACCATTGAAGTGATGCGGGAGATCGAAGGAGCGTGCGGGATTCCGTTTACCGGTATCATCAACAATTCGAATCTCGCGGAAGAAACCACTGCCGAAGATGTTCTTTCATCGATGAAATACGCCGATGAGGTGTCACAGAAGTCCGGACTTCCCGTAGCGCTTACCACCGTGAAAGAATCGCTGTATGACGATTTGAAAGATCAGATATCTCCCTTGATGGGAATGGTATTGCAGAAAAAACCGATTTAACAATTATTTATAAATAATATAAGGGGGAAATGTATATGGCTAAGCTTACATTTAAAACCGACAACTGTAAGGGTTGTGCTCTGTGCGTTGACGCGTGCCCCAAAGGGATCCTGCGTATTGCGACAGACAAAATCAACAAGAAGGGTCATCACCCTGCCGAGTGCGTTGATATGGAAAAATGCATCGGCTGCGCATCCTGCGCGATGATGTGTCCCGACTGTATTATTAAGGTGGAAAGGTAGTGAAGAAATGAGCGAAAAGATTTTGATGAAAGGTAACGAAGCGATCGCGGAAGCGGCGATTATCGCGGGCTGCCGCCACTACTTCGGTTATCCGATCACTCCTCAGACAGAGATCGCCGCTTATATGGCGAAGAAAATGCCGAAGATCGGCGGATGCTTCCTGCAGGCGGAGTCCGAGATCGCCGCGATCAATATGGTCTACGGCGTAGCTTCTGCCGGCAAGAGAGTGATGACTTCTTCATCATCTCCCGGTGTTTCCCTGAAAGGCGAGGGACTGTCCTACTTAGCAGGTTCCGATCTGCCTTCTCTGATCGTCAACGTCCAGCGCGGCGGCCCAGGACTCGGCGGTATCCAACCCAGCCAGAGTGATTACTTCCAGTCGACCCGCGGCGGCGGTCACGGCGATTATCATATGATCGTACTCGCTCCCGCATCCGTACAGGAAATGGCACAGCTGACGGTTAAAGGCTTTGAGCTTGCCGATACCTACAGAATGACCTCGATGATCCTTGCCGACGGCACCATGGGTCAGATGATGGAGCCGGTATCTCTTGACTTTGACGTCAAACCCGCTCCCGAAAAGCCTTGGGCGACCACCGGTACCCAGATGGCTCGCGAGCATAATATCGTCAATTCTTTGTCTCTGGTTCCCGAGGAACTCGAGCAGTTCAACTTTGCCCGCTATGATCGCTACAAGATCATCGAAGAGAACGAGACCATGTATGAAGAATATATGGTGGAGGACGCCGATATCGTTTTAGCCGCTTTCGGTATTGCTGCGCGAGTATCTAAGAACGCGGTAGACGAAGCGAGAAAGATGGGTATTAAAGCGGGTCTCATCCGTCCCATCACCCTCTGGCCGTTCCCGAAGGCTCCCTTCAAAGCGGCGGCAGACCACTGCAAGGCGTTTATCTCCGTCGAGCTTTCGATGGGTCAGATGATCGAGGACGTCAGACTTGCGTCCGAGTGTAAGCGTTCTGTTTATCTGTGCAACCGCGCGGGCGGAATGATCCCCGATCCCAAGCAGGTGCTGGATTCTATTATCAAAGTGAACGGAGGGAATGAATAATGGTAGTATTTGATAAGCCTCATGCGCTGATTGACGTTCCGCTGCATTATTGCCCCGGCTGTACCCACGGCATTATTCACCGTCTGGTTGCAGAGGTGATCGACGAGCTCGGTATCGAAGGCAAGACCATCGGTATCGCTCCTGTCGGCTGCTCCGTTATGGCATATAACTATTTTAACTGTGATATGATCGAAGCCGCTCACGGCAGAGCGCCGGCGGTCGCTACCGGCGTCAAGAGAGCCGATCCCGAGAATCATATCGTCTTTACCTATCAGGGCGACGGCGACCTTGCTTCCATCGGTATGGCGGAGACTGTTCATGCCGCGGCGAGAAACGAGAACATCACCGTTATCTTCATCAACAACGCGATCTACGGTATGACCGGCGGCCAGATGGCGCCGACTTCCTTACCGGGTCAGGTCACCCAGACCTCTCCCTACGGCAGAGACGTCAAGCACTGCGGCTATCCGATCAAGGTCTGTGAGATGCTTTCTGAGCTGGAAGGTCCCGAGTATCTTGCCCGCGTGACCGTCAACAACGTCAAGAATGTTCGCGCTGCTAAGAAGGCGATCAAGAAGGCGTTCCAGAACCAGATCGACGGCAAAGGCTTCTCTCTGGTAGAAGTGATCTCCTCCTGCCCGACCAACTGGGGTATGACTCCCAAGAAGGCGCTTGAATGGATTGATTCCGATATGATCCCTTATTACCCCTTAGGCGTATATAAAGACAGAACCGCAGAAAAGGAGGGAGAATAATGGCAACAAAACAAATGCTGTTTTCCGGCTTCGGCGGTCAGGGTATCCTGTTTGCCGGCAAGTTCTTAGCCTATAAAGGTCTGCTTGAAGAGAAGCAGGTAAGCTGGCTTCCTTCCTACGGTCCCGAGATGCGCGGCGGCACTGCCTCCTGCTCGGTCATCGTATCCGATACTCCTGTTGGCTCTCCGATCGTTTCCAATCCCGACGTGCTGGTTGCGATGAACCTTCCGTCCTTAGACCGTTTTGAGGACGCTGTAGTGCCCGGCGGTCTGATTATCGCCGATTCCACCTTGATTGAACGCAAGGTCAAGCGCGACGATGTCAAGGTTTGCTATATCCCCGCGACCCGCCTTGCATCCGATAATCAACTCGGCAATCTTGCCAATATGATCATCGTCGGTAAGCTGATGGCGCTGCTCGACGATTATAACGAGGACGGCATCAACGCTGCTCTCTCCAAGGTGATTTCTGCGCGTCACGCCGATATGAAAGACGTCAACCTCAAGGCGATCACTTTAGGCAAAACTTTTGAGGAGGAATAAACTATGTTAGATATCAAGATCACGAAAAATCCGAATCCCGCCGAAAAGCCCGATCCTTCTACTCTGGGCTTCGGTAAGATTTTTACCGATCATATGTTTATGTGGAGCTACAGCAGGGAAGAGGGCTGGCATAATGCGAGAATCGTTCCCTTTGAGAACCTCTCTATCCACCCCGCTTCTACCGTGCTTCACTACGGTTCCGAGATTTTCGAGGGCTTAAAGGCGTACAGAAGAGCGGACGGCAAGGTTCAGCTGTTCAGACCCATCGAGAACATCCGCAGAATGAACAATTCCGCGGAGCGTCTCTGCCTGCCTCAGCTCCCCGAAGAGGATGCGCTCTATGCTTTGGAAGAATTTGTCCGTTTAGAGCAGGATTGGACTCCCTCTGCCGAGGGTACCTCTCTGTATCTTCGCCCCTTTATGTTCGGCAACGACGAGAGCTTAGGCGTTCACGCGGTTCATAACGCGGAGTTTATTATCATCGCTTCTCCTGTCGGTTCTTACTACAAAGAGGGCATCAACCCTGTTAAGATTATGATCGAGGACGAGGATGTCAGAGCAGTTCGCGGCGGCACCGGCTATGCGAAGTGCGGCGGCAACTACGCTGCGTCCAACCGCGCGGGCGAGAGAGCGGAGCTTAAAGGTTATTCTCAGGTTCTGTGGCTCGACGGAGTGGAGCGCAAGTATATCGAAGAAGTCGGCGCGATGAACGTTATGTTCAAGATCAACGGAGAGATCATTACTCCCAAGCTCACCGGTTCTATCCTTCCCGGTATTACCAGAAAGTCGATCATCGAAGTGCTCAAGAGTGAGGGCTACAATGTTTCCGAGAGACTGCTCTCTTTGGAGGAACTCACCGGCGCGATGGCGGACGGAACCCTCGAAGAAGCATGGGGCTGCGGCACCGCGGCTGTTGTTTCTCCCATCGGCGAGCTGTGCTACAAGGATCATAAGTACACCGTCTGCGGCGGCAAGATCGGCGAGCTGACACAGCACCTCTATGATACCCTGACCGGTATCCAGTGGGGCAAGCTCGAGGATACCTTCGGCTGGACCGTAGAGATCTGAATATAAAAATTATCGGAGGCGCAGTTTTTACCGTCTCCGATTTTTCTCTATTAGAATAATAAAGGAGAATATATATGTCACAATCGGAAAGAATGAAGCAGGGCTTGATTTATAATCCCTGTGATGAAGAAATAATGATCAAGCAGATCCCTTTTCAGGATAAGCTGTGGGAATTTAATCAGCTTAAACCCTCTGACAGGAAAGCGAAAGAAGCCTATATGAAAGAGGTCTTTGCCGAATGCGGGGATCACTGTTATATTGAGCTGCCGTTTCACGCGAATTACGGCGGCAGTCACGTGCATTTCGGAAATTATGTTTACGCGAATTCCAATCTGACCTTAGTGGATGATGGGCATATTTTTGTCGGTGATAAGGTGATGTTCGGACCGAACGTGACCGTTGCTACCGCCAACCATCCGATCGATCCCGAGCTTCGCGCAAAAGGACTGCAGTATAACCGCGACGTCCATATCGGCGAGAATGTCTGGATCGGCGCGGGCGCAGTGATCGTTCCGGGCGTTACCATCGGCAAAAACAGCGTGATCGGCGCGGGCAGCGTTGTTACGAAGGATATTCCCGAGAATGTGGTAGCTGTCGGCAATCCCTGCCGTGTCATGCGGGAAATCGGAGAACACGACAGAGAATATTACTACCGTTTGGATAAAATCGACCGGGAAAATCTGGAATAGTGATTTCAAAAATGTCAAAATTCCCTGTTGACAAAATGATTCTAAAGTGCTAGAATACAGTAAGTTTAAATGCGTTGATGAAATTATTCTTGATATTTCGTCATTTCAGAGAGCCGTCGGAGGGTGTGAGGCGGTATGAGAGTATCAAAGAAGTCTCATTTCGGAGCAGAGTCGCTGAACCTCAGTAAGCGGCTACGGCGTGTCCCGTTATCATGGCAGAGAGCTTGTCAGAGCTCGGTGAGTGACCGTATTTTACGGTAATCAGGGTGGTACCGCGATTTTTCGTCCCTGAGGTCGATTGTGACCTCGGGGCGTTTTTATTTATCAAAACCATTAACATTTCATATTTCATTTATCATATTTCATAATCAAGTGAGGGCAGAGCCCTCCCTTCACATTTCATATTTCATTTTTCATATTTCATAAGTAAAAGAGGTATATGTATGAAACAGATCCAAATCTTTGACACGACACTTTGCGCGGAGCAAAACGCATTATCCTTCAAGGAGAAGCTCGAGATCGCCAGAAAGCTCGAGAGGCTCTCTGTGGATGCGATAGAGCTTCCCGAGATCACGAGCGCAAAGGCGGATACACTTTTGATCCGAACGATCTCCACCTTTGTGAAGAATTCTGTGATTTCCGTTGCTGCCGCTAAGTCTTTAGACAGCGTGCGCGCCGCCGCCGATTCTCTGAAGAATACCGAACGCGGCAGGATTCGTATCGAGCTGCCCGTTACCGCCGCAATTATGGAATACTCGCTTCATATCAAGCAGAACAAGATGTGCGATTATATCCGTTCGATGGTAGAAGAAGCAAAAAAATATTGTGACAACGTTGAGTTCTGCGCCGTTGACGCCACCCGAGCTGAGCCTGATTTTCTCAAAGAAGCGGTGGATACCGCTGTAGCGGCAGGCACAACTTTGGTAACGCTTTGTGATACAGCCTGTATTATGCTGCCTGATGACTTTGCCTCTTTTGTTGAGAATTACACGACTGCACTTTCAGTACCCGTAGGCGTATCCTGCAACAGAAAGACTGCGCTTTCCGTTGCCGCGTCTATCCTTTCCGTACAGAAAGGCGCGTCCTGCGTTAAGACCTCCGTACAGGGAGATATTACTCCTCTGAGAGGTTTCGGTGCGATGATTAGTTCTTTGAAAGAAAATTATGATTTTGAATATTCGATTCGTTCTACAGAGCTGCATCGCGTGATCGATCAGATCGAATGGATCATCAGCTCCGACAGCGCGCAGACGTCTCCTGTGACTTCCGTGACGGTAGAAGAAGCACCTGTTGTTCTGGATATCAACGACACAAAGGACACGGTCACAGAGAACATTACAAAACTCGGCTATGATCTTTCCGATGAGGACACCGACAAGGTCTATTCCGAGTTCCGCAGGATCGCCAGAAAGAAGAAAGTCACCTTAAAGGAACTGGATGCGATCGTTGCGTCCTCTGCTCTGCAGGTGCCCTCTACCTATGAGCTTTCCAGCTATGTCATCAATTCCGGAAATATCATCACCGCGTCCGCCCAGATCAAGCTGCTTAAAAACGGCAGGGAAGTAGACGGCATTTCCACCGGCGACGGTCCGATCGACGCCGCATTCAAGGCGCTTGATGCTATCTTGGGCAGACATTTTGAACTCGATGATTTTCGTATTCAGACCGTCACCGGAGAGAAAGAAGCGATGGGCAACGCGCTGGTTCGTCTGCGCACCGGCGGCAGGATCTATTCCGGCACCGGTGTTTCCACCGATATCATCGGCGCGTCGATCAGAGCCTATCTGAACGCTGTCAACAAAATCGTTTATGAGGAGGATTAAGTATGAAGTTCTCTTTTTCCACCAAAGGCTGGCATAATAATTCTTTTGAAGAATTTTGTGAGATTGCCGAATATCTGAAATTTGAGGGTATTGAGCCTCATAATATCCATAATAAGCTGTTTACCGCGAAGGACGGCGCTTTTCACAGCCACACCGCGGCGCAGACATTGAGAAAGCTTTATGAAAAGAATCTGAGCTTGCCTTGTATTGATGCGATCGCTGATATTTCTAATTCAGAATTAAACGATAATTCGATAGACGAGATCAAGGCGTGTATGGAGATCGCCTCTAATCTGCGGATCCCGAACATCCGACTCAGAGCGGAAGCGAACGAGGATATTTCCTCTGCGGTCGCTAATGTCAAGACGATCATTGAAGAGGTGCTTCCCGCCGCGCAGAGTGAAGGAATAACACTGTTGATCGAGACTGCCGGTATCTTTGCCGATACTGCGCTGCTCAGGGATACCTTGGAATATTTCGCGAGCGATTATGTTGCTTCCCTGTGGAATATGTCCGCGGCGTATTTTGCCGCCGGAGAAAGCCCCGCAAAAATCATTTCAAACCTCGGCGCCTATGTCAGACACGTGCATCTCAACGACGCAGTCAAGACCGACGAGGGCATCGAGTACCGTCTCTTAGGCGAGGGCGATCTTCCGATCGAGGATATGATGAAAGCGCTGCGTTCGGTCAACTACGACGGCTTTATCTCTCTTGTCTGGGATCCGAAGTATTTTCCGGAGCTGGATGATATGGAGATCATTTTCTCCCAGTTTATCAGCTTTATGAGCCGCTTTTCCGATACCTCGAAGAACGAAAGCGCACTGTATTATAATAACCGCCATACCGGTAAGTTCGTCTGGAAGAAAGAGACGCTGATCGAAGCGACCTTCTCCGATGTCCTCGACCGTATGGTAGAGGAATTCCCCGATCAGCTGTGCTTTAAATATACGACGCTGGATTATACCAGAACCTACAGCCAGTTCCGCGACGATGTGGACGATTTTGCCAGAGCATTGGTATCCTTAGGCGTAAAGGCGGGTTCCCATGTTGCTGTATGGGCGTCGAATGTTCCCCAGTGGTATATTGCGTTCTGGGCTACCGTCAAGCTCGGCGCGGTATTGGTAACCGTGAATACCGCCTACAAGATTCACGAGGCGGAGTATCTTTTAAAGCAGAGCGATACCCATACGCTCGTGATCACTTACGGCGATAAGTTTACCTCTTACGGACAGATCATCCGCGAGCTGTGTCCCGAGCTGGAGAATGTCAAAGAAGGTGAACAGCTCCACGCGAAGCGTCTGCCGTTTTTGAGAAATGTGATCACCGTCGGTTTTGAACAGCAGGGATGTCTGACTTGGGAAAAGGCGCTGGAATACAAGTCCAAGACGCCGAAGTCCGAAGTGCTTCGAATGGCTTCTCAGGTCAGCAAAGACGACGTCTGCAATATGCAGTATACCTCCGGTACGACAGGCTTTCCCAAAGGCGTTATGCTGACCCACTATAATATTGTCAACAACGGCAAGAATATCGGCGACCGTATGGATCTTTCCACTGCGGACCGTATGATGATCCAGGTGCCGATGTTCCACTGCTTCGGTATGGTGCTGGCGATGACCGCGTCCGTGACACACGGCGTGACCATGCTGCCGCTGCCGTATTTCTCGCCGAAGCCCGCTTTGGCGTGCATCAACAACGAGCATATCACCGCATTCCACGGCGTTCCGACGATGTTTATCGCGATGCTGGAGCACGAGGACTTCCCCAAGACCGACTTCTCCTATATGAGAACCGGTATTATGGCGGGCTCTCCCTGTCCGATCTCCGCGATGAACGACGTCGTCAACAAAATGAATATGACCGAGATCACCATCGTTTACGGACAGACAGAGGCGTCTCCCGGCTGTACGATGAGCTCCACCGAGGATTCCGTGGAGGTCAGAGTTACCACCGTCGGCAAAGAGCTTCCCGAGATCGAGTGTAAGATCATCGATCCCGAGACAGGGGAGGAGTGTCCTCCGAATGTTACCGGCGAGTTTGTCGCGCGCGGCTATAATATTATGAAGGGCTACTATAAAATGCCCGAGGAGACCGCCAAGGCGATCGACAAAGACGGCTGGCTCCACACCGGAGATCTCGCCTGCAAAACCGAAGATGGCAACTACAAGATCACCGGCCGTTTGAAGGATATGATCATCCGCGGCGGTGAGAATATCTATCCCAAGGAGATCGAAGAGTTTATCTATACGATCCCGCAGGTTTCCGATGTTCAGGTCATCGGCGTACCCTCCGAGCAGTACGGCGAGGAGATCATGGCGTGCGTCATTCTTAAAGATGGGGAGACCATGACCGAGGACGAGATGAAAAAGATCATCGGCGCGAATATGGCGCGTCATAAAGTGCCGAAATATGTTGACTTTGTCGATACCTTCCCGATGAACGCCGCAGGAAAGATTTTGAAGTACAAAATGCGTGAGGACGCGATCGAGAAGCTCGGTCTGCAGAAAGCCACCGGTATCGAGACCGCATAGGGGAGTTGGATATGAGAGAAGGTTACTATATCATTGATTCCCACTGCCACATCTATCCCGAGAAAATCGCCGATAAGGCGGTAGCGGGTACTGACAGATTTTACGATACCGTCGCCGCCTGCAAGGGAACACCCGCGGATCTGGTGGTGCAGGATCAGCATTCCGGCATCGATCACAGTATCGTTCAGTCCGTCGCGACAACGCCCAAGCAGGTGCGTTCCATCAATGAATTCATCGCCCGTTCGGTCAAGGAATCCAACGGCAGACTGACGGGGCTCGGCACAATGCATCCGGATTCGGACGATCTTCGGGCGGATGTGGAGCATTTGGTGGAGCTGGGACTCATCGGCATCAAGCTCCATCCCGACATCCAGCAGTTCAAGATCGACGACTACCGCTGTCTGAAAATCTACGAGCTGTGTGAGGAATTCAACCTCCCGATCCTGATGCACACCGGCGACAAGCGCTATGACTATTCCAATCCCAACCGTTTGGTGCCGATATTGAAGATCTATACCAAGCTCACTTTGATCGGCGCGCATTTCGGCGGCTGGTCGATCTGGGAAGAAGCTTCCAAGGCGCTGTGCGATATCCCGAATCTGTATGTGGACTGTTCCTCGACAATGCCCTTCGGCTTACCCTTGGGAAAGACAGAGGAGCTGATCCGCCGGTACGGCGCCGAGCGTGTGCTGTTCGGCACCGACTATCCGATGTGGTCGCCCGAGAAGGAGCTTCAGAACTTTTTCAGCCTGAATCTGACTGAGGAAGAACGCAGTCTGATCCTATCGGAAAACGCAAAGAAGCTGTTCAAGCTGGATCTATAATATCGTAGGGGAGGGTCTTGACCCTCCCGCAAAATAAACAAACATCGTAGGGGAGGGTCTTGACCCTCCCGCCGAGGCTCCCTTTGGTAAAGGGAGCATTTTTTCCGTAGGGCACGATGCCCACATCGTGCCGAATGACTCTATGCAGCGTCGATTTAACACCGTAGGGCAAGGCGCCCTCGACTTGCCGAAACGTCGATATTACCGTGACGTAAATACGGTCACTCACTTCGTTCGAACAATTGTAGCGGAACGATGAGGGCATCGTTCCCTACGACTTTATGAAACGCCGATATAACACCGTAGGGCAAGGCGCCCTCGACTTGCCGAAACACAGCGTTCATATCCTGTTTATTGCTGTTAAAAAACGATGATAACGATTCGTAGGGCGGGGGCTTGCTCCTGCCGAAACGCTGTTATTACCGCGACGTTTTATGCGAAGCGATACAAACGTCAAATATCCTTACATATAAATTGATTTGAATGATGACTCTCGGCGGGAGACAAGCCCCGCCCTACAGCTTTCCCGCAAAAAATGATTGACAAATTAAAAATTGATGTTATAATAGCAGAGTATGAGTGTAACTATGCTCATCAAAAGATTATCCTTGCGCTGTTCTGATCAGAGCAGTGCCAACAAGTCCAAGAGGAGGTGTAATTATGGCATTGAAAGCTAACTATGAAGCAGTAATGGTAGTTTCAATGAAGCAGGGAGAAGACGGTATTCAGGCGATTATTGAGAAGTTCAAGAGCCTGATCGAGTCTAACGCCACTCTGCAGAGTGTTGACGAATGGGGCAAGCGCAAGCTCGCTTATCTGATCAACAAAGAAGCAGAAGGCTACTACGTACTCTACAACTTCGAGTGCGAAGCTGATTTCCCCGCGGAGCTTGACCGTATTTTCAGAATTACGGACGGCGTGATCCGCTCATTGATCATCCGCAAGCCCGAGGGCGCCGAGGTCGTTATCGCCAAGGAAGAGCCTGTCGAGGAAGCTGCTCCCGTAGAAGAAGCTCCTGCAGAAGAGGCTCCCGTAGAGGAGGCTCCCGTAGAGGAGGCTCCCGCAGAAGAAGCTCCCGCTGAGGAAGCTGCAGAAGAAGCCGTTGAAGAAGCGGCAGAATAAGACGAATATATGATATTTACGGAGTATCTGATACTCCGGAACGAAAGGAATTTGAATTATGTTAAACAGAGTAATTTTGATGGGCCGCTTAGTTGCCGACCCTGAATTAAAGACCACAACCTCGGGTATTTCCGTGACCTCTTTCCGCATCGCGGTAGACAGAAGCTATGTCAAGCAGGGCGCTGAGCGTCAGGCGGATTTCTTCGATATCGTTGCGTGGAGAAGCACCGCCGAGTTTGTGTGCAGAAATTTTTCCAAAGGCTCTTTGATCGCGATCGACGGCCAGCTGCAGTCTAGGCAGTATCAGACCCGCGAGGGTCAGAACCGCACCGCGATCGAGGTAGTAGCGGATCAGGTCTCCTTTACCGGAGAGCGCAGAGATCCCTCTCAGTCTTACGGCGGCGGCTATGCACAGCCCGCGCGCAACGACTACGGCTCTCAGATGCCTCAGGCTCCCGCTCCTTCCTATTCGGCAGGTTCGCCCGCTGATTTCCAGGAGATGCCTTTAGACGACGATTTACCGTTTTGATGGCAGTGTCATTCTGAGGGGCAAAGCCCCGTGAGAATCCCCCTGTCATTACGACCGTTTTCTTTAGCGGACAGTATTGAAAAGAAGGGGATTGCCACGCCCTGAAGGGCTCGCAATGACTCCATCAAAAATTTCCTATTTTACGAAAGGAGAATCCATATGGCAGACAGACCTATGAACAACCGCCGCCGCAGAAAGGTATGCGGTTTCTGTGTAGATAAGATCGAACACATCGACTACAAAGATATTGCCAGGCTTCGCCGCTATATGTCCGAGCGAGCGAAGATTCTTCCCCGCCGCGTGACCGGCACCTGCGCCGCTCACCAGCGTGACCTGACCACCGCGATCAAGCGTGCGCGTCATCTGGCACTTTTACCCTACACATCAGACTGATAATATCAGCACCGACCTCCCATCACGGGAGGTCGGTTTTTATAAAACAGTAGGGGAGGGTCTTGACCCTCCCGCAAAAAACCACCACAGTAGGGGAGGGTCTTGACCCTCCCGCGGATATTATGAAAAACTCCAATTCATAGGATTGTTATCAATATATTTCCAAATTTCTTCATAGTCTTTTTGATTACGGATTATATGATCATAATAAGATCTTTGCCATATGCTTTTATTAACTTCTCTTGAAATACCTGATTTTAACAAGCCGATTACATTTGATAAATTCGTGTGATGATTTGAATCATTATAAATGACAATAATCATATGAATATGATTCGGCATAATAACATACTTATCAACAAAAACATTATTATAATGCTTACCGAGAGACAAAATATGTTTTTTTACTATGATGCCTATTGGATGAAGGATAACATCTCCTTTGACTAAATGTGAAAACAGGCATTCTTTATCCTTTGTACAAATAGTAACAAAATAATATCCGGATGTATCATAATCATAACATGTCATTCGTGTCGGTTTTCGATATGGTAAAGTCATAATAATCACCAACATTATAATAGCACAAACGTTCGGGAAAGTCAAGACTTTCCCCTACAATAAATAATAAAACCCTCCTGCAATAAACCACCACCGTAGGGGAGGGTCTTGACCCTCCCGCAATACATTACGCACCGTTCGGGAAAGTCAAGACTTTCCCCTACAATGAATAATAAAAGCTTCCCGTAATACGTTACACACCGTTCGGAAATTCCCCAACAATATTGTCTTTTTTACCAAACGGAATTATAAAAACTATACAAAATAACAAATTTGTTACAGCTTGAATAAATTATGCTGTAACTTATTGACTATTTTTAATTATTTTGTTATAATGCTAAGGAGAATAATTGGATTGAAATGGATTATTCTGTATTCTGAGGGCAACCTCATGATTAAAAAATGAATAAATTGTTTTCATCTCTTCCTCGTGGGCTTAGTGGATAAAATTGTCCTTTTGCCCACAGAAATGGCTTAGATAAGCCATTTTTAAGGAATCAGCTCAGGTCAGGGGCTGAAAAACGGTGAATTCATACTTATTCATAAGATTATGAATAATTGCATATTCATCCAAGACGAGTTTCTTTTTCCAAAAACGGAACAGAGCAGGATGCTTTAGGTGAATGATGAAGGGTGAACGG